>JBPYFK010000133.1:0-16770 GCA_051984675.1 Pseudonocardiaceae bacterium | reverse complement strand
GCACCGGCCATCCCCAAGTCACCGGCGAAGCCGGGGCCTGCGGCACCCGCTCCATCGAGCGCGCCACCCGCGCCAGCGCCCGCAGCAGCACCGGCACCCTGAGCACCGGTACCCGCAGCACCACCGGGGTTCCATCCGTGCGCCGCACCGCCAGCGGCACCACCGGCCAAATGGGACCCGGCGCCGGCCGCGCTGCCGCTGTGCATCGACGACCCGCTGCCATGCGAACCGGTCAGAGCACTGTTCGCGTTCCCCATGCCAGTTCCCGGCGCAGCCTGGTTCGAGCCGGGCGGTGGGGGCGGAGGCTGGAACTGTGGTGTTTGGGCAATCGTCGTCTGCGACTGGCCCTGGTAGGTGTTCATCACCTGCGCAGCGTGCTGGTTGGTCGCCTGGAACGCCGACATCTTGTCGTCGTAGTCCCCGAAGCCCATCCAGCTGTTCCAACCCTGATCCCAGAACCCCTTGTCTGGATGATCGAAGACCGCATCTTGGCCGTTGTCCAACTTCTGGCCCGGCGCAGGCAGTGAGTGGAACGTCTGGTTCATTTGATCGACTGCGCGCGGGATCGCATCCCGTACACCCTGCACGGTCTGCTGAGCAGAAGCGACGAGAGGCTTGATTTCGGCCATCGCTCGCTGTCCCGCATTCGCCGCAGCACCCTGATGCGCCGCGTCGGCCTTGTTCAGCGCCTGTTCGATCCGGGTCTGGACATTGGTCAGTCTTTCGATCATGTTCGACCAGTCGCCGAAGCCGTTCCCCGTGGCAGGCGGCAGCGATTTGGCATCCCAGGCACCGGCCATCTGCTGCCGGTAAGCCTTCGCATCATTCGCGTAGCAAGGCTCAAGTCCTGGTGATGATCCCATATGCTGTGAACCCCCTCAAATTCACTTGGCTGATGGCAAATTCGGCACAGCTGCTTGCAGGGCCTGCTGGGCTAGCTGGCACGGATCTTCCTTGCCGACGCTGTCTGGGTGAACGGCACCCTGAGCCAGCAGCATTTGCCCATTTTTCGTGCCGACAAAAGTTTCACAGATGTCAGCAGTTCCCGGCGCACTGTGATTCGCGATCGCAGCGGGATGTCCAGCAATCTGCAACTTTCGGAAGTCTTGGTAGGTGCCCGCTTGGCGATTAAGCACACTGATATCGGCTGGAGTTATCGTAATCGAGACTTGACGTGGCCCGTCGCCAGCTTCTTCCCAAGTACACGCGGGCTGGTGTGTCGTACTGCTGATTTCTGCCGCACCTTGCGGCGCCACTCCCGCAGCATTGGCCGTGGTAGGCGGCAGCAAGCTGCACAGATTCGCTGTAGCAGCGTCCCTTGGATCACTGATCCCCGAAGCAGCAGGAGCGTTGGGAGACGGCGTGTTCGACTGCCCGCCCGACGAAGAACCCCCAGAGCACGCACTCAACGTAACAGCCAACATGACACCACCGCATAGCACAGCGGCACGACCAAGCGAACTCATCCGCATACCCATACTTCTATCAGTTACACATCGATGCGACCGTGATGGACAGTGCTGTGTTCTTCAGCTTTCTCGTATTCAGCAATCGTGCCCTTGTACGCGTCGATCTTGCTCTGCACAATGTCTGCAAGCGTCTTGACGGTGCTAGCCAGCGAGTTCTCTTTGCCCGCTGCCCGGTCCGTGAAGTTCTGAACGACGTGTTTGGTGCACTGATCTCCGGCTGTTAATTCGCCAACATTGAGGGAAGCCGCATCGCGCTGCATCCTCAGGAGTTCCTTGTGAGCAGCCTGGAGGTCGCCGATCGCTGCGCGTAAGCCAGCTTTGTCGACGTAGAACTGTCCTGCCATGCCCTCGTCCCCCTCGGTCGTCCCGGGTACCCCATATGTCTTCAGGGGCATCTTGCCCGATACCGCACGCAACCGTCAGCCAACCCCAGAAACCCGGATTGTGATCAGCAACACACTACTGGCTCGTACACAGGCCGGGTCGCCTGAACGGCGCAAGAACAGTCACGCAGCGATCACGACCGCGCACCAATTTGCGTTCTCGTCCGGCCAACCGGCGAGAATCACAGCTCGCCCTCCATCAGCAACCCAAGACCGAGCCCGATCAGCAACGTCCCTGCGACTGCGTCGATCGTGCGACGAACCCTCCGCGACGAGAACAAGCGACGCAGCGCGCCAACGACGTTGGCCACGAAGACGAACCACGACGCCGTGAGCGCGACGGCAATCGCGGACAGGAGCAGCGTCGGCCCCCACGGCGAGTGCTCGGGCACGAACTGCGGCATGAGCGCTACGAAGAACATCCCAGCCTTCGGTTTTACAGGTTCGTCAAGAGCCCCTGCCGGAGAGCCTGACCACCGGAGACGGTGTTGCCGAGCACGTCAAGAGCTTTCTGCTCCCCACCCCGCGCTCCACGACCGCGCCAGCGTGACTGATCTTGAGCGCGCTTCTGGAGTCTCTCGAGCACAGTGCTGGAAGAGGTACTTGACGTTGCGATAAACCTGACTCTGGACGTAGTCCTCGGATATCCCGGTCTGCTCCATGACGTAACCGGAGTCCCGAGCCCCCATCTCGACTTCCAGAGCCTCCTTCGGCGGGATCGATGCACAGGGGTTGGGCACCCACTTGTACGGTTCGGGGTAGCTGAACTGCGCCGGCGGCGGGAACCCATGACTGAGCTCGCCAGCGATATGCTCCGTCATCTTCTCCACGAGCTGCTTCGCTGGCATGCGGTTGTATTGCTAAGGCAGCTGGGTAGGCAAGAACGAAGATCTGGCAGCGAGCCAGCTCAACATGGATCGTCTGAGTCGGAAGTGAACTCTGTTGGAACCGCTACGCCCGCCAAGACAAGCCAGGTGACAGTAGCGACGAGAAGTCGGGTCGGCTACCGTGTTGACTACTGTCCACATGAGACTCGTCGCGAAGGGCGTGGCGACCCGTTGGTTCGTCCAATCGGCGGCGCTCCTTCTCCACCCGCTCGATCAAATGCCAGACGTTCAGCGAACCTTCACCAGAATCCCCGTGCTGCGCACGCGGCAACTCGGTCATGTAGAACAGCCAGAGCAAGACCACGACGATCGTGGCCGTCACCGCCAACACGGCAGCCAACATCGACGCTTCCTTTCAGAGAAGAGACGAACAAGCGACTACGGCGAACGCGTAGGCCGTGTCACTGCCGGTTCGCGAGGACGTGCCAGCAATCCATGCACGTGGGCTCGGTAATCCACTCGTACTTCGACGGCTGGCGATGCAACCGCCACGCCTCGACTTCGATGCCGCAGAACGTCTTCACCAACTCACCCGGCGACGCCTTCCGCTCAGGAATCCCGAAGGCGTGCCGGCCGATGCCGACCGGACGCCAAAGCCCGATCAACCCGTCGTACGTCATGGAGCAAGCTCCTGTCTCTGTGACAACATGCCTAAGATCCAGTAAGACAGACCTATGTCACAGAGACAATCAAGTTGACTCCATCAGGTGATCGCTTCCGGGTCTAGGGTGAACGCATGGCGAACACGGCGAAGGCGCGAAGCCTTGGCGCTGAGCTGCGAGAACTCCGGCAGAAGGCCAAGTTGAGCGTTCGCGCGCTGGAAAACCAACTCGACTTCTCGCGCTCGACTGTCAGCCGTATCGAGCGCGGTGAAAAGGTTCCCGCGGCCGACGAGATCGGCGCGCTCCTCGCTATCTACGGAGTCGACCGTGCACGTCGCGCCGAGTTGCTGGAGATGGCGGAGGATGCCAACCAGCCGAACTGGACCGAGGTCGGTCACCCTGGCATCCCTCGTCAGCTTTCTGCCTTGATCGAGTTCGAGAACGAGGCCACTCGGATCAGTATGGTCGCCTTGAACCGAATCCCAGGGATTCTCCAGACCAGGGACTACGCGCAGGCGCTGCTGAGAGCGGGCGGCATCCCTGAACAAGAGGTCGGGGCTCTGACCACGATCCGGCTAGGACGGCAGGAGATCCTCACACGGGACAAGCCAGTGGAACTCTCCGTCCTCCTTGACGAAGGCGTTCTCTGCAGGCCCATCGGCGGCCGGACGACCATGTTGGAGCAGCTCAACAAGGTTCTCAAGACAAGCACCGCTGAAAACGCCACGGTCCAGGTGATTCCGTTCAGCTTGGGTGCGCACATCGGCCTGGATGGTTCGCATGTGCTCTACGAGTTCGCTAAAGCCAGCCCTATTGTCTACCTGGAGCACCGACGGTCCGGCCAGTTCCTCGACGAACGCAAAGACACAGCTGATTTCTGCGACCTCACGGATAAGCTCCGTGCGCAAGCTCTGAACGCGAGCGAGTCAGCTGAACTGATCAGCGCTTACGCCGCTGAACTGGAGGAATCATGAGCACGGGGTTCGCCAACTGGCAAAAGTCGAGCTACAGCGGGACGAGCGGGGAGTGCGTTGAGGTCGGACTCGGGGGTGACGCTGTAGGCGTCCGGGACACGAAGGAGCGAGACGGCGGGCTGTTATGCGTCTCGCCCGCGCGCTGGGCCGACTTCATCGCCGCCGTCAAAGACAACCGGTACGAACGCTAAGCCAGCACCCAATACACAGGGCGCCTGATCTCCGCTTTCGCGTCGATCAGGCGCCCTTCCAGACCTTTGCCAGCTCTCAGAACGGGTGGTAGAAGGCCATCGCCAGGCAGCCGGCCAGGACCAGCCCGACGACCGCCAGGGCCTTGTCCTTGAGGACGACCTCTTCCGGTTCGCCCGCCGTTCCCCGGTCGACGTCCACCGCGTAGCGCAGGATCGCGACGAAGAACGGGACGATGGAGATGATGCCCCAACGCGACTGGACGTTCTCCCGGATCTGGTACGCCCACAGGCTGTAGGACATGATCGAGATCGCCGCCGAGATCGCCCACACGAACCGCAGGTAGGACGGCGAGTACGCCTTCAGCGACTTGCGGATCTTCGCGCCCGTCTCGGTCGCCAGTTTCACCTCGGCGTAGCGCTTGCCGGCCACCATGAACATCGAGCCGAAGCCCGTGACCAGCGCGAACCACGGCGAGATGTACAGCCCGGCAGCCGCGCCACCGGCCAGGGCACGCAGCAGGAAGCCGGACGCGACGATGCACAGGTCGATCACCGGCTGGTGCTTCAGGCCGAAGCAGTACCCCAGCTGGACACCGACGTAGACCGCGATGACCCCGAAGAAGGTCATGTTCACCGCAGCCGAGATCGCCAGCGACCCGCCGAGCAGCACCACCGCCACCGCGTAGGCGATCGGCAGCGGGATCAGGCCAGCCGCGATCGGACGGTTGCGCTTGGTCGGGTGGGCGCGGTCGGCTTCGACGTCGATGGCGTCGTTGACGAAGTACACGCCCGACGCGGCCATCGAGAACACCGCGAACGCGAGCGCGGCATACAGCAGGATCGACGCGTGGGTCAGCCCGCCCGCGAAGAACGGCGCGGCGAGCACCAGCACGTTCTTGACCCACTGCTTCGGCCGCAGCTCCTTGACCAGGCCGCTGAGCAACCCGTTGAGCGTGCCGGCCTTGGCGACGACCCTCGCGTGGTAGGCGTCGGACGCCTTGTCCTTCTCGTCCAGGTCGGCGGTGGTGCCGTCCTCGATCGCCGATGCCCCGGGCTCGGAGCCGATGGTGCCGGCCGTGTCCGAGCTGGTTCCGTTCGTGTGGTTCAGGTCCGCACCACCGGTGGGCGGGACCGGTTCCGCGTCGGCCTCCACGATCCGCGTGTCCTCGCTTACGGCCGAGCCGGTCTCGTTGTTGTCAGCCACGGTTCCTCCGACGTCTGATCCAGCTCTTCACGCCCCAGGCCACTGCGCCTCCCAGGGCCGATCCGGCGACGACGTCGCTCGGATAGTGCACGCCCAGCACCAAGCGGCTCAGCATCATCGGCGGGACCAGCGCGGGGCTCAGCTTCTTGCCGGTCAGCCCGCCGTAGAGCACGGCAGCCGCCGTCGTCGACGTGGCGTGCGAGGACGGGAAGCTCAGCCGGCTCGGCGTGCCCACCAGCACCTGCACCCCCGGGTCGGACGGGCGGCGGCGGCGCACCACGCGCTTGACGCCGATGGAGGCGCCGTGCGCCAGGGCGACACCGGCCGCCGCGGCGACCCATTCACCGCGCCGCTTGCGGTCCGCCAACGCACCCACGGCACCGAGGGCCAGCCAGCCGATGGCGTGCTCGCCGAACAGCGACATGGCCTGCGCCGTGCGCACGACCTGCGGTTTCGCCAGAACTTCCTGCACCTTGCGGAGCGCGACGGTCTCGGGGGTGACCGCTCCCTGCTCCTCGCTCGCTTCGAGCGGCGATTCCTCCGGCAGCTCCGCTGCCTGCTCGGATCTCGCCGTGGTCAGCTCAGCCACATCGTCTCCGGGGTCTCGTGGACGTTTCGGGGGTTAGTCCATTACTTGGCGTCGAAGACCTGCTTCCACGCCTCGGCGCTGGTCAACTCCGGTAGTGCCGCACGGTACGCCTCCCGCAGCCGGGACCACTCCTGGGCCAGGCGCCGGTAGTTCTGCAGCGCGCGCATGCCCAGCCGGCGGAACTCCTCCGGGTGGCGGCGGCGGAACGCCACGCCACTGCCGTCCGCGTTCGACACGGTCGCGCTGTCCAGCGAACCCAGCAGGAACCACCGCGCGCTCGCCGCCGGGATGTTCAGCTGCGGGCGCTCGGCGGCCTCCGCCGACGGTTCCTTGAGGTTGTGCAGCAGCGCCTTGGACGCCCGCGCCGCGATCACCGCCGGGTTCACCGGCGGCTTGAGCAGACCTTCGGCCATCACCGGGTCCGCCGACGGCGGCGGGAACTCCCGGGCAGACGGCAGCGTCTGCGCGTCCTCGTAGTGTTTACGCAGTTCACGGACATCGGGTAGGGCCGTGCGCAGGGTGTCGAACAGCCCGTCCGGGCCGTCGAGGAAGTCCTCCAGCGCCTTCTGCTGCACCGCGACCGTCGAGTACTCCATCGACAGCAGGTGCCGCAGCGTCAGCTTCAGGCCCTGCTTGACGATGTTGACGCGCACCGAGTCGGGGCTGTGCAGCGCAGCCAGGATCAGCCGGTTGCGGACGTGGAAGTACGCCGTCCAGTCGGTGGCGTCGTTCTTGTCCGTCCACGGCATGTGCCACACCGCGGCACCCGGCAGGGTGACAGTGGCGTAGCCGTGCTCGCCGGCACGCAGCGAGTACTCGGCGTCGTCCCACTTGATGAACAGCGGCAGCGGCAGGCCCGTGCTCTCCACGACCTCGCGCGGGAACAGGCACATCCACCAGCCGTTGTAGGTCGCGTGGATGCGCCGGTGCATCTTCTTGCTCTTGCGCAGCGGGTACTTGGCGAAGTCGTAGTCGGTGACCGCGCCCGGCGCGGCCCGCCACATCGCCGCGCCCATGTCCACGACCTCACCCATCGTGTGCAGGCGGGACCGGGCCTGGAGGTTGAGCATCTGGCCGCCGACGATCACCGGCTGGCTGGAGGCGCGGGCGAAGGCATTGACCCGCAGCACCCCGTCCGGTTCCAGCGCGATGTCGTCGTCAAGCAGCAGCACCTGGGCGGCGTCCGAGTTGTGCACCCCCTCGTACATCACGCGGGTGAACCCGCCCGAGCCGCCGAGGTTCTCCTGCTCGATGACCTGCAGCTTGTCCCCGAGGCGGCGTTCCGCCTCGGCGAAACCCTCGGTGTCCCGGATCTTCTGCGGCCCCTGGTCGGCGACGACGACCTTCTCGACGACGTCGAGCACCTGCGGGTCCTCACCCAGCGCCTGCAGCGCGACCACGCAGTCCACCGGCCGGATCGTGGTGGTGCCGACGACCACCGTCTGGCGCGGCAGCGGGATGTCGGTGGTCCACGCGGCCTCGTCGATCTCCAACGACGAGTCGTTGGTCAGCACGTCGAACCAGATCCAGCCGCCGTCCTCGAACGGGGTCAGCGACACCCGGAACTCACGGCCGCTCCACTTGCGCTGGCTGGACACCGGCGTGCCCTGCAGGTGCACGGTGTCGCCGTTGGGCTTGGAGCGGTAGACGTCGATCCGGCCGGCACCGCGAACCTTCAGCCGCAGCACCACCTCGTCGACCTTCGTCCAGCGCTTCCAGTAGCTGGCCGGGAAGGCGTTGAAGTACGACGCGAACGAGATCTTCGTGTGGGAGGGGATCTTGATCGACCGGCGGGACACCACGGTCGCTCGGCCGGTCAGGCCACCCGGCTCGTCGACGTAGAGCGGGCGCACGTCCAGCGGGTCCTCGTCGCGGGGCAGGATCACCCGCTGCAGCACCTGCTCGGGCGCCACGGCGGAGTGCCCCTCGCGCACCGAGGCGACATCGCTGAGCTTGCTCTCGCCCGCGCTGTTGTCCGCGGGGCCGGTCTCCGGGGCCTGAGGTTCAACCGCCTCGGCGGCCAGGTCCGCCGCGTCCGAGGATGCTGAGTTCGGCGCGGCAGCGAGCGACTCTTCGGAAGTCCGGTCGGTCACGGTCGGTCAGTCCTCCAGCGAGCCATCCAGCGAACGGCCCTCAGTGAAAAACGGTGCGATCTTGTTGTCGAACATGCTCAGTGCGGACCCGATCGCCATGTGCATGTCCAGGTACTTGTAGGTGCCCAGTCGACCACCGAAGAGCACCTTGCGCTCCTTGGCCTCGCGCTTGGCCAGTTCACGGTACTTCTCCAGCTTGGCGCGGTCCTCGGGCGTGTTGATCGGGTAGTACGGCTCGTCACCGCTTTCAGCGAACCGCGAGTACTCCCGCACCACCACCGTCTTGTCCTTCGGGTAGTAGTCCCGCTCCGGGTGGAAGTGCCGGAACTCGTGAATCCGGGTGAACGGCACGTCCTCGTCGGCGTAGTTCATGACCGGGGTGCCCTGGAAATCGCCGGTGGCGACGACCTCGGACTCGAAGTCCAGGGTGCGCCAGCCCAGCTCGCCCTCGGTGTAGCCGAAGTAGCCGTCCAGCGGGCCGGTGTAGACGACGGGGGCCTCCGGCAACTCACCGCGCACGTCGAAGAAGTCGGTGTTCAACCGCACTTCGATGTTCGGGTGCTCGGCCATCTTCTTCAGCCAGGCCGTGTAACCGTCAACCGGAAGGCCCTCGTAGGTGTCGCTGAAGTAACGGTTGTTGAAGTTGTAGCGAACCGGGAGTCGAGTGAGGTTCGCGCCCGGCAGTTCCTTCGGATCGGTTTCCCACTGCTTGGCGGTATATCCGCGGAAGAACGCTTCATACAGCGGCCGACCGATCAGCGAGATCGCTTTCTCCTCGAAGTTCTGAGCATCCTTCGAATCGATCTCCCCGGCCTGCTCGGCGATCAGCGCTTTGGCCTGGTCGGGCGTCATGTAGCGGCCGAAGTACTCGCAGATCGTCGCCAGGTTCACCGGCATCGGGTAAACACGGCCCTGATAGATCGTGAACACCCGGTGCTGGTAGTCCGTGAAATCGGTGAACTGGTTGACGTAGTCCCACACACGCTTGTTGGACGTATGGAACAGGTGTGCGCCATAGCGGTGCACTTCGATTCCCGTTTCGGGGTCCGCCTCGGAATAGGCGTTGCCACCGATGTGGTCACGTCGTTCCAGCACCAGCACCCGTTTGTCCAACTGGGTGGCGGCGCGCTCTGCGATCGTCAGTCCGAAGAAACCGGAACCAACAACGATCAGGTCATAGCCTGCGAAGCTCACGATCCAGCAGGGTAGCTGCAACGGAACCACCGCTCGAAACCGAGTGGGCAAGTATTCGCCGCGGCCGGTTACGGCACGTGTTTTTGCTGGTACGCGCCGTTCGCCCACAGGAGTTCTCACGCGGGGCGAGCAGATTACTACCGTTCGTACACGCGAGGGTGGCCGTCTCCCGCCTGTCCCGGATGACTCGACTGTTCACATGCCACGTTTCGGTAACATTGGCCCCAGAACATCACGCTTGGTTTTCAGTATCGATGAGATCACATCGGCGTCGCGTTCAGTGCTCATGACTCGCGCGGTCGTCGCACTTCCCCGGGACGGTGGTCGAACAGTGTCGCGTGCGCGCGATGGACGCTTCCTGCTGATCATGGCGATCCTCGTGGAGGTCGTCGCGGTGTGGTTCGTGCACTGGATTCACACGCGCGGCTACATCGACACCGAGGTCTACCAGCTCGGTGCCCGCGCCTACCTGCGCGGCTACGACCTCTACGGCGACCTGGACCCGGCGAATCCAGGCACGACGCTGCCGTTCATCTACCCGCCGTTCGCCGCGTTGCTGTTCGTCCCGCTGTACTGGCTGCCGACCAACGGCGCGGTCGTCGCGATCGCGGTGCTGTCACACCTCGGCGTGCTCGTCACCGCGTACTCGTTCGCCCGCTCCTCCCACTACTTCGCGCCGCGCCCGGAGTTCGTCGCGGCGGCGACGGTGGGGCTGATGCCGGTGCTCACCCTGATCGAGCCCGGAAGGGAGACCCTGAACTACGGGCAGATCAACATCGTGCTGATGGCGTTGGTCGCCGCCGACTGCCTGCTGCCGAAGACGTTCTGGCCGCGCGGCATGCTCGTGGGGTTGGCCGCCGCCATCAAGCTCACCCCGCTGGGCTTCCTGTTGCTGTTCGCGATCCGGCGGGACCTTCGTTCGGCAGTCGTCACGCTGAGTACGTTCGCCGCCACGGTCGTGATCGGCTTTGTCGCCATGCCGAAGGACGCCGCCGAGTGGTGGCTGCACAAGATGTGGGAGACCGGGGACTCCTTCGGCCCGAACTACGCGGGCAACCTGACCCTGCGCAGCCTGCTGGCCAAGCAGTCGCTCACCGGGACGACGTTGAACTCGCTGTGGCTGGCCGGCTCGGCGGTGCTGGTCGTGCTCGCCGTGCTGGGCGTGCTGTACGCGCTGCGGCGACGCAACCACGCGCTGGCGGTGGTGATCAACGCCGTCCTGATTGTCGTGATCTCGCCGATCTCCTGGTCCCACCACTGGGTGTGGGCCGGACCAGCGCTGGCGTTGACATTGATGATGGCCTTGCGGCACCGCTGGCTGGGCGTCGTGTACGCGGTCGCGCTGTGCGCGCTCACGTTCCTGATCGGCCCGCAGTGGTACCTGCCCTACACCGATGACATGGAACTGACCTGGACTTTCTCCCAGCAGGTCATCGGGAACGCCTACACCCTGATCGGCATGGGCTTCCTGGGGTGCTGCGCCGTCGCGTGGTACCGCTTCCGCCCCCCGCGCAGCGTGGCGCGGTCGACGCCTGGTCCCGAAGGGCAGCTGATCGGAACTCGCTGATCGAGTGTCCTTACGCTCAGCCGACCGAGTGGTTCTTCGACGGGCAGGGTGGCGCGGAGCACCACATACTCACTCGCGGTACTCCGAGCTGACCAGCGGTACACCGCTCCGCCGCGCGGGGTTGGGGCTGGTCGCCAACGCCGAGCGAGGTGGTCACCGTGCGCACGCCAATCCCACGCAGGCTCACCCGGATCGCCCGCGTCGCCGCCGCCGGCGCGGCCCTGCTCGCCGCGAACGCCGTCACCCCGGCCCTGACCACGGCGGACGCCATGGACGGAGCCAGGGCGCCGGAACGCGCGTCGGGGACAACCACCGCGGACATCCCCCTGGCCCACGCACCGCTGGTACGCGGCGCCCGAGACGCCGTGGCCGCGCGGGCGGTACATACCGACCGACCGTTCACGATGTTCGGCGTGACCTGGCGAGGAGCGGCGCCGCAACATCTGCAGGTGCGGCACGCCGTTCCTGGTGGCTGGAGTGCGTGGGAGGACCTTGACGAGGTTGTCCCGCCGAACCCGGTGGGGTCCGCGCAGCCCGTGACGCATGGCAGCGAGCCGGTGTGGACCGGCGGCACGTCGGATGTCCAGGTTCGGGCGGCACGCGGCGGAGCCGACGTCGCCTCCGAACTCAACGTCGTCGCGATCACGACGGTCCCGCAAGCGGCGGCGACGGACGCGACCTACCGCCCGGGCCGACCCCCGACCGGGACCGCCGACCCGCAGAAGGCGCCGATGCCGAAGATCGTCACCCGCGCGCAGTGGGGTGCCGACGAAAGGCAGATGACCTGGCCGCCGCAGAGCATGCAGACCACCAAGGCGGCGATCGTGCACCACACCGTGGACGGCGAGCGGGTGCCGTGCGACAAGTCCGCCGAGGCCGTTCGCGGTATCTACCGCTACCAGGCCGTTGACCTGCACTGGGGCGACATCGGCTACCACGCGGTGGTGGATCACTGCGGCACGATCTTCGAAGGCCGCACGAACGGCCTGCAGCGCAACGTCGTCGGTGGTCACACGGCCGGGTTCAACCAGGACACCTTCGGGATCGCGATCCTCGGCAACTACGACAACGAGAAACCGACGCAGAAGACCCTGGACGGCGTCGCCGCCCTGGCCGCGTGGAAGCTGGACACCAACAACGTGCGCGTGGACGGCAAGACCGAGCTGACCTCGCAGGGCGGTAACACGAACCGGTACCCGGCGGGCACCAAGGTCACGTTGCCGAACATCTTCGCGCACCGCGACACCGGCAACACGCACTGTCCCGGCGAGAACGCCTACCAGCAGCTCGACTCCATCCGGCAGCGCGCGACGAACATCCAGAACTCCAACGGTGCGGGCGGCGGTGACGAGGAGCCGTAACCGCGCCGGAGTCAGAACCAGCGTTCGAGAATCAGCGCCACCCCGTCCCCGGAGTTGCTGGCGGTCACCTCGTCCGCGACGGCCAGCACCTCCGGGTGGGCGTTGCGCATGGCGACACCGTGACCGGCCCAGCCCAGCATCGCGATGTCGTTCGGCATGTCCCCGAAGGCGATCACGTCCTGGGCGTCGACGCCCAACCGGCTCGCCACCTCCCGCAGCCCGCTCGCCTTGTCCACGCCCGACGCGGACAGTTCCAGCAGCCCGGCACCGGTCGAGTACGTCACCCGCACCCACGGCCCGACGACCTCGTGCGCGGCCCGCACCATCTCCGTGCTGGTCAACCGCTCATGAGACACGAGCAGCTTGATGACCGGCTTGCCGATCAGCTCGTCCCGCGCGCTGACGCGGATGTCGCCGCTGGGCCACGAGCGGTGGAAAGCCGCTTCGGCCAGGAACTGCTCGTGCACCCGGTCGCGTGCGCCGTCGGTCGCCCGCTCGACGCCGAGCGCGCACCCCGGCAGGACGTGGGTGAGTTCGTGCACCACGTCGTGGAGGACCACGGGATCGATGTCCTCGGCGTGCAGCACGCGGTCGGCCGCCACGTCGTAGAGCACCGCGCCATTGGCGCACACCGCGATCGTGTTCCCGGCGTGCTCGCCGTCGCGGTCCAGCCCCAGTTCCTCGACGATCCTCGGCATCCAGCGCGGTGGGCGCCCGGTGACCAGGACAAACGGCGTCCCGGACGCGGCCACCCGACGCACCGTGCGCGCCGTGCGCTCGGTCACCCGCTCCAGCGGGTCGAGCAGGGTTCCGTCCACGTCCGAAGCCACCAGGCGAGGTTTGCGCACCCCGCCATCCTCCTCCTACACGGCTCGATCACCCGCGAGGGGAGCCGGACCGATACGGTCGCACGCGTGCGCGTAGGCATCGTGATACTTCCTGAACATCGCTGGTGGGCCGCGGAACCGCTGTGGCGGATGGCCGAGGAACTCGGGTTCGACCACGCCTGGACCTACGATCACCTGGGCTGGCGCTCCCTGGTGGACAAGCCGTGGTTCGACGCCGTCCCGACCCTGACCGCCGCGGCGACCGTGACCTCCCGCATCCGATTAGGCACCCTGGTGGCTTCGCCGAACTTCCGGCATCCGGTGCACTTCGCCCGGGAACTCACCGCGCTGGACGACATCTGCGACGGGCGCTTCACGCTCGGCGTCGGCGCCGGGGGCGACGGGTTCGACCTGGAGGTGCTGGGCGGACCGAAGCTCAGCGCCGGCGAGCGGGTCGACCGGTTCACCGAGTTCCTCGACCTGCTGGACCAGATCCTCCGCCAGGACGTCACCAGCTACCGCGGCCAGTACTACGCCGCCGAGCAGGCCCGGCGGGCGCCGGGCTGCGTGCAGATGCCGAGGCTGCCGTTCGTGGTCGCCGCCCACGGCCTGCGCTCGATGCGGCTCGCCGCCCGCTACGGCGACGGCTGGGTCACCGCTGGTCAGCGCGACGTCGCGGCCGAGGAGTGGTGGCGCGTGGTCGCGGAGCGAGCGCAGCGCTTCTCCGAGGTGCTGGACAGCGAAGGGCGTGCCCCGGAGGCGGTCGCGCGTTACCTACAGGCCGATGGCGGGCCGGACTACTCGCTGTCGAGCGTCGAACACTTCCGGGACGTCGTGGGGCGGGCAGGTGAACTCGGCTTCACGGACGTGATCGTGCACTGGCCGCGCGCCGACGAGCCCTACGCCGGCCACGAGTCGGTGGTGGAGGAAGTGGCCGCCGAGGTGCTTCCCGAACTACGCCCGAGAGACGACACCGAGCTGGATGATCTGGGCGACGACGACGGGGACGGAGACGGGAACGAAGACGAAGACGGGGACGTCAGTGACGGTCTGAACGATGGTGGCCCCAACGGAACCGGCGGCCCTGAGATCCCGGAACAGCGGGACTGAACACCGGCGTGATCGGTCCCCGGTGGCCGATGTCCTGATCGTCGACCAGGGTGGCGCCGACGGCGAGGAACTCGGCGGGCTCCGGGCCGACCGCGGACAACCGGTGCGGCACTCTCGCGCTGAAACTCACGCTGTCCCCCGCGCCCAGGATCGTCGTGTAGTGCGGGCCGGAAGCCCGGAACCCCACGCGCAACTGGCCGCTGAGCACGTAGAGCCAGTCGTGGCCGTCGTGGCTGACCGGCTCGACGTCCCGCTCACTCGGCGCGAGCCGGTAGCGCGCCGCATACAACCCGGGCGCTACCGAGCGGGGAGTGAGAATCTGGGTGGACAGGTCACCGGCCTGGACCGTGCGAACCTCCTCGCCGCGCAGAACCACAGCGGCAGGGCCAGGTTTGGTGTCCGTGAGCAGTTCCGCGAGGGCCACCTCCAGCCCACCCGCGAGCCGCGCCAGCACCTCCAGCGACGGCGTCACCTCGCCGTCCTCGACACCGGCCAAATGCGCCGTGTCGACGCCGCTGCGGGCCGCGAGTTCGACAGGGTCGAGTCCTCGCGCGGAACGCAACGTCCGCACGCGCGCACCCAGGTCCAGCAATGCGTTGCGAGATTGGGCCTGGTGGGGCTGGGCCTGGTGGGGCTGGGCGTGCGAGTCATCGGGGAAATTCCGCGGTCGCTCAGACACGTCCATCACCATAGGTCCGGGAAAGGAATTCCGCTGGCGCAGCGACGCGTGCGGCGGCAGCGGTGTAATCCCAGGACACACAGGTAAATCCTGGACTGCGAGGTTCAGCCGGAGGTGTCGAATGTCGATGCAGAGCACCGCGAACGCGCTCCTGGAGCGGGGTGGCACGACGTATGCCGCGCAGGCCGGCATCACGCTCACCGACCAGCCGTCCGCGCTTTATCGCCTGCTGGTGCTGGCGATCCTGCTGTCGTCCCGGATCAAGTCCGACATCGCCGTGTCGGCCGCACAGGAGCTGGCCCGGTTCAACACGCCGGAGAAGATGCGTGCGGCGTCCTGGCAGGACCGCGTTGACGCGCTCGACCGGGGGCACTACGTCCGCTACGACGAGAGCACGGCGACCGCGCTCGGTGAGGGCGCGCAGATGCTGATCGACCGCTACCACGGCGACCTGCGGGAACTGCACCAGCAGGCAGGTGGTGACGCCCGCACGTTGCGCGCGCTGTTGCAGGAGATCCCGCGCCTCGGGCCGGTCGGGGTGTCGATCTTCTGCCGGGAGGCGCAGGCGGTGTGGCCGGAGCTGCGGCCCTACCTGGACAAGAAGGCGTTGTCCGGGGCGGAAAAGGTCGGTCTGCCGAAAGACCCGGACGAACTCGCCGGCCTCGTCGGCGAGAAGAACCTCGCGGAACTGGCCGCCGCGCTGGTCCGGGTCACCCTGGAAAGGGGCCTGGCGGACGAGGTGCTCGCCGCCGCGTGACGCGCTCAGCGCTCACGCGGTCGGTCGCCTCACGCGCGGGGTTCGAGGACCTCGCGACCGCCGAGGAACGGGCGCAGCGCTTCGGGAACGCGCACCGAGCCGTCCGGCTGCTGGTGGTTCTCCAGGATCGCCACGATCCACCGCGTGGTGGCCAACGTCCCGTTCAGCGTGGCCGCGATGCGGGGACGGCCCTCGTCGTCGCGGTAGCGGATGTTCAGCCGGCGCGCCTGGAAGGTGGTGCAGTTCGACGTCGACGTCAACTCGCGGTACGTGCCCTGGGTGGGGACCCAGGCCTCGCAGTCGAACTTGCGGGCCGCACTAGCGCCCAGGTCGCCGGCGGCGACGTCGATGACCCGGTACGGCACGTCGATCTTGGCGAGCATCTCCTCCTCCCACGCGAGCAGGCGCTGGTGCTCGGCACGCGCCTCCTCCTCGCGGCAGTAGACGAACATCTCGACCTTGTCGAACTGGTGCACCCGGAAGATGCCGCGGGTGTCCTTGCCGTAGGAACCGGCCTCCCGCCGGAAACAGGACGACCAACCGGCATAGCGCAACGGGCCGCCGGACAGGTCGATGATCTCGTCGGAGTGATAGCCGGCCAGCGGCACCTCAGACGTGCCCACCAGGTACAGATCGTCGTCGCGCAGCCGGTACACCTCGGCGGCGTGCGCACCGAGGAACCCGGTGCCTTCCATGATCTCCGGGCGGACCAGCACCGGCGGGATCATCAGGGTGAACCCGGACGCGATCGCACGCGACGCGGCCAGTTGCAGCAGCGCGCCGTAGCCGGTGAGGAAGTAGAACCGCGCGCCCGACACCTTCGCTCCCCGCTCGAGGTCGAACAGTCCGAGCGACTCACCAAGCGCGACATGGTCTTTCGGGT
>JBPYFK010000132.1:0-20825 GCA_051984675.1 Pseudonocardiaceae bacterium | reverse complement strand
GCCCCAACGGGTCGCGCTCCATTCCTGGGCATTCGCCCAGCTCGGAGACTTCATCGTCTACAAGGCCAAGCGCGTCGGCGTGCCCGTGGTCTTCGTCGATCCGGCCTACACCTCACAACAGTGCTCCGAGTGCGACCACATCGACAGCAAGAACCGGGCGAGCCAATCGGTCTTCATCTGCCGGAACTGCGGAGTCGTTGCCCACGCAGACCGGAACGCCTCCCGCAACATCGCCCGCAAGGGCGAGGCCGCGTGGACTGCGGGGCGTGAGTCACGCGTCCCTGCCACCCCATAAGGGTGTCTGGATGGAGGAGCCCACCCAGCAGCCAGTTGGGCCCTACCTCCAAGCCCGGTCCTTTAGGACCGGGTCAAGTTGACCTTGGCAACCGTCCACCGGCGGCGAGGATGGCCTGGAACAGGCGTGGGTCCTGGTCTGCGGGTAGGGCGCGGAGGTCGAGGAGGTAGCGGCCGCTTTCGGTGCGGCCGACGACCGGAGGGTTGCCCGTGCGAAGTGGTGCGGCCAGGTTGGACGGGACGGTGATGGCGGCGCTGGGCAGGGCGTGGCCGGGGGCCGCGCCGCCGCCGAGGGTGGCGGTGCTTTCGATCGCGGTGGCGTCGATTCCGGCGGCTTGCAGGTCGGCGGCGAGGGTGGTGGCGCGGTGGCGCAGTTCCGTGGTGTCGCACCGGAGCGCGGCTTCCAAGGGGGTGCTGGGTCCGCGGAGGGTGGCTTCCAGCGCGGCGAGGGTGAGTTTGTCGACGCGCAGCGCGCGTGCGATGGGGTGACGCCGCAGGGAGCGCACGAGGGGTGCGCTGCCGAACAGCAGCCCGCACTGGGGGCCGCCCAGGAGCTTGTCGCCGCTGGCGGTGACGAGGTCGGCGCCAGCGTGCAGCGTGGTGGTGGCGTCGGGTTCGTCGGGGAGCAGCGGGTGGGGTTGGAGTAGGCCGGAGCCGATGTCGACGATCATGGGCACGTTGAGGGCTCGGCCGAGTTCGTGGAGGGCGTCGACGGGCACGGATGCGGTGTAGCCGGTGATGACGAAGTTGGCGGGGTGGACCTTGAGGATGCAGGCGGTGTGCGGGCCGATGGCGTGTTCGTAGTCGTCGAGTGTGACGCGGTTGGTGGTGCCGATCTCGTGCAGGCGAGCCCCGCTGGATTCCAGCAGCTCGGGGATGCGGAAGCCGTCGCCGATTTCGATCATTTCGCCCCGTGCGAGCACGATTTCGCGGTCCTGTGCGAGGGCGGTGACGGCAAGCAGGAGCGCTGCGGCGCCGTTGTTGACGATGTGGACGGCTTCGGCGGCGGGCACGGCGTGGTGGAGCGCGTCGTGGGTGGCGCGGCCGCGGCCACCGCGGTCGCCAGTGTCGAGGTTGAGTTCGACGTTGGTGGTGCCCGCGGCGTGGTGGAGCGCGTCGGTCGCTGCGGGAGACAGGGGCGCGCGGCCGAGGTTGGTGTGGAGGAGGACGCCGGTGGCGTTGAGGACGGGTCGGAGGGAGCAGGTGGTGTCGGGGAGTTCGTCGAGGACGGTGTCCACGATGTTGTGGGGGTCGACATGGCCGCTGCGGGCGCGATGTTGGACCGCGTGGATGACGCGTTTGGTGGCGCTGTGTCCGATGTGGGCGCTGGCGGCGGCGATGCGTGGATCGGACAGCAGCGTGTCCGTTCCCGGGATGTGACGCCGGGGGTCCCCCATGCGTCGACTATAGGTGGTGGTGGCGGGTTGGGCCTGTTCGCTCGACGCGGGTGATATGGCTCGTGCGTTCGGGTGCGGGCGTTTCCCCGACGACGTCGTCATGCCTTCGGGGTGGGTGTGCCTTAGCGTGGTGGGCATGAGGGGCTCCGTTGCGTCGCGGGCGGTCCAGGAGCGGGTGACTGAGTACCGGTTGACCCAGTACGCGCACGGTGGGGGGTGTGCGTGCAAGGTCCCGCCGGGGGAGTTGGAAGCGATGGTGGCGGGGCTGGCGTCCGGGCCGGAGTTCGACGCCGTGGGCCAGGACGTGCTGGTCGGTCTGGACTGCGGTGATGATGCCGCGGCGGTGCGGGTGTCGCGTGGTATGGCGGTGTTGGCGACGGCGGACTTCTTCACGCCGGTGGTGGATGATCCGTATGACTGGGGTCGGATCGCCGGGGCGAATGCGCTGTCGGATGTCTATGCCATGGGTGGGAGCCCGGTGGTCGCGGTGAACCTGTTGTCGTGGCCGCGGGAGCGATTGCCCGTTGAGCTGGCCCGCGAGGTGCTGCGCGGCGGCGCTGATGTGCTCGCGCTGGCCGGTTGTCCGGTCGGTGGTGGGCACACCGTGGATGATCAGGAGCCGAAGTACGGGATGGCGGTCACGGGTGTGGCGTCTCCACAGGGGTTGTTGCGCAACGACGCCGGACGTGCGGGGATGCCGTTGTCGCTGACCAAGCCGTTGGGTGTGGGGGTGCTCAACAGCCGGCACAAGGCCACCGGTGAGGTGTTTCCGCAGGCGGTGGAGGTGATGACGGCGCTGAACGCGGAGGCGTCGGCGTCGGCGGTGGCGGCCGGGTTGACGTGTGCCACGGATGTCACGGGGTTCGGGTTGCTCGGTCATCTGTTCAAGTTGGTGCGGGCCAGTGGCGTGTCGGCGGTCGTGGACGCCTCGGCGGTGCCGTTTGTGGAGGGGGCGCGGGAGGCGCTTCGGGACGGGTATGTCAGTGGTGGCACGAAACGCAACTTCGCTTGGGTACGTCCGCATGTCGACTTGGGTGCGCTCGGTGAGCAGGAAGGGTTGCTGCTGGCGGATGCGCAGACGTCCGGGGGGTTGCTGGTGGGAGGAGAGGTGCCCGGTGGCGTGGTGATCGGTGAGCTGGTGCCTGCCGGGGACAAGGCGATCGTGGTGCGCTGATCCTGGTACCTGCGTTCGGTTGCGTGCGGTTGCCGCGGCGGTTCACGCTCGCGGGAGACGGGGAGAACGCTGGGACGACGCCTGGGGGCGCGATGGCCGAGCGGCGTGGGTGGCGGTGGCCGGTGGTGCGGCAGGTCACCGGCGCGGATGTGCTGGGCCGGGGTACGGCGGCACGTTCGGCGGTCACGGATGCGCGTCGTTCCCGTACTGAGGAGGCCGACGCCGTGGTGCGGTCGGTGTGCCCGTATTGCGCGGTTGGGTGCGGGCAGCGGGTGTTTGTGCGTGAGGGCGCGGTGACGCAGATCGAGGGGGACCCGGATTCACCGATCAGCCGTGGTCGGTTGTGCCCGAAGGGGGCGGCCAGCGGTGAGCTGGTGCGTTCGCCGTACCGGCCGACGAGGGTGCGGTACCGCCGCCCGGGGGGTACTGACTGGGAGGACCTGGACCTGAACACCGCGGTGGACATGATCGCGGAGCGGGTCATCGCGACGCGCGATACGACCTGGCAGCAGACCGATGCCGACGGTCGGACGCTGCATCGCACCATGGGGATCGCGAGCTTGGGTGGGGCGACCCTCGACAACGAGGAGAACTACCTGATGAAGAAGCTCTACACGGCCCTGGGGGCGATTCAGGTGGAGAATCAGGCGCGGATTTGACACTCCTCCACGGTTCCCGGTCTGGGAACCTCCTTCGGGCGCGGTGCCGCCACGACGTTCCAGCAGGACCTGGCGAACGCGGACTGCGTTCTCATCCAGGGGTCGAACATGGCCGAGTCGCACCCGGTCGGGTTTCAGTGGGTGATGGAGGCCAAGCGGCGTGGTGCGCCGGTGATCCATGTGGACCCCCGGTTTACCCGGACTTCGGCCTTGGCGGATCTGCATGTGCCGTTGCGGGCGGGTAGTGACATCGCGTTTCTGGGCGGGTTGGTGCGTCACGTGCTCGAAGGTGGGCATTACTTCCATGACTACGTCGTGGCCTACACCAACGCCCCGGTGATTGTCGGGGAGGATTTCGCGGACACCGAGGATCTGGACGGGGTGTTCTCGGGTCTGGATCGGGCTGCTGCCGCCTATGACTCCGCCAGCTGGCAGTACGCCGACGGTCCGGGTCACGGGGTGACGTCCCGGCTGGATGAGACGTTGCAGCATCCGAGGTGCGTGTTCCAGATCCTCAAGCGGCATTTCTCCCGTTACACCCCCGAGATGGTCGAGCGTACCTGCGGCGTGCCTCAGGAGGTGTTCGCGCGGGTGGCGGATGCGCTGGTGCGTAACTCTGGTCGGGAGCGCACGTCGACGATCGCGTATTCGGTGGGGTGGACACAGCACACGGTGGGCGTGCAGTACATTCGCACGGCGTCGATTCTGCAGTTGTTGCTGGGCAATATCGGCCGGCCCGGTGGGGGAATTCTCGCGTTGCGCGGGCACGCCAGTATTCAGGGGTCGACCGACATTCCCACGCTGTTCAACCTGCTTCCCGGTTATCTCCCGATGCCGCACGCGTACACCGATGACACGTTGGAGTCGTTCGTCGCGACGGAGGGCCGTCCCAAGGGCTATTGGGGCAACATGCGTTCCTACCTGGTCAGCCTGCTCAAGGCGTGGTGGGGCGAGAACGCCCGAGCGGACAACGACTTCTGTTTCGACTATCTGCCGCGCATGACGGGTGACCACAGCACGTACCAGACCGTGGCCGACCAGATCGACGGCACGGTGAAGGGCTATTTCGTCGTCGGGGAGAACCCGGCGGTGGGCAGCGCGAACGCCAAGCAGCAACGGATGGGCCTGGCCAACCTGGACTGGCTGGTGGTGCGGGACCTGCAGATGGTGGAAACGGCGACGTTCTGGAAGGACGGACCGGAGATCGCCTCCGGGGAGATGTCCACTGAGGACATTGGCACGGAGGTGTTCTTCCTGCCGGCTGCCGCGCACACGGAAAAGGACGGCACGTTCACCAACACGCAGCGGTTGTTGCAGTGGCACCACAAGGCGGTCGAGCCGCGCGGTGACCAGCGCAGCGACTTGTGGTTCTTCTACCATCTGGGGCGTCGTATTCGGCAGAAGCTGGCGGCGCGGCAGGCTTGGCGCGGTTCTGTGCAGCGGCGGCATGACCGGTCGATCCTGGAGTTGACCTGGGATTACCCCACCGAGGGGCGGCTGGAGGAGCCGAGCGCGGCGGCGGTGCTGCGGGAGATCAACGGCGAGGACTCGCACGGGCGGGCGCTGTCGTCGTTCACCGAACTCGCCTCCGACGGCTCGACGCGGTGTGGGTGTTGGATCTATTGCGGGGTGTTCGCCGACGAGGTGAACCAGGCGGCCCGGCGGCGCCCGGGGCAGCAGCAGTCCTGGGTGGCGCCCGAGTGGGGATGGTCGTGGCCAGCCAACCGTCGCCTGCTCTACAACCGGGCGTCGGCCGATCCGCTCGGTCGGCCGTGGAGCGCGGCGAAGGCGTACGTGTGGTGGGACGCCGAGCGTGGTGAGTGGACCGGCCATGACGTGCCGGATTTCGACCGGGCCAAGGCACCGGACTACCGGCCCGAGCCGGGGGCGTGGGGGCCAGCGGCGATCGCGGGTAGCGAGCCGTTCATCATGAAGTCCGACGGTCGCGGGTGGCTGTATGTGCCGGTGGGGCTGGCGGACGGGCCGATGCCGGCGCACTACGAGCCGCAGGAGTCGCCGGAGGGTAACCCGGTGTATCCGGGGCAGCAGCGCAATCCGGCGCGGGAGGTGCGGTCCCGGCCGGAGAACCGCTACCAGCCCTCGGACGGCGAGCCGGGTGCGGAGGTGTTCCCGTACGTGTTCACCACGTTCCGGCTGACCGAGCAGCACACGGCCGGTGGGATGAGCCGGTGGTTGGCGCATTTGAGTGAGTTGGCGCCGGCGATGTTCCTGGAGGTTTCTCCCGAGCTGGCAGCCGAGCGCGGCTTGAGCCACCTCGGTTGGGCGACGGTGGTCACGGCGCGTAACGCGATTGAGGGGCGGGTGCTGGTCACCGAGCGGATGCGGTCGTTGCGGCTGAACGGGCGCACCGTGCACCAGGTGGGGATTCCGTGGCATTGGGGGCCGAACGGCCTGGTCACCGGAGACGCGGCCAACGAGCTGGTCAACGTCGCGCTGGACCCGAACGTGCACATCATGGAATCCAAGGCGGGCGCGTGCGACATCCGTGCGGGGCGGCGCCCGCGCGGGCGGGATCTGGTGCGGTTCGTGGCCGACTACCGCCGCCGGGCCGGCATCACCGAGATCACCGGCACCGATCCGGGATATGGGGGAGCGGGCGATGTCTAGCGCGTGGGAGAACCGGTTGAGCGGCCCGCTGGACGACCCGGCCGGCGAGGCGGGCTACCCGGCGGAGCATCCCCAGCGAATGGGGTTTTTCACCGACACCAGCGTGTGTATCGGGTGCAAGGCGTGCGAGGTGGCGTGCAAGGAGTGGAACCTGCTGCCGGACGAGGGGTTCGACCTCACGGGCATGTCGTATGACAACACCGGTGCGCTGGGTGCGGCCACGTGGCGGCACGTGGCCTTCGTCGAGCAACGAAAACCGTCCGCTGTGGACCTCGGGATGCCGGGCAACGGGCCGCCGGCCGCGCAGACCGGCGACGGTGACCTGCGGTGGTTGATGTCTTCGGACGTGTGCAAGCACTGCACCCACGCGGCGTGCCTGGACGTGTGCCCGACCGGGGCGCTGATCCGCACCGAGTACGGCACCGTGTTCGTGCAGGACGACGTGTGCAACGGATGCGGCTACTGCGTGCCCGCCTGCCCGTACGGCGTGATCGACGTGCGCGCGGACACCGGTGGGGCGGCCAAGTGCACGCTGTGTCAGGACCGGCTCGGTGCCGGACTCGCCCCGGCGTGTGCGACCGCCTGCCCGACCGAGTCGATCCAGTACGGTCCGCTGGACGAACTGCGCGAATGTGCCGCCCGGCGGGTTGACGAGCTGCACGAGCGAGGCGTGCCCGAGGCCCGGTTGTACGGTCACGAGCCCACCGACGGGGTCGGCGGAGACGGGGCGTTCTTCCTGCTGCTGGACGACCCAGAGGTGTACGGGCTGCCGCCAGATCCCGTGGTCACCACGGCCGACCTGCCGTCGATGTGGCGGCACGCCGCTGCGGCGGCGGTGACCGCAGCGGTGTTGATTGCCGGTTGCTTCGCCAGGAGGCCGCGATGACGACCCAGGGCAGCGATGCCGGATTCCGGTCCTACTACGGCCAGCCGGTGCTCAAGCCTCCGGTGTGGAAGGTGCCGGACGTGCCCGCCTACCTCTACCTGGGCGGCATGGCGGGGGCGTCGGCGATGATGGCCGAAGCCGCCGGAGCAACCGGTTGGCCGGCGCTGGGCCGTACCGGGCGAGTGGTGGCGGCGGCCGGCTCGTCGGTGAGTGTGCTGGCGCTGATGCACGACCTGGGGCGGCCGGCGCGGTTCCTCAATATGCTGCGGGTGTTCAAACCGACCTCCCCGCTCAGCGTCGGGTCGTGGATTCTGGCGCCGTTTTCGGCCGCGTCGGCGGCGGCTGCGGCCAGCGAGATCACGGGGTGGTGGCCGGCGGCCGGTCGAGCGGCCGGCGCGGTCGCCGCAGCGCTGGGCCCGGCGATGACGACCTATACCGCCGTGCTGCTGGCGGATACCGCTGTGCCGGGTTGGCACGAGGTGTATCGGGAGCTGCCGTTCGTCTTCGCCGGCGGCGCGGTGCTCAGCGCGGGCGCCGCCGGGATGCTCTCGACCGCGGCGCCGTCCGTGCGAGCGGATCAGGTGCGGCCGGCGGCCACGATGGCGGTCGCCGGGTCGGCGCTGGAGCTAGCCGCGACTTCCCGGCTGCACCGCCGGGCGGGCGGGCTGCTCGGTGAGGTCTACCGCAGCGGCCGGGCCGGCACGGCTCTCACGCTCGCCCAAGCGCTGACCGTCGCAGGTGCTACGACAGCGGCCTTCGCCGCGCGCAGCCGGGTGGCAGCGATCGGTTCCGGGCTGTGCCTGACCGCTGCGGCAATGGCGGCCCGCTACGGCGTCTTCGACGCCGGTCGGGTCTCCGCCCGGGACCCGCGCTACACCGTGGTCCCGCAGCGGCAACGGCTGCAACAGCCCACGGGCCGGTAGCGTCTGGCCGTACCGGGGGCCAGACCGGTCAGGAATCGAGAAGCGCCGGGCACCGAGCCGCGGTTAGCGTGACCGCCAGGACGTCACCGTCCACGAGATGTGCCCCGCGACTTCAGGAGCGACCATGACCGGCTCTTCCACCCAGGGAATCAAGACCGTGCTGCATCCCGTTTCCGACCTGGCGGCGGCCAAGGAGGTCTACACCGCCCTGCTCGGCGTACGGCCGCAGCACGACGAGTCCTACTACGTCGGCTTCGAGGCCGAGGGCCAGCACATCGGGTTGGTGCCAGGTGGTGGACCGCAAGGCATGACCTCACCGGTGGCCTACTGGCACGTTTCCGACCTTGAGGCGAAGCTGGCCGAGGTGACCGCCGCGGGTGCCACCGTGAACGAGCCCGCGCACGAGGTCGGTGGCGGCCGGGTGGTGGCCACCGTCACCGACCCCGATGGCAACGTCCTCGGGCTGCTCCAGGACCGATGAGTGTGGCGTGAGGTGCCCGAGCCGCCTGACGGCGAGGGATCGTGCCAGGCGACGACGACGGGACCGCGTGGGCTGCCCCGCGTACCAGATGGAGACACGATGAGCATGACCGCGAGGACGGGTACGCAGTCGCCTGCGCTGCACGTTGCCGACAGCCACGATGTGATCCGCGTGCACGGTGCGCGCGTGAACAACCTCAAGGACATCAGCGTCGAACTTCCGAAGCGCCGGCTGACGGTGTTCACCGGCGTCTCCGGGTCGGGCAAGAGTTCCCTGGTGTTCGGCACGATCGCAGCGGAGTCGCAGCGGCTGATCAACGAGACCTACAGCGCCTTCGTGCAGGGTTTCATGCCGACACTGGCGCGGCCCGACGTCGACGTGCTCGCAGGGCTGACGACCGCGATCATCGTCGACCAGGAGCGGATAGGTGCCGACCCCCGCTCCACGGTCGGCACGGCCACCGACGCCAACGCGATGCTGCGTATCCTGTTCAGCCGACTCGGTCAGCCACACATCGGCTCGCCCAACGCGTTCTCCTTCAACGTCCCCTCGGTCCGGGCCAGCGGTGCGATCACGATCGAACGCGGTGACGGCAAGACAGTGCGACAGACCTTCACCCGCACCGGCGGCATGTGTCCGCGCTGCGAGGGCCGGGGCACGGTGTCCGACCTGGACCTCACCGAACTCTTCGACGACTCCAAGTCGCTCGCCGAGGGCGCGCTCACCATTCCCGGCTACACGACGGGCGGTTGGAACTTCCGGCTCTACAGCGCGGCGGGCTTCCTCGACCCGGACAAGCCGATCCGCGACTACACCAAGACCGAGCTGCACGACTTCCTCCACCGCGAGCCCACCAGGATGAAGATCGCGGGCATCAACATGACCTATGAGGGGCTGATCCCGCGGGTCCAGAAGTCGATGCTGTCCAAGGACAAGGAAGCGATGCAGCCGCACATCCGCGCGTTCGTGGAGCGCGCGGTCACCTTCACCGCGTGCCCGGACTGCGGCGGTACCCGGCTCAGCGAGGCCGCACGCTCCTCGCGGATCAGGGGAATCAACATCGCCGAGGCGTGCGCGATGCAGATCGGCGACCTGGCCGAATGGGTCGACGGCCTCGATGAGCCGTCGGCGGCACCGCTGCTCGCCGCGCTCAAGCGGACCCTTGACTCGTTCGTGGAGCTCGGGCTGGGCTACGTCTCGCTCGACCGGCCGTCGGGCACGCTGTCCGGCGGCGAGGCGCAGCGCGTCAAGATGATCCGCCACCTGGGCTCGTCGCTGACCGACGTCACCTACGTCTTCGACGAGCCCACCGCCGGTCTGCACCCGCACGATATCCAGCGCATGAACGACCTGCTGGTGCGGCTGCGCGACAAGGGCAACACCGTACTGGTCGTGGAGCACGAGCCGGAGGCGATCGCGATCGCCGACCACGTCGTCGACCTCGGCCCCGGCGCCGGTACGGCCGGTGGCACCGTCAGCTTCGAGGGCACCGTCGACGGGCTGCGGGCCAGTGGCACGCTCACCGGTCGCCATCTCGACGACCGGGCCGCACTCAAGGGGACCGTGCGCACGCCCACCGGCACGCTGGAGATCCGCGGCGCGAGGGCGCACAACCTGCGCGATGTCGACGTCGACATCCCGCTCGGGGTGCTGGTCGTCGTCACCGGTGTCGCGGGCTCCGGCAAGAGTTCGCTCGTGCACGGGTCGATCCCCGCCGGCTCGGGTGTGGTGTCGATCGACCAGGCCGCGATCCGCGGCTCGCGTCGGAGCAACCCGGCCACCTACACCGGACTGCTCGACCCGATCCGCAAGGCGTTCGCGAAGGCCAACGGCGTGAAGCCGGCGCTGTTCAGCGCCAACTCCGAGGGCGCCTGCCCGAACTGCGGCGGCGCCGGTGTCATCTACACCGACCTGGCGATGATGGCCGGCGTCGCCACCACCTGCGAGGAGTGCGAGGGGAAGCGGTTCGAGCCGTCGGTCTTGAAATACCGACTCGGCGGCAACGACTACGGCAAGGACATCAGCGAGGTGCTCGCGATGTCGGTGGCCGAGGCCGAGGAGTTCTTCGGCGCCGGCAAGGCGCGCACCCCGGCCGCCCACAAGATTCTGGTGCGGCTGGCCGATGTCGGGCTCGGATACCTCCGGCTCGGCCAGCCGCTGACGACGCTGTCCGGTGGCGAGCGGCAGCGGCTCAAGCTGGCCACCCACATGGCCGCCGACGGCGGCGTCTACGTCCTCGACGAACCGACGACCGGTCTGCACCTCGCCGACGTCGAGCAACTGCTCGGCCTGCTCGACCGGCTCGTCGACTCCGGCAAGTCGGTCATCGTCATCGAGCACCACCAGGGGGTCATGGCGCACGCTGACTGGATCATCGACCTCGGCCCCGGTGCCGGCCACGACGGCGGGCGGATCGTCTTCGAGGGCACACCCGCCGACCTGGTCGCCGCCCGCTCCACCCTCACCGGCGAGCACCTCGCGACCTACGTCGGCGCCTGACCGGCGACCACGCACCTCAGCCGGTCGGTGATCCGGGCAGGTGCCCGCCGAGCATCGCGGCCACAGTCGGCAGCCGGCCCAGGGCATGGGCCACGGCCAAGCCGTCGACGTAGTCGCGGATGTGCGCGATCAGGCCGTGCTGCACGCGCATCACCAGCAGAGCCGGGAACTCGAACGCCTCACCGGTGGTGATCACCGTTCCGCTGATGCTCTGCTCGACAGTGATCACCTCGGGATCTGTCGAGTCGTGAACGGCGACTTCATGCACCTGCCGTGGCCGGGCCGGGCTGGCAGCCCACGCCGCCTTGTATCCGGTGCGCACTTCCTCCCGCCCGTGGTAGCGCGCCGGTACGCCCGGAAACAGGAACGGAAACTCGTGGATCGCGTCGACCGCGTACAGCGCGGCCAGGTCGTCGGCGTTCTTGTCGAGCATCGCGCGACGGTAGCGGGCCAGGACCTCGCGAGGCCCGAGGTCGGTGGCGGACTCCGGGGACACAGTGGACATTCGTTCGCGCTCCGTTCAGCCAGAATGTCAACGCCGCGGCCGGTCACTGGCAGCGCTGGTTGTTGTTGATGCAGGTGACGATCTGCTTCATGAGGTTGTTCGACATGACGTTCTCGAAGTCGTCGTGGTCGGTGAGCGGGTTGTGTTCCTCTTCCGGGAAGGTGTCGACGGCGAACTTGGTGTTCTGCGGGACGTTGTAGGTCAGCGTCACGCGCAGCTGAGGCACCGCTGTGAAGCCCTGCGGGCACGAGCCGTCGTCCTGCGGGTCCACGATGTGCGACCGGTGGTCTTCGCTGTCGGTGTTCTTGCCGTCCCAACAGTTGGGGAAGTCATGGATACGCTCGACCTGCGCCCCCTTCGGGCACAGCGGGTACTTGTTGGTGAGCCGGTCCTCGAACCCGGTGCACGTCCAGGCGGGCTTGCCGTTCCCGCCCCCGTTCGAGGCGGCCTTGGCGTCACCGAAGAGTATCCGCAGGAACTGCGGCATCGCGGTGACCTTCCCGGCCGGGCTGCCGCGGAACTCCAGCTTCGCCGACTGGGCCTGCTGGATCTTGCCGAGGTTGCCGTCCTTTCCGCCGCCCTGCGCGTTCGCGTCGACGTCGTTTTGCCCCAGGACGCGCAGGACGGGCCAGAAGTAGGCGGACTTGTCACCCTGGTTCTTGCACGTGGTGCCGGCCGCGGCCAGGCTGTCATCGGTGGAGTCCCCGTTGGTGGAGTCGTTGCCGACGTAGTCGTGCACGTGCTGGGCACCGTCGCGCACACCCGGAGCGACGATGAAGTTGTCCGGGTTGTGGTGGCCTTCCTGGTTAACACCGCAGTCCGACACGAACGTGCCGGTGGAGGCGTTGTTCTTCTGCTGGGCCTGCTGCACGTTCGGTGTCACCTTCGTGATGTCGACGAAGTCCTTGGCGAACGGGCCGACGTCCTGGTGCGTTCCGTCCGAGTTGCCGGCGCCAGCGTCCTGGCCGCCGCCGGACGAACCGCTGGATGTACTACTGCTTGTGCTGGTGGCTGTGGAGTCGTTCGGCGGGTGCGCGGCCGCGGCTCCCATGCCGATCGCGGCTCCCGCCACGAGGAGCGCTCCGGCGGTGGCGATGAGCAACCGGACGGCCTTCGGCCGCCGGTGCAGTCCTTTCCGTTGCATCTCTGTCTCCCTGGTGTGACGTCTGCTCGCACGCGAACGACGGGTCGTTACGGCGATCCGGCGGGCTGCCGGGGCGAGGGAACGAGCGCCACTGTGGACGGTGGTGTCATGGGCGGCGGTAATGCCGAGAAATCGACAAAGTTGGTGCTTTCCAACAACCGCATGTGCTTGGCGACGAGGGCGACCGCGAAGTCCGCGAAGCCGCGCATCTGGGAGTTCCTGGTGCCGGCCCGAACCTGGGAGGCCAGGGTGAAGATCTGGCCGTGGGCGCCGCGTAACCGGTTGGCCCACGTCCGGTCGTAGTCCGGGCCGTTCTTGCCGGCCAGCTCGGCCATCCAGCCGCGCTGCTCGTCGCTGGGTTGGTCGGGCAGGGCGACGTTGAGCTCGCTGGCCAGCGCGTGCAACTGCTGGTCGAGTTGCACGTGGTCGTTCATCAGCGTCATCCCGACGTCCTTGACCCGCTGGGTGCTGGCCTGCTGCTGGGCCTGCTGCGCGGTCGGGGCCTCCCAGAGGTTGGCTTGGCGGACCTTGGTCAGCAGCTTGCGGTCGGCCGGGCCGATCGGGCCGGACGGGGTGGGCGTCCAGCCCGACGCGTCCTGCGCGCTCGGCGCGTCCTGTGCGCGGGCTGCGATCTCAGGGGAGGCCGGCGGTAGCAGGAACCACGGGATCAGCAGGCCGACCACGAGGACCATGGCAAGCCCGGTGCCCGCGACCAGTGGCCACCGTCGCAGCACCCTGCGGTTCACGCGAATCGTCTGGGTATGCAGGTGGCGCATGATTCTGACCGTCACCCGCCGTACCTGCCGTAGCTGCCATCCGAGGGATTGCCCGTGCCTTGGCCGCCGCCGGCTGGGGCCTGGGCCTTCTTGCCGGACGGCGTGGTGGCGTACCAGACGCCGCCGACGTTCTCTCCCTTGACGTCGCCGGGCCCGTCCTGCGCGTAGCGGTACAGCGGCCAGCCGCCGAGCGTGAGCTGCATCGTGCCGTCACTGCGCTTGACGGTGCCCACCGCGCTCTGGTCGAGGCCGTTGACCGTGATCGGTCCGGTGGCCAGCGCCGGCGGCCACTTCTTGGCGCACTGGGCCTCGCAGTTGGAGTTCGGCGGTTTGGAGGTGTCCTTGTCGAAGCGGTAGAGCGTGTAGCCGGCGGCGTCGGTGACGATTGGGCCGAGTTGCCCGGACATGGTCATGTTCAGCGTCGACCGGGCAGCAACGGCCGAGCCTCCCTGCGGCGCTGCGGCAGGGGCGTCGCCGCCGGGTTGCGGGCTGCCGTAGCCGGGTTGGGAACTGCCGTAGCCGGACGAGCCGGACGAACCCGGCGAGGTGTGTCCCGCACTGCCGTATCCCAAGCTGGCGCAGGCGCTGGTGGACAGCAGCGCCGCGCACCCGGCGAGAGTGCACGCGATACGAACACGCGACATTTTCATCTGCGATCTCCTTGCTTCACAACGGAATTTCGAGCAGCGCGAACCCGCCATCGGTCGGTGTTGCCGCACGATTCGGTGGATCGCCGTGCCAGATGTGTCAGGAGGTACGCGCCCGGTCGGTGTCCGGTTCAGCGGGATCACAATTTTTTTGGTCGAGATCCACGAACGATCGATCGGTGGCGCGGTCCCAGATGTCCGCCATAATGGCCACTGTGGATAGTTTGAATACTAAAGTCGGAAAGGGAAATCCAACAATCTTGGTTACGGGTCATGAACCGCTTCGATGACTGCTGCGTAGTAGCCGGTTAAAGCCCGCGGCCTTCGAAGCATTGGAGATGGCAGGATGTCTGAACGCACCCAGCGCAACGGCCGGGTCGCAGTCGTACGATCCGGCGGCGAATACGCGCTCGTCGCGCGGGACACTGTTCCCAGTGGCAGCTGCCTGTTCGAACTCGAAGGGGAACTGATCGACTTCCCCACCCAACATTCCGTCCAGATTGGACGAAAGGTTCACCTCGACGTTCCCGCGTCCTACAGCGCCGAGGAGGTCATGGACCGGTTCTACTGGCGCTTCGTCAACCACAGCTGTGATCCCAACGCACTGTTGCGGGGCACTTCGCTGTTCGCCCTGAAACCCATCAAGCCGTGGCAGGAGATCACCTTCCACTACAACTCCACCGAATACAAGCTGGCCGAGCCGTTTCACTGCCGCTGCGGAAGCGAGCACTGCGCCGGACTGATTCGGGGATTCCGGTTCCTTCCCGGCACCGAACGGCAACGGCTGCGCCCCTGGCTGGCCGACCATCTGCGGTCACTGCTGACCGAGGACGCGCTGGCGTCACCGGTGAGCGCTGGGGACCAGCATGTCGTTGACCTCTGAGGCGCCGCCACAGCACACCGGCCAACCGTCGGCTCTGTACGAGTTCTTCGAACGGACCGCGCGACGGTGGCCGGACGCCGTCGCCGTGGACGTTCCCCCAGGAGCGGGACGTCCACAGCGACAGACGGTTTCCTACGCGCAACTGCAGCGCCATGCCGAGGCACTCGCACGGGCCGTGCATCGGGTCGCGGAACCGGGCCGCGTGGTCGCCGTCCTGCTGTCCCGCACCACCGAAGCGCTCTACGCCGCGCAACTGGCCATCCTGCGATCAGCGTCGGCCCACGTGTGCCTCGACCCGGCGTTTCCCGACGACCAGATCCGGCACATCCTGCACGACGCGGACGCCGCGGCCCTGGTTACCGACGGCGCGGGCGCCGACCGTGCCACGCGTCTGGGCTACCGGGCCCCGATCATCCGCGTGGATCAACCCCTGGGCAACCAGGACGCGCCGCCCCCCGCGCCGCCCACCCCGGAGGACATCGCCTACGTCATCTACACCTCGGGCAGCACGGGCGCACCCAAAGGCGTGCTCATCGCCCACCACAGCATCGCCAGCCTCATCAGCGGCGACCTGGTGGAGTTCGCACCCGGCCCGGGAGACCGCATCGCGCAGGGCTCCTCGGCGGCCTACGACTCGTCGGTGGAGGAGACCTGGATGGCCCTGGCCTCCGGCGCCACGGTCGTGGTGATGGACGACCACACCGCCCGACTCGGACCCGACCTGGTGGCCTGGCTGCGGCACGAGCACATCACCGTGCTCTGCCCGCCACCCACCCTGTTGCGGGCAACGGGATGCCCGGACCCGCAGGCGCAGCTCCCGCGGTTGCGCCTGCTCTACGTCGGCGGCGAAGCGCTGCCCGAGGACGTCGCCGAGCGTTGGTCACGCGGGCGGCGCATGGTCAACGGATACGGACCGACCGAATGCACCGTCACCTGCCTGCGCCACGACGTCGTCGCCGGCGACAAAGTCGCCATCGGACGCGCCGTTCCCGGAATGCGTGCCCACGTTCTCGACGACAACCTCGACCCCGTCACCGCCGGGCAGCAGGGCGAACTGTGCCTCAGCGGCACGGGAGTGGCGGTGGGGTACCTCAACCGGCCGGAGCTGGACGCCGAGAAGTTCCCCGACCACCCCCGCCTCGGACGGATCTACCGCACCGGCGATCTGGTCCACGCCGAGCCGGACGGAACCGTGTACTACCACGGTCGCATCGACGGCCAGGTCAAACTGCGCGGCTACCGGATCGAGTTGGAAGCCATCGAGTCCTGCCTGGCCCGCTGCCCCGGAATCCGCGAAGCCGCCTGCCGCGTGCAGGGCGAAGGCGCCACGCAGATCCTGGCCGCCCACGTGGTGCCCACCGAACCCACCCGACCGCCCCACGTCGACGACCTGAAACGCCAGCTGCACTCAGCGCTGCCGAGCTACATGGTTCCGTCCATCTTCGGCACCGCCGACCAACTGCCCCGCACCGCCAGCGGCAAACTGCGCCGCAGCGACCTGCCCCTGCTGTCGGTGGGACATCGCGATCCTGACCCGGTCGCGCCGCCACGGAACCCGATCGAGGGCAGCATCGCCCACGCCGTCCGCCAGGTGCTCACCCTGCCGAATGATCCCCGGGTCGACGACGACTTCTTCCAGGACCTCGGCGGGAACTCGCTGAACGCGGCCCTGCTCGTCACCCAGCTGCGGGCCGACCCCGCGACCGCGTCGATCACGGTCCGCGACGTCTACGAAGCCCGGACCGTCGCGGAACTGGCCCGCCGCGCCCAGCCACCCGACGCCGAACCCGACGGCGTGTCAGCCGGGCCACCCCCGGCACCGCCACAGGACACCGCCCGCAGCGCCACACGGGTGACCGCCGTGCAGTCCGTGTGGCTGGTGCTGGAACTGCTGGCCGTGTCGACCATCGGCTACGTCATCGTGTTCTGGCTGCTGCCGTGGCTGTCGGAGGCGATCGGTCTCATTCCCCTGGTCCTGCTGGCGCCGCTGCTGCTGGCCGCTGTCCGCGTCGTCCTCACCCCACTGTCGACCGCGGTCGCCGTGCAGGCCAAGAAAGTCCTCATCGGCCGGTATACGCCGCTGCGCGCACCGGTGTGGAGCGGCGTATACGTCCGCATGTGGATCGTGCGGCAGTTCCTGCGGCTCATCCCCTGGGGCACCCTGGCGGGCACCGAGTTCCAGTGCATGGTGCTGCGAGCGCTGGGTGCCCGCATCGGCCGGCGCGTGCACATCCACCGTGGGGTCGCGCTGGTCCAGGGCGGATGGGACCTGCTGCACATCGGCGACGACGTCACCCTCAGCCAGGACGCGTCGGTCGGCCTGGTCCAGCTGGACCAGGGCCAGGTCGTGCTCGGACCGGTCACCCTCGGCGACGGCGCCACGCTGGACGTGCGCGCCGGCGTGGGACCGAACACGCGGGTGGGCGCGCGCGCGTGGCTGACCGCGCTGTCCGCACTGCCGGCAGGCAGCGCCATCCCCGAAGGCCAGCGGTGGGACGGAGTCCCCGCCCGGGCAGCCGGAGACGCACCCACACCGCCCGCACCGACCAGCCCCGGAAAGTGCCTGTCCCCGCTGGCGCACGGCGCGGCGATGATCGCCAGCCAAAGCCTGTTGCAGGCGATCCTCGCGATGCCCTACACGCTGGCGGCCGTCCTGATCATCAGCCGCTTCGCCCTGACCTACGATTCCTTGCTCGCGGCCCTGGCGCAGCCGGCCGCGAACCTGCCGCTGCTGGTGATCATCGGCAGCACCGAGTGTCTGGCGCTGGTGTGCGCCCTGGCCCTGGAAGCCCTCGCGGCACGCACTCTCGGCACCCTGCCCGCCAGCGTCATCAGCAGGTGGAGCACGACCTACCTGCGGGTGTGGCTGAAGACCGGGCTGGTGAGTTCGGCGGGAACCTGGCTCAGCGGCAGCCTGTTCTGGCCGATGTGGTTGCGCGCCGCCGGCATGACCGTCGGGGACGACTGCGAGATCAGCACGATCATCGACACCGTGCCCGAGATGGTGCACATCAACGCGGGCACGTTCCTCGCCGACGGCATCTACCTGGGCGGGCCACGGGTGCACCACGGCACCGTGACCCTGGCCCCCGTCGTCCTGGAAAGCAGGACATTCCTCGGTAATCACGCGGTGGTGGCCGCCGGACAGCGACTACCACCGGACATCCTGATCGGCATCTCGACCGTGGCCGACGACCGAACCGTGCGCCCCGGCAGTTCGTGGTTCGGCCACCCGCCACTGGAGTTGCCCCGCCGGGAAGTCCTCACCACCGACCGATCCCTGACCAGCGACCCGCCGTTGCTCCGGGTCGTCACCCGCGTGTTCTGGGAATGGCTGCGGTTCACGTTGCCGGTCGTTCCGATGCTCGCCGCGCTGCTGTGGACGTTCGCGGTCATTCACGCGGCGGAGCGCCTACCGATCGCGGCGCTGCTGCTCGCGGTGCCCGCGATCACGGCGTCGACCGGCGGGTTGCTGTGCCTGTTCGTGCTGGCGCTGAAATGGGGCCTGTTGGGTCGGGTCCGCGAAGCAACCCACCCGCTGTGGTCGTGTTGGTGCAGCCGATGGGACTTTCTCTACGTCGCGTGGGGCTTCATCGCCAGCCGGATACTGTCGGCAGGGGAAGGCACGCTGTTGCTGCCGATATACCTGCGCCGGATGGGGATGCGCATCGGCAGGCGGGTCGTGCTCGGCGACGGCTTCGCGCAGGTCGTCGACCCTGACATGCTCGACATCGGCGACGGCGCCACGGTCAACGCCATGTTCCAGGCCCACACCTTCGAAGACCGCGTGCTCAAGATCGGCCGCATACGGGTAGGGGCGTACTCGACGCTCGGCCCCGCCACGGTTCCGCTGTATGGCGCCGACATCGGCGAGCACACGTCGGTAGCGCCGCACAGTGTCATCATGAAACACGAGCGGCTCCAGCCCGGACTGTTGTATGCGGGAGTGCCCACCCGGGCACACCAGCCGGACGGCGACGCCGACCATACCCCTGTTGGGCACCTCCGCCGGCACGAACTCGGCGTTCCACAGTGGACCATGCAGCCGGTCGTGGGCGGAGCCGGGAAGCATCGGGCACCGCGAGCCGGGAAGCCCAGACCGGAACACGTCGCCACACGACGCGACGGCGCTGGTCATCTCGGCCCGGAGCTACCTGTGTTCAGGACCGGAGGAAGTTGAGTCCGTACAAAAGGGATGGGCGGGATCGCATCGGGCTGGTAGGTTGCAGTCGACCGTGACACCGTCCGAGGAGGTGAGACCCATGAACGCGGTATCGATGTGGGTGCTCCCGCTCTCCATCACGGTCGGGCGGTTGACGTAGGGATCGCCGGGAGCGCCTCGATCACACGGCACTCCCGAAAGGCGACACCCATGGTTCACGACGTTGCTCTGGTCCTCGGTGGTGGTGGGGCTGCCGGACAAGCGTGGCAGATCGGCATCATCGCAGGTCTCGCCGAAGCTGGTCTCGATCTGACAGAGGCCGCCGATCTCGTGGTCGGCACCTCGTCCGGTGCCACCACGGCAGCGCAGGTGCGCAGCGGTGTACCCGCGGCCGAACTGTTGGCTGCGGTGCTGTCCCCGCCGGTTCAACCGGTCGGACAGAACCCGCAGCAGCCGCCGTCCCTGCCGATGGCCACGGTGTTCGAGCGGATGAGGGCCATCGGCGCCGCCGCCACCTCGGCAGCCGATCTACAACGTGCGATGGGCGCGTTCGGGTTGGAAAGCGACTCCACACTCGCACCCGGGACGGGGCAGCGGCGCGCAATGGTCGCCGCCCGGTTGCCTCGTCCTGAATGGCCGGACAAGCCGATGATCGTGGTCGCCGTCGACGCGCATACCGGCGAGTTGGCCGCGTTCGACCGCGATTGCGGCGTCGACCTGGTGGACGCGGTCACCGCGAGCACCGCGCTGCCCGGGCTGGTCCCCACCCACAGCATCAACGGCACTCACTACATCAACGGTGGCGTGCGTTCTGCGGAAAACGCCGACCTTGCCTCGGGCTATGGATGCGTCGTGGTGCTCTCGCCGTTGGGCGGACGGAGCGGGACACCGCCGGAAGGCCGGTTCGAGGGTCTGCGCAGAGAACCGGAATGGGGCACGGACCTGGCAAGCCAGGTCGAGGCCCTGCGCAAGCAGGGCAGCCACGTCGAGGTGATCACACCGGACGCCGATTCCCGAGCCGCGATGGGCACGAACCAGATGGACCCGGCAACCCGCATCCCCGCCGCCCGTGCCGGTGTCGCCCAAGGCAAGCAGGAAGCGACCCGCGTGACGTTCCTCTGACCATTGCGCGCCCCCCTGTTCCGTGGCCTCCTCACTCGCGGCGCCCTGCCCGCGTGGTTCCCCAACGTGTCGCGTGCCATGTGGGGGTGCGACCGGAATACGGCAGAAACGGGCCGCGCTACGCGTAGTTGCTGATCACGGGGCAGCTATTGGAGCGGCGCTAGAGACCAGCAGAGGGCACTAGACGATCGGGTCTGCTGCACGGGCCCATGGTGTAGGCGGGGTAATGGTGGTCGTCGAATTTCTCCTCGGCTGTAAGAGATCGCTGGTCGTTCATCGGTGTTCCTGTCGCTCGACAAGCCCCCGGCACACCGTGTGGTGTGCCGGGGGCCGGAGAGGTACTTACTCACTACAACCGCCATGGGTTGCCCGCGCCGGGGTTCACGGGCGAACCCGGCGCCTCGTCAGTGAATAAACAACCCTCCTTCCTGTTCTCTCGTGTGGGGCACCGAGAAGGTCTTCGTAACCGGGTGGGGACCGGTTGGCCCCCACCCGGGGTCTCTGTCGTTTTCTCCTGCTGTCATGCCTTCGTCGCTGATGACGGTTGGTTCTTGCCGTCGGGGTGACAAGAACCCTAACGGGATCAACGACGGATGTCTACCACCGCCACGACAGAATTTGTGTCCACTCCGCTGGAGGAACATC
>JBPYFK010000131.1:0-11138 GCA_051984675.1 Pseudonocardiaceae bacterium | reverse complement strand
GCCTAACTCCGTCTTGCGTCGGGCTGGGTCTGGCTTGTGCAGACGGCGTGAGATAACCCCGGAGAGAATCTGCTCATTTGTTGTGGGAGTAGCCATGTCATCCCCAAGTCGTTTCGGGAATCAGGACTCGCGGAACGTACATGTTGACGAGTGGCGAGCACTGCCCCAACACGAATGCGATTGCAGTGAGTTTCGTTACTAGCGGTGTCTGCTGTCACTGACAGCCCTGCTTGCTCGGTTGTTCTCCCGTCCTTTGGTGTCTGTTCGCCTGGGCTGAACATGACCAGCCCGACCTGGTCGAGGCTCCACCGCGCCGTCGCGAAGAACCGGTGTGCCCGGCTGTGATGCCACACTCCGCCCATCCCGGCGGCGGTCAGCATCCCACACACCGTCCGCCGTCCCGGCGCGGCGATCAGCCCGGTGACCAGGCCGATGAACGTGGTGAACGTCCGCGCGCTAAAACACGGCCGGAACGACTCCAGTGAGTGGGACAGCGAATTGGGCAGGCGGCATGTGGACACAAGCTGTTGATCGTGATGGACGCTGGCCGAACATGATCACGCGACACGCCAACCGGGCGGCCCAACCTGTCGAGGCGATGTCACGACCGTCAAGTACCGCAGTGGTCACCGGAGACGGACGCTTATGCGGACGAGCGGATATTGAGCCCGAGCCGATCATTGACCGATCTGGGGCTGTGAGGTCCGTAGCCGCCGCTACGAGGCCAGGTGCTGTCGGAGGAACTGCCCCGCTTGGGCGATGGCCGCGCGTGGTGCGGGGGTGTCGGTGATCGGGTTCAGGAGCGCGAAATCGTGGATGGTGCCGCCGTAGCGCACCATGGTTACCCAGGTTCCGGCCTGGGCGAGCTTATCCGCGTAAGCCTCGCCCTCATCCCGGAGCACGTCATCGTCAGTGATGACCAATGCCGGTGGCAGCCCGCGAAGCTGCTCGATCGACGCCTCCAGTGGTGAGGCCGTCGGTTCAAGGCGCTTGCTCTCGTCGGGCAGGTAGGCATCCCAGAACCATTTCATCGCCGCGCGCGTCAGCCAGGGACCGTCCGCGTGCTCCTGGTAGGAGTCGGTGTCGAAATGCGCGTCGGTGACCGGGTAGAACAGCACCTGCGCAGCGATGGGTGGCCCGCTGCGTTCCTTAGCCATCAGTGTCAGCGCGGCAACCATATTGCCGCCGACGCTATCGCCGAACAGCGCGATGCGCGTCGCGTCGGCGCCGATCTCCACAGCGTGGGCAGCGACCCACTCCAGGGCGGTATATGCCTGCTCGTTTTGCACGGGATAGTGCGCTTCGGGAGCCGGCGTGTAATCGACGAATACGACAACTGCCTGGGCGGCGTTCGCCAGCTCTCGCACGAGGCGATCGTGCGTGTCCTTGTCGCCGAGAATCCAGCCACCACCATGCGTGTGAACAATCACCGGCAGGGTGCCCGGCGTGTCCTTCGGCCGGACAACCCGGATGTTCACTTCACCGGTCGGACCGCCTGCAATCACACGGTCTTCAATGTCGGCGGGCGGCAGCTCCACCGTAACGCTGCGCTGGGCTCCTCGTAGCACCTCGCGCGCATCCTGCGGTGTGAGCTCATTGAGAGCGGGGCCACCGGCAGCAGAAAGCTGATCCAGCCACGCCTGAGTTCGTGGCTCGACAACGGCGGTCCCCCCGCCGTGACGTGTAGGCGTGCTCATCGTGATCTTCTCCGAGAGATTGTTGGACTCGATGCCACAGTCGGCGCATCTCGGGAGCTCCTGACTCCTGCCCCCTCAGAAGGGTGGAAGCAGTGGAGACCCTCGCCCCGACGCACCCACCGGCCCCGAGGCTGAATGACGACATCCCGTGTCGGTAGGGCAGAAGGACCTATGGCCCATCGCATATGGGGCGCCCGAGAGCCGCCGGTGCGTTGCGTCCCGGCCGGCCGACGTCGGGGATTCGTTCCGGAGTGCAGGGACCTATGCCCCTGTCGGCTTCACACATACCGGTCGAACCATGAGGTCGGGTGATTCCTATTGCCAAGATCCTGTTCGTGGTGACCGGAGCGAGTTATTGGACGCTCAAGGACGGCACCAGCATCCGACTGGGTACTGGGCCGAAGAGTTCGCGGCTCCTTACCGTGAGTTCACCGGCGTCGGCCACGAGGTCGTGGTGGCCACGCCCGGCGGTGTCGTGCCCCACGTGGACGTGATGAGTCTGCGCCCTTCGATGCCCGGCAGTGAGCAGATCGCCCGGGAGCAGGAGGAAATCCTGAGGTCCGCCGAGGAGCAACCTGTACACCGGGCAGAACCCCGCGTCCGCTGCGCCTCTGGCACACGAACTCCTCAAGGTACTCAGCTAAAGATGGCTGGTCACACCGGCAACGGTCTCTAGCAGCGCCGCTAGGGCTTCTAGATCTAGAACGTGTCTTGCGGGATTGCGGTGACCCTTGCCCGCCGCTGCGCACTGACCGGCTCTCCCGGAGCACTTGCAGCAGGGGAGGACACAATGCCGTCGAGAACGAATGGCCGCGGGACGGTGACCAGGCTCAGTGATACCGCCGCAGCCGTCGGGAGGGGAATCTTCGCAGGGCTTGCTGGGACGGCGGCGATGACCGCCGGGCAGCAAGTCGAAATGAAGGTGCGCGGTCGCAGCGGCAGCACCAGCCCTGGCGACCTGGCCGCCGGATTGCTGGGCGTCGAAGCTAAGGGCGACGCTGAACGGCAACGGCTCTCCACCCTTGTGCACTGGGCCTGGGGAACCAGCTGGGGTGTGCTAAGGGGATTGTTGGGAACAGCGGGGATGCGGGGCGCGCCCCTTATGGTCACCCATTTCGCCGTCATTTTGGGCGTGGACTTCACCCTGCTGGCATCGAGGGGGTTGGCACCGCCGCCGTGGCGCTGGACGCGTTCAGAGCTTGTCTTCGAAGCCCTGCACAAGGGCGTGCTCGCAACTAGCACACACCTGGCCTACCAGCTGCTGGATGGGAAGCGCACCGACCGGATTGCACCATGTTGATCTGCCATCCATGCTCCAGCAGCACTCTCACCATGGGGCGGCCCGGTCTCGTAGTCGGCGATATCACGCAGGTCCATGCGCATATGGCGGACCGGCCCGGCGATGTGGGCCTTTGTGCGTGGCGACAGCCTTGCCGCAGTGGGCCGTTGGTCACTTCCCGGCCCGGAAAAACCCTGACGGGGCGTTTCGTTTGTGCCGTGGCAACCGTGTGCACCGTCGCCCGTCAGCGGAGGCCTCTGGGTAGTGGTGACATCCACGTCCGGATCTTCGCAGGGAGGATGTCGGATGCTCAGCAGGAGAGGTTTCACCCAGGCGATTGGCGCGGCGGTCGTGGGGGCCTCACTGACCGCGTGCTCCTCGACATCGACCACCGGGCCCAGCACTCCGACAGGCGCCTCGGGTGACAGCCGCCGTGCGCAGGCCGGGAAGAACACATCGCTGGGCCCGATCAAGCAGGTCAACGCCGGTGTGCTCAACATCGGGTACGTCGAGTACGGCCCCGCCAGTGGCCCGGCCGTGGTGCTGATCCACGGATGGCCCTACGACGCGTCGAGCTACATCGACGTCGGCCCACTGCTCGCGGCAGCCGGTTACCGGGTGATCGTGCCCTACCTGCGGGGGTACGGCTCGACGACCTTCCTGTCGGGAAACGCCGTGCGCAACGCCCAACAGTCGGCCTTCGCGCTCGACATCATCGCGCTTATGGATGCTCTTCGAATCGACAGAGCGATCCTGGGTGGGTACGACTGGGGCGCGCGAACGGCCGACATCATCGCGGCGCTGTGGCCAGCGCTGCAAGGCGCTCGTGTCCGTCAGCGGCTACCTGATCACCAGTCCGAAGGAGAACCAGCAGCCGGTGGCCCCGGCGTCCGAATACGGTTGGTGGTACCAGTGCTACTTCGCCACTGAACGCGGTGTCCTCGGGTACCAGGAGAACCGCCACGACTTCAACAAACTGATCTGGAAGATCGCCTCACCGAAATGGAATTTCGACGACGCGACCTACGAGCGGACAGCGGCCTCCTTCAACAATCCCGACCACGTCGCCATCGTCATCCACAACTACCGGTGGCGGCTGGGCCTGGCCGCGGGCGAGCCGCAGTACGACAGCTACGAACAGAAACTCGCCGCAGCCCCCACGATTCCGCTTCCCACAATCACGATAGCCAGCGATTTCGACGGCCCGGCAGCGAATGGAACCGCCTACCGTGGAAAGTTCACCGGACGATACCAACACCGGATCCTCACCGGTATCGGACACAACGTTCCGCAGGAAGCACCTGAAGCTTTCGCCCAGGCCATCAAAGACGCGGCCGACCACCTCTGAAGTCCGCACGACCTGTGGCCGGAGCTTGCCCACACCCCTATCCGCGAGCGTCCTCTTCTGGCCGCGCTGAGCGTGTCCTCGGGGCAATGAGAGAACCAGGGAGCATCGGACGAGTGTTCGACAACGGTGCGAAAGTCGAGACTGGCTAGAGTTGCTGCGGGCCCCGCAGGACACGGCCCTCTGTGTAGCTGGCTCTAACCACAGGTCCCCTGCTCTCGCTCGAAGTCTGCGACCACAGTCTGCATGGCATCCCCCACTGCCGGCATACCGTGCTCGCGAGCTAACGCGTCAATGCCAGCCTGGGCCATATCGAAGTCGTCCATCGCCACCTCCAAGAGGAGGTGCCGGACCTCGTCTACTAGATCGGTAGGTGCCACACTCATGCCCCTCGCTCCCACTCCGTCGCTCTGTCGTCTGACGAAGAGTAAGCGCGGGACCACCGCGGGGGATGGGACCAAAGGCCCTGATGTGGCATAGACGAGGGGAACCCCGGCTATGGCGCCATTCGGCATACCGGGCAGACGAACCCGTCCGGCCAGCGCAGTCGACCGAGGTACTCGACGCAGGCGGCGTCGTCAGGAAACCACCGCCGAAACTCCTGGTAGGTAGGGGGATAGTCGACCCCGGCCTACTGGAGCAGATCGCGGCCGATTGCTGATTCGGAACCTCCAGTTGCGCGAAGGCACCACCACGTGCTGGTGCCTTCGCGCAGCTTGTTCCCTTGGGCGGGCCTGTGGGCTAATGTGTCGTGTACGAAACGTCGTACACGACGCAATTCGGAGGAAGTCATGTGGGAGACCCTCTCCGAGTGGGTGCTAGGGCTGTGCTGGGGCCTGTTCGGTCTCGTGTGGTTAGCCGGAGCGGCCTATAACGCCTGGAAGGGACCCCGGGTGCGCACGCGCTCCGTGGGTGGTTATGTCTGGATCGTGATCGGCGCAGCGGTGTGGTGGACCACCTCACACTTACCGAGGATGGGCGGTGGCTGGGCAACCGCGGACATCTGGTGGGTCCGACTGGTGGGCTTGCTGATCCTGCTCGCGGCGACGGGATTCACGCTATGGGCGCGGGGCGTGCTGGGCGCGATGTGGAGTTCGGCGGCAGTGGTCAAGGATGCGCACGTCCTGCGTACGGACGGTCCGTATGCGATCGTCCGGCACCCCATCTACACCGGGCTGCTGGGCATGCTGCTGGGCACCGTGCTGGTGAACGGGCTCGGGCTGTGGATCGCCGTGCTTGTGGCGGCCGGCGTACTCTTCTTCGTGAAGATCTACTCCGAAGAGCGGCTGCTCCTGCGGATCTTCGGAGCGGACTACGAGCGCTACCGCCAGACGGTGCCTCAGATCGTTCCCGGACTACCGAAAAGCCGCCGATGAGTACCTCTGCCGACGCGGCTGCTCTGGCCGATCACATCAACGCCATCAGCCGCCTGCTACGCCAGTCCATCGAGTCGCGGGCGCAACACCTTCCCGTTCCCCTGACGCCCCCACAGGTGCTGGCCATGGAGACGCTCGTGGAGGCCGACCGCGAGGGAGTCGGGCTGTCGCTGTCGGATCTCAGCGATCGGATGGGCCTCGCGCACAGCACGGTGTCGGGCATCGTCACCCGGCTTGAGCAGCGCGCGCTGGTGTGTCGGACGACATGGGCGGACGACCGCCGGCAGCGCCGTATCCAGCTCACCGACGCGGTGCGCACCTGGGTCAGCGATGACCTGCCGCGCCTGCGCCAACAGTCCTTCAGAGCAGCGCTGGATCAGTTGGGCGCGGAACAGACGGCGGCGCTCGTCGGCGGCCTCGCTCTCCTGCGCCAACACCTCGAAACGCCGGACTCCTGAGCGAGAAATCATTGCCTCTGGAAAAGGAGTCGGCTTCGTTGCTCGCAAGATGGATCTATCGGTCCGACCGCCAACGGTCGACGTCTCGTGGACCGATGGTTCAACGGCCGCCTTTCGCCCCGACCCCGAGTTGGGATGCGACGAGCTGGGACAGCGAGGTGGCGCACTCCGCCCGCGCCAGGTTATAGCGGCACCAGTGGTCGCCCCGGACCGGATCGACAGGCGCTGAGATCGCCACAGACGTGATGAACGTGGCCTGCTGGGGCAGGGCCTCGACATTGAGGCTCCGGCGCGGCAGCGCATGCGCGCGATCAGCGCGACAAAGACGCAGGTCAGCGACTGCTCTCAGCCAGACCGCGAGCCAAACCAGGACTGCACCAAAAGGTCGATTTATCCGATACGTACGGTTAGCCTGGCGGTATGCCGGTCACCGGCGTTGGTGCTCGGCGGGGCTACCCGCCGCTGCCGGCGGATGTGACGAGCTTCGTCGGTCGTAGGCGCGAGATCAACGATGCGAAACACGCGCTGAGTAGCTCTCCTCTGTTGATGCTGACCGGGCCGGGCGGGGTGGGCAAGACGCGCCTTGCTCTTCGGGTTGCCCGGCAACTGCGGCGCGCCTTTGCCGATGGGGTTTGCCTGGTGGAACTCGCGGAGCTTCGCGATCCGGCTCTGCTGGCGAACGTGGTCGCGGAGCGGCTGGGTTTGCGTGACCAGTCATCGCGGGCCGCGATCGACATCGTGACCGAGCACCTGCGGGAGCGCCAGGTGCTCCTCGTGCTCGACAACTGTGAGCACCTCGTCGACGCGTGTGCGCAGCTCGTGGGTGCGCTGCTGCGCGCGTGTCCGAGAGTGCGCGTGCTGGCCACTGGCAGGCAGTCGTTGCGGGTGTCCGGCGAGCACAATATGCCCATCTCACCCTTGCCGGTGCCCGAGCCTGACGAGGTCCCGGCACCGGATTCGCTTCGACGCTACGACTCGCTGAGCCTGTTCGTGGAACGGGCGACCGTGGCGAGGGCCGGGTTCACCGTGTCCGAGGACAACTGCCGGGTGCTCGCGCGTCTGTGTCGACGCCTGGACGGCATTCCGCTGGCGATCGAGTTGGCTGCCGTGCGCCTGCGCTCGTTGTCGCTGGAACAGCTCGAGGAGCGGCTCGCCGAACGCTTCCGACTGCTCACCGGAGTGGTGCGGGCGGCGCCGCCACGCCAACGCACGTTACGGGCCCTGATCGACTGGAGCTACGAGCTGTGCACCCGCCAGGAGCGCCTGGTGTGGAGCCGCAGTTCGGTGTTTTCCGGCAGCTTTGAACTGACCGCCGCCGAGTACGTGTGCCAAGGAGAGGGCCTGGACGCGGACGACGTGTTCCCGGCCATCGACTCCCTGATCGACAAATCCGTATTGCTGCGCGAGGAAGACGAGGGGGGCGTGCGGTACCGGCTTTTGGAGACGGTGCGCGAGTACGGGCAGGGCACGCTCGCGGACGACGTGCAGGTCTCGGTGCGGCGCCGGCATCGCGACTGGTACGCGCAGCTTCTCGACCGGATGCACGAGGAATGGATTGGGCCCCACCAGGTCTCCTGGGTGAGCCGGCTGCGGCGGGAACACGCCAACCTGCGAGTCGCCTTGGACTACTGCGTGACGCAGCCGGGCGAGGCCGTCACCGGGTGCCGTATGGCGGTGCTGCTGGACGATTACTGGGACCTTCACGGGTTGCAGACCGAAGCGCGCCACTGGCTGGACAAAGCACTGGCGGCCGCGCCGGAACCCACCCTGGAGCGCACCGCGGCATTGCGCCTGGATGGCTGGTTCGCCCTGCTACAGGGCGACCTCGACGTGGGCAAGCCGTTGCTCCTCGAAGCGGGCGAGCTGGCCGACCGGTTGAACGACCTCGCCGAGCGTGCCCACGTGACCCACTGCTGGGGCATGGCAGTCCTGTTCATGGGGGATGTCAACACTGCCGCCACGCTGCTCAGCGACGGGCTGGCCAAGTTCCGCGCGGCCGGTAACGGCCGTGGCGAGATGTTCGAGCTCTTCCTCCTCGGAATTGCCCTAGGCCTGCGGGGGGACCGGCAAGAAGCCCTTGCCGTACTCGAGGAGTGCCTGGGAATCACCACCGCGGCCGGGGAGTTGTACTTCCGGTCCTACGCCCTGTGGTCGGTGGCCTACATCGAGGTGTTGCACGATCACTTGGACCGGGCCGAAGACGCCGGTAAGCAGGCGTTGCGGATGCAGTGGCGGCTCAACAACCGACTCGCCATGGCCTTCACCATCGACACCCTGGCCTGGGTCATGATCCGTCGTGGCCAGCCCACACGAGCAGCCACGCTCTTCGGCGCGGCCAGCGCGATTTGGCAGCAGATCGGGGCCGCACCCGAGTACTACGCCCCCTTCGCCACCAAACATTCGGAACACCTCGACCGCACGCGAGCTGAACTCGGCGAACACCGCTTCAACGACGTCTTCGGACACGGCTGCCACATACCGACCGAGGCAGCAGTCCGTTACGCCGTGAGCGCCGCCGTCTCGGAGACGCCCCCACACTCCACAGAAAAGCCGCAGACACCGCTCACCCGCCGAGAACACCAGATCGCCGAACTCGTCGCCGAAGGCTTGAGCAACAAGGAGATCGCCGCACGGCTGGTCATCTCCCAGCGCACCGCCGAGACCCACGTCGAACACATCCTGGTCAAACTTGGGTTTAACACCCGCGCCCAGATTGCCGCTTGGAGCGCCGCCAACGGGGTACCTCTCGATTCCACAAACCCCGTGAATACCTGACGCCAACCAGCGGGCGCTGTTTAGGCTGGTGATCGGGTACACGGAGCAGCCCGCGACGGTCGGGGCGTTCGCGCCCGACGCGAAGATTTCGCATCCAATGCGAAGCGACCCCAGTTTCACCGTCGGTTGCGGCCCGTTTCTGGCGCATTCCGGTCCCACCCCATGTAGGTGGTCTGCGTTTCCGCGCTCATCGCAGCATCTCCTCCTCCACCGTCTGGGCCTCGAGTGTCACCACCGTGCGGCGCGCGAGGACGCCGGGGCGGAACACGATCGCTCCGGTCATGCTCGTCCGGTACGGGTCGTTGCGGGACATGAACGCCGTCCCGGACAAGTACTTCTGTGCTCCGCGGTCGGTCCAGAACGTCATGCGGATCGGTGCGTCGCCGAGCTTGCCGGTGCAGTACCAGGCGCCGAACAGCACAGGCCACAGCGAAACCCAGACCAGCAGGCCGGCGGCGACCAACGCCGGGACACCCAGCAGGGCGAGGAGGATCAGAACTGCGGCGGTCATGGCCTCCGGCTCCTTTCCTTCGCTTGCCGTGTCTGCCGGAGGGTGACGAACATGAAGTACAGGCCCATGCCGGATGCGGCGAAGGTGATGGCGTCCAGCGCCCACATGGCCTTCTCAAAGGCGGTCACCTGTTCCCCCTTCATTTCTGCTCCTTCTCTTCGTGCGGCAGTCGCGGCGGGTAGCGCAGCAAAATCCACCCCTCGTCGATGACGTGAGTGTGTTCGTTGGCGCCGACGATCAGGTCACCGTCGGCGTTGCGGCGCGGCCTGGTGGTGAACCCTTTGGCCGGGTGGTAGTCGACGACCAGGTCGTCGGCGCGCAGCTGGCGGTAGAACTCGTCGAGTTCGGCGAGTACCTGAGCTGACATGCCACGGCCACCGGTGGCCATGTACTGCAGGTGGTAGCGGATCATGCGTGCGTGGTCGTCCCGGGTGTGCTCGTCTGGCAGCTGCCACGGGAAGCTGGCGGCGGCCACGCTTTCGGGTATTCTCCAACCACTGCTATCGGGAATTGCCCTGTTCATCGTTTTCCCTGCCATTTCCTGACGGTCATGCGGTCGACTTGTGCCAGCCGGGCGGCGGCGGCTTCTTCCCAGCCTTCGGCGAGCGCGGCGAGGACGAGTTCGCGGGTTTCCGCGTTGGCCTCGTTGGCTTTCTTCCGGGCTCGCTGCCGTCGTTGGCCAGAGCGGATGAGGTCTTGCTCGGCGACCACCGCCGACTCCTCTCGTTCGCGGGGGTGGGTGGTGCCTCGCCGGGTCTGTGCGTTCCCGATGGCCGCTTCAGTACGGGCCGAGGCTGGTGGGGTTAGTTGCCGGCGACCGCTTGCGTGTCGGCGTCGGCTTTGGCCAGGTCCTCGTTGACTGTCGCCGCGGCGGCGTCCAGGTCGGTCTGCGACCTGTTGCGGATCTGGTAGTCGACGACGACGTGGACCCACTTGTTGAGGTCGGTCTGCATGGTTCCCATGTCGTTCATCCAGTCGGAGATGACGGGCGGTTCGTTGGCGGCGGTGAGGTGGTTGTCGGCCTGCCGGAATGCGTCCATGTAGCTGACATCCGTCTCGGGGCCGGGGAATTGCCGGTAGTCCCGGAACCGGGCGGCGGCCGAGGTGGGGTCTTCCATCGCGGCTAAGCCTTCCCAGGCGTCGGCGTACTGGGTGGTGCCGACGATGTTTTGGCCCTGCTGGAACTCGTCGCGGTAGTGGGCGATGTTGGCGGTGAGGATCGCGGCGGCGGCGCGGTCAGCGGGTGACGCGACGGCCGCGGCCGGCTTGTACCCGGTCGCGTTTTCGACCACATCGATGGTGACGCCCGCGGCGACGAAACCTGCGGTGACGCAGCTGAACCCGATCAGGAATTTGCGGACAGGCTCTTTCATCGGAGGGCTTCTTTCTGGGCAGGGGGAATCGCCGGAGGTTTGCGGGGATTCCAGGTTCGGCGCGGCTGGTTGCCGTGCCGCAGATCAGGTGATTCGGCGGGGTGGTTTCGGACCCCCATCCGATGTAGAAAACTCTACAGGGTGGTTGGTGGTTGCGTAAGACAACTAAGCCGTGTTTTTCGCTCAACCGACCAGAGTTTGCTCCACCGCGCGGCCCAGCCACCCGGGCGTCGGGAACGGGTCCTTATCCGTTTCGAGCGGTCGTTGACGGTCCGCGACGAGGCACACCAGCGAGCAGTACGTCGGGTGCAGCCACGACAGAAC
>JBPYFK010000130.1:0-9369 GCA_051984675.1 Pseudonocardiaceae bacterium | reverse complement strand
TCGACTGTCACCTCGGCGCCCATGATGCCTCCTACGATGCTCCGGGCGCCGATGCCGCTGTCCCCTGATACGCCAATGGCAATTACTCGTTGCAACACCGGTCTGATCCAGCGGACTCGCTCCTAGGCGCTGATTCAGTCATAGATGATCACTTGACGAATCACGTTGGCGCCCTTGCGTAGTTTCTGAAGTGCATCGTTGATGTGCGCCAGCGGAATGCGGCTGCTGATCATTCCTTCCAGATCCAGCCGACCGGCCCGCCACAACCCCAGCAAGCGGTGATATTCCCACCGCACGTCCCCCGAGCCGTAGAAGGAACCGAGCAGCCTGCGCTCCATCACGAACAACTCCTGCGCGCTGAACTCGACCTGCGCATCGGCGGCTCCTGCCCCCACAACCACCGCTGTCCCACCACGGCGTGCGGTATCGAAAGCCGAGCGGATCGTCGTTGGCAGGCCCACGACCTCGAAGGCGTAGTCGACACCTTCCCCGCCGGTGATCGACTCGATTAACTCGGCCAGGTCGTCGGGCGTCGCGGCGTGCGTGGCACCGAACCGCTTGGCCAACTCCTGCTTCTCGGCGATCGGATCGACGCCCACAATGATTGACGCGCCGGCCAGCCGGGCGCCCTGGATCACCGAGACGCCAACGCCACCGCACCCGATCACGGCGACCGTGGCACCGGGCTCCACCTGAGCAGTGTTCACCACCGCGCCCACGCCGGTCAGCACACCGCAACCCACCAGCGCCGCGATCTCGAAGGGAACCTCGCTGTCGATCTTGACCGCACCGGCGCGCGGCACCACCAATTCCTCGGCGAACGTGCCGCATCCGGTGAAACCGAAAACGTCCTGGTCGCCCAGCTTGAACCGAGGTGAGCTAAACGACTCGATCGCGTGCACCGAACACAGATGGGGCTGTCCCCGTAGACAGCTCGAGCAAGCCCCACACGGGGGGACGAGAACGGTGATCACATGATCACCGACAGCGAGGTCGGTCACCGCGCTGCCCACCTCGAGTACTTCGCCGGCACCCTCATGCCCCAGAATGCCCGGTGCCATCGCCGGCAATGTGCCACTCATTGCCGAAAGATCACTGTGGCAGATCCCCGACGCGCGAACTCGAATTCGCACCTCGTTCGGGCCAGGATCGACTGTGGACAGATCGTCACGGATCTCGAGCTGGTCGTCGCCGACTTCTTTGAGCAAAGCTGCCTTCACCGGGATGCTCCTCATCGAGCAAGGGCGTCCAACTGGCCACCCGGACGGCAAATAACGCGGTCACGGTAGAACACGTTCTCAAGGACGGTCAAGCCAACCTTGAATCTGCTTTCACTGCTATCGAAGGGATCCTGAACAGCAACTGCTCGCCGCGGGTCACCAACGGTCCTCCCGATATCCGCCTCCCCCGTGGTACTTGCCAGCCCAGACGTACACAGTGGACGTGCTCGACATTCAGAGGTGGACTCCTTCGGCGAGTGCACAGCTCACCGCATTCAGGAGCGAGATCAAGACTCTGATTGTGCCAACAGCCTCTGAGTCAAACTAGTTTGACACGATCCGATTTTGACGGCCACCGCGGTGACTCTGAATCGTGCGCGCTGACCGGTATCTCGAGTGGACACCAACGCCTGGTTAGAAACTCCGTGTTGACTTCCATGGTCGTGCCTGACGTGCTCGGCGCTGGCTTTGCTGCGGGCGTCAGATCGAGTCAGCCGCCGAGGCCGGGGAGGCCGGTCAGTTCGTCGGCCCGCAGCGGGGACGGTGTCCTGTACTCCGCGTCAGAGCAACCGCGACTCTAGAACAAGTTCTTTACTCTGGTCGATAGTGCCTTCTGGAGCCTGCCAACCGACACCCCGCGCCGGTACGGCCCGAAACATGTCGCCTCGACTACTCGTCATACCAGCCCGAACAGCAGAGCAAGAACGTGTTCTCAAGGTGTCATGGGTTGAGCATTGCCATTCCGCCACTCGCCGTACTAGCGTCTGGACACATGTCTGGTTACTTGGCCGACGTGGCCGCAGAGTCCACGCGTCGACGGCTGACTGAGAAGCAGGCCGACACCGTACGTCGCCTGACCACAGCCGCAGTGGAGGAAGTACAGGCGGTCGGGTACGCGCAGTTGACAGTTCGCAGCGTGGCCTCTCGTGCCGGTGTCGCGGCTGCCACGGCGTATGTGTACTTCTCTTCCAAGGAGCATCTGCTCGCTGAGGTCTTTTGGCGCGAGCTCCAGGCATTGGACCCGATCCAGGCCGACGAACGGGCGCCTGTCGACCGAGTCATCGACGCACTACGTGAGATCGCGTTGTTGGTCTCCAACCAGCCGGAACTTGCCGTGGCCTGCACCACGGCTCTGCTCGACACCAACCCGAACGTGCACGACCTGCAAGGGCGCATTGGTCTGACTATGCGCCAACGGCTCGCAGCCGCACTCGGCGACGACTACAACCCCACCGTCCTCACGGCTCTGGAAATGGCCTACTCCGGAGCCATGGTCCACGCAGGCATGGGGTTCACCTCGTATCACGAAGTCGCGGATCAGCTCGCCGAGGTTGCCAAGTTGATCATGGGGAGCGCCCAATGACTCGGACCGGATCCGTCCCCGTCTTCTTCAGCCCCTACGACTATCGCATTCACGAAGACCCCTACCCCACATACCGTCGTCTCCGCGACGACGCACCTGTCTACCGCAACGACGAGCTGGATTTCTGGGCGCTCTCCCGCTACGACGACGTCGCCGCTGCCTTCCGCGACAACGAACGCCTGTCCAACGCCAACGGTGTCTCCTTGGACCCCGCCGCCTGGGGACCGCACGCTCACAAGACCATGTCCTTCCTGGCACTCGACGACCCGCGACACAACCGGCTGCGCTCCCTGGTCTCCCGGGGCTTCACACCTCGCCGGGTCCGTGATCTCGAGCCCCGCATCCTCGAACTGGCCCAGCAACACCTCAATCCGGCGCTCCAGCGAGGCGAGTTCGACTTCATCGCCGACTACGCGGGGAAATTCCCGATGGATGTCATCTCCGAGTTGATGGGCGTCCCGGTAGCCGACCGCGACCATCTCCGGCATCTGGCGGACACCGTCATGCACCGCGAGAACGACATCTTCGACGTCCCCCCGGCAGCGATGGATGCTTCGCTGCATCTCGTCGCGTATTACGCCGACATGCTCGCCGAGCGACGCCGGCGCCCCACCGAAGACCTCACCACTGCCCTCATCAACGCCGAAATCGACGGTGATCGCCTCGCCGACGACGAAATCATCGCTTTCCTCTTCCTCATGGTCGTCGCAGGCAACGAGACCACCACCAAACTGCTCGCCAACGCCGTCTACTGGGGCTGGCGCGATCCCGATCAACTCGCCAAACCCTTCAGCGACCCCGCCCGTATCCCCGACTGGATCGAGGAAACCCTCCGCTACGACACCTCCAGTCAGATGGTCGCCCGCACCCTCACCGAAGACATCACCCTCCACGACGTCACCATTCCCGCAGGAGCGCGGCTACTCCTGCTGGTCGGCTCGGCCAACCGCGACCCCCGCGCCTTCCCCGACGCGGACCGGTACGACCTGGACCGACGCTCGGGTCAGCACCCCATCGTCAGCTTCGGCGGTGGCACCCACTTCTGCCTCGGAGCACATCTCGCGCGTCTGGAAGCCCGCATCGCCCTCACCGAATTCACCAAACACGTCGCCCGCTACGACATCGATACCGAACGTGCCCAACGCGTCCACTCCACCAACGTCCGCGGCTTCGCCACCTTGCCCGTCCACGTAGAAACGCCGTAACGATGCCACGATTCACGCCACATCCGACAAAACGGCCCACCATCATCTCGGGCGCTTCAGCTGGCATCGGTGCTGCGACGGCCAGCACGCTGGCCGCCGCAGGGCACCCCGTGGCGCTCGGTGCCCGAAGGATGGACAAATGCCAGGACATCGCCGAGAAGATCAAGGCTGACGGCGGCCAGGCCGTCGCCCTGCACCTCGATGTGACAGACGACGAGTCCGTCAAACAGTTCGTCGCCGCGGCTACCGAGGCTCTCGGACCGATCGAGATCCTGGTGTCCGGAGCTGGAGACCTCGATGCCGCGCAAATCCACGAAATGGACAGCGCCCAGTTCCTCGCCCAGATCAATGTCCACCTCGTAGGCGCGCAGCGACTGGCGTCCCAGATCGTGCCCGGAATGGTTCGCCGTCAGCGCGGCGATGTCGTCTTCGTCGGCTCGGACGTCGTACCCCAACCACGGCCTCGGATGGGTGCCTACGTGCCCGCCAAGAGCGGCCTCGAAGCGATGGTGTCGGCGATGCGCATGGAGCTGGAGGGCACGGGAGTTCGCGCGTCCATCGTCCGCCCCGGACCCACCGAGACCGGCATGGGCATGCAGTGGGACGAACAGACCACCGCTGCCGTACTCGAGGACTGGATGCGCTGGGGACTTGCCCGCCACCCCTACTTCCTGCGCGCCTCTGATATCGCGGCGGCCGTGGCCAACGTCGTCTCCGCACCCCGTGGCGTCCACCTGACCCTCACCGAGGTCGAACCCGAAGCCCCGCTGCGGGAGGATTGAGAATGACGTTACCTCAACCAACACAGGTCTCTGGCGGCAAGTCGACGCACGGCCACTTGGAGGAGTTGCGCACCGATCCGATCGGGCTGATGCACCGGGTTCGAGCGGAATGCGGCGACGTTGGCACGTTCGACCTGGCCGGTCGAACGGTGGTCTTGCTGTCCGGCGCCGAAGCCAACGAGTTCTTCTTCCGGTCCTCAGACGAAGATCTCGATCAGGCTGCCGCCTACCCGTTCATGACGCCGATTTTCGGTGAAGGCGTCGTGTTCGATGCGTCTCCGGAACGGCGCAAGGAAATGCTGCACAACCAGGCGTTGCGCGGCGAACACATGCGGGGCCACGCCCGAACCATCGAAGCCGAGGTCGAGCGCATGGTCAAGTCCTGGACCGACGAGGGCGAGATCGATCTTCTCGACTTCTTCGCCGAACTGACCATCTACACCTCGTCGGCGTGCCTGATCGGCCCGCGGTTTCGTGATCAGCTGGACCGCCGATTCGCGGATCTTTATCACGATCTCGAACGGGGCACCGACGCCCTGGCCTATGTCGACCCCTACGCCCCCATCGACAGCTTTCACCGGCGCGACAGCGCCAGGGCGGAGCTGGTCGAGTTGGTCCAGGACATCATGAACAGCCGAGCCGCCGAACCGCCTCCGACACGCGAGGATCGCGACATGCTCGATGTGCTGATGTCCGTCACCGACGAGCAGCACAACCCGCGATTCTCCGCCGACGAGATCACCGGCATGTTCATCTCGATGATGTTCGCTGGCCATCACACGACCTCCGGTACCGCGGCGTGGACCCTCATCGAATTGCTGCGTCATCCCGACGTCTTGGCAGCGGTGGTCGAGGAGTTGGACGCACTCTACGCCGATGGCTCGGAGGTCAGTTTCCAGGCGCTGCGGGAAATCCCCCGACTCGAAGGCGCAGTTAAGGAGGCGCTGAGGCTGCATCCACCGCTGATCCTGCTGCTGCGTGTGGCCCAAGGGGACTTCGACGTCGCGGGGTACCGGATCGCCAAGGGCGACTACGTCGGCGCCACTCCCGCCATTTCCAACCGCATCCCGGAGGACTTCCCGGAGCCCGATGGGTTCCGACCAGAGCGCTATGCCGAACCACGCCAGGAAGACCTGGTCAACCGCTGGACCTGGATCCCGTTTGGCGCTGGACGTCACCGGTGTGTGGGAGCCGCGTTCGCGATGTTGCAGCTCAAAGCCATCTTCTCGGTGCTGCTGCGGGACTTCGACTTCGAACTCGTTCAACCGTCCGAGAGCTATCGCAATGATCATTCCAAGATGGTCGTCCAGCTCGCCCAGCCCTGCGTGGTCCGCTACCGCCGAAGGGACGCACGATGAGAATCAAGGCCGACCTGGATTTGTGCCAAGGCCACGCGATGTGCGAACTCGAAGCTCCAGCGGTTTTCGCCGTCCCGAAGCGGGACAAGGTGCAGATCCTCGACTCTACCCCGCCCGAGGGCCTTCGCGATCAGGTGGAAACCGCCGTGCGGGAATGCCCAACACAGGCGCTCAGCATTGTCGACACCACTGCCGACGAGTGACGAGGAGACGCACGGATGCCCGCCTTCCCACGTGAGGAACTAGAAGAAATGGTCCAACGCTGGTTGGACGCCAACAAACGCTGCGAGCGACTCGGCGACTGGCGGCCGCTGGCGGATTTCTATACCGAGGATGCCACATACGGATGGAACACCGGCCCGAACGAGGACTTCATGGCGGTAGGGCGCGAAGAGATCCGTGACATCGCCGTGGGCGTGGAGATGCAAGGCCTCGAAGGCTGGTCGTACCCTTACCAGAAAGTGCTCATCGATGACCGCCAGGGCGAGGTCATCGGCCTGTGGAAGCAGATCGCGGACGGCACTCGCGCGGACGGCAGCCCGTACGAGGTCGCCGGCATCGGAGGCAGTTGGTTTCGATACGCGGGTGACTGGCAGTGGTCCTGGCAGCGTGACTTCTTCGATTTCGGCAACGCCGCCGCCTTGTTCATGGAGATGCTGGAAGCCGGCGCGCTATCCGACGGCATGAAGAAGCGGCTCGAAGTCGCCACATCCGGGGTACGGCAGCGCGGCTACTACCGGCGAGGTACAGCCCCGGTCAAGCTGTGGTGATCGACCTGACGTCCACGGCTGCTTCGACCTGAGTGTAGGAGACGATGAAGATCCACATCGACTACGACGCTTGCGAGGCCAACGCGGTCTGCGAAGGCATCGCCCCGGAAGTGTTCCTAGTGGATGATGATGACAACCTGCATGCTATCGCCGATCCGGACTCCCACCAACATCCTCGATTGGGCATGATCGCCTCTGGTTGTACCCCATCGACATTCACCCATAGCGTCCGTGACGGTGAGCCTCTCGGTCTCGCGGTTGAGCCGGACTGTGCCCTCAAGCGATCTATGGCGCCTGTGACTACGGCCTGGCCAGCAGGTCCCTGATAGCCAGCGACGCGTAGGTCATCGCAGCGCCGAGCGGGGCGCCGGGGCCGGGATAGGCGGAGCCGAACACAGACGCCGCGGAGTTACTTGTGGCGTACAGTCCGACGATGAATTCACCAGCGGTGTCGAGTACGCGTCCGGCGGCGTCGGTCACCAGTCCGCCCTTCGTGCCAAGGTCGGAGAGCACGAACCTGGCGGCGAAGTACGGCGGTTGGTCGACCGGCACCAAGGCCTTGTTGGGGCTCCCGGTTCCGGCGAAGAAGGTGTCGTACTCGTCGGTACCGCGGCCGAAGTCCTCGTCCACGCCGGAGTTGGCGAAGCGATTGAAGCGTGCGACCGTCTCGGACAGCGCGGTGGGATCGAGGCCGATCAGTCGCGCCAACTCCTCGATCGTGTCGGACTGAACCCAGGTGCCACCGGTGAGGTGCTGGGCAGGGTCACCTTCGGGCATCGCGATCGCCGGAAGCCGTCCGCCCTCGCGGCTGTCGAAGATGAACCAGGACGGGATGCGTTGCGGCGCGGCGGCCATGACACGGCCGAACTGGTCGTAGGGGAGACACTCGTTCGCGTAGCGTCTGCCGGTCTGGTCGGCCATCAAGCCGCCGCGAAAACCAAGAGTGAACGTGCCGCTTCCATCGGGCTGAAGCAACCCGGGGCAGAACCAGCCCTCGCCGGAGAAGTCCGTGGCGGCGCCGATCGCCGCGGCGGCGTCGATGATCTCGCCCGTGTTGGTATCCGGGGGCGCCATGGTCCACTCGGCGCGGCCCGGGGTGCCGTGCTTGGCGCGCTGCTCAGGGCTGCGCTCGTAGCCACCCGCGGCGATCAGGATTCCACGGCGTGCCCGGATCTCCGTCAGCAGCTCGGGACCGGCCGCCGTGACCGACGTGGCCCGACCGCTCTCGTCTCGATGAATGGCCGTGACGTGGTAGCCGGTGGCGATAGTGCCACCTTCGCGGACCGCAATCGCCGCCAGCCGAGCTATCAACGCCTGTCCACCCGACAGTGTCGACCGTCCGCGTTCTCCAGCCCGGTCGCGTTCCACGGGCGGGCGGACCAGGTCCGCAACAGCAGGGTGGAGGTCCGCACGTTTGATCTTTGCGGGCTGGATCGAGCGCCCCATCGGGACTCGTCCAGGCGCGTCGTAGTACTCCGGGAACGGAATCCACTCGAACTCGAACAGCGGATCCGCCTCAAGCGTGTCCACCAGTTCTGGCGCGTGCCACAGCAGCGCCTCGACCTTGACCAGATCTGGGCTGGTGAGGACCTTGTCTAGGTAGTCGCGCGCACCGCTGGTCGAGTCCGAAAGCCCGGCCCGCCGCTGCACGGCGCTTCCCGGCAGCCAGCATGCACCACCGGAGTACGCCGACGTGCCGCCGATCAGCGACGTGCGCTCCAGCACCAGAGTGCTGAGCCCGGCCTTCGCAGCCAGTGCCGCGCCCGTCAAGGCTCCGCCTCCGGACCCGACCACGATGACGTCATACTCGGGCCGAAGGCTCTCAGGAATCACGCTCGACTGTGCCACGTCAACGATTAAAACACGTTCTAGCTCGCTGCGGGAGAGAGAACCTTGGCGCAGTCACCGGCACATGCCCGCTTCATAGTCAATCTCGCCGATATATTGATCGAGATATCTGTAACACGTTCTAGTATAGCGGTTCCGACCGGTTCAGACACCCCCACCACAGCCAAGATCAACCCGACCCCACTTGACCATTGAGATAAGGACTCCGGCCGCTCGCTCCAGTTTCGCTCCAGACCGAGCCTGGTTGATCTTGATTTTCGTCGCTGCAGACGGTCACCAGTGATCAACAGCAGCCCACAAGAATGCCGGCTGATCGGAGGCGACGGATGCCTCTTACGTGGTGCCGTTGGGGTGCACCCAACGCGACAGGTGTGTCTCAGGCGTGGGGCGCACTTGGATGTACCTAGAGGTAACGATCACTCCGCTGATCTGGGGTTTGTGCGGTGGTTGGCGTTGAAGCGCGCCTTCTTCTGGCGATTCCCGCACGTGTTCATGTCACACCATTTGCGGGTGCGACTTTGGCTGGTGTCGAAGAAGGCGGCTTGGCAGGTTGGTGATGCACACAAGGCCAATTTTCCGTCTCGTTCGCCTGCGATAATGCTGATCGCGTCGGCGGCGATAACGCTTAGGGCATCTTCTACGCAGGAAGCCGAGCTGAGTCGCCACTGCCGATTGCCCTCGGGCGTCAGGATAGCCGCGGCCCGACCCTGAATGCTGCAGTCATTGATGACCTGGACAGCAGACTCGGGGAGAGGGTCTCGGAGTGCGGCCGCTGTCGCGGCGGCGTGAATCGATTCCCTCAGCTCCCAAGCGCGTTCGAGCT
>JBPYFK010000129.1:0-3414 GCA_051984675.1 Pseudonocardiaceae bacterium | reverse complement strand
GGATCGAGGTAGGTGACGTGCGCGCCCTCGTCGTAGGCGGCCACCTCGAACGCGGACCGGGTCCGGGTGGACGTCTTCGCGAAGATCAGCGCGATCTCTTTTCCCGCCAGCCGCTTGCCCTCGAAGCCGGCGTACTTGGCCATCTTGAGCGCTTCGGAAAGGCGGAGCAGGTACCGAAGCTCGCCCGGCTCGAAGTCAATCTCCTTGAGGAAGCTGCGGTTGTTCAGGTTGAATGCCATGCCAATGACTCCCGGTAATGTTCAGAACGCGGGGTCGCGTTCCAGCGGACAGGTCATGCAGTGCGAGCCGCCGCGGCCCTTCCCCAGCTCGTATCCCTCGATCGTGATGACCTCGATGCCGGCCTTGCGGAGGGCGGTGTTGGTCCCGGTGTTGCGCTCATAGCCGATGACGACGCCGGGCTCCAGGGCCACGACGTTGTTGCCGTCATCCCATTGCTCACGCTCGGCCTCGAAGACGTCTCCCCCGGTTTCGATCACGCGCATCGTGGTCACGCCGAGAGCCTTCGCCATCAGCTCGGGCAGCGTCCCCTGCTGCTCCTCCACCACCAGGTCTTCGGGAGACTCGCCTGGACGGATCGCCCATATGCGTGCCCCGCGGACGACTTGCGGGAACATGGTGACCAAGTCGCGATCACACATGGTGATCACCGTGTCCAGGTGCATGTAGCTGCGTGACTTCGGCAGGTGCACCGCGAGCACGAGCCGTGCCGCCCCGGCCCGGAACAGCGACCGCGCGATCCACAGCACCGCCTGCGGGGTGGTGCGTTCCCCCATGCCGATCATCACGGCGCCGTTTCCGATCGGCTGGACGTCGCCGCCCTCTACGTGCGCACGACCCCAGTCCTGGCCGGCGCCGCCCAGCCAGACGGAGAACTTCTCCGCTGCGAACATCGGGTGGAAGCGGTAGATCGTTTCCATGATCATGGTTTCCGGCTTGCGGGCCGGCTTGGTCATCGGGTTCAGCGTGACGCCCCCGTAGATCCAGCAGGACGGGTCGCGCTGGAACAGGAAGTTGGGCAGCGGCGGCAGCAGCATGCTGGTCGGGTCGGCCGATTCCCAGACCAGTCCCATGTCCCTGGCCACGTCGGCCTTGGTGATGCCGCCGATGAGGAAGTCCGCCACCACGGCCGCGTCCGCGGTGCCGGCCCACTCCCTGGCCCGCTGCGACGCGCCGATGCCGACTTCCAGCTCGTTCAGGATGTGGTCGCCGACCCAGTCCCTGGCCTCTGGCTTGACCAGCGCCTGAGCCAGCAACTCCTCGGCGTGGTACACCTCGATGCCGCGTTCGCGCATCACCTCACAGAACGCGTCGTGCTCTGTTTTGGCCCTGTTGACCCATATAACGTCGTCGAACAGCAGCTCTTCGGCGTTGGACGGGGTAAGGCGGGTGTGCTCGAGGCCTGGCCGGTGCACCATGACCTGGCGGAGCCTGCCGACCTCGGAGTGGACTCCGAACACCATGTTGGATCTCCTCGTAATCTCGTGGCGGGAACTTCAGCGACCAGAGTGCCGCTGGGTTCGGGTTGTGGCTTTGCGGCCGCTGACCGCCGGGCGATGAGCTTGCCGAGTTCCCAGAGGGCCAGCAGCACGACGGCGGGCACCAGCGCCCAGCCGAACTCGCGCAGGTTGAGCTGGGTGGTGCCGAGCAAGCGGTTGAACACGTCCATCTGGGTGACCAGCACGGCGAGGATGAACTCGCCGAGCATGGCGTAGTTCATCTGCTTGCTGTTGAAGCTGTCGGTGGTCAGCACCGTGGCGGTCTCGCTGCGGCACTCCAGGGCTGCCACGATCAGGCAGAGCGCGAAGGACGTGAACGCGATCGACTGGCCGATGTGGACGTCGCCGAAGTGGTGCTGGCCTAGTTCGATCAGGAGCAGCAGGCCGATGGTGATGGCCAGCCCGGCCAGCCCGACGGTGATCATCACCCCTCTGGTCAGCACCGGTGCGCCCCGGGGGCGCGGCGTGCGCGCCATGAGTCCGGGGGTCTCCTTGTCGAAGCCGAGCGCGAAGCCGAACGGGGCGTTGACGAAGAAGTGGATCCACAGCACCTGGGGGGGCGTGAACGGCTCGCCGGCGGCGATGTTGAACAGCGTCGCGCCCAGGAACGTCAGGACGAACACCACCAGGAGTACCAGGACGAAACGGATGTACTTGGTGAGGTTGTCGTAGATCTTGCGGCCCTGCTCCACCGCGAAGACGATGGTGGCGAAGTTGTCGTCGGACAGGATCATCCGGCCGGCGTTCTTGGCCACCTCGGTGCCGGAGCCCATGGCGATCCCGATGTCAGCGGCCTTGATGGCGGGCGCGTCGTTGACGCCGTCGCCGGTCATGGCCACCACATAGCCCTTCTTCTTCAGCGTTTCGGCCAGCAGCACCTTGTGCTCGGGGGCGACCCGGCCGACCACCCCTATGTCGTCGATCCTGGCCAGCCGCTCGGACTCGGACAGGGCGGCGAACTCCGAGCCCAGCATGGCCTCTCCGGGGATCCCGACCTGCTTGGCGATGGCCGCGCCGGTGATCACGTCGTCCCCGGTCACCATCCGGACCTGGATGTGGGCCGCCTGGGCGCTGGCTACCGCGTCCGCGGACTCGTCCCGGGCCGGGTCGACCATCCCGACCAGGCTGGTCAGCTGCAGGCCCGTGACGTAGCCGAGCAGGTCTCCCGCCGGGTCGAACCCGGCCGGGTCGAGGTCACGGGTGGCGGCGGCCATAACCCGCCGGCCCTCGCCCTCCATGCGTTCCATCTGCCCCTGGTGCTGCTCGTTCAGCTTGGCATCCCACGGGATGCTGTTTCCGCCGGACAGGGCGGTGGCCGCCCGCCCCATTACCGCGGGTGCCGCTCCCTTGACGTAGCACCGGATGACCGGCCGCCCGGTGGCGTCGGTGGCCGAGTTGAACGTGGCCATCAGCTTGTAGGTTGGGTCGAACGGCAGCGTTGCCAGCCGGGGCAGTTTCTCACGGGTCTCGTCGATGTCCAGCCCGGCCTTGTGGGCGAGCACCAGCAGGGCGCCCTCGGTGGGGTCGCCCACCACCTTGCCGTCCACGAGCTTGGCGTCGCTGGCCACGAGATAGGGCAGGATCGCGTCCTCGATGGTGGCCGCGGAGCCCGCGGCGTGGTGGACCTGGCCGTCCAGGCCGTAGCCGATACCCGAGATCGTGTAGCGGTCGGTCGGGTTCACCACCTCGACCGCGGTCATTTGGTTCATCGTCAGGGTGCCGGTCTTGTCGGAGTTGATCGCCGAGGTGAAACCCAGCGTCTCCACCGAGGGCAGGTCCTTGACGATAGCGTTGCGCTTGGCCAGGTCGACGCTGCCGAGCGACAGGATCGTCTGCGACACCGTGGGCAGTGCCTCGGGGATGGCCGCGATGGCCAGCGAGACCGCGGCGGTGAACA
>JBPYFK010000128.1:0-30967 GCA_051984675.1 Pseudonocardiaceae bacterium | reverse complement strand
CTAGGTGGTCCAGTCTGATACGCGTAACATGGCGCAATGGCGGATACTAGGCGGTGCGAACGCTGCGGCTCGGAATTCGAGCCGAAGCGCGAGCATGCCCGCTTCTGCTCCGCTCGCTGCCGGGTCGCGTGGAACCGCGAGAACTGGAACCGGGTCAACCGGGACCAGCAGAAGTGGGGCAGCGAGAACTGGGAGACCCGCCGTCGTCAGGGCACCCAGACGAGCGCGCTCAGCTGGGCCATCACGGCCATGCAGGACACGTGCGGGCGGCTCGGCAAGGTCAAGGCGGGCAACAGGGCCGAGGCGTTCGCGGTGATCGGCGAGGCCGTCTGGTGGGTCACCATCGTGGACGCGACCCTGGTGAGGTACTACCCCGACGAGTACGACGAGGCCCTCGCCAGGATGCCTGCCGGGCAGCGCCGCACGCTCGAGACGATGCTGGCGGGGCTGCGGTTCGTGCGGAACCGGATGGGCTACTACGCCGATCACGCCGACTTCATCGAGCCGTCACCCGACGACCAAGCGGGCGGCGACGCGCCGATAACCGAGTGGAACTGGCGATCGCTTCCCGTTCCCGCCCTTGAGACGCTGCCGCCCCGCGGCCAGGAGTGGGAACTGAGCCGGTACGAGGCCTACCAGGATCTGCTTGCCGACCACACCGTCGGCGAGACTTTCAGCCAGACTTCGCACTTCCTCGACCTTGTCGCAAGCACCGCGAAGGCGGAGGCCGACGCCGCGGCTGGTTAACAGGGCCGTATCGCCGCGTCACAGCAGCACCAGGGATTTGCTTTCGCTGGATATTCCGCTTCAATCCGTGTATTGCCTGTTACCGACTGTTATGTCACGATCTTTACTAAGGGCACGGTTTTCCCTGTGAGAGGTTCGCGGCGATGTTCATGGCGGGTCACGGGCGGCAGGACGGCCATTCGTCGGCCCGCACCGTGGCTGGCGTGTCCGGCGGTAAGCGGGACCGTTTCGACACGCTCAAGCGCCGCTATGACTTCCATCTTGGCGAGGCGATCAGGGCCGGGCTGCAGGGCAGCCACGACAAGGCGGCAGGCCATTCCGGGCGGGCGCTGCTCATCAGCAGGAAGCTGTGCGCCGACGCGGCGGATCCCGCGCTGCACGCGCCGGAGCTCGCCGCCGCACTGTGCGCGCACGCGCGCTACGGTGGCAGCGCCTGGCAGGCCATCGTCATGCTCACCGAGTCGGCCGGGCATTACGCGGCCCTTGCCGAGGCCGACCCCGCCGCCTACGAGGTGCCGCGGATCGACGTGCTCACCAGGATCGCCCTCGCCTCGGACGCGACGGGCAACACCGACGACGCGATCGGGTTGCTCCGCGAGGTGGTCGGCATGTACCTCAAGGCGCCCGCCGCCGACCAGGAGGAGCGGGACATCGGCCTGGCCCGGGCGCGATTTCACCTCGGCCGCTGCCTGATCGCCACCGGGCACGGCGCCGACGGTCTGGCCGAGACCGAGGCAGGGCTCGAACTCGCGGAGGACGTGCTCGAGCGCCTTGCAGTTGCCTCCCGGGGGGACGACCCCCCGTACCCGCCGTACCCCCCGAGAATGCCAGCCTCGGAACCGGGCTGGCTGGTCGCGGCCCCCCGTTACCTGCAACTGGCCGCACCGGACTGGGCGGCCGCCGCCGTCCGCGTGATGACACTGCATGCCGCCGGCGGCCGGCTGGCGCGCGCCGCGACGGCCGCGAGGACCGCCGTCCTCGTCTCTGGCGGTCTCGCGGACCTAGGCGGCGACCTGCTGCGCGACGTCCACGGCGCGATCGCCGCGCGCGCGGCGGCGGTAACCGCGGGGGCGGTAACCGCGGAGGCGGGCCAGCACGCGCACGGGTGCGTGCGAGCCGGAATGGCGGCGCACGAACCCGTTCAGAGTGATGATCTTGGGGTTGAGGGCGAAAGCTACTAGAGCGTCTCGTGATCGACGTAGCGCTTGCGTGAGCGCTCCACCTCTACCTCTGCGTCTTCGCGGCCAGCCCAGTGTGAGCCCTCAACGGACTTGCCAGGCTCCAAGTCCTTGTAGACCTCGAAGAAGTGCTGGATCTCCAGCTTGTGGAACTCCGCGAGGTGGTGGATATCACGCAGGTGCTCCTGGCGCGGGTCGTCCGACGGGACGCAGATGACCTTGTCGTCGCCGCCCTTCTCGTCCCGCATGCGGAACATCCCGATGGCGCGAGAGTTGATCAAGCACCCCGGGAACGTGGGCTCCTGCACGAGCACGAGCGCGTCTAACGGGTCGCCGTCCTCACCGAGGGTGTCCTCGATGAAGCCGTAGTCGGCCGGGTACTGGGTGGCGGTGAACAGGGTCCGGTCCAGCCGGATGCGACCGGTCTTGTGGTCCACCTCGTACTTGTTGCGCTCCCCTTTGGGGATCTCGATCGTGACGTCGAAGTTCACGGGGTTCCTCACTCGTCGAGCCTGCTCTTGAGCTGGTTGTCACCCAACTGGAGTCCATGATGCCAAGTGCCGGCATGCCAGACCCCACGTCGCCGTGCGAACTGGGGTGCGAGGGCCTGATGAGGCTGATGGGCTGCGCTGGTTCCGCCAGAGCTGGGCTCCCTCGTGGCCCGGAATCCTACCTTGGGGTGGTTGTGGTGGATTCGGTTCTGGCCCGCTGCCGCGTGCAGGGCGGGTCGGGCGGCATGGCTAGGGTGGGGCCGACCCGCACGCCCAGTCGTCCGGCCAGGAGTCTAGGAGGAGCACGTGCCCGAACCCCAGAGCGTCCGGGGTGAGGTCTCCGACCCGGCCAGTGAGCAGCCGAAATGGCCGAGTGACGCCGGCACGTTGGACGCGGAGGCGACCTCCCAGGCGTGGCCGACCGAGGAACAGGCGCGGGAGGCGGCCGGGGAGCAGCCGGACGCGCGAGTTGCCGAGCCGGAGGATGCGGCTTCCACTGAAACCGTGCCGTCCGACGAGCCGACCTCCGCTGGGGCCGAGTCCGTCCCAGGGGCCGACGCCGATCCCGCCGGAGAAGCCGTCCAGCAGGACGAGCCTGAGCAGGAACCTCCCGAGCAGGGCGATTCCGACGAGCCGGCGGAAGAGTCGGCGGAGTCTGAGGAGCCGGCCTCCGGTGACGAACCGGAAGCCGCCGAACCGGAACCAGGTGGCCAGGCGCCAGAAGATCAGGCCCCACAGGACCAGGCCCCACAGGACCAGGCCCCAGAAGATCAGGCGCACGCAGACCCGACTCCCACGCCGGAGCACGGCTTGCCGGTCGTACCGCCGGAGAGCCCGGCGGAGCAGACCATGACGATGGTGCCGGTCGAGCAGCCGGCTGAGCGCACGATGCGGTTCCAGCCGATCCGGCCGGGCGACGATCGCGACGCAGCGGACTCCGGCCCGGAGACCATGCGGATTCCGCCGGTGCCAGCCAAACCGGAATCCGCGGCCGAGACCACGCAGCAGTTCGTGCGGCCGGACTTCGACCAGCCTCCCACCGCGCGACCGCAGGACTTCGCCGGTCTGTCGGGCCTGTCCGGGATGCCCAGCCACTCCCCGGAACCGGTCCGTCCCGCGCCGGAGCGTTACGAGCCCGGCGCGCACGGCGAGCTGTACCGGGGGCCGGCGAAGCAGGTCGAACCGACCGCGTCCATCCCGGCCGAACTGGGCTCCACAGGTCCCGTCACCAGGGGCTACAGCCAGCCCGAGATCTTTGGCGGCCCCCAAGTCAGCTCGACGCCGTTCGAGCCGCTCGACACCGAGCAGGCAACGGCGCCGAGACGACGTGGGCGGGGATTGCTGCTCGCGGTAGTCCTGGTGGTCGTCGTCGGCGTCGCGACCAGCGTCGTCATCGCCGGATCGGGGCTGGTCAGCAACCTGACCGGGCCCGATATCGCACCGCCACCAGCGGCGGTGCGCCTGCAGCCGGCAATCCGGCCACTGAGCGCGGCCGGCACCGAACCCTCCGCGCCCGGGCTGATCGCCGCGCTCGCCGGGCCGGTGGCGAACCCGGCCCTGGGCGCGTTCGGCGGGTTCGTGGCTGACGCCACCACCGGTCAGGTGCTGTGGCAGCAGAACGCCAGCCAGCCGCTGACGCCGGCGTCCACCGGCAAGCTGCTCACCACGAGTGCCGCCATGCTGGTCCTCGACCACCAGATGCGCTTCACCACGAAGGTGGTGCGCGGCGCGCAGCCGGGCAGCGTGGTGCTCGTCGGCGGTGGCGACCCGACGCTGTCGGGGCTGCCGGATGGCAAGCAGTCGATCTATCCGGGGGCGGCTCATCTCGATGACCTGGTCGCCCAGGTACGCGCGGCGACCGGCGGAAACGTGACGTCGATCACGGTGGATACGAGTCGCTATGCCGGCTCGCCCACCGCGCCCGGGTGGCTTCCGCAGGACATCCCGGGCGGGTTCTACTCGCCGATCGAGCCGGTGATGCTGGACGGCGGCCGGGCGGACCCGGCCCAGGACGTCAGCCCGCGCAGCGCGGACCCGGCCCTGGACGCTGGCCGCGAACTCGCGAAGCGTCTTGGCGCGCCGGGCATCAGCGTCACGCCCGGGGTGGCTCCGCCGAACGCCCAGGCGCTCGGCCAGGTTCAGTCGCCCCCGCTGGACGATCTGGTGGAAGCCCTGCTCCAGCAGTCGGACAACGTGCTCGCGGAGGCGATCGGGCGGCAGGTCGCCCTCGCCACCGGCAACGAGCCGTCGTTCGCCGGGGCGGTCAAGGGCACGCGCGAAGTGTTACAGCGCAACGGGTTTGACCTCACTGGCGCGAACATGCTGGACAGCAGCGGCCTGTCGCTGTCGGACAAGGTCACCCCGCAGGTCCTCGGGTCGCTGATGACGGCGGTCGTCGCGCCGCCGGGGCCGGACGGGCAGGTTCCGGCGCGCGCCGAGAAGCTGCGGGCACTCCTGCCCGCGCTGCCGGTGGCCGGCGGAAGCGGCAGCCTGGCGGACCGCTACCACGACCAGACGTCGTCCGCGCGTGGCTCGGTGCGGGCCAAGACCGGAACCCTGGAGGGGGCGAACGGCCTGGCCGGCACGGTCGTCACCAGGAACGGTCGGCAGTTGGTCTTCGCGTTGATGTCCAACGGAACACCGTCCAGCGCGGCCCGGCCGGCGTTGGACCAGGTCGCCGCCACGCTCTACGGCTGCGGTTGCGAATGATCCCGAGGTTCCGGCCGATCCCGCCCCCGCTGCCGTGATCAACATGTCCTGATCACGCCAAGGGCTGCTCTGCCGCTCCTGAGATAGGCCGCGCAGCACCGTGCGGGGTACGGTCAGTGCTGTGAACACTCGGTCAGCCATCCCCACCGAGACGATGACCGTGGACTGGAATGTCGCGGTGACCACCGCCACCCGGCTCCTCAAGCCAGGACCCGAAGTGGCGCGCGACGAGGCCGACGAGGTCGTCCGCAAGCTCCGCGAGTACAGCGTCACCGCCGAACGGCATGTCCGCGCGCTGACCGGGTTGGGCACGGACCTACCCGTCTTGCAGGGCCAGGTCGTGGACCGGCCGGGCTGGGTCGGCGCCGCCGCGCGCGGGCTTGCCGAGCTCACCGAGGTCGCCATGACCACGGCAGCCGACTCGGGGCATCCGGCGGACGAACCCGAGGACGACGCCCGTGGGCTGTTCGCCGGAGTCGGTCCGCGCAGCGCCGGGGTGCAGGCCGGGGTGGTTCTGGCCTACTTGGGGACCAAGGTGCTCGGTCAGTACGACCCGTTCGCTCCGGGTGAGTTGACCGGCGGCGCTCCGGGCCGGTTGTCCCTGGTGGCGCCGAACATCGTCGCCGCACAGCGGGCGCTGGGCGTGCCGCACGACGACTTCCAGATGTGGGTGTGCCTGCACGAGTCCACCCACCGCCTGCAGTTCACGGCCGTGCCGTGGCTGCGCGACCACTTCGCCGGCATCCTCGGTTCCCTGCTGTCCGAAATGGACACCACGCTGGGAGACATCCTGGGACGGTTGCCCACGGTGCTGCGGGAAGCGCGCGGAACCCGGTCGGACACCGACGAGCAGTTCAGCCCCGGTGTGCTTGGCATCATCGAACTGCTGCAGTCGCCCGCGCAGCGGGCCGCGTTGGACCGGATCATCGCCGTGTCCACGCTGCTGGAAGGGCACGCCGACCACGTGATGGACGCCGTCGGACCGGAGGTGGTGCCCAGCGTGGGGATCATCCGGCAGCGGTTCAACGACCGCCGCAAGGGCGGCGGGTTGCTGGACCGTCTGCTTCGAAGCCTGCTCGGCGTGGACGCCAAGATCAAGCAGTACCAGCAGGGGGCCGCGTTCACCCGGCACGTGGTGGACGCCGTCGGCATGGGGGGCTTCAACGCCGTGTGGGAGTCCCCGTGGCACCTGCCCAGCCGGGCCGAGATCGCCGACCCGGGAGCCTGGTTGCGCCGCGTGCACGGTTGATCAGTCGGTAGGGCGTGACACGTATGTCGGGGCATGCTGGGCCGACCGTGCCGTTGGCGCCGCACTTCCGTGACGACGAGGTGTCCTTCTGGTTCGCCGACGCCGGACCGCCGCAGCGGCGGCCCGCGCTTCCGGGACCGCGTGACTACGACGTGGTGGTGGTCGGCGGCGGTTACACCGGTCTGTGGAGTGCGTACTACCTGAAGAAGGCGCAGCCGGACCTGCGGATCGCCGTGCTGGAGCGGGAAGTCGCCGGATACGGCGCCTCCGGGCGCAATGGCGGGTGGTTGTCCGCCGAGTTCGCGGGGTCGCGTGAGCGACTGGCCGAAGCCCGTGGCCGGCAGGGTGTGATCGACCTCCAGCGGGCGCTGTTCGCCACGATTGATGAGGTCATCCGGGTTGCTGCCGCGGAGGGGATCGACGCGGACATCGTCAAGAGTGGCCACCTGCGTGCGGCGACGAATCCGGCCCAGCGCGTGCGGCTGCGCGAAGGAATCCGGCAGGCGCGCCGGTGGGGCGTTGGCCCGGACGACGAGTGGCTGCTCACCCGCGACGAGTGGGAGCCACGCCTGCGGATCGCCGGCGCGCTGGACGTGGCGTTCACCCCGCACTGCGCCCGCGTTCAGCCCGCGAAGCTCGCGTTCGGGCTGGCCAGCGCCGTGGAGCGGCTCGGGGTCGACGTCTTCGAAGGGACGACGGTCACCGAGATCCGGCCCGGTGTGGCGGTCACCGACCGTGGCGAGGTGCGGGCGGAGTACGTCCTGCGCGCGACGGAAGCGTTCACCGGCAGCATCAAGGGGTATCGGCGGCTGATGCTGCCGATGCACGCGTCGATGATCGTGACGGCGCCGCTGGACGCCAGCGCGTGGCAGCGCATCGGCTGGCAGGGGAAGGAACTGCTCAGTGACGAGTCGCACGCCTATCTCTACGTGCAGCGCACCGCCGGTGATCGGATCGCGCTGGGTGGCCGGGGTGGGCTGCCCTACCGCTTCGGCTCCCGGATCGACGCGGACGGCCACACCGGACCGCGCACGGCGGAGGCGATCTGGCGCCTGCTGGTCAGGCTGCTGCCGGACGTCGCCGACGTGCCGGTCGCGCGTGCCTGGACCGGGGTGCTGGGCGTGCCACGCGACTGGTGCGCTTCGGTGCATGTCGACCACCGCAGCGGCCTCGGGTGGGCCGGCGGTTACGTCGGCAGCGGCGTCGCGAACAGCAACCTCGCCGCCCGCGCGCTGCGCGATCTGGTGCTGCGCACGGACACCGACCTCGCCGGGCTCCCATGGGTCGGCCGGCGACCGGCCCGCTGGACCCCCGAGCCGCTGCGCTGGCTCGGCATACGCCTGTCCCACGCCCACCATGCGGCGGCGGACCGCCGCGAGACCGCGCACGCGCGGCCCCGCTACGGAGGCTGACGCCTGCGCGGCTCGGCGACCCCGCAGACTGGACCCATGGCTCCGCCGCCCGCCGCCCTGACCGCCGTGCGCACCGCCGTGCGCCGCCTCCTCGGCTCCGCCGAGGTCGCGGCGCATCTCGGCGCGCCCGGCGGCGCGGACACCGGCGCGCCCGGCGCACACCGCGCCGCCGGCGCGGTGGCGGTCGCGTGCTCCGGCGGCGCGGACTCGCTGGCGCTCGCCGCCGCCACGACGCACGTCGCCCGGCACCGCGCGCTCGCGGTGCACGGGCTCGTCGTCGATCACGGGCTGCAACCCGGCTCCGCCGAGGTTGCCGCCCGCGCCGCGGAGCAGCTGCACGCCCTCGGCTGCGCCGAGGTGCGCGTGCTGCCGGTCCGGGTGGAAGGCCCTGGCGGGCCGGAGGCCGCCGCGCGGCGCGCTCGTTACGCGGCGCTGGAGCAAGCGCGCCCGCCGGGCGCTCTGGTGCTGCTCGGGCACACCCTCGATGACCAGGCCGAGAGCGTGCTGCTCGGATTGGGGCGGGGTTCCGGGGCGCGGTCGATCGCGGGCATGCGTCCGCTGGATCCGCCGTGGGCGCGTCCTCTTCTTACGATTTCGCGGCGTACCACCGAGGAGGCGTGCGCGGAACTGGACCTGAAGCCATGGCACGACCCGCACAACCACGAAGCCCGGTTCACCCGGGTTCGGCTGCGTAGCGAGGTGTTGCCGCTGCTGGAGGAGGTCCTACAGGGCGGAGTCGCGGAGGCGCTTGCCCGCACGGCACATCAGCTTCAGGAAGATTGTGACGCACTCGACGTGATCGGCGATGACGTGCGCGAAGGGACGGAATCGCGGGACAAGCCCGGCACGCTGGACGCGCTCGCGCTGGCGGAAGTACTGCCGGCCGTGCGTCGCCGAGTGTTGCGCTCGTGGTTGCTTGAGCAGGGCGTATCCGAGGTGAGCGACGCGCATTTGCGCGCCGCCGATGCCCTGATCAGCCACTGGCGGGGACAGGGTGGTCACGCTCTGCCGGGCGGCTTTGTGCTGCGGCGAGTGCATGGCAGGCTGCTAGTGGAAGCGGTGGACGCGGAACCTCCGAGCAGCTGAGCGGCGGGTGAACGCTCTTTGAAGGATCGCTTGCTCAAGGATCGCTTGTTCAGGGAGCGGTTGCCATCAGGGTCGTTGCGCGGCCGGAGAGATCCGGGAACCGAGGTGCGTCACCGGCGCCAGAAGGACCACGAGAGGGGAAGCCGGGCCGTGTACGACGGCGACATTTCGTCAGTACTCATCACCGAGCAGCAGATCGGGGACAAGGTTACCGAGCTGGCGAAGCAGGTGGACGACGACTACCGGGACGTTCAGGGCGACTTGCTGCTCGTCGGGGTGCTCAAGGGTGCCGTGATGTTCATGACCGACTTCGCCCGGCACTTGCCGCAGCCGGTGCAACTGGAGTTCATGGCGGTCAGCTCGTACGGGTCGGCTACCTCGTCGTCCGGGGTGGTGCGCATCCTCAAGGACCTGGACCGGGACATCGCGGGCAAGCACGTGCTGATCCTGGAGGACATCATCGACTCCGGGCTGACGCTGTCCTGGCTGTTGAAGAACCTGGCTTCGCGCGGTCCCGCCTCGCTGGAGGTGTGCGCGCTGCTGCGCAAGCCGGACGCCCTCCGGGTCGACGTCCCGGTCCGGTATGTCGGGTTCGACATTCCCAACGAGTTCGTCGTCGGCTACGGACTCGACTACGCGGAGCGATACCGGGACCTGCCGTACATCGGCACACTCGATCCGAGGGTTTACACCTCGTGAAATCGGACACCAGATCGACAGTCGTCGCGGGTGTTCGGAGATCGCCGTCAACAAGGCATCGACGGGGGTGCCAGGCGGGGCAGATGCTGTGCGTGAGCGCCTCGTCACCGTGAGTACCGTGCACGGAGTGTCGTGAACCATATGCCCGGTGATGTTCGGCGGGGAACTACCGAGGTTCCTCAGCCGTTCGGAGGGGGTAGGTGGGTAGCCTGGAAGACCTGCGTATCGCCGTAGTCCGTGTGCCGTGGGTGCGGACCCGAGCCGGTGCTGGACGGTACGCTGGTTTGACCGGGGGGCTGACGTCGACATGGACGCCCGCCGCCGCCCGACGTGGAAGTCAGGGAGGGTCGAGGCCGACCGACGGCCGTAAGTGAATGGACCGAAAGCGCCTGCTGCGACACCCGCTGCTGTGGGTCATAGCCGTCGTGCTGATCTTGTACACCTTCAGCACGCTCTTCGACAGCACCAGGGGATACACCCAGGTGACCACGTCGACCGCGCTGGAGCAGATCCAGCAGCACAAGGTGAAGGAAGTCACCGTTGAGGACAAAGAGCAGCAGCTCCTGCTGACCCTCAATCCTGGCGTGCAGGTCGCCGGCTCAGACCGGTTGCGCGCGCAGTACCCGGCCGGCGCCACCGACGCGGTGGTCAACGATATCCGGGACGCCCGCATCGCGAACTGGGACACCAAGGTCACCCAGGACTCGATGTGGATGCAGATGTTGTTCTACCTGGTCCCATTGGGGCTGCTCCTCCTGCTGCTGATGTGGATGATGAACAACGTCCAGGGCGGCGGGAACCGGGTGCTCAACTTCGGTAAGTCCAAGGCCAAACAGCTGTCCAAGGACATGCCGAAGACGCTGTTCGGCGACGTCGCCGGCGCGGACGAAGCGGTCGAAGAGCTCTACGAGATCAAGGACTTCCTCTCCCAGCCCGCGCGCTACCAGGCGCTCGGCGCGAAGATTCCCAAGGGCGTGCTGCTGTATGGCCCGCCGGGCACCGGTAAGACGCTGCTGGCACGCGCGGTCGCCGGCGAGGCAGGGGTGCCGTTCTACTCGATCTCGGGTTCGGACTTCGTCGAGATGTTCGTCGGTGTCGGTGCCTCCCGTGTCCGTGACCTGTTCGAACAGGCCAAGCAGAACGCGCCGTGCATCATCTTCGTCGACGAGATCGACGCGGTCGGCCGCCAGCGCGGTGCCGGTCTCGGCGGTGGGCACGACGAGCGGGAGCAGACGCTCAACCAGCTGCTGGTCGAGATGGACGGCTTCGACTCGCGCGGCGGCATCATCCTGATCGCGGCGACCAACCGCCCGGACATCCTCGACCCGGCGCTGCTGCGGCCCGGCCGGTTCGACCGGCAGATCCCGGTGTCCGCGCCGGACCTGCGCGGTCGCAAGGCGATCCTGGAGGTGCACTCCAAGGGCAAGCCGCTGGCCGCGGACGCCGACCTCGAGGGCCTGGCCAAGCGCACGGTCGGGTTCTCGGGTGCGGATCTGGAGAACGTGGTCAACGAGGCCGCGCTGCTCACCGCCCGGGAAGGCGGTCAGCTGATCACCGGTCCGGCGCTGGAGGAGTCGGTGGACCGCGTGATCGGTGGTCCGCGCCGAAAGAGCAAGATCATCTCGGATCGGGACAAGAAGATCACCGCCTACCACGAGGGCGGGCACGCGCTGGCCGCGTGGGCGATGCCGGACCTGGAGCCGGTGTACAAGTTGACGATCCTGCCGCGCGGTCGGACCGGTGGGCACGCTCTTGTCGTCCCCGAAGACGACAAGGAAATGATGACCCGTTCGGAGATGATCGCCCGGCTGGTGTTCGCGCTGGGTGGCCGCTCCGCCGAGGAGTTGGTCTTCCACGAGCCCACCACCGGCGCGTCCAGCGACATCGACCAAGCCACCAAGATCGCCCGCTCGATGGTGACCGAGTACGGCATGACCGCCCGGCTGGGCGCGGTCAAGTACGGCAAGGAGGAGGGGGACCCCTTCCTCGGCCGTTCCGCTGGCCAGCAGCCGAACTACTCGCTGGAGGTCGCCCACGAGATCGACGAGGAGGTGCGCAAGCTCATCGAAGCGGCGCACACCGAGGCGTGGGAGATCCTCAACACCTACCGCGACGTGCTCGACGAGCTGGTGTTGGAACTGGTCGACAAGGAGACGCTGCAGCGCAAGGACCTGGAGCGGATCTTCGCCAAGGTGGAGAAGCGCCCCCGGATCACCGCGTTCAACGACTTCGGTGGGCGGACGCCGTCGGACAAGCCGCCGGTGAAGATCCCCGCCGAGCTTGCCAAGGAGCGCGGGGAGCCGTGGCCGCCGCCGGAGGAGACGAAGGAAGCCGAGGCGCCCACCGAGCGGACCCCGGTCGGTTCGTCGATGCCGACCGCGAGTTCCAACGGTGCCGGGCCGCAGGGTCAGTCCGACGCTCCGGTAACCGGTGGCACGCAGTCACCGGGTGGTTCCAAGGGGCAGCCGGGTACGCTCCAGTTCCCGAACCCGCAGCACAACCAGAGCGGACAGCAGGCGCAGGGACAGCAGGCGCCCCATCCGCAGTCGGTGCCACCGAACTACGGTGCTCCGCCCGGATGGACGCCGGCTACGTCCCCGTCGGACGGCCGGTACAACAGCTGGGTGCCGTCCTGGGAACGCCGTGACCAGAACGGGCAGCCGGCGGGACCGAGCGCGGGATCGCAGCAGCCTGGCGAACACGGTCAGGAAGGCTCCTCCGACTCGACACGGTCGGGCGAGGACGGCGGCACCAACCGGTAACCGGTCACCGGCGCCCGCTCGCAGCGGTGCGTGTGCTGGAGCAGGCCAGGGAAGGCGGGGCCGTAACCGGTGGAGGGACGACGAGTGACCAGGACGGTCAACGAGGTGGCTGGGCTCGGTGACGAGCCCAGCTCCGGCTGGTCCGTGCCGGATCGCCCCAAGTTCGATCACGATCGGGCGCAGGCGGCGATCCGGGAGCTGTTGATCGCGTGCGGCGAGGACCCGGACCGCGAGGGCTTACGGGAGACCCCGGCCCGGGTGGCCCGGGCGTACGAGGAGCTGTTCGCCGGCCTCTACTCGGAGCCGGACGACGTGCTGGACCGCACCTTCGACGAGTCACACGAAGAGCTGATCCTGGTGCGGGACATTCCGGTGTACAGCGCGTGCGAGCACCACCTCCTGCCGTTTCACGGCCTGGCCCACGTCGGGTACATCCCGAACGAGTCGGGCCGGGTGACCGGACTGTCCAAACTGGCCCGCGTGGTCGATCTCTACGCCAAGCGTCCCCAGGTGCAGGAGCGGCTGACCTCGCAGATCGCCGACGCGCTGGTCCGCAAGCTCGAACCGCGCGGTGTGATCGTCGTGATCGAGGCCGAACACCTGTGCATGGGCATGCGCGGGGTGCGCAAAGCCGGTTCGACCACCACCACGTCCGCTGTGCGCGGTGTGTTCCGCTCCTCGGCGTCGTCGCGCTCCGAGGCGCTGTCGTTGATACGGGCCGGTCGTTGATGCACCGGTTGCTTCCCGCCCCGAACCGCTGCGCGGTCATGGGCGTTCTGAACGTGACACCGGATTCCTTCTCCGACGGTGGGCGCTACCTGGACGGCGCGGACGCCGTCGCGCACGGCGTGTGGATGCACCAGCGCGGTGCCGATGTCGTCGACGTGGGTGGCGAGTCCACCCGGCCGGGAGCGGAGCGCGTGGACGCCGCGGTGGAGATCGACCGGGTCGTGCCGGTGATTCGGGAACTCACTGGCGCCGGGGTGACCGTCAGCGTGGACACCACGCGTGCGAAGGTCGCCGAAGCGGCCGTGGCAGCGGGCGCGACCGTGATCAATGACGTGTCCGGTGGCCTGGCCGACCCGGACATGGCCCGGGTGGCCAGCGCGCTCGACGTGCCCTGGGTACTCATGCACTGGCGCGGTCACAGCAGGAGCATGCAGACGCTGGCGACCTACACGGATGTCGTCGGCGAGGTCCGTGACGAGTTGCTGCGGCAGGTCGACAGCGCGGTCCAGGCCGGTGTCCGCGAGGAGGCGATCGTCCTCGATCCCGGTTTGGGATTCGCGAAGACCGCCGAGCACAACTGGGCGTTGTTGCAACACCTGAACGAGTTCGTCGCACTCGGCTTTCCCGTGCTGGTCGGGGCGTCCCGGAAACGGTTCCTCGGCACGCTGCTGTCGGACTCCGCCGAACACCCGCGTCCGCCGGACGGCCGCGAGGTCGCCACCGCTGCCGTGTCGGCGCTGTCGGCGGCGGCCGGAGCGTGGTGCGTGCGGGTGCACGACGTCGTCGCATCGTTGGACGCGGTAGCCGTCACGGCGGCGTGGCAGAGCGGGGGTGCGGCGCGTGGCTGACCGGATCGCGCTGACCGGCCTGAAAGTGCGCGGCAACCACGGCGTGTTCGACCACGAGAAACGCGATGGCCAGGACTTCCTGGTGGACATCACGGTGTGGATCGATCTCGACGAAGCCGCTGCCAGCGACGACCTCCAGCACACCGTGCATTACGGCGAGATGGCCGAGCGTGCCGCCGAGATCGTCGGAGGCCCGTCCTGTGACCTGATCGAGTCGGTCGCGGCGAAGGTGGCCGACGACCTGATGACCGACCAGCGGCTGCACGCCGCCGAGGTCACCATCCACAAACCGTCCGCGCCCATCCCGCTGCCGTTCTCCGACGTGGCCGTGACGATCCGCCGGTCGCGCCGTGGCGGTCGAGGGGGCCGCGTGGTGCCGGCATGAGCAGGGCCGTGCTGTCGCTCGGGTCGAACCTCGGGGACCGGCTCGGATTCCTGCAACTCGCCGTCGACGGCTTCGCGGGCAGCGTGGTCGCCGTCTCGCCGGTGTACGAGACAGCGCCGTGGGGCGTCACCGACCAGCCCGACTTCCTCAACGCCGTGATCACCGTCGATGCCGCTGACGTGGACGAATGGGGTTGGCTGCGGCGTGGCCAGGAGCTGGAACGGCAGGCCGAGCGGGTGCGGGAGCAGCGCTGGGGTCCGCGCACGCTCGACGTGGACATCGTCCACGTCGACGGAGTGCGCAGCGACGACCCGGAGCTGCGGTTGCCGCACCCGGGCACGGCGCAGCGGGCGACGGTGCTGATCCCGTGGCTGGCGATCGAGCCGGGCGCGGAGCTTCCCGGCCACGGCCCGATCGCGCACCTGCTGGCCGCTCTCCCGCGCGACGAGTTCGCTGCCGTCCGTCACCGCCCCGACCTGCGTCTCTCCGCCTAGCAGAGCTGGTACCGGGAACGCCCGCAGCCCCGAGATCGACCTTTCGTGCCGTCATGGCAACCCGAAAGGATGACGGCCACGAGATCGGCCTGCCTCCCCGACCTGCACGTCTAAGACTCGATCCGCCCAGGTCTGATCACGAATTGATCATGGTTTCGTCGTGGAGGTTCGCCGTGAAAGGGCTTCAGCACGTCGGTGTGGTGCTGGCTACCGGTCTGTTCCTGCTCGTCGGTTCCGTGCTACCCGCGCTCGCCGGTCAGCCGGCCCACCCGCCCCCACCCCGGCCGGTCGCGGTGCCGTGCGACACCGGCGCACTGATCAAGGCGATCAACGAGGCCAACGCCGCAGGCGGCGCGGTCCTCGATCTCGCCCCCGGCTGCACCTACACGCTCACGGCGCCGCAGCCCAACACCGAGACCGGGCTACCACCGATCACCGCGCCCATCACGATCCACGGCAACGCGGCCACGATCACGCGGTCGACCGCCGCCGGCACCCCGGACTTCCGAATCTTCGAGGTGCTCGCCGCGCCGGCGAGGCTGAACCTGAGCCGGCTGACGATCAGCAACGGTTTCGGGGTAGGAGATCAAGCTCCCGAAGACGGCCACAGCGGTGGAGGGATTCTCGTCCGGGAGGGCGGCGCGCTGGCCGCCGACGGGGTCGCGGTCACCGGCAACGCCGGTTTCGTCGCCGGAATCCACAACTACGGCACCGCTGACCTCGTCAACAGCGTCGTGAGCGGGAACAACGGCGTGCAGGGCGGTGGCATCAACAACGCCGACGGAACACTCACCGTGCGCAGGAGCGCCATCCGCGACAACACGGCCTCCGGCGCCGACATCGGAATCGGCGGCGGCATCCTCAACAGTGACACCGGGACAGCCACCGTCGCCGACAGTCTGATCCGGGACAACAACACGCAGAATGCGGGCGGCGGCGTCTGGAACGCGGGCACCCTGCACCTCAGGGGCACCCAGATCACCAACAATACGGCGGCTCAGCTGCACGGGGCTCCGCTGACCGTTGAGGGTGGCGGTCTGCTCAACATCGGACACGCGACGATCGAGCGCACATCGATCAACCGCAACCACGCCCAGCACGGCCCGGGAGCCACTAGGGCTGTCGCCGGCGGCATCGCCAACTCCGCACCCGAGACCGGCGCCGCGGAGGTAACGCTGCGCGACAGCGCCGTCGTCGCCAACACCTCTGTCGAGGCGCCAGGCGGCATCCTCAACGACAGCGGACCGGTCACCCTCACCCACACCGCGGTCACCGGCAACACGCCGACCAACTGCGATGGCAGCCCGACGCCCGTCCCGGGCTGCGTCGGCTGATCAACCACCTCGACGGCCCGGCCGGTACACCGGCCGGGCCGTCGTCCTGTCCCGCGGCGGCATTACCCGGCCGAGGCGCGGAGCGCGTCGGCCAACCACCGCACAGCCTCCGGTCGAGTGGTGCCGACCTGCTCCCAGTCGTTGATCACGGCCAGCAGCTCCCAGTACCGCGACAGGCGCGGGTCGTGGTCGGCGAGTTCGTCCGCGAGCTGGCGCCGGAGTTCCGGGCTGTCCGCGCTCCGCCGCCAGGACGACGCCTGGCTGACGAAGGTGTCCGCGAGCGTCCGGCCGTGCTCCGACGCCGGGTCCTCGCCGGCCTGCCACGCCTGCTCGACCTCTTCGAACAGTGCCCACCCCCGCTGGGCGTTGTCCGGCGTCCAGTTCTGATCACCACCGGTGTCGCGCTGCCGTGCCTGCTCCTCGCTGACCTTGCGGACGGCCTGCCGGAACGAGGGGTCCCGCACCATCTCGGCCAGCTCGATCCACGCCTCCACCTGGGCGGTGGACGGTGTGTCCGGCAGGTTGGGTTTCGCCTGGCGCATCCAGGCCATGAACTCCGGGTTGACGTTGAGCCCCTCCGTCACGTCGTCCCAGAACTCGTCGATCAGCCGGTTGCGCTCGTCCTCCGACATCTGCGCGATCTTGTTCATGAGTCTCACTTCCTCAGACGTGCTTTTCTCGGCGACGACCGCCCGCAACACCGCGCGCCGGGTGTGCAGCAGCCGCACCTGCTCGTCGAGCAGCGCCAACTGGGCCGAGGCGAGCTCGTGCAGCGTGGTCTTGCTGCCCAGCACGCCGCGGATCTCCTCCAGCCCGGCCCCCAGCTCGCGCAGGGTGCGGACCAACTCCAGCCGGCTGACGGCCTCGACGTCGTAGAGCCGGTAGCCCGTGTTGGTGCGGTCGGTGGGAGGCACCACGCCCGTGTCGGAGTAGAACCGGATGGTCTTGACCGGAAGGCCGGTCCGCCGGGCCAGTTCGCCGATCGTGTACAGCCTGGTGTCGTCCACGGGATTCACCCTCAGCCCTCCAGTCGGTGGAGACTCAAGACCAATCTCCCACCGACCTGTTCCGGGCGGTCTCGCACGGGATGGAATGCTGGTCGGTGGACGACATTCCCGCCGGAAACCCCTCGCCCGGAGCGCAGATGACCTTCACGAAGCCCCGCCAGCTCGTGGCAGCGGCCCTGATCGCGGTGGTCGCCGTGTACCTGGGCGCGCGTGTCGGGTACAGCTCGTTGCCACCGTTGCCGGCGCTGGTCGGCATGACCCTGCTGCTGTTAGCTGGCGTGGACGTCGCGCTGGCGTTCTCGTTGCGCTCGCGACTCAAGGGCCGCCGCGGTGTCGAGCCGCCCGAGGCGTTGACGGCAGCCCGCGCGGTCGCTCTGGCGAAGGCGTCGTCGATGCTCGGTGCCCTGATGGGCGGGGCGTTCGTGGGACTGCTGGTGTATGTGCTGCCGATCCGGGACGTCGTGGAGGCGGCGAAATCCGACACCACGTCGTGCATCGTCGGGATCGTGTGCTCCGCCGCGCTGATCGGCGCCGGCCTGTGGCTGGAGTACTGCCTGCGGACTCCCGAGGACCGCGACGAGAACGACCAGCAGCCCCGCTAATCGGTCTTTCGAGTGGTTTCCGGCTGTGGGACTGGAAAATCCGGCGTCCTCAGAGGAGTCTCAGGCAAGCTCGCCACTGGAGTAGGCGCATACTCCGGTTGCCGGTCATGCCGCTGGGCTGGCCAGTGGTCATTTCCGGTATCCGGTTCGCCAATGGTGATTCCATCGTTACGCTGAAGATCTCGAACCGATAACCAACCTGTACCGTGGTGGCTATGCCCAGCCGAAACGCAACCGACCCCGCAGCTCGCAAGCTGTCGCCGGCAGCGATCGCCGGGTGGGGCGGTGTGTTCGCATTAGTACTCGCGGCGACCGGGATCATGGTGCTCAGCGACGACACGCGGTTGCTGCGGCTGGGGATAGCCGCCGCGTTGTGGACCGCCCTGATCGGTGCGTTCTCGGTCGCGCGCCTGCGCGCCCGAGCCGGGCGGGACAGCGAGCGCGCGGCCCGGCTCAAGCAGATCTACCGGCTGGAACTCGAACGCGAGGTGGCCGCCCGGCGCGAGTACGAGCTGGAGGTCGAGAACACCGCCCGCCGTCAGGTCGCGCAGGAATCCGGCAACGATGTGCACGAACTGCGGGCCGAACTGCACCGACTCCGCAAGGCGCTGGAACCGCTGCTAGGCGGAGATCTGCTCTTCGAGCGGGTCGCACTGCGCGCGCAGTCGACCAGGCTGCCGGCCAGCCCTCCGCACCCGCCGATGGCTCCCACCGCGCAGGTGCGCCCCGTTGTCCACAATGGATCGGCCGGGGAATCTGGCTCGTTCGGGGAGGCGGGGACCCTCGGGAAATCTGGGGCGCATGCCGAAGGTACGTCGGTGGTGGACCTGCTCAACGCCTACGGCACTGCCGACGCCGGCGGCGGCCCGGAACCGCCGAATCGCCGTCGCCGTCGCGAGTGACGCTGTTCGCGCGGTCGAGGCTCGCGGTGTCGACCCGCGCTGGAGCGTTCTAGGGTTTGCGCGTGCCCAGCCTTGATCTTTCTGGCCCCGATCTCTCCAGCGCGCGCAAGAACCGCTCCCGCAAGCACCGCGTCGTGGGTCTGCCGGTGGCCGGGCTGATCGTGCTCGGAATCTGCGGGCTGGTGATGGTGGGAATCGCGACCTCCCGGGTCGGCATCCTGGCGGTCGTGGTCGGCGCGGTGGCCGCGCTGCTGCCGGTCGGACTGGTGGTGGCCACGGTCATCTGGCTCGACCAGTGGGAGCCCGAACCCCCGTTCCTGCTGCTGGGGGCGTTCCTGTGGGGTGCGGGCGGAGCCACCGCGTCCGCGCTGTTCCTCAACGACACCGCGGTCGGCGTCGGGCACATGCTGCTCGGACCGGACCCGCACACGTTCTACTCCCACGCGCTCGCCGCGCCGCTGGTCGAGGAATCCGCGAAAGCCCTGTTCGTGGTCGCGCTGTGGTTCCGGCGCCGCTCGGAGTTCAACGGCCTGGTCGACGGCATCGTCTACGCGGCGCTGACAGCGGCTGGATTCGCGTTCACCGAGAACGTCTTCTACTTCGGCAAAGCGTTCGCCCAGGGCGGCCTCGGCAGCGTCAGCGGCGGCGTGATCGCGGTGTTCATCCTGCGTGGCGTGCTGGCGCCGTTCTCCCACCCGCTGTTCAGCTCGATGGTCGGGATCGGCATCGGACTGGCCGCCGGGACGCGGAACCGGCAGCGGCGCGTGCTCTGGCCGGTGCTCGGCTTCGTCGCCGCCGTCGCGCTGCACGTGGTGTGGAACCGGGCGACCCTGCACGGCGGCATGGTCTTCCTCGACACCTACTTCCTGATCATGGTTCCCGCATTCGTCGGTACCGGCTGGTTGGTGCTGTGGCAGCGCAAGCGCGAGCAACGGATCGTCGCCGAGCAGCTGCCGGTGCTGCGCAACGCCGGGCTGATCGGGCCGACCGAGGTGGAGATGCTGGCCAGCCTCGCCGGCCGGCGAGGCTGGCAGCGCAAGGTCCGCCGCAGCGCCGGCCCGGAGGCCGCGAAGGCGGCGCGCGACTACCAGATCGCGGTCACCGAACTGGCGTTCCTGCAGGACAGCGCGGCTGACGGGCGAACGGTCAGCGCCACGCGGCGCCGCCGGCGCGACAAGCTCATCGCGGACCTCAAGGCGGCGCGCCGCTCGGCGGTGGGCTCCTACGACGCGATCGTCGGTCAACTCGACGAGCTGACCCGCCCGCGCTCCCCGAAAGACCGGAAGTAATGGCTGGTCAGACCCGATGTGACGTGCACTACTGGGGTGGCGGGCGTGGTGCTCGCCACCCAAGGGCCACCGGTGTCCGATTCGGCGGCTACGCTCACTGCGCCTTTGACGGTGGGGGACCTCCACGGCGAGGGTGTGTCCGCGTAGGGCTGTCTGGTACCCGGCAGGCGGGACTGGAACGGTTTGGAGGACGGCGTGGCGATCACTGTTGCTCGCGCGATCTCGCGGTGGCTCACGACAGGGCGGGATCATGACCGCACCTGACTACCCTCCCGGTGACCGGCCACGATTGCGGGTCGGGGTCATCTCCGCCGGCCGTGTCGGATCGGTGCTGGGGGCCGCACTTCAACGCGCCGGACACCAGATCATCGCTGTCTCCGGGGTTTCCGACGCGACGCTGCTCCGCGTGGAGCAACTTCTCCCAGGCGTCCCGGTGCTTCCCCCGGACGAGGTCGCGGCGCAGGCCGACCTGGTCCTGCTGGCGCTGCCGGATGACGCGCTCGCCGGCATGGTGCGTGGCCTGGTGGTCTCCGGCTCACTGCGTTCCGGGCAAATCGTCGTGCACACCAGCGGCGCGCACGGGGTGGACGTCCTGGCCGCCGCGACCGAGGTCGGCGCGCTGCCGCTGGCCCTGCATCCGGCGATGACGTTCACCGGTCGAGCCGAGGACGTCGAGCGCCTCACCACGGCGTGCGTGGCCGTGACCGCGACCGCCGGGCACGAGGAAGCGTGGAATGTGGGGGAAGTGCTCGCGCTGGAACTCGGTGCCGAGCCGGTCCGGGTGCCCGAGGAGGCGCGCCGGCTCTACCACACCGCCCTCGCGCACGGCGCCAACCACCTGATCACGCTGGTGAACGAGTGCGCTGACCTGCTGCGTTCGGCTGGCATCGACATCGCCGAGCGGGTGCTGGCGCCGATGCTCTCGGCGTCGCTGGACAACGCGCTGCGGCACGGCGACCGCGCGCTGACCGGCCCGGTTTCCCGCGGGGACGCCGGGACCGTCCGGGTTCATCTCGGCACGTTGCGTGCGACGAACCCAGCCGTCCTGCCCGCGTACGTCGAACTGGCGAAGCGGACGGCCGACCGCGCGGTGCGGGCGGGTGTCCTGCGCGCCGACGCCGAGCCGGACGTCCGGCATGTCCTGGACGAGGAGCGCTGATGACCGCACCCCAGAACTCCCGGACCGTCGGTGCCGGCCCCGGATTCGCCTCCGGCGAGCTGACCGTGCACCGGCAGGCGGCCGAGTTGGCGAAGGTCACGCGCGCACTACGCGCCACCGGGCGCAAGGTCACGCTGGTCCCGACGATGGGAGCGCTGCACGAGGGACACCGGCGGCTGATCCGCGCGGCCCGTGCGGACGTCGGCAGCGTGACCGTCGTGTCGATCTTCGTGAACCCGCTGCAGTTCGGCCCTGGCGAGGACTTCGAGCGGTACCCGCGCGCCCTGGAAGCCGACCTCGATGCCTGCCGTGCTGAGGGCGTCGAGCTGGTTTTCGCGCCACACCAGGACGAACTCTACGGACCAGATCCACAAGTGACTGTCCATCCTGGGCCGCTGGGGGAGCAGCTGGAAGGTGCCAGCCGCCCGGGCCATTTCGCCGGAGTGCTCACCGTCGTCGCCAAGCTGCTCAACATCGTGCGCCCGGATGTGGCGCTGTTCGGGGAGAAGGACTACCAGCAGCTGGTGCTGATCCGCCGGATGGCGCGCGATCTCGACTTCGACACCCGCATCCAGGGTGTCCCCATCGTCCGCAACGCCGACGGGCTGGCGCTGTCGTCCCGCAACGCGTACCTGACCGACGACCAGCGCCGGGCGGCGCTGGCACTCTCGGCGGCACTCGCGGCCGGCGCGCACGCCGGCCGTGCCGGCGCGGACGCGGTGCTGGCCGCCGCCGGCGAGGTGCTCGCCGCCGAGCCGTCCGTGCGGGTGGACTACCTGGAGCTGCGCGGAACCGAGCTGCAGCCGCCACCGTCCGAGGGAGAAGCCCGCCTGCTGGTGGCGGCCCAGGTGGGGCAGACCCGGTTGCTTGATAACGCGTCGGTCCTGCTCGGCGACGTCACGACGCGAGAGGAACCCCAGGGGTGATCGGGTGGGATTGATCACGTTGCGCGCACTCCGTCCACAGCGACCAACCACGAGAGCCATGCGCCCCAGAACCACACTTGCGATGCGGCAAGCGGCAGGAGGTCTGCGATGTTCCGCACCATGTTGAAGTCCAAGATCCACCGTGCGACGGTGACCGAGGCCGACCTGCACTACGTCGGTTCGGTGACCATCGACGCCGATCTGATGGCCGCCGCCGACCTGCTGGAAGGCGAGCAGGTCACGATCGTGGACGTCACCAACGGGGCGCGGCTGGAGACGTACGCGATCACCGGCGAGCGCGGCTCTGGCGTGATCGGCATCAACGGCGCCGCCGCGCATCTGGTGCACCCGGGCGACATCGTGATCCTGATCGCCTACGGCGTGATGGACGAGATGGAGTCCCGCTCGTACCGGCCCCGCGTCGTGTTCGTCGACGCGGACAACAAGATCGTCGAGCGCGGGGCGGACCCTGGACACGCGCCCGCCGGCTCCGGTCTGTCCACCTCGGCGGTCAAGTCGATGGTGGAGGAGGCCGTGCCCGCCGAGACGGTGGACGCGGCGATGTTGGACGCCTTGCTGCAGCCCGACGCCTGACGCGGGTGCGGCAAGCGCGGGCGTAGCGGCGGCAACGCCGGCAACGCCCGGATCGAAGGGGATAGCGGCCGTCGCCAACGGCGAGAACTCGCGCGTTGCGACGGCCGCATTGCCCTCGGAGCGAACGGAAAGGATGGGACGACGGTGCTGCTCGCCATCGACGTCGGCAACACCAACATCGTGCTGGGGCTGTACGCCGACACGCCGGCCGACGAGTCGCGGTCTGACGATGGCTCGCGCCGGCCGGAACGGCAGCTGATCCGCGACTGGCGGATGCGCACCGAGCCCCGGATGACCGCTGACGAGATGGCCCTGACCGTCCGTGGCCTGCTCGGTGACTACGCCGACCGGATCACCGGTGTGTCCGCGCTGTCCACAGTGCCGGCCCTGCTGCGCGAGCTGCGCGTGATGCTCGGGCGGTACTGGAGCGACATGCCCCGCATCGTGGTCGAGCCGGGCGTGCGCACCGGCGTCCCGCTCCTGGTGGACAACCCCAAAGAAGTCGGTGCCGACCGCGTGATCAACACGTTGGCCGCGCACCACCTGTACTCCACGAACTGTGTCGTGGTGGACTTTGGAACCTCCACCAACATCGATGTGATCTCCGAGAAGGGCGAGTTTCTCGGCGGTGCGTTCGCGCCCGGCATCGAGATCTCGCTGGATGCGCTGGCGGCCCGGGCCGCCCAGCTGCGCAAGGTGGAACTGGTCCGGCCGCGCTCGGTGATCGGCAAGAACACCGTCGAGTGCCTGCAGTCCGGGATCATGTACGGCTTCACCGGTCAGGTCGACGGGCTGGTTCGCCGGATTGTCGCCGACCTGGAAACCAATCACGGTGGGCCGACGACCGTGATCGCCACCGGCGGGCTGGCGCCGCTGGTCGTCACGGAGTCGCAGACGATCAGCCACCACGTCCCGGACCTCACCCTGCTGGGTCTCCGGCTCGTCTTCGAGCGCAACATCAACTAACCCCGTTGAGCGGGAGAAACCTGGTGCGCGATGTCCGGCGACCGGTCCGTACCCTTAGTTGACGTGAGTGACCAGGACCCGCGCAACGCCGCTGCCCACCCTGCCGACGCCGCCACCCCGGAGGGCGCCGAAGACCTGCCGGAGCAGATGCGGGTGCGCAGGGAGAAGAGGGAGCGGCTGCTGGCCGAGGGAAACGACCCGTACCCGGTGGACCTGCCGATCACGCACGCGCTGGCCGAGGTGCGCGCGGCCCACCCGGACCTGCCCCCGGACACCAGCACCGGCGACGTCGTCGGCGTCGCGGGCCGGGTGATCTTCCTCCGCAACACCGGCAAGCTCTGCTTCGCCACGCTGCGCTCCGGCACCGGCACCGAGCTGCAGGCGATGCTCAGCCGCAACGATGTCGGCGAGGAGTCGCTGACGGCCTGGAAGTCCGATGTGGACCTCGGTGACCACGTCTTCGTGCGCGGCGAGGTGATCACCTCACGGCGCGGTGAGCTGTCGGTGTTCGCGCACGAGTGGCGGATGGCGGCCAAGTCGCTGCGCCCGCTGCCGGTGGCGCACAAGGACCTGGCCGAGGAGACCCGGGTCCGCCAGCGCTACGTCGACCTGATCATGCGCGATCGTGCCCGGGACACCGTGCGGGTGCGGGCGAACACACTGCGCTCGCTGCGCGACTCGTTCCACGAGCGCGGGTACGTCGAGGTGGAAACCCCCATGTTGCAGACGCTGCATGGTGGCGCGGCCGCACGACCGTTCGTCACGCACTCCAATGCCTTCGACATCGACCTGTACCTGCGAATCGCGCCGGAACTGTTCCTCAAGCGCTGTGTGGTCGGCGGGATCGAGAAGGTCTTCGAGATCAACCGGAACTTCCGCAACGAAGGCAGTGACTCCTCGCACTCGCCGGAGTTCGCGATGCTGGAGTTCTACGAGGCGTACTCCAACTACGACCGGATGGCCGACCTGACGCGTGCGCTCATTCAGGAAGCCGCCGAGCGGGTGCTCGGAACTCAGGTCGTGACCCTGCATGACGGCACGGAGTATGACCTCTCTGGAGAATGGGCTTCGATCACGATGTATGGATCGTTGTCCGAGGCCCTCGGCGCGGAAGTCACACCGGAAACGCCGGTGGAAACTCTGCGCAAGTACGCCGAGACCCGGGGACTGGACGTCGACCCGGCGCACGGGCACGGCAAGCTGGTCGAGGAGTTGTGGGAACACCTTGTCGGTGACCACCTGTATTCCCCGACCTTCGTGCGGGACTACCCGTTGGAGACCTCCCCGTTGACCCGGCAACACCGGTCGGAGCCCGGTGTGGCGGAAAAGTGGGATCTCTATGTTCGGGGCATGGAACTCGCGACCGGTTACTCAGAACTGGTTGATCCGGTCGTGGAACGGCAGCGGTTGGAGGAACAGGCCAGGTTGGCCGCCGCCGGTGACGAGGAAGCGATGCACGTTGACGAGGACTTTCTTCGTGCCCTGGAGTACGGAATGCCACCGAGCGGGGGCGTGGGAATGGGGATCGACCGGTTGTTGATGGCGCTGACCGGTCTGGGTATCCGGGAGACGATCCTGTTCCCCCTGGTTCGCCCGGAATGAGGTCTGCCGAACGCCGGCAGTCCCGGTTTTCCGGGGGTTGATGCGTTCCCGACTCTTGCTGCGCTAACCTGAAACCGTTAATGTTCAAATGGCGGTATTCGGGTCCGCTATTAAGAAATCCGGGGAGGACGGCGAAGATGGCGCAGAAGGTCACGGTTACCCTGGTGGACGACATCGACGGCGGCCAGGCGGACGAAACCGTCGAGTTCGCGTTGGACGGCGTGTCGTACACGATCGATCTGTCCGCCGACAATGCACACGACTTGCGAGAGGCGCTCGCCGACTATGTGACGAGCGCTCGCCGGGCAGGAGGACGTAAGAAGCCAGGTCCCAAGCCCGGTGCCAGCCGTGCCGCCAGCGGGTCGGCGAGTGCGGACCGTGAGCAGAACCAGGCGATTCGGGAATGGGCTCGGAAGCGGGGACTCAAGGTTTCCGATCGTGGTCGTATCCCGGCCGACATTGTCGAGCAGTATCACAAGGCGCACTGAAGGGCGCCCTGAAGGGTGCACTGAAGGGGCTCGCCGAAGCGCGCTGAAGGCCGTCGTCGGGCCGGTCGGAGCAATCGCTGCCGACCGGCCCACGTATGAAATCACCATGATCCGCCTCGGTGCGGATTCAATTGAATCTCTTTCAGATTCCACCAGGTAGGCGGTGAAAGAGTACCGATCTGGTGTCTTCTCCGGGAGTGGGTTACGAAGTGGTTGCGGTCAGGCACGATCGGCGTAACCGTCACGATTCTTCCGGCCATGACTCACTCTCATGGCGGCTATCGCTCGCTGGTCGATATCCGCTTCGCGACGATTCCGGCGAATGAGTTGTCCGGCGAAGTGGACCAGTGGTAATGCACGGTTTTTCGGGTGGGCGGGCGAACAGGACTTTCCTGGCGCCGCTCCACCCGGTCCTTCCTCGTTCCGATAGACTTAGGTCGCCCTAACCTAAGTCGTCGAACGGAGCGCGGGTGCCAGCGGCAGCGCCGGAATCACCGGAATTAGCGGAACCGTCGTCCGCTGACCGGCTGGCCGCGCGCCGCCGTAGGCGCGTGATCGGGGCAGCGGTCCTGCTCGGACTGCTCGTCCTCAGCTGCGCGCTCAGCCTGCTGATCGGCGCGAAGACGGTGCCGTTCGGAGAGGTGTGGCATGCCCTGGTGACGCCCACCGGGACCGAAGACGACCTGATCGTCCGTCAGTTGCGAGGCCCGCGCACCGCGATGGGTGCGCTCGCCGGAGTCGCATTGGGGCTGGCCGGGGCGCTGATACAGGGACACACCCGCAACCCGATCGCTGATCCGGGGATTCTGGGAATCACGCACGGCGCCGGCTTGGCCATGGTGCTGGCCACCTTCTCCTTCGGCATCACCAGCCTCGACGCGTCGGTTTGGTTCTGCTTCGCGGGCGCGCTGCTCGGCGCCCTCGCGGTGTTCGCGATCGGCTCGGTCGGTCGTGGGGCGCGCGGCGGTGCGACGCCGGTGACGCTGGCTCTGGCCGGTGCGGCGATCAGCGCCCTGCTCCAGGGAATCACCTCGGCGCTGGTGCTGATGGATCAGCAGAGCCTGGACACGTACCGGTTCTGGAAAGTGGGGTCCGTTGCGGTCACCCAGCCGAGCGTTGTCGGACAGGTCCTCCCGTTCCTGCTGGCCGGCATGGCCCTGGGCCTGGCGAACGCGGGAAGCCTCAACGCTATGGCACTGGGTGAGGATGTCGCCCGCTCACTGGGCCACCGGGTGGTGTGCGGGCGCAGGCTCGGGATCGCGGCCATCGCGATCCTGGTGGGCGCCAGCGTCGCTGCTTGCGGGCCGATCGGATTCGTCGGGCTGATCGTGCCGCACATCGCCCGCTTCTGCACGGGCCCCGACTACCGCTGGTTGCTGCCGTTTTCCGCGTTGCTGGGCGGGGTTCTGGTCCTGCTGGCGGATGTCCTGGGGCGGGCGATCGCCCGCCCGGCCGAGGTCCAGGTCGGTGTGGTGCTCGCCGTGCTTGGCGCCCCGTTCTTCATCGCGTTGGTGCGTCGCAGGAGGTTGGTGCGACTGTGACGGCACGGCTCCAGACCACATCGCCCCGGCGTGTCGGGATGACGCCGGTCCGCGCCGGCCCGTTGTCCGCCATGTTCCGGCTACGGCCCGTGCTCGTCCTGCTGGGTGCCTCGGTGGCGGCGTTCGTGCTGCTCGTCGTCAACCTTGGGTTCGGGGACTACCACATCGCACCGGTACAGGTCGTGAGCACGCTGCTCGGTGGCGGTGACCACGGCGACCAACTCGTGATCTTCGATCTGCGGATGCCGCGCTCGTTGACCGGTCTGCTCGTCGGGGCGGCGCTCGGGCTGTCCGGCGCGATCATCCAGACGCTCGCCCGCAACCCGCTGGCCAGCCCGGACATCCTCGGCATCACCTGGGGTGCGGGCGCCGCCGCGACCGCGATGGTCGTCCTGGGCGGTACGGCGGGCGTCGTCAGCGGCGCGGTCGAGGACGTGGAGTTACCGGTCGTGGCGCTGCTCGGCGGGGCGCTCACCGGTCTGGCGCTCTACCTGCTGACCGCCAGCATGGACCCGTTGCGGCTGGTGCTGGTCGGTGTCGGGATCACCGCCCTCACCAGCAACATCACGTACTGGCTGTTGACCGCCGGGGATGTGAACGAGACCGGCCGTGCCCTGGTCTGGCTCACCGGCAGCCTCAACGGACGGAGCTGGGAGCAGGTCGTTCCGGTCGCGGTCGGGCTCGTGATCCTGGTCCCGCTGGTCCTGGTCGGCACGCACACGCTCGGCGCTCTCCAGTTCGACGACGACACGGCGCACGCCCTGGGCGTGCGTGTCGTCGCGGCACGCCGTGCGCTGCTGCTGGCAGCGGTGCTGCTGGCAGCGGTCGCCACGGCCGCGGCCGGGCCGATCCAGTTCGTCGCGCTGTGCGGGCCGCAGATCGCCCTACGCCTCGCCCGCGCGCCGCGCCCGCCGCTGCTCGGCTCGATGGTGCTCGCCGCGGCGCTCGTCCTCGCCGCGGACGTGATCGCCCGGACCGCCTTCGGCGGCACGGAGCTTCCGGTGGGGATCGTCACAGCGATCCTCGGCGCCCCGTACCTGATCTACCTGCTCGTCCGGCGGTATCGGGAGGTTTCCGCATGACGTCGCTGTGCGCATCCGACCTGCGACTCGCCTACGGCGAGCGGGTCGTCGTCGACGGCCTCGATCTGACCATCGCCGAAGGGACGATCACGGCGGTGATCGGCCCGAACGGCTGTGGCAAGTCGACGCTGTTACGCGCGCTCGGGCGGCTGCTGCGCCCGCGCCGCGGGAGCGTGCTGCTGGACGGCAGGCAGATCCACAAAGTTCCCACCAAAGAGGTTGCCCGGGTGCTGGGCCTGTTGCCGCAGGCACCGGTCGCCCCCGAGGGACTCACGGTCGCGGACCTGGTCGGCCGTGGGCGGCACCCGCATCAGTCCTGGTACCGGCAGTGGTCGCCGGAGGACGAAACCGCCGTCGTCCGGGCCTTGGACCTCACCGGTATCGCTGACCTCGCCGAACGCCCGGTGGACGAGCTCTCGGGCGGCCAGCGCCAGCGGGCCTGGCTGTCCATGGCCCTGGCGCAGGGCACCGACCTGCTGTTGCTCGACGAGCCGACGACATACCTGGACCTCTCGCACCAGGTCGACGTGCTGGAGCTGGTGCGCAGGCTGCACCAGGAAAGCGGCCGGACGGTCGTCATGGTCCTGCACGACCTGAACCTCGCCGCCCGGTACGCCGACCGGCTGGTGGCGATGCGGGACGGCGCCATCGCCGCCGACGGTCCTCCGGGCGACGTCCTCACCGAGCAGCTCCTCGCTGACGTGTTCGACCTCGACGCCAAGGTGATCGAGGACCCGGTGGCGGGGACCCCGCTGGTGGTCCCAGTCAGTGGACGTCCACGATGAGTGAGGGTGTGAGGTGAAGTGCACCCGATCGCGTGAATGGAGGGTGAACGCAGGCCGTAACCACGCGTGCTTCGCCCACCGCACAGGTCCGCCGCAGGCGAGCTGTTCGCGCTCAGCGGACAACACCACCGCAGACCCGGGCGGGCGGAATGTCGCAGGCCAGTACCGTGTTTACCAAGAAGTCATGCGGCACGGTGCCCGGAATCCAAGTAAGCCGCTGCGCGCGGGCACGGACCGCGACGGGATAGCCCTACTACAGTGGTCTTAGAGCGCTAACCCATGCGGGCACGGGTGCCTCGGCAGGGGACGTGACCGGAAATTGCAAGCGCCGGCGCAGCAGTCAGGGAGTGCGAATGTTCGAAAGGTTCACCGACCGCGCGAGGCGGGTGGTCGTCCTGGCCCAGGAAGAGGCCAGGATGCTGAACCACAACTACATCGGCACCGAGCACATCCTCCTGGGCCTGATCCACGAGGGTGAGGGTGTCGCCGCCAAGGCGCTGGAGTCGCTGGGAATCGCGCTTGAGGGCGTGCGCCAGCAGGTCGAGGAGATCATCGGTCAGGGTCAGCAGGCCCCCAGCGGGCACATCCCGTTCACCCCGCGGGCCAAGAAGGTGCTGGAACTGTCCCTTCGCGAGGCGCTGCAGCTCGGGCACAACTACATCGGCACCGAGCACATCCTGCTCGGGCTGATCCGTGAGGGCGAGGGCGTGGCCGCGCAGGTGCTGGTCAAGCTCGGCGCCGACCTCAACCGGGTGCGTCAGCAGGTGTTGCAGCTGCTGTCCGGCTACCAGGGCAAGGAGCCGGCCGAGGCCGGCGGTCGTGGCGAGGGCACGCCGTCGTCGTCGCTGGTGCTGGACCAGTTCGGTCGCAACCTCACGCAGAGCGCTCGGGAATCCAAGCTTGACCCGGTCATCGGCCGGGACACCGAGATCGAGCGCGTCATGCAGGTGCTGTCGCGGCGGACCAAGAACAACCCGGTGCTCATCGGCGAGCCCGGCGTCGGCAAGACGGCGGTCGTCGAGGGGCTGGCACAGCGGGTCGTCCGTGGCGAGGTGCCGGAGACGCTGAAGGACAAGCAGCTTTACACCCTGGACCTCGGGTCGCTGGTCGCCGGCTCGCGGTACCGCGGTGACTTCGAAGAGCGCTTGAAGAAGGTGCTCAAGGAGATCAAGACTCGCGGCGACATCATCCTGTTCATCGACGAGATCCACACCCTGGTGGGTGCGGGTGCCGCCGAGGGCGCGATCGATGCGGCGAGCATCCTCAAGCCGATGCTGGCACGCGGTGAGCTGCAGACGATCGGCGCCACCACGCTGGAGGAGTACCGCAAGCACGTCGAGAAGGACCCGGCGTTGGAGCGGCGCTTCCAGCCCATCCAGGTGGGTGAGCCGTCGCTGGAGCACACCATCGAGATCCTCAAGGGTCTGCGGGACCGCTACGAGGCGCACCACCGGGTGACCATCACGGACTCGGCGCTGGTCGCGTCGGCGACCCTGGCGGACCGCTACATCAACGACCGCTACCTGCCGGACAAGGCGATCGACCTGATCGACGAGGCCGGCGCCCGGATGCGGATTCGTCGTATGACCGCCCCGCCGGACCTGCGCGAGTTCGACGAGAAGATCGCCGACGTGCGTCGGGACAAGGAGTCCGCGATCGACGCGCAGGACTTCGAGCGGGCCGCCCGCCTCCGGGACGAGGAGAAGCAGTTGCTCGCCCGCAAGGAGGAGCGGGAGAAGCAGTGGAAGGCCGGCGATCTGGACGCCGTCGCCGAGGTCGACGATGAGCAGATCGCGGAGGTGCTGGCCAACTGGACCGGTATCCCGGTGTTCAAGCTCACCGAGGAGGAGACCACCCGTCTGCTCCGCATGGAGGACGAGCTGCACAAGCGGATCATCGGT
>JBPYFK010000127.1:0-31993 GCA_051984675.1 Pseudonocardiaceae bacterium | reverse complement strand
GAGCGCTGTGATCGTCTGGCTGTTGATCGCCGTGTGCGGAGGTACTGTGGCTGCATGGGTACCTTCGGTGAGCTCTTCCCCGGCCGGAAGCTGCGCAGCGAGGCGGGGCAGGATGGTAACGGCGAACATGCCGACCTGGAACCGGTGGATCTGGACAGCGGGGTCGTCCGACTCGGCCGCCGTCGACGAGCCGAACACCGCACTGAGGATGGCGAGGCGGCGCCACGAAAAACAAGCCCTAAGTGAAGGAGGTAGGAGCTTGGCAGACCGAGACAACCTGATTGTTGAGATCTTCCGTTACTGCTCACAGGAGGTGCCGACCGTCGTTCAGGAGTTCGGAACCGAGTGACCCCTGCCCCTCCTGGTCTTTTGGGAGGGAGGGGGCGAGCAATTCGCGATGAAGTCGGCGCTATCCCCAGGTCGGGGTTCTCCATTGCAGGGCGCAGCACCGTGTCCGGTCGTACGAGCAGCCGCAACCTGCGAAGCAGGTTGCGCGGCAGCCCCGTGCAGCGACGCCGCCGTGAACGCTCCGTCAGCTGGGCTGAAGCGCATTCTTACCGAGTTGCCGCTCCAGCACCATGATTTGCCACAACCGGGGGCACCGAGCCCGCTAGGCGATCGTGCTAAGGCTTCCCGTGAGAGGCGGAGACCGCTGATCCTGCTATGCCACGTTACGTGGCCTCGGTGTCGTGGATGCGGCTGAGCACCGTGTCGGCGATCGTCCGCAAGGTGTCAACCTGCTCGTCGGTCAGGTGGTCGAACACGAGATCGCGGACGGTGTTGACGTGGCCCGGCGCGGCGTCTTCGATCGTTTGACGGCCCTCCGTGGTGAGTGTGATGAAGGCGCCGCGACCGTCGTCGGGGCACTCCTCGCGGACCACGAGGCCGCGGCGCTCCATGCGGCCGAGGTGGTGCGACAAGCGGCTCTTCTCCCACTGCAACGCATCGGCGAGTTCGAGTACCCGCACCCGGGCTTCGGGCTGGTCGGTGAGCTGGACCAGGACGTCGAAGTCCGCCAGCGACAGGCCGGAGTCGGCCTGCAGTTGGCGGTTCAACCGCGCGGCGAGTTTCGCGTGCATGGTCAGGTAGCCGCGCCAGGCGTGCTGTTCCCGCTCGTCGAGCCAGCGTGGTTCGGGCATGACCCGATCGTAGCGAAGTAGTTGACACGTCATCCATACTGGGGGCATCGTCTAGGTGACACGTCAACTAACTGGAGGTTCTGATGTCCACGACTGTCGACTACGCCCAGCTGACCGGCGAGTACACCCTCGACCCCGCCCACAGCCGGCTCGGTTTCGTGGCCCGGCACGCGATGGTGACCAAGGTGCGGGGCGCGTTCAACGAGTTCACCGGCACCGCGCACCTCGACGGAGAGAACCCTGCCCGCTCTTCGGTGCACGTGACGATCCAGGCGGCCAGCATCGACACCCGCAATGCGGACCGGGACGCTCACCTGCGCAGCAACGATTTCCTGCAGATGGACGACTACCCGGAGATCACCTTCGAGTCGACCGAGATCACCTGGACCGGCGAGAACGCCTTCGACGTCACCGGGAAGCTCACGATCAAGGGTGTGACCCGGTCGGTGACCGTCCCAGTGACCCTCGAGGGGCAGGCCACCGACCCGTTCGGCAACGTGCGGGTGGGTTTCGAGGGCTCGACCACGATCAACCGCAGGGACTTCGGTGTCACCTGGAACGCGACGCTGGAGACCGGCGGGGTTCTCGTCAGCGACAAGATCGCGCTGGAGATCGAGATCTCGGCGATCAAGCAAGCCTGACCGGCCCAGGCGCGGGTTGCTACGGCAGGCAAGGAGACCTCGATGAGCACAACGAAACTGACGCCCCGGGCCGACGTGCGCCGAGCCAGTGACCGGTCCACTACTCGGTTGGACTGGCTGGACTCGAAGCACTCGTTCTCCTTCGGTGGCCACTACGATCCGGCCAACACGCACCACGGAGTGCTGCTGGTCAGCAACGATGACCGGGTGCAGCCCGGTACCGGGTTCGAGACCCATCCCCACCGGGATATGGAGATCGTCACCTGGGTGTTGAGTGGATCGCTCGTGCACCAGGACTCCGAGGGGCACGCTGGGGTGATCTATCCCGGGTTGGCGCAGCGGATGAGTGCCGGGACAGGGATTCTGCACTCGGAGAAGAACGACGCGTGGCGGCTCTCCGGTGAGCGGCACGACGACCCGGTGCACTTCGTCCAGATGTGGGTGCTACCCGACGAGGGCGGGATCACCCCGGGCTACGAGCAACTGGAGATCGATCACGAGCTACTGGCCGGCGGGCTGGTGCCGGTGGCCTCCGGCATGCCGACCCACGCCGAACAGGCCGCGATCCGCATCCACAACCGGTACGCCGCGCTACACGCTGCGCGGCTGCGACCAGGTGGCGACGTGCAACTTCCGGAGGCGCCGTGGCTGCACCTGTTCGTCGCCCACGGCGCTGTCACACTCGAAGGCGCCGGCGCCCTCAACGAGGGCGACGCGGTGCGCTTCACCGCCACCGGCGGCCAGCGCATCACCGCCACCGAAGACGCCGAAATCCTGGTGTGGGAAATGCACGCCACCGTCGGCTGACACCGGCCAACCAAGTTCGGAGGAATTACCGATGACGCCCGTGGACACCTCCGCAGCCGCTGCCCAGCGCAAACGGCTGCGCGAGCAATACCTCCATCCGTCCGGGCAGCGTCCCGTTTCCGCGGCTCGGGGACTGCACCACACCGCACTGATCTCGCAGGACGTCAAGCGCACCATCGACTTCTACCAGGAGCTGCTGGAGTTCCCGCTGACCGAGCTGATCGAGAACCGCGACTACCCCGGTTCGTCGCACTTCTTTTTCGACATCGGAAACAACAACCTGCTGGCGTTCTTCGACTTTCCCGGTCTGGATCTGGGCCCGTACGCCGAAGTGCTGGGTGGTCTGCACCACGTGGCCATCTCTGTGGACCCCGAGCGGTGGCGGTACCTGGTGAACAAGCTCGCCGAGGCTGACGTGCAGCACGAGATCCACAGTGAAGTCTCGGTGTATTTCCGCGACCCCGATGGCGCTCGCATCGAACTCATCGCCGACCCGCTCGGCGAAATGTATGGCAACAACGTGCTGTAGACGGGGCCGCGCCAGGCCGTTCAACGGGCACTAGCATCCGTCGGTCGACAGTTCGCCAGTGTTCGGCATCGAGCGGTAGGCCGACGAATCCCGCAGGACATGCCAGCCGCTGGTGCGCTCTCGGCCTTCGGGTCGGGTAGGGACTTTGTGTGTTTCTGGTGGTTTGTAACGCCTGGGAGGTTCGGGCGATACGTCAGTACCTACTACTCAGAGGGCATCGAGACGAGCTAGCCCCGCCCAGCCCACAGACCGAGACGGGGTCTTTGCGTTTGACTCCCGGGATGTTTGGGTTGACGAGCCATCGGGTGCTCGGTCGTCACAACCTTCTTATCCGGGCTGTTGAACCTGCTGTCGCGCAATGGTCGGGTCTGGCAGCCGGGCAAGACAGCGGGCTCGGCTGCTCGCCGTCTACTCCGGCACCAAGGGAGTTGAATTAGGCGCTCGTGCACATCGAACGGAAGCCTTCTATGTCCGTGGAACGCGGCAAAACCGTTATGCCCCTTGTAGTTCGACACGAAGCAGTTGCGCGGCGCGTGCCATGGCGCGCATCTTGCCTTCGGCCGACTTGCGCGGTAGGTACTTCATGCCGCAGTCGGTGGCGATGACGACCTGTTCGGGTCGGATCAGTTCGAAGGCTCGCCGGGTGCGTTCAGCCACCACCTCCGGAGTCTCGATCTCCGATGTGGACAGATCGATCACGCCGAGTATGATCGTTTTGTCGGCGAGATCGCGCAGGACCCCGAGATCCAGTCCTGACTGCGCGGTTTCGATCGAGATCTGGTCGACGCGGCATTCGGCGAGTTCGGGCAGGAAAGAGTACCCTTCCGGGCGCTCGTGGATGATCGCGGCATAGCCGAAGCAGAGGTGCACTGCGGTTGTGCCGGTCACGCCGGCGAGTGCAGTGTTGAGGGCGGTCACACCGTAGGCGCGGGCTGCGTCCGGACGCGCCTGCAGGTAGGGTTCGTCGATCTGCACGATGTCGGCACCGGCCGCGAACAGGTCAGTGACCTCGGCGTTGACCACTGCCGCATACGCCATCGCCGCCGACTCGTCGTCTGGGTAGTAGTCGTTCTGCGCCTGCTGGGACATCGTGAAGGGCCCCGGTACCGTCATCTTGATCGTCCGATCGGTGTGGTCCCGCAGGAACCGCAGGTCATCGACCTCGACCGGATGCGGCCTGCGGATCGGTCCGGCAATCCGCGGAACCGGGTTGGGCTTGCCACTGCGATCGAGCGCGGTGCCTGGGCAGTCGGTGTCGATGCCGTCGAGCGCATTGGCGAAGTGGTTGGAGTAGCTTTCCCGGCGGATCTCGCCATCAGTGAGAATGTCCAGACCGGCGTGCTGCTGGGCCAGGATCGCCAGCAGCGTGGCGTCGTCCTGGGCTTGGGCGAGGAATTCGGGGGTGATGCGCCACAGCTCCTTCGCGCGGACTCGGGGTGGGAAGCGTTCAGCCAGCTTCGAACGGTCGATCAGCCAATCGGGTTGGGCGTAGCTGCCGACCAGCGATGTGGGCAGGAAGGGTAGCGATGTCATAAGCCCTCTTCGAGATGCGAATCCGTGGATCAATCGGGTAGCGGCAGTCCCCTCGTCTCTTTGAGGAAGGGGACGACGAGCAGACCGAGTACGTAGACCGAGCCCATCCATATGGCTGCGGGCGCGATGCCGCCGAAAAGGACGACAAGACTGCCACTGATGATCGGTCCGATCCACGCGACCAATCTGGTGCTGTTGAACACTGTCGAGATCGCGGTGGATCGGATTGTCGTGGCGAACAGCTCGGGGAGGTACAGCGGCATCCAGACGAAGCCGCCCAAGGTGAAGACACCGTTGATTCCGGCCACGACCAGGAAGGTCTGGATGTTGCCCGGCCACAGGTAGGTGATCGGGGTCATGACCAGAGAGCCCGCCAGGAACAGGATGATCAGCGTGCGGCGCCCGAAGCGGTCAGCCACGAAGGCAGAGCCGACGTAGCCGACAATCGACCCGATGGTGTAGGTGACCACGGCGAGCTGGGCCCAGTGCGCGGAGCCTGCCACGCCGTGCTTTGCGGCAATGACGGCGGTGAACAGGGGGAGGAACGACGAGATTGCGTACCACCCCGCGATCGTGACGAAGGACAGGGCGATGGTCAGCATCATCGTCTTGCGGTGTTCGCGGCTTAAGAATATGCGCGTGATCGTGAGGCGCCCTCCGGGCTGGTCCGCTGGTGGGGTAGTGCCCCCGGATCGGTCACGTCGACTCGTGGCACGGATCCAGCGTTGCGACTCCGGAACCCGGCTACGCAGGAACAGAACTGCCAACGCTGGTAGGACACCCAGCACGAACATGAAGCGCCACGCGGCTGGGTCGAAGCTCCCGATCGCCATCCATGCCAGAGCCGCCAGGAGCGAGCCGAAGCCGAACCCGGACTGGACGATGGCGGCGCCCTTGGTGCGTGACCGTTCGGGCCACATCTCCTGGATGAGCGAGGCGCCTGTCGACCATTCGCTGCCGAGCGCAAGACCGGTGAGGAACCGCAGACCGACCAGCATCCAGACGGACGTGCTGAGCGCCGTGAACCCGGTCAGCAGCGAGTAGGCGCCGATTGACCACAGCATCATCGGCTTGCGGCCAACGTAGTCGGCGAGCGTTCCACCGACCAGGCCACCCACGCCGGACCCCAGGAGCGTGATCCCGATTGCCAGGCCGGCATACAGCGCCGTGTCGTGCCGCTGCGCTGGTGTGAGCAGATCTCGCAAGGCGGGACCGATGATGACAACCAACGCGTAGGTCTCGAAGCCGTCCATGGCCCATCCCAGGAATGAGGCTGAGAGGACCCGCCGATGGGCCCCACTCAGACCGCGCCACCACGGGCTGCCGGACACGGGTTCTTCGGCCTGTTGCAGAGATGATCCTGGGCGTGAACCGGCCATGGTGATCTTCCCAACGACGGTGCTGCATGCACTGCATACGAATTGATGGTCTGGTATACATTGCTCGCAGCTGAACCGCAAGGTTCAGATGACGACGAGGAGATTGATGCGCTCACCGAAGACGCATGAAGTGATGACCGGCACGAACGCGCACGAGGGCGTGATCGAGGGTCTGCGTGATGCCATCGTGCGAGGCGACGTGCTACCAGGTGAGCGGATCCGCGAAGGTGAGATCGCAGCACGCATGGGAGTGAGTCGAACTCCGGTGCGCGAGGCTTTCCTGGTCCTCGCGGTGGAGGGGCTGTTGACGCTCCAATCCGGCCGCGGTGCCAGAGTGCGGGAGTACAGTGCCGAAGAGGTTCATCTGGTCCACGAGGTACGAAGCCTGGTCGAGGGACGTGTCGCGCGCTTCGCGACGGATCACATCTCCAACCAGCAGGTTGCCGTCCTCGAGAAGAGCTGTGCTCGGCTCGAGTCGTTTTCAAGCTCCGCTGTGGACGACTGCAACGAGGAGAACATCTTCTTCCACAACATGCTGTTCACGATCGTCGGCAGTTCCCGCCTGAAGCACATCGGTCGCCACCTGCTGGAAGTGCCGCTGCCGTACAAGCGGAACTACTGGGGAGATCCGCAGCAGAAGAGGTGTTCCGAAATCGCACATCGGAAGGTGTTCGAGGCGCTGAAGGCTCGAGATGGAGATGCCGCCGAGATCGCCATGAGGGATCACGTGCTGGAAACGGGCGCCTACATTACGCAGTGGATGACGGCTACCAGCGAACCTCAGGAGCAGAGGTACCAGTAGATGGCGGGGCCAGGGCAGGTCTTCGCGATGGTTTCGGAAGCGGTCGACCGTGTGACCTCGCGCCTGGCCCGACGCCTACGCATATGAGCACAGAGGCGTTATGGTCCGTTCGTGGTGAGGCACGCATCCGCCCACTTAGCGAACATGGACCTGAACTTGCTGGTCGCGCTACGCGAGCTGCTGCGGGAGCGGAACGTCACGCGCGCGGCCGCGCGCATCGGCGTTTCGCAGCCTGCGTTGAGCGCGTCACTGTCGCGGCTTCGCCGGCATTTCGATGATGAGCTGCTCGTTCGCAGCAAGAACGGTTATGTGCTCTCGCCGCTGGCAGTCCAGCTTGCCGACCAGGTCGAAGCGGTATGCAATGCGGCCGAACGGCTGTTCGCCACCACGCACGACTTTGATCCCGGCGCATCGCGACGCGAGTTCACGTTGTTCATGGCGGATTACACGGTGGCCGTGCTGGGCCGGCGGTTATCACACCAGCTTTCGACCAGCGCCCCTGGCGTGAACGTGCACATTCGGCTTGTACGGGAATCCTTCGCGAGCACCATGGCTGAGACGATCCGTTTGGTCGACGGCATGGTGGCCCCACCGGCCAGCGGGTTCGAGCTAGGCGGCGTCCGTTCTACCGAGCTGTTCACGGACCGTTGGGTATGCGTGGTCGATGAGGAGAACGCGCACGTTCGCGATAACACCCTCAGCCTCGAGCAGCTCGCCGAGATGCCTTGGGTGGCGCCATTTCATCCCGATCGGGGTGTACCTGCCGTGGCACCGATGAGCCGGCAGTTGATGCTGTTCGGGATACAGCCCCGGATCCGGGTACGTGTCGAGAGTTATCAGGCAGTACCGTATTTCGTTGCCGGAACTGACCGGGTGGCGCTGTTGCAGGAGAGGCTCGCGATCCAGATCGCTGAGCGTTTCGGACTGCTGGTGGTGCCCTGCCCGGGCGAGCCGGAAACGATTGTGGAGAAGTTCTGGTGGCACTCAGATTACGATCGTGACCCGGCGCATCGCTGGCTGCGGCAGACGCTCGTTGATCTCGCATCAGACCTCTGAACTGCACGTATAGAGCATACTTATGCTGTCGTAGTCGATTTGTCTATTTCCGGCCGCGTTCCCGAGCTGCCTAGCTTGTGATCCATGCCGCATCCGCTGACCGGCCTTGCTCTCAAGACGGTCGCCAAGCCGCTGACTACCGTCAGCCACCACGTAGATGCCGACGTGTGCGTCATCGGGGCCGGCATCGCGGGCCTGTCGGCGGCGGTCGAATCCGCCCGCTTGGGCAGACGCGTGGTGCTGGTCGACGCACTGCCGGTGCTGGGCGGCCAGATGGTCAACTCGCTGATCGGGCTGTTTTGTGGCGTGTTCGGAAACGCGCCCGAGCACCACCAGCTCACGCACGGGATATTCGATGACATCTTCCGGGACCTCGGCGCCTCCGGGGACCTGTTTTACAACCGCACGCATACCACGACCGTGGGTTACGACGAGGTCGTGTTGGGACGCTGGGTGGAGGACACCGTCCGAGCGCACGGCATTGACGCCATCACCGGTGCGGTGATCACCGATGTTGTGCGCGACGGCGATCAGTTCCAGACTGTGGTCCTCGCGAGCCGCTACGGCACGGTCGAAGTCAGCGCCACCGGATTCGTCGACGCGAGTGGGGACGCCGCGCTGATCTGGGAGGCGGGGCTGCCCTGCCACGTGCCCGAACGCGAGATCTACGGTTCACAGCAGCTCGTCGTCGAGCACCTCGACGAAACCCAGCACCCCAGCCCAGCCGAACTCGCAGCGCGAGTGGATGCGCGAGCGGAGGCATATGGGTTGCGCCGGCATGATGGTTTGGCGTTCTTCTTTCCTGGCCGTGGCACTGCCGTGCTCAACATGACGCACATCGAGGCCCCGCTTGATCCGATCGCCGCGAGCCGAGCCCAGTTGGAAGGCAAAGCACAAGCCGACCGGGTGGTGGCGTTTCTCCGTGCCGAGTTCCCAGAGACGTTTGGCAAGGCTCGGGTGCGCGCATACGGTTTTCCGGGGCGCCGCCAGACCCGGTGGGTCAAGGCAGTCCACCAGGTGAATGTCGACGAGGTGCGGGCGGGGAAGCGATTCCCGGATGCCGTCGCTCGTACCGCTTGGCCCATCGAACTACACGACAGCCCCCAAGGCTACGTCTGGGAACCATTTGGGCCCGACCACGTGCACTACGTTCCACTGCGCTCAATGACACCACCTGACGCCCGAAATGTGCTGGTGGCGGGGCGCTGTGTGGACGGTGACGCTGCCGCGCTGTCGAGCATCCGCGTGATGGGGCCATGCGGTGCCATGGGCGCAGCGGCCGCACACGCACTGGATCTCGCTGGCAAGGGCAGCGTGCACGACATCGACCATGCCGAGCTTGGTGCCCGGCTGACGGCGAATCTGGATAACTGAATCAACCCCCGAGCCGGGGTCGAGCAGGGAGGGAGCATGCTGCGGAGCAATTTCGAGCCGGGGTCAGTGCGCTGGGCGACACGGCGGGCCCAGTGGCGCGCGCTCGGCCTCACCGATGCGGACATGCTCAAACCCAAGATCGCGGTCGTGAACTCGTCGTCCGACATGGCGATCTGCTTCAGCCACCTCGATTCCGTGGCCGCGCGGGTGAAGGCCGCCATCACGGAGGCGGGCGGGCTTGCGTTCGAGGTGCGCACAACCGCGCCGAGCGACTTCATCCATTCCGCCGGGCACGGGGGCGGATACATCCTCTCCGCGCGTGACCTGATCGTGAACGACATCGAGGTCGCTGTGGAGGGCGCTCAACTCGACGGAATGGTCTGCCTCGCGAGTTGCGACAAGACGGCACCTGCCCAGCTGATGTCCGCGGGCCGACTCGACCTTCCCACGGTGCTGATCGCCTGCGGCTATCAGCCCAGCGGGAGGTTCCGAGGCGAGCATTGCGACATCGAGGACGTCTTCCTGCACGCATGTGCGGCAAGGAACGCCGCTGGCACCGACGAACTGATCGAGATGAGCGAGGACGCGGTGCGCGGACCTGGGGTGTGCGCCGGGATGGGCACCGCGAACTCGATGCACGTTGTCGCCGAGGCGCTCGGCATGGCACTTCCCGGCAGCACGCCTGTGGCCGCCAACTCGCCTGCCATGTGGGACACGGTCGAGCGGGTCGCAACACGCATCGTGGCCATGGTGGCCGAGGGACTACGCCCCCGCACCGTGCTCACGCGGCAGGCATTCGTCAATGCTGTCCGCGTAGCGCTCGCGGTCGGCGCCTCCATCAACACCATCAAGCATCTCCAAGCCGTGGCCGAGGAAGCCGGGGTGAATGTCGATGTCACCGGTATGTTCGCAAGCCTCGGCACCGACACGCCGATGCTGGCCGCCGTCCGTCCGAACGGTCCGCACACGATTGAACAGTTCGACTCCGCTGGAGGCGCCGCTGCTGTCATGGCGCAGCTCGGAAGCATGCTCGCCCTAGACGCCAGCACGGTCACCGGGCGCAGTGTCGGAGACAACCTCGCCGACGTGACGATCGCAGATGACGACATCATTCGATCGACCGAGCGCCCCTTCTCCCACGATCCGCTGATCGTGGTTCTGCGTGGCTCACTCACGCCTGCGGGCGGCATCGTGAAGCTGGCCCTCGACGACGAACGACCCAGCACATTCACCGGTCCGGCGCGATGCTTCGAGACCCAGGAAGACGCGCTCGCCGCGCTGGCCGAGGACGAGATCATCACTGGAGACGTCGTGGTGCTGCGCGGCCTGGGTCCGCGAGGACGGCCGGGCATGGGAATGAGCTCGCAGATCGTCTTCGCCCTCGACAGGGCCGGCCTCACGAGCAAGGTCGCGGTGGTCACCGACGGTCAGCTGTCGGGCTTGGTCAATCGAGGCATCGTCGTGGGCGAGGCGCGTCCTGAAGCGGCTGATGGAGGTCCGCTCGCGCTGGTGCGCGACGGCGACATGGTGCGGATAGACCTACCCGCGCGCACGTGCGAGCTGTGCGTCGAGCCCGCAGAGCTGGAACACAGGCAGGTCGTATCGGTCCCGGAGTACGTCGAGACCGGATGGCTTTCGATTTACCGGCGCACCGTGCGCCCCTTGGATGCCGGGGCCGTGCTACGCCCCGAGCACTGACGTCAGGAGTCGGCGATGTCCCCGTCCAACAATGGCCACACCATCCTCACCGAGGCCGACGAACGGCGATCCGCCCAGGGCGGCGCTTTCTCGATGTTTGTCGACAGCTTTGACGTGTACCTGCCTGCCCTCGTGCTGCCAGCGGCCATGGTCTACTTCGTCCCACCTGGGCTGCCAGTGGAGATCAAGGCGACGATCACGACACTGCTGTTCACCGTCGGACTGCTCGCCCGCCCCGTCGGCAGCGTGGTTTTCGGGAACTTGTCCGACCGCATTGGGCGAAAGCGCATCACCATCGTTAGCGGTTGGGGCTTCACCATCGTGACGTTGCTGATGGGCCTCATGCCCGGGTACGCGATGTGGGGCTATGGCGCGATCATCGTGTTCGCACTGCTGCGGTTGATCGGTGGCATCTTCCTGGCCGGCGGATACGCCGCGCCGATCCCACTGGCGCTCGAGCAGGCCCACAAATCTCGGCGCGGCTGGGTCGGTGGGCTCATCGGCGTCGGCGCGCCCGGTTCATTCCTGGTCATGAACTTGCTGTTGTTAGGCGTCCTCGACGCCTTGCCGCGCGCGGGTTTTCTCGCGTGGGGCTGGCGGGTTCCGTTCTTGTTGGGTTTCGTACTCGGCTTGGCGTACCTGTGGCACTACCGCGGAGTCGTCGAGGACGACTCCGTTTACCACCAGCGCCGCAGCAAGGCGCAGCGCCAGCCCGTCGTTGAGTTGTTCACAACGCACCGCTCACTGATCACGAACGTATTCCTGTTCACCTGTGGCTACTGGTTCGCCGCCCAGATGTCGGTGTCTTTCCTGCCGACACTGCTGGTCCAGGTGCTGAAGCAGAGCCCGCAGCTGAGCACCACCGTCGAGATCATTGGGTCGATCCTGACCATCATCATGATCATGGTGTTGGCTGTGATCGGCCAGCGGATCGGCAATCGAGCATTGCTGATGCGGTGGGCGCTGGTGATGACCTTCCTGGTAGCAGGCGCATTCCTACTGCTGGGACTGAGCGCCAGGGCTGGTGCGCCGGCCTGGTTGATCGGGCTCATCGCCGTGATCGCCAATGTGCTCCCGTCCGCGCCGCTTGGTGTCATTCTCGCCTACCTCAACGAACGCTTCCCGGCCAGCGTTCGTGCCAGCGGCTACAGCATCGGGTACATGTTCGGGCTGATCCTGCCGGGGCTGTACAGCGTGTGGCTGCTGGCGCTCAGCACGCTCATGCCGTACGCGTTCACGCCGGTCGTGCTCATCGTCGGCGGCGGTGTGTTGATGTTCGCGGCAGTGCGCAAGAGTCCCGAAACGAACAACCTGACGGACGTCACCGCGGCGCAGGTGGCAGTGAAGGGAGCTTAATGGATCTCACCGACGACGAGAAGGCGATGCGGGATGGCGCCGAGGGACCCGCTGTCGCCGCGGCCATGGACCTCCTGATCCGCTACGGCGAGGCGCTCGACGCTGAGCGGCTCTGCGACACCCGAAACGTCGCGGGCACCACGACCCAACCCTCGCCGACGAAGGCGAAGCTGGTCGCAGAGGGAGGTTGGCACAAGGCATTCGCCGTGCTCAATCTTGACTGCGACGACGCAGTCGAGATCCCGGACATGAAGGTCCCAACCTGCCAACTCCAGCAAGGTTTCGGCCCCGACTCGATCGGCACCGCGCCGTACCCAGCCGAGTTTGTGGAGTTGCAGGCCGACGCCGAAGCATTTTACGGGCGCCGCGGAGTGAACATCCTGGCCACCTGCACGCCGTATCAGGTTGGCAACTTACCAGTTCGTGGTGAGCATTGTGCCTGGATGGAATCCTCTGCGGTAATCTACTGCAATTCGGTACTGGGAGCTCGTACGAACTGTGAAGGAGCCGCCTCTACCGGAGCGGCCAGCTTAACAGGCAAGATTCCCTGGTGGGGCAACCACATCGAGGGGAACAGGTACGGCACTCATCTCGTCGAGGTCGATAACCCGGTAGACAATGCCATGGACTGGGGAATGCTGGGTTACTTCGTCGGCGACTTCGTGCAAGACGAAAGGCCCGTACTGGTCGGCGAGTTTGCCCAGCCCGATCTGCTAGATCTCAAGCACTTCGGCGCCGCCGCAGCTTCTTCGGGGGGAGTCGAGCTGTACCATATTCCGGGCATCACCCCGGAAGCACCGAATCTGGATGCAGCGTTCGGCGGACATCAGGTGCCGGACGGAATCCCCTACGGGCCTGCCGAACGGCGTGCGGTGTACGAGACGCTGAACGACCAAGGTTCATCCACGGACATCGACTTCGTACTGCTGGGCTGTCCACACGCCTCGATCGAACAGATCCGGGATGCGGCGAAAGCGTTGGAGGGACGTCGCTTGCACTCTGGCACCCAACTGTGGATCGTGGCTCCACGCGCTCTGAAAGCCATCGCGGATCGCAACGGGTACACGGCCGTCATCGAGTCGGCCGGCGGAAAAGTGCTTGTCGACTCGTGCCCAGCGATGTCACGTGCCGCTCCCGCTGGCACCAAGGTTTTCGCCACAGACTCGGCAAAACAAGCCCACTATCTCCCCGCGATCCTCGGCATCGAGGCGTGGTTCGGAACACTGGAGGACTGCATCAACGCTGCGACCAGCGGGCGGTGGACGGGTGAACTGCGATGATGGTCTTATGCGGACGGACCGTCGTCCCCGGTCTCGTTGAGGGCGAGGCACTAGTTTCGCACGAAACTATCTCTGGCTGGGGCGGTATCGACCCTGCCAGCGGCACGATCATCGAACGACGTCACGAATTGTTCGGCGTGTGTTTCACCGGCAAGATACTAGTATTCCCTGGAGCTAAAGGCTCCTCTGGTTGGTCGGGGTTCTTTCAAGCGACGCGCCTGATGGGGACCGCGCCACTCGGGATGATCTTCACAGTCACGACGACAAAGGCAGCCCTCGGCGCCGTCGTGACTCGAGTACCGGCAGTATCCGATCTTGATCGCGACCCTACCAAGGCTATCGCAACCGGCGACTGGGTCCGGCTCGATGCCGCCAACGGCTTGGTCGAGATCGACGCAACGGGTCCTCATGAGGAGTAGCCATCGGAAGAGGTGGCGTTCGTGCGCGCTTGCCTTCGTGCGCGCTCGCTGGAGCATGTGAGAACTGGCCTGCGTCAACCGTCTACAGGCACCCAGTCGGGTGCCCGCATGGTGAGAGTGCTGGCCTATACAGTGGCACCATGACACGTTTGTTCCGGTGGGTCGCGATCGCTGAAGCGGCGTCGTGGTTGATGCTGATAGTGGCTACCGTTGTAAAGTACGCGGCAGCAGCACCAGAAGGTGTCCATGTCATGGGGCCAATACATGGCGTTCTGTTCATCTTCTATGTCTTGCTGACGTTTCAGTTGCGCACGCCATTGGCCTGGAGCAGAAGGACCTTGGTCATCATTCTTGCTGATGCGCTCATTCCTGCCGGCGGGTTCTTCGCAGCGAGCCGGTCAGACTTGCGGAGCGCTCGGGCCTTTTCATCTGAGAACAACCTACAAGCGTCGAGATTGGACTGAGGTCGTGCTTCAGCGTCGCGGTCACAAGGCATTACCGCTCGCGGATGCCGTTCGCATGCGCTGCGCGGATCAGATCGCGGACCGGGCGCCAGGTGGACAATCGTGATCAGGTTGCAGGTTTCTGAATGGGCGCACCGACGTGCCCGTTGAGTCCATGCCTGGCGCTTTGCGGCTGTGGCAGCGATGCGGCAAGGCCGGTTCAGTCGGGTGTGCCCTGCTGCCACAGGCTGCAGAACTGGCGGCTCCCCGGGCCATGCCCGCACCGCGACCCCGCTCGTCCGGAAGGGGGCAGACTCCTTCCGCACGAGCGAGGCCGCCGAAACGCCGAGAGGCCCTGAGTTCTGCTAGCAGCGCACGGTCGGCATAGATCACGAGTCGTCCCGCAGGATCGTGTCCTCACCTCGGAGGACCTGCATAGGCACGACGCAGCACCGCCGGACCGACCCGTCTTGCAGATGCACATGCATGTGCATGAAATTTGTAGGGAAGTTAGCAGCGCCTAACTGGACCGTCAACGCACACGATCATCACTAACCGCCGCGGTCCTCAAGCGGGAGCCAGAAGCGATCTTGGCAGCCATGGCACCCGGATCGAGGTGCACCCGAAGGGGTGGACCGATACGGTCCCATCGATTGTCGCGGGCTTGATCATTACCGTCGAACGGATGCGGGAGGCGTTCCACGGAGACTTGACGGAGCTGGCCGAACAGCTCGCGGGTATGTGCAGCTTGGCGGCGGAGGAGGCACGCGAGGCCACCAGTGCGTTGCTGACCAACGATCTGGCCTTGGCTGAACGGGTTGTGAGCGCCGATAGCGAGTTGGACCACCAGCGCAAAGCCTGTGAGGAGCGTGCGCTGACGCTTCTCGCGTTGCAGTCGCCGGTTGCCAGCGACCTGCGCAGCATCCTGGCTGTCGTCTACTGTGCGGCAAACATCGAGCGCATGGGCGACTTGGCCACCCATATCGCCAAGATCGTGCGGTTTACCCACCCAGACCAGCCTGTTCCCGCCGAGCTGCGCGACACCTTTTCCGAATTGGGACAGCGCACCGTCGCGATGGCCGAACACGTTCGGGACCTCATCGCTGGAGCGGCCACGCACGGCTTCGACGACCTCAACCGCCACGAGGATGTCGTCGACACGCTGTGCGCCAACGTAATGACCACGATCACCAGGCGGGACTGGCCCCACGGCATCTGTTCGGCCACCAACCTGGCACTGCTCGTCCGTTTCTACGAGCGGTTCGGTGATCAGGTCATCCGGGTCGCCCGACGCCTCCATTTCGCCGCCACGGGCTCTGATCCCTACGACCCCGAGTAGAGACTGTCAAAGGGTCACCGAGGCGCGGGGGTGGAGACGCGACGCCAGATCCGGGTACGCGGCATCAGGCAAGATCACAGCGGGGGGCTTGCCGCCACGAACAGCGAGGGGAGCTGATCCGCGCTTGCCTCATGGTGGATCAGGCGAGTGAATCTGGGCGCGCAGGTGTCCACTGATCGATTGCATCCCTTCGTTTTCGGCTGCGACGCGCGAAGGAACTCGACACGCTCGGCAGTGGATGAGACGACGCGGACGCACGAAGCGAGCCCACCGAACCCCGACTCGGTATCGGACTCGCTTCGCGCTTCCTCCGGGTGTGACCGACCCCCGACCGGCCACGCCCGCGTAGGCGGCGACCCGCACCCTTGGTCACCGCCGGCTCATCCGAGCAGGAGAACGTGCGAGCGCGGCAGACGGTGTCCCGCATCGGCCGTCTGTCGTGCTCGCACCGTAACCCGGCATCGCGTGAGAAATCCCGCTGCTTCCCCCATCTGAGCAGGCATAACACCCGAAGGGGCGGTACTGCCAGCGTCAGTGCGGAGCAACACAAGATCGGCGAGCTGGTGTGGCCGCGCCGTGTTATGCCGGTATGTCGTGACGACCTCGGAGCAGACCTGCGGTCCGGCGTTCTTACGCTGGCTGGCCACCCAGCCCAGCCGGCCCAACCCGTTGGAGTTTCTGGCCACGGCCGCCGGCGGGGCGATCATGCCCCGCGACCTGGAGAACCTGGTCGAGTACCTGAACGTTCTCGGGCTGGTGGACTCGGAAGGCTGGCGGGAGCAGGCACGGCTGCCCAGGCGGGTGGCCCTGACCGCCCGCGGACGGGATTGCGTGAAGAACTGCGATGCCGACATCACGACTTGGCGCACGCAACAGCCGTGACGCCGCAGCTGCATGTCTGTCGTGCGGTGTAGACGCCAGGGGAGCAGCAGAAGCGGATCTTTACCGAACAAACACACCTCAGAACAACGCACTCACCGGCATCGGCCTCGTAAACGCGCTACTGATTCAGCGCCGAACGGTCGGGTCGGGCCACATGCCGACCGTGTTGACGGCAAGCGCGGCGTCGAACGGCCCGTCGCTGACGGACAGGCGCTCGATCGGCGTGTGCACCAGGCGTACCCGTCCGGCTCCTTATGGCGGGCCTGTTGCGGCGACCGGCCTGGTCGATCATCACCTGCGAGTGGTCGATGCCGACGACCAATCCCCGGTGGACACTCGGGTAGCCAGTGCGGCGATGGCCACGCCCGGACCACAGCCGAGTTCGATGACGCGGTCGGTCAGCTGGACGTCGAGAAGCTGCACCGCCCAGCGGTTGCGCGCCACGTTCGACGAGCGCCGGCCCATGATCCAGCCGGCTCCAGTCAGCTCTGCGCGGCAAAACCTCGTCAGCCGGTTTGGCGTCAAATTTGGCTCCGTGCGCTCGGATACGGCCGTTGCGTTGCGACCCAGATCCCGGCGTTGAACGGAGCTCAGATGGGCTACCGAGGTTGGGGGGTCTAGATCTTGGCGTCGTGGGTGCGCTGGGCGTCCTGGCGGGCCGGTTCCTCGCGCAGGATCGCCGCATCGAGGAATTGCCTCGGGATGGCGAAAGCATCGACCAGGGTCGCGGCATGTGGGCGTAGCTGCGCGCACAGTTCGTTGACCGTGCTGGTCACGGACTTGGCCCTGGCCGAGGAAAGCCTGCCATGGCCGAGGAACCAGGCCAGGTCCTCCTCCACGCCGGACAGCACGAACAGGTCGCACAGCGTGTCCAGCACCTTCGCGACCTTCGGGTCGTCACAGCGGTCGATGGCCGCGAGGAACGCCTCCAGCAGGACCCGCTCGACGTGCACCCGGCCGGCTTGCAGCAGGTGGTCCTGGGCGTCGTTGAACACCGCGAAGGCGTCAGCGTCGTTCGCGCCCGCCCGGCGCAGCCTGCGGGCGAGGCCATCCAGCACGTGCTGCTCGCGGTCCTCGAACGCCTTGATCTGCCACGCTCGGTCGAGCAGGATCGCCTCCCCATCCCGGCTGGTGTCCAGCAGCCGCTCGATCACCTGGCGGGCCGCGGTCCGTTCCACCACCATGTCGGCGACCTGCTCGGCGACGAACCGGACGGTACCCAGCGGCGACAGGTCCTCGAAGTGGTCCTTGTAACTGGTCAGCAGGCCCTTGGCGACAAGCTGCAGCAGCACCGTGTTGTCACCTTCGAACGTGGTGAACACGTCCGTGTCGGCCTTGAGCGCGGGTAGCAGGTTTTCCGCCAGATACCCGGCGCCTCCACATGCCTCCCGGCACGTCTGGATCGTGCGGGTGGCGTGCCAGGTGGCGACCGCCTTGATCCCGGCGGCGCGGGACTCCAGCTCGCGCTGCTCGACCTCCGGCACGTCGTCTCGGCCCTGGAACTGGTGCAGCCTGCTGACCAGCTCCTCCTGGGCGAAGTGCAACGCGTAGCTCTTGGCCAGCGCGGGCAGCAGCTTGCGCTGATGGGCGCGGTAGTCGAGGAGCACGATCTCCTCGGCCGACCCCGGCGCGAAGAACTGCCTGCGGGTCTCGGCATACTGGATGGCGACGGTGAGCGCGCGTTTGGTGGCGCTGCCGGCCGAACCCGCCACGCTGACGCGCCCCCGGATCAACGTACCGAGCATGGTGAAAAATCGGCGGCTGTCGCTTTCGATCGGGCTGGTGTACGTGCCGTCCTCCGCCACGTCGCCGTAGCGGTTGAGCAGTGCCGTGCGGGGCACGCGCACCTGGTCGAAGCTGAGCCTGCCGTTGTCCACGCCGTTCAGCCCGGCCTTGGGCCCGCAGTCGCCGATGGTGACCCCAGGCATCGGGTTGCCCCGCTCGTCCCGGATCGGCACCAGGAAGGCGTGCACGCCGCGACGCTCGCCCTCTGTGATCAGCTGCGCGAACACCACGGCCACCCGCCCGTGCACCGCCGCGTTGCCGATGTACTCCTTGCGCGCGGCCTCGTGGGGGGTGTGCACCACGAACTGGCGGGTCTGTGGGTCGTACGTGGCCGTGCAGCGCAGGTTCTGCACGTCGGAGCCATGCCCGGTCTCGGTCATCGCGAAGCAGCCGGGCAACCGCAGGTCCATGATCTTCGGCAGGTACTCACCGTGGTGCCGCTCGGTGCCCAGCAGCTGCACGGCCCCGCCGAACAGACCCCACTGCACCCCGGCTTTGACCATCAGCGAGAGGTCACCGAAGCCCAGCATCTCGAAGGCCACCACCGAACCACCGGTGTCTCCCGCGCCGCCGTGTTCCTTCGGGAAGCCCAGATGCGGTTGCCCCGTCGCGGCCAGTTCGCGCAGCTGTTCGAAGACTCGCTCTCGGTGCTCGTCCACGCTCAGTCCGATCGGATCGGTGTACTCCGCGGCGGCGAGCTGGTCCCGCACCGAGCGGCGGAGGTCCGCCCAACGCCCGTCCAGGAGTCTGGTGACGGCCTTCGCGTCGATGGTGGATGGAACGGAGTGCTCGTTCATGGGTCCTCCGGCGCGGCGCGGCGAGCTGACATCACCAGAGTGCCTTACGGCGGGCGCGCGCAGTCCAGTGCCTTGGTCTTGGCCGTGACCGCCCTCAGCGGGACGTCTTCAGGCCATGCCGGTCGACCACGAGTGTCGCGGGCCTATCGGTCCGCAACTGGTCGTAGGAGGCGGTTAGCGTGAGTCAGCCAGCTTCCCGGTCGCAGCTGGTGGACACAAGGTTTCTGACTGCGAACGCGCGTCAGGCAACGGTGGCGGTAGGCGGTCTGGCCAGGGATCACAGAGGCGAAAAAGGAGCTGGCCGAGCCCGGCTGCTGCACCCACGATCAGAGCGCGGGTCAATGATGCGCGCACCGGTGTCACCTGCCGATCAGGTTCCAGGCACTGGATGCCCTCGCGCGCCGAGCGTAAGTTGACGGATCCGGTGTTGACCATGCTCCTCGCCGCTTCGCATGGTGACGTGCCTCACGGCCGAGTCCTCTGTGCCTGCCGGCAGCCGATTCCGACGGTGCGGCGAACTTTGAGCAGCTCATCAGGACGCCTGAGTGAGCCCGCAGAGGCGTAGGTGTTCCGACATGGCGCCGAACGGATCTACTCGCTCGGCCGCCGGAACGAGGTGCGAGACGGGCGTCGGGTGATGCCGGCACGGGCCGGCATCACCCGGTATGCGTTATTCGGTTTCGTGCCCAAGCCGCACGTCGTGCTGAACCGGCTCACCATCGACCAGGCGGACATTCGCGGTCACCGGTGGGTAGCCGGTGGCGACGAGCGTGTACTCGCCCTCGGGGACGTCGTGGAAGACGTACCCGCCTTGGTCGTCCGTGGTCGTCGCCGCCAGGGGGGTGCCGTCTGGGTCGAGCAGCGTCACGCGCGCGTCGGGAATCGGCCGGTTGTCCACTGTGGCCAGTGCGAACCCGTGCACGCCGGAGGTCCCGGACAGTTCGATGTCCTCGCGTGTCTCCCCCGATTCCGGGATCAGCACCGTGCACGCGGCCGGGCGGAACCCGGACGCGCTCGCCGCGAGCGTGTAGCTGCCGACGACGGTGTTGCTGAACCGGTAGCTGCCGTCCTCGGCTGTGACCTGCGTGCCCACGACCTCGCCGTGCCCGTTGGTCAGCGTGATGAGGGCGCCCTCGATCGGCTTCCCGGCGGTGCGCACCACGCCGGTCAGCTCGCTGTTGCCGTGCAGCACCACGTCGAAGTTCTCGGGGCGGTCGCCGACCACGACGGTGGACGCCCGCGGGCGGTGGGAGGTCGCTGAGGCGATCAGCACGTACGTGCCGCTGCCGGGAGTGTGGATCTCGTAGCTGCCATCCGGCTGGGTCCGCACGCGTCCGACCTGGTTTCCGGCGAGGTCGATCAGGGTCAAGGCGGCGTGTCCTATCGGCCTGCCGTCGGCGGCGCGTAACGACCCGCGCACTACGCTGCCCGGCTTGGTCCCGTTGCCGTTGCTCGACTGGATGGCCGGCAGTTCGGTCGTTGCCATGCTGCGGTGCCGGCCGCCGTGACCATTCGTCAACGGCTGGCCGTTTCCTTCGGCCACCTCGGCGATGGCGGGAAGGGGTTCGGTGGTCGCTTCGCTGGCGCGTGCCTGCAGTCCGGACTGGGTGCGCAGCGGGATCTGCTTGAGGAACAGCAGCACCAGGAAGGCCAGCGCTGCCACGCCTGCCACGCAGAGGAACACCGTCTGCATGGAGCTGGCGAACCCGACCAGGAACGGGCGTGCCAGGCGGGGGTCCAAGCGCTGGATGAACGAGGAGTCCTGCAACGCGCCGCCGGCGTTGCCGCTGCCGCCGGTTGCGGCTTGGCGCATCATCGCCAGCACCGGCCGGTTGTTCGGGTTGGTCAGCACCGCGGGATCGTGCAGGGCCTCCTGGAACGGCGCGGTCGGTGCGATGGTCTGGAAGGAGTCCCGGATCCGGTCGGCCACCGTGCTGAACAGCACCGACAGGAAGACCGCGGTGCCCAGGGTGCCGCCCATCTGCCGCGTGAACGTGGTGGACGCGGTGGCCACGCCCATGTCCTTGCCGGATACGGCGTTTTGCACCGCGATGGTCAACGTCTGCATGCAGTTGCCCAGCCCGAAACCGAGCAGGAGCATGTAGAGGTCGGTGTGCCACAGCGGGGTGTCGGCGTCTACCCGGAAGTGGAACAGCAACGCGGCGGTGGTCAGCAGCGCTGTCCCCACGATGGGGAAGGTCTTGTAGTGGCCGGTGCGCGAGGTGATCTGGCCGGAGAGGATGGCGCCGCAGAGGATGCCGGCCACGAACGGCAGCATCAGCAGGCCGGACTTGGTCGGCGACGCGCCCTGCACGATCTGCAGGTACTGCGGGACCAGCGCGATCCCGCCGAACATCGCCATGCCGACCAGGAAGTTCCCGACCGCGCCGACACTGAAAATCGAGCTCCGGAATAACCGCAGCGGGAAGAGTGCGTCGTCCTTCATGAGGTACTCGACCAGCAGGAACAGCACCACGCCGGCCGCGCCGATGCCGTAGCAGGTCCAAGCGTTCTGCGACTGCCATCCCCAGCCACGACCCTGCTCGGCGACGATCAGCAGCGGCACCAGGGCCACCGAGATCGTGATGGCGCCGAACCAGTCGATGCGGCGGTGTTCCCGGCGCGTGTGCGGGATGTTGAGCACCTTGCCGACCACGAGCAACGCGACCGCGCCGATGGGCACGTTGACCAAAAACACCCAGCGCCACCCGGTGAGGTGCAGGATCTCGGCCTGGCCGGCGAGAAATCCCCCGATTACCGGGCCAGCCACGCTGGAAATACCGAACACCGACATGAAATAGCCGGTGTACTTGGCACGCTGCCGTGGCGGGACGATGTCGCCGAGGATGGCCAGTGCCAGCGACATCAGGCCGCCGGCGCCGAGGCCCTGCACCGCGCGGAAGGCCGCCAGCTCATACATCGACTGCGAGAACGTGCAGGCGATCGAGCCGACCAGGAAGATCGTGATCCCGGTGAGGAAAAACGGCTTGCGCCCGTAGAGGTCGGACAGCTTGCCATACAGCGGAGTCGAAATCGTCGAGGTAATCAGATAGGACGTCGTCGCCCACGCCTGCATGTCCAGGTTGTGCAGGTTATCGGCGATGGTCCTGATCGACGTGCTCACGATCGTCTGATCCAACGCGGCCAGGAACATCCCCAGCATCAGCCCGCTGATAATCGTCACGATCTGTCGGTGCGTGAGCCCACCCTCCTGCTGGCGAGGTGGGGCCTGCGCGGCCATGGTCGGCGGCGCGGCACTGCGCGTCATCGGTTCTCCCCGTTGTTCTTGGGTCCACTGTGGTCGCCCACCGGCTCCCCGCCCCCGCCGGGTGCCTGCGGTTCGTAGTGCTCCAGTTCCGTGTTCATGCGGTCCAGCAGTGTGACCAGCTGCCGGACGTCGTCTGGTGACCAGCTCGATAGCAGCTGCGCGATCTCGGCGGTGCGCTGGTCGCGATGGCGCTGCAGCAGACGCTCACCCTCGGCCGTGGCCGCGAGCAGGCTGGCTCGCCCGTCGTGCGCGTCGACCCGGCGCTCGACCAGGCCATGCCGGACCAGCCCGGCGACCTGGCGGCTGACGGTCGAGGTGTCCGAATGCACGCACTCGGCCAGTGCCGTCGTGCGCTGCGGTCCGCCGCCCACCAGGTGCATCAGCAGGAAGTAAGCAGCGGTGTCTAACGTGTTGTCCTGACCGAACCGCCGTGCGAACCGTGTCTTGATGTGTCCGACCATTCGGACGAGCCGGGACAGCTGGAGCAGCAGCGCATCGGCGTCCCGGATGTCCTCCTGCCGGGCAGGTGCGTCCTGCTCTCCGTGTTCTGGGTGGGAAGCTGTGACCATCCCACGCCCCCTTGGTCCTTGATTGCAACACGCAACAAGTTGCTTGCTGCAACTATGAACCCTATGGGGTTACGAGCGCAAGCTAACGACCAGCGAATGGCCTGTGACGCCTGTAACGCGAGCACGCAAACCGGGAGCAGTGTTCCCAAGGCGTAGCGCGAACGCTGCGCTGTCTCGCGTGCTATTTGATGCTGAGCGCGTCGAAAGTCCTGGCTGAGGAGCTGACGGGCTCTACGATCGCCTACCGCGATGATCAGCCGGGTTGGGGGCCGTCGAGCGCCAGTGGGTGTGGATCAATGCCCCAGGCTGCTCGTTGACCTGGGAACTGTAGGTGAGGCGCATCCGGCGCAAGACCTACCTAGCCGCGACTCAGCCGTACCTAAGTTAAGCCGGAGCAGCCACACATCCTGAACGGAGCGCGTTACCTTCAGGGAGTGGTGTTGGAGCAGGTCGTCGGTAGTGCGGCGGCCGACTTGACGAGTTTCGTCGGGCGTCGCTATGAGATGACCCAGACGAAGCGGATGCTCTCGACATTCCGCGTCGTGACGTTGACCGGTCCGGGCGGCGTGGGGAAGACCCGGTTGGCCTTTCGGGTCGCCGACCAGCTCTCCCGTACCTTCCGCGATGGGGTGTGGCGGGTGGAGCTGGCCGAACTGCGCGACCCGACACTGCTGCCGAACATGGTCGCCGACAACCTCGGACTGCGCGACCAGTCCGATCGCGCGCCAATGGACACCGTCGTCACGTACCTCAAGGATCGGACTGCGCTGCTCGTGCTCGACAATTGCGAGCACCTTGTGGGCGCCTGCGCCGAGTTTGTCAACACGTTGTTGCTGACGTGCCCAGAGGTCCGGGTGTTGGCCACGAGCCGGCAGTCGCTGAGAGTGGCTGGCGAGGGAGTGTGGCCGATTCCAGCGCTGCCTCTTCCGGATCCGGACAACACGTTGTCGGTGGAGCAGCTGGCGCACACAGACGCGATCCGCCTGTTTGTTGATCGTGCCAGCGCGGTGCAGCCCGGGTTCGCGGTCAACGGGACCAACGCATCGGTGCTCGCCCGGGTCTGCCGCCATTTGGACGGGATCCCGCTGGCCATCGAGTTGGCCGCGGTCTGGCTGCGTGCGTTGTCCCTGCCGCAGATCGACGAACGGCTCAGCGAACGGTTTCGCTTTCTGAGGATGCAGCGGCGCGGCGCGCCAGCGCGGCATCAGACCCTGCGTGCGTTGATTGACTGGAGCTACGAGCTGTGCGCGGAGCAGGAACAGTTGGTGTGGGCGCGGGCATCGGTGTTCTCCGGCGGCTTCGACCTTGATGCGGTGGAGTACGTCTGCGGCGGTGGCGGCGTCGAGCCGGACGAGATCCTCGAAGTGGTGCATGGGCTGGTGGACAAGTCCATCTTCGTGCAGGAGGAGCACGAGGGAATCGTGCGGTACCGGATGCTGGAAACGATCCGGGAATACGGTCACGGCCGGCTCGTCGACGCCGATGACCGCCATCGGGTGCGGGTGCGCCACCGTGACTGGTACGCCGACCTCGCCGCACGGTTCGAGGCCGAGTGGCTCAGCTTCCAGCAGGCGTCCTGGGTGCACCGGCTACGTCGAGACCACGCGAACCTGCGGCTGGCCCTCGAGTTCTGTGTCACCGAACCGGACCAGGCCAGGGAGGCCATGCGGATGGTGGCGCTCATCGATGACCACTGGACCATGCGGGGGTTTCTCACCGAGGCGCGGCAATGGCTGGATCGTGCGCTGGCCACCGATCCCGAGCCGAGCCCGGAACGAGTCTCGGCGTTGCGTCAGAACGGCTGGTACGCGCTGTTGCGCGGTGAGCTGGAGGTTGGCCCGGCGCTGCTGACCGAGGCCGCAGAACTCGCGCAACACTTCGAGATCGAGGCCGAGCAGGCGTACCTGCGCCACGCCTGGGGCATGCTCGCCCTGTTCACCAACGATGTCGAGAAGGCGGGCGTGCTGTTCGACGAGGCGTTGACGCGCTTCCGCGCCGCCGGGAGCATGCGCGGCGAACTGTTCACCCTGTTCATCCTTGGATACACGCTGGGGCTGCAAGGAATCGAGCGCGGTTGGGCGGTGTTCGACGAGGTCATCACCGCGACCACACGGCAGGGTGAGATGTTCTGGCGTTCTTGGGCATTGTGGGGTCTCGCTCACGTGGAGGTGGTCTGCGGCCACGTCAAGAGGGCCGAGGTAGCCGCCACCGACGCCCTGCGGTTACAGCGTCTGCTAGACAACCGGCTGGGCATGGCCTTCTGCGTCGATACGCTCGCCTGGATCGCGGAAAGCTACCAACGGCACAGCCGCGCGGCCACGCTATTCGGTGCCGCCGACACGCTCTGGCACACCGTTGGCGCGTCACCGGCGCTGTCCGCGCCGGTCGAGGCAACCCACGACGAATACCGGGCATCGGCTCGTGCTGCGCTCGGCGACAGCGCGTTCGAACGCGCCTATGCGAACGGGGGCGCGCTGTCCATCGATCTTGCCCTCGACTACGCCTTAGATCAGCGCAAACAGGTCGAGGAGGCACTCGCCGAGCCCATCGTGGGCCCCGGTCGTCTCACCCGGCGCGAACGCGAGGTCGCCGAACTCGTCGCCCAGGGCCTGGTCAACAAGGAGATCGCCAGAAATCTCGTCATCTCCCAGCGCACGGCCGAAGCTCATGTGGAGCACATCCTGGTCAAGCTCGGCTTCACCAGTCGGGCGCAGATCGCCAGCTGGGTCGTCGAAGGAAAGAACTCCGACGTGCGTGAGGCGTGAAGACGCGCGCCGCGCAGGCCAGGCGGCATTGCTGGGATTCGTTGAGGACGCCGTCCAGACGGGGTTGTCAGCGGCCGTCGAGATACGTGATCTTTCGTTCGTGAGTGCTGCGGCGGGCCGGTCTGTAGGGCTGAAAGTCCTGGTTGAAGCGCTGATGGGGCTTCCTGCAGCGATCCTGACCGCGCACAAGTGGTGCTGGTCACATACCAGTGTCAGGGTGCATACCTCGGCGACCGACTGAACACCCAAATTAATAAGGAAGTCCGAGCTGCGGGTTCGCCAGTGGGGCTGCGGGCGAAAGCCGCGCCGACTTCCGAGATGCGCCGGAAGGGCTGCCCGGCGCATCGAAGCGCCGTCGCAGTTGTCGGGGGGCCTGCGGCGGCGCACTCCCTAACGTCCGTCCGGGCCGCTGTGAATCGGTGGTGGCATTTGACCTTCTACGAGGGACGTGGCTGTCCTTCATCGTCGTCTGAACCCGGATCCGGTTCGCGGTCGTGATCACCTGCCTGTTGCGATGGTGTTGAAGCCACTGGGGTGTGACCAGGGAAACTGGTGGCGTAACTGGTTTGGGCAAGGAGGCGAGGGATGGCGCGGGCGGGTCGTCGCCCTGGGCAGTCGGAGTCGCGTGAGCGGATCATTGCCGCCGCGCGCGGCCTGTTCGGACAGCGAGGCTACGACGGCACGACGGTCCGGGCGATCGCTGCTGAGGCCGGGGTCAACCCCGCCCTGCTGCACCACTTTTTCGGCACGAAGGACCAGGTGTTCGTCGCCGCACTGGAGCTGCCGATCAATCCGGCAACCCTGGTGCCACGGATCTTGGAGGGTCCGCGGGCCGAGCTGGGCCAGCGCATGGTGCGCACGATCCTCGCCGTGTGGCGGGATCCGAACAGTCGCCAGCCGTTTCTGGCACTGCTGCGCTCGGTGGCTACCCACGAGGACGCCGTGCGGATGCTGCGGCAGTTCATGCAGCGCGCGGTGTTAGAGCCGGTGGCCGACGCGCTGAACGTGCCGCGAGTGCGGCTGGCTGCTGCGGCGGCGCAGGTGATGGGGCTGGCTCTGGTGCGTTACGTGATCGGGTTGGAGTCCCTGGCCGAGGCCGACGAGGACGAGATCGTCGAGCTGGTCGGCCCGGTGATCCAGTACTACATCGATGGCCGCAACGCCTTGACGGCTAAGGACCAGCACCCCAAAAATTAAACGCATGACTAATTCTGACGCGGTTGTGGCGACCGGGCTCCGGGTTCGCCGTAGTGGCCGCGAGGTCGTGTGTGGGCTGGATCTCACGGTGCCCCGCGGAACGGTCACCGGTCTGGTCGGGCCGAGTGGCTGCGGCAAGACCACGCTGTTGCGCTGTGTGGTGGGTGTGCAGGTAGTGGCGGGCGGCACGGTGACTGTTCTGGGCCGGCCGGCGGGCAGTCGGACGCTGCGCAGGCGCATCGGTTACGCACCGCAGAGCCCTGCGGTGTACGCGGACATGACGGTCGCGGAGTGCCTGCGCTATTTCGCCGCCGTGCGGCGAGCGCCGCGTTCCGACGTGCAGCGCGTGATCAGCCAGGTGGGACTGGATGGGGAAGCCGACAAGCTGATCGTGGCCCTCTCGGGCGGCCAGCGCAGCCGGACCAGCCTCGCGGTCGCCCTGCTCGGTTCGCCCGAGCTGCTAGTGCTCGACGAGCCGACGGTGGGCCTCGACCCCGTCCTGCGAGACGAGCTGTGGACGCTGTTTCACCGGCTCGCCGGGGACGGCGTCACGCTGCTGGTGTCCAGCCATGTGATGGACGAGGCAGCCCGCTGCCAGCGGTTGCTGCTCATGCGCGACGGACGCCTGCTGGCCGACGACACCCCGCAGGCACTGCGCCGGGCGACAGGCACGGACGATCTGGACCAGGCGTTCCTGGCGCTGGTGCGCACGGGAGAGGTGACCGCATGCACCCCCTGATCACGCTGGCCACCGCGCGCCGACTGCTGGTCCAGCTGCGGCACGATCGACGGACGGTCGTGATGCTGGTGCTGTTGCCCACCGTCTTGCTGGTGCTGCTGCGCTATGTGATCAACTCGGATCAGATCTTCGATCGCGTCGCTCCTGCGATGCTGGGCGTCTTCCCATTCATGATCATGTTCATGATCTGCTCGATCACCACGCTGCGGGAACGCTCCACCGGCACCCTGGAGCGGCTGATGACCATGCCCATCGGCAAGCTCGACCTCCTGTTTGGCTACGCCCTCGCGTTCGGGCTGATCGCCGTGGTCCAGGTGGCCCTCACCCTGGGCGTGGCCGTGACCTGGCTCGGTATCAACGTCGCCGGTCCTCCGTGGACGTTCGTGCTGGTGGCCGCGCTGGACGCACTGCTGGGCATGGCGTTGGGCCTGTTCGTCAGCGCCTTCGCCCGCACCGAGTTCCAGGCGATGCAGTTCATGCCGGTCTTCGTGCTTCCCCAGGTGCTGCTGTGCGGATTGCTGCGCGCCCGCGACCAAATGGCCACCGTGCTCGACCGGCTCTCGGACGCGATGCCGCTGTCGTACGCAGTCGACGCGCTCAACCGCGTCACCACCTATCACACCCTCGACCAACCGCTAGCCCGGGACTTCGCGGTCATCGCCGGATGTGTCGTGGTCGCCCTCGTGCTCGGTGCGGCGACGCTGCGCCGGCGCACTCCGTGATCACCCACCCGAACGGAGACACGCTGACCTCAGCACTGCGTCACGCCGCAGACCTCGCCTACCGCTTCGGCCTCGGCCACTGCGCTACGAACTACGCCGCAGCGACCGGGCGATCTGTGCCTCACAACCCTTGGATACCCGTCAGCCATACCAACGGCAGGGCAAGACCGCTCATATGCCTCATGCCCGACGCGACCTCCAGATGGTGTGCGTCCTCGTCGGTGAACTCCCGCAACACCACAGAACCGCAAGACGACGGCGTGGTCGGCCAGGACGGCAGCAACTCTGTCATGTGTCGATTGTCGCCGTGGTCAACATCGTGCTGGGCTCCTGTGGCGAAGTGATCTACTTGCGGGTCAAGGCCGTGCAGACGCTCATCCATGCAGGCTGAACCCAAGTGGAAAAGGCTCAGTCGCAACCTGGCGGGGTGGAACGACCCCGCCAGTCAGACCGCACGGGCTTCGGGATCGGACTCGAACGGCGGGTCACACGGCTCGTCGAGGCAGGCAACATACGTGCGTGTCATCTCTCAACTTGACACGGGTTCTGTCACTTCGGAGTCGATGATGTCCGAGAGCACGGGGAGAAGGCACAGCCATGGCGGACGGCCACGTTCTCGTCAGTTCGTGCGCTAGGTGAAGGAGATGGGCTTACGACGGTCCGTCGCGGCACGGCGTGGGCGTGGCTATGTGACGAGCGCCGTGGTGATGTTGTTGGCGGGTTTCGTCGTTCCCGTGGCAGGAGCCGCAGTGCCGCCGCCCTCCATGTCGGACTCGGTCACGGTGACGGGTGTGGGGGGTCGCGTCACGATCGATCGGCATCCGTTCCGGATGGCGGTCAGCGACCCCGATGGGCGTGTTGTGCTCAATGAAGTCGCCAATGATAGGCCGGCACCTCGTCCGATCGCCGGTCCGTCACCCGGCCCGTTGGGCGCAACGGCGGGACAGTCGGAGCCGCTCTACGCGCCGTTCACCTTCACGGTTGGAGGCCAGGGCGCGGTAACTTATCCGGCGACGCCGTGGGCGGGCAATGTGCTGGCCGGCGCGGTCGCCGGCGTGCAATACAGCGCCGGCGATGTGCTCGACGCTCGTCCGGCAGATCACGGCATTGCGCTGACGGTGGCCACCGATGATCCCACCGGCCGGCTGTTGGCGGTGACGGTGCAAGCCCAGGGGCGGCACTTTGTCATTGACGCGCGCCTGGTCGGGGGTGCGGGTGAGGCGGCGCTGGCCGACGCGTTCCGCTCGGATGGGGCCGAGTCGTTTCGGGGTTTCGGTGGGCGCCACGACGGGCTGGATCAGCGTGGCAAGAGCTTTTACAGCTGGGTGGAGGAGGAAAACGCCAATGCGGGATCGGGCCAACCAGTCGCGGCCTCAGCGCCGGGCAGTGGGGGAAACCAATACCTGTTCCCGAACGGTCCCAGCGCGGCGTACTATGTGCAGCCCCAGTTCATCTCCAACCATGGCTACGGACTGGCCTTACAGCAATCCGAAATGGCCCGGTGGCGTCTGGATGTCGACCGTGCGGATGCCTGGACGGTCGGAGTGGCTGGGCCGGAGCTGCGTTATGTAGTCGCGCCTGGTGCTTCGCAGCAGGCGATCAGCGAGCTCACGGGGCTGTCAGGTCGGCATCCGGCGCCTCCCGGGTGGGCTGTGGGCCCGCAACTGGATCGGTTGGCCTCGTACAAGGACTCCCCCCAGCAGATCGAGGCGCATGTGCGGGAGGACATCGCCGCGATTGACCGCTTCCGGATACGGCTGTCCGCGTACCGCATCGAGGGTTGGGCAACCCTTCCCGAAGATCACCTGCGCGACCTCATCGGGCAGTTGCACCAGCGTGGCATCCGAGTGTTGCTGTACTTCCGGGCCTTCGCCGGCATCGACCAGGCCGGCACCGAACAGCCCGCTGAGTTTATGGACGCAGTCACCCGCGGCTATGTCGCTACCACGGCAGCAGGCACGCCCTACGTGTTCGGGTCGCCCACCGTGGGCAACGCCGCGTTGATCGACTTCACCAACCCGAGCGCGGCACGCTGGTTCGCCGGCCGAATAGATCACGGACTCGATCTCGGTGCGGACGGGTTCATGGCGGATTTCGGGGAGCAGGTTTTGCCGGACATGCATTTCGCCGATGGATCAACCGGCACCGCGATGCACAACCGCTACCCGGTGCTGTACCAGCAGGCCGTGCGCCATGCCGTGCACGACTACGAGCAGGCGCATCCCGGCCGGTCGATCTGGTGGTACAACCGCGCCGGCTACAACGGCTCGGCCGCGTACGAGGCCGCGAACTTCCCCGGAGACGAAACCACCGACTGGACCAGCTCCTCGGGTCTAGCGTCGCAGACCCCGGACATGCTTAACCGCGCGACCGGCGGAGCCTACGGCTTCACCACCGACATCGGCGGCTACCTCGACGTCAACACACCCCCGACCACCAGTGAGCTGTTCCTGCGGTGGGCGCAGTGGGCGGCGCTGACACCACTGTTCCGAATTCACGGCTCGGCGCAGGCAGGAACCCATACCCCCTGGTCCTACGATCCCCAGACCCTGCACCTCTACCAGGACGCAAGCCGACTCCACCAGGCGGCCCAGCCGCTGATCGACGCTTTGTGGCGGCAGGCCACGCAAACCGGAGTCCCCGTCACCAGGCCACTGTGGTTGGCCTACCCCAACGATTCCGCCGCAGCCGCCCAGGATCAGGAATGGATGCTCGGCCAGGACGTCCTCGTCGCACCTGTTGTCACCGAAAAAGCGCGCCAGCGCGAGCTCTATCTCCCCTCGGGGTGTTGGCAGTACATGCCCACCGGGCAGACCTACGCAGGCGGCCGCACAGTCACGGTCGACGCGCCCTTGTCTCGGCTGCCCTACTTCTTCCGCTGCGCGACACACCCGTTCAACCCGCCCGCCTAAGCTTGCATTTAAAGGTCTGAGCGCATGCCAGAGAGGTCGTCATCATCCGTGGCGACCTGTTCTCCTTAACTGGCTTATGGTTTCCGGGTCTTCTTGGTGGACTTACCCGTTCTTTTGGTCGATTTCGGGGGCTTCTTGATCGCCGGATGGCGGGTGGCCGGGCCGGTTCGGCTGCCTTCGGGACGACCCGAGCCGGGCCGACTGGGTTTCGCCACTCTGGTGATCACCGGCAGTTCCAGCCGGACACGACGAAATCCTCGCCGGATCCGGCTGGGAGTGAGCTTGTGCTGCTCGCGGGGCCGTTCCCAAGGCAATCGTTGATCAGCCACCAGCGGGCGAGCCAACCGCAACTGGGTCAGGCAGACCGCGACCAGCCAGGTCCACCGGTCGAACTGCTCGGGCAGCCGCACCCCCGGCGCAGTCCACCCCAGCGTGTTCTTGGCAAACCGCAGGGTGTGCTCGATATCGAAACGTCGCAAGTAGGCTCGCCATAACACGTCCAGATCGGGTGCGTCCGATCCGGTGTGCCACAGCCACAAGACCGTGCTGTTGGCGCGGGTGG
>JBPYFK010000126.1:0-84752 GCA_051984675.1 Pseudonocardiaceae bacterium | reverse complement strand
AGTGGCCTTGCTGCAACCACGGAGGCCGTAGACCATCCAACTCTCGACAGCATCTCCCACGGTGTACTTGTCGTCGGTAACGGGCAATCCGCTTTCGTGATCACGCAGAAGCTCCTTGAGCTTGTTCTTCGCTTCGGTCTTGGTCTTGCCACTGCGAGTCTTGGTGATCCGCTTTCCACGACCGTCGAATCCCAGGCTCGCGGTGGCAATCCAGCGCTGACGGTCCTCGTCCCAGTGCAGGCCGCCATCGCCTCTACTACGCCGCTTTGCCATTGCTGGCTTCCTCCTGTGCTTCGTTCTCCAGCAGTGCCACGTCATCGGTCAGCGCTGATTCGGGAATGAGGCGCGAGCTGCCTTGCCGGACCGAGCGCAGTCGGCCCGATCGGATGAGTTCGTAGATGGTTGAGCGGCTCATGCCGCCGAGTAGCACCCGTGCTTCCTGGATCGGATACAGCAGCCGGCGCGGTATGTCGGCAGGGGTGATTTGGTCGGTGGTCATGGCGGGGCTCCCGGCATCCGGCGATTCGTCGACTGACGGCGGCGGGGCGAGCGTGCGCGTCATGCCGCGCCCCGCGTGTCGGTGTCGGGAGGGGTATCCGTCCCAAGCGTCCCAAGCGTCCCACTGCTGGTCAGCCCGGGACGCTTTTCATCGCTGGGACACTTTGAAGCGTCCCAAAGGTGCTCGCTGGGACGCTTCCCCCTCCGGTTTCGGGTCGGGGCAGTAGCGGGTCCAGGCGTCGACGAAGTCGGTACGCCGGTAGCCCTTGGTTTGGGTGCCATCGGAAAACCGGACGTTGGTCGACTTGATCTCAAAGTCACCAAGCAACCGACCCAGCTTGGCCTGAGTCAGGATTGCTATCAAAGCGGAGTCAGCGTCTACGACATGTGCGGCAATGTCTGGGAATGGTGCTCGACCGAGAGCAAGCCAGGTCGGCATGAGTTGAAGGGCGGAGCCTGGACGAGTCCGTTCGATCGAGCTACGCCGGCGTCGTTCAACGATGCAGCCGAGACGATGTGCGATGACGACACCGGGTTTCGCTGCGCGGTGTCCGCCGAAGTTCTGGAGAAGTTGCTCTACCGGTAGCGACTCACCGAGGCGTCAGCACCGCTGGTCCGTCAGTCGGCGGCTCGACACGCAGCCACGCATGGACGTTGGAGAATCCGCCGGGAGCGATCAGTAAGAGCATGGCCGAGGGTATGTCGCGTGTCGCCTGCAAATAGGTCGTAATGCCCGATCTCCGGCCTGTTTGTGCAGGTCACAGGCTTGAGGCGCTGATTTGGCCTGAGACTGCCTGAAACAGGACGGTTGGTGTGATGGCCCGGGCAGAAGTCATATCAGTGCAGCTCAGAGCGCGTTTTCGGTACGAGCGGGGCCTGACTGTCCGCGATTCGAGGCGAATTTCGGGCCATGTTGAACCGAGCCGGCCGGATCATGTCGGCCGTCACCGGCCAGCAGCGTCGCCTCCTTTTCGAGGCCAGCGTCCACGCAGTCCAGGCAGGTGAATGTCCGGTGCCCACCGTCGACTGCTGCGGGACACGCACACGGCAACCAGCCGACCTTGTGGTGAGGGTTCGGGGCTGACCGTTGACCGCAGCTGCGGTGTTGTAGCGGTGATAGGAGCGGTCGTTGTGGAGGGCGGTGGGGCGGACGGAGCTGAAGGGACTTTGATCTACTTATCGGTTACGTAGTATTCACAGTGCGTCATCACCGCCATCGGAGGAGTGTGGGTTTTGGGTCTCCTGCTGGTCGCCCGCCAGGGGGAGGCAGCAGGAACCGCCCTGGGGGTGATCGTGATGACCCGCCGAGTGCCGTGCAGCGACCGACAACGCGCCAGCCTGGCCGACGTCTGCCGAGGCAAGGTCGAGTTCGACAACAGCCTGGGAGCCGGCCAAGGCAACGGCTGCCGCTGGGCCGAACGCATCGGCGGTGCTGTGTTCGACGCCCAGCAGGACCTGCGGGTCCAGCTCAGGCAAACGAGTCCGGCGGCGGGTCAGTCAAAAGCGTTGAAGCAGGCGGGCGTCTCTTTTGGCGATCGACAGGTTGTGCTGCTGCTCAGCAGGGTGATCCGCCGGTAGCTGGAGTGCCAAGGACATGACTAGTTCGCAAGGTGAAGGCGGTGCGGCCACGTACCCTAACGTCGTGGTCGCGAGCGGGGCGCCTCGTGCCGGAGACGCGCTCGGCGCGCTGCCCGCCGAGGTCAGCAGTCTGGTAGGGCGTCGGCGGGAGCTTACCGATGTCAAACAGCTGTTCTCGACGTACCGGCTGGTCGCTCTCACCGGGCCGGGTGGGGTGGGCAAGACCCGGTTGGCCGTGCGGGTCGCCCGGGATATGAGCCGAAGTTTTCGTGGTCGGATGTGGTTCGTGGAGCTCGCCGAACTGCGTGAGGCGGCGCTGCTGGCAAACACGGTCGCGGACTCGCTGGGACTGTATGACCAGTCCAAGCGCCCCACTGTGGAAGCGGTCACCGAGTATCTGGGTGGCCGGCCGGGGTTTCTGGTGCTGGACAATGTCGAACACCTGGTCGAGGCGTGCGCGACGTTCGTGGACACGCTGCTGAAGGCCTGCGGCGAGCTGCGGGTGTTGGTCACTGGTCGGCAGCCGCTGGGCCTGGTGGGTGAGGGCGTGTATGTGGTTCCGCCGTTGGGCGTGCCCGATCCGCAGCGGCTGCACTCGCCGGAGGCGGCCTCCCGGCGTGCGGCGGTGCGTCTGTTCGTTGAGCGGGCCACGGCGGTGCACTCCGAGTTTCGCCTGGACGAGGACAACTACCGATCCGTGGCGCGGCTATGCCACGATCTCGACGGATTGCCGCTGGCGATCGAAATGGCGGCGCTGCGGCTGCGCAGCCTGTCCGTGCAAGAGGTGGCGCAGCGGGTGAGCCAGTCCTACGGGGTGCTCCACGGCGCACGCGGTGCGCCGGCCCGGCACCACAGCCTGTCGGCGTTGATCGACTGGAGCTACGAGCTGTGCTCCCCGCCGGAACGACTGGTGTGGGCGCGAGTGTCGGTGTTTGCGGGCGGTTTCGATCTCGACGCCGCCGAGTACGTCGCTGCCGGCGGCGACGTGGACCGTCCGGAGGTGCTTCCCCTGGTCGAGGCACTGATCGACAAGTCGATTGTGTTGCGACACGGCGATGGGAACGACGCGCGGTACGTGTTGTTGGAGATCGTGCGGGAGTACGGCCTGGACAAATTGGCTGATTCCGGTGAGGTCCTCGACGTGCGCGAGCGCCACCGGGACTACTACGCGCAGCAGGCGAAGCGGTTCGCCGCTGAGTGGATGGGGCCTGACCAGCTGGCCTGGGTCCGCCGGCTGCGTCGTGAACGGGCCAACAGGCGCGCGGCGCTGGAGTACTGCGCCAGCCAGCCGGACGAGGCGATCATCGGGTTGCGGATGGCCGCGGACATCAATCAGTACTGGCTGCTGCGCGGGTTGTATGTCGAAGCATCCTATTGGCTGGACCGCCTCTTGGCATCCGTGCCGCAGCCGTGTCTAGAACGGTTGTCCGGGTTGCGCATGGATGCGCGGTTCGCCTTGATGCGGAGCAATACGGAGGCGAGTCACGCACTGCTGGCTGAGGCGACCGAGCTCGCCGAGGAGCTCGGCGACGACACCGAACGCTCCTACCTTGCTCTTCTCCGGGGCATTGAAGCGGTGTTCACCGGAGATCTGCCGCAGGCCATCACCCTGCTCCGCGCTGCCCTGACCGGTTTCCGGGCTGCCGGCGAGGTGCCAGGGGAATTGGAAGCCCTCTGCTTTCTGGGGCTGTCGTTGGGCGTGCAGGGACAGCGCGAGCAGGCACTGGCCCTGCTCGACGAATGCTTGCAGGTGAGCTTACGACTGGGCGAGCAGTTCTGGTGCGCGTTGGCGTTGTGGTCCCTCGCGCACATCGAAGTGCTCTACGACGAGGGACTTGAGCGGGCCGAAACCAGCGGCAGGGAGGCCCTGCGCATGCAGCACGCCCTGGGCAACCGACTCGCCGTTGCGTTCAACCTGGACACGTTGGCGTGGATCGCCACTCGCCGCGGCGAGCACTCCCGGGCGGCGACCCTGTTCGGAACCGCCCACACCGCCTGGCACGCGATCGGGTCGGCACCGGAGAACTACGCGCTCTCCGCGAACCTGCATGACGACCACCTCACCCGCGCCCGCCAGGCGCTGAGCGAGCGGGCGTTCGAGACAGCGTTCACCCGCGGCCAACAGATGCCCACCGACGAGGCGATCGCCTTCGCGCTCGAAGCCAAACAGCCCGCCCCAGCACCCTCTCCCGTCGCCGAAGCCTCGGCAGAAGCTGCCCTGACCCGGCGCGAGCAGGAAATCGCCGACCTCGTTGCCCAAGGCCTGAGCAACAAGGCCATCGCCGCCACGCTCATCATCTCCCAACGCACAGCCGAAACCCACGTCGAACACATCCTCACCAAGCTCGGCTTCACCAAACGCGCCCAAATCGCATCCTGGATCGCCGGCCACTACGCAAATCCCGGCGGCACAACCTAAGCGGTTCGACGGCTGCGACGTCACAGTCACAAGGACTACAACACGACGCTGATCACACGGCCGGCAGCTCGCCTGGCGTCACAGCGTCAGGGGGTCAGTCCCGAAGGTGGCCGACGCACCAAGGACCAGTCACTGACCGCTTATACACAACCGACCAGCATCCGGCCGGGGACCAACACATGCCGTTGGGCACACATCCCTGGACCGCCTTCGAACATACGTTCATAATCGCGGTGCGGGGGCCGTCGGGGAATCCCAATCGGGCTGTCAAGTTGCTGATGTTCGACTGACCACGCTGAATTGGAACTGAACGCTCGGCGGGACCGACCGGTTTCAGCACCGCTACGCGCTTGTGGACGTCGGAGATGCCACTAATCCGACCTGAATCTCTCGGCGTGGGGACCGAGCCGGCGAAGGAGCCGGGTCGGCGCTGCGGTGCGGCCAGGTTGCCGCCGGTGGCGGCGATGAACTCGGCGGCGATTGCGCGCTTACTCGATCGACGTGTTGACGTCTGATTGGATCAAGTGGCTCTCCGTCTTCTGCGCCGCGCGTTCAGCTCCAGCGAGTCGCCGGTCGACTTGGTCGTCATGGCGCTCATCGCGCGACTTCAGCCGTTCCAGCGCACCTTCGCTTCGTTCCAAGCCCGCCTTGCTGACCGCAACCAACTCACGGCTTCGCTCAATCGCTTCGAGCGCGCGCTGCTGCAGCGTCGCCGTAGGCACACCGCGCTCCCGGGCGCGGCTATCCATACGCTCCTCTAACGTACGGACGTGCGCCTCCCGGTCGGCGACGATGCGCACTCGCTCATCAGCCTGCGCTTCGCGTCGATCGGCCTCACGCTCCCGCCGATCGGCTTCGGCTTCGCGTTGATCGGCAGCGCGCTCTCGCCGATCGGCAATCTTTTCACGTTCGTCTGCACCGCGTTCCCGCAGCTCAAGCAGGCGTTGCCAGTCCTGCAATCGGTGACGTTCGTGAGCGATTGTCTCCAACTCGTCGGCCGATGCCTGTGACCACGCGCCCTCGGACTGCTGTTCAGGCTCCACCTCGCCAGGATGGCTGCTTACTAAGCGTGATCACCAGGGCGAGCTCCCCTTGGATGCGATGAGCGCTGTGTGTTCGCTCGATGCAGCATGGCTGGTCAGCGGTGTCGATTGGTTGCAACCACGGACACGCGACCGGGTACGGACACGTGCCGGTTGGCACACATCGCCGGAGTGCATTCGAACGTTCGTTCATAATCGCGGTGGAGCCACGCACAGACCAGCCATGCACAGACGCTCCCTGCGTATCTCCATCCGCTTCGGGGAAGTGCGACCCGCCACGCGGGCCGGCCGCGCACCCGACGCGGCGCGGCCCGCCCTGGTCGCAACACGCGGAGATTGGGAGCAGATTCCCTGGTCGGGCCGGCTGGGCTGCGTGACTATCTGCGTGACTATCGCATCGAACACCTGCAAACGCCTCTGGATCCGTACGGATCAATTCTGCGAGCGTCTGCGCTGGTGATAGTGGTCAATTCACTTGATTAAGTGCCTGGCAGTCAAGGGGTCAGGGGTTCGAATCCCCTCAGCTCCACAAGATCGAAAGGCCTTCCAACGGCAAGACCGCAGGTAGTCGGGCTTCTGTCTGTCAAGCGGATGCTCTCCGAGTTGATCTAGCTTGCACCCCGCTGGGGACCATTTGGGGACCAGGCAAGCGCTGAATAACCCGGCTCTACTGGTCGGAGTGTTGCCCAGTCGGCTCCGCCGGCATTACATCTGCTGGACCTTGCTGGTGCGTTCAGGCTGCAGACCGTCTGCCGGTAGCTTCGGTGGCGTCCAGCGAGGCGAAGCGCCATTGCGGAGTATGACGAGCAACACGGCCGTTCGTCAGTAGCGTGGCGGAGCTGGCTGATCAAAGCCGGGAAGTGCCTGTACGGCAGAGGGTCCAGGCCTAAATTCCGTCCCACATTCGTGGGCATAGTTCTTTGCGCTCGGCATGAGACACAAAGCACTCCGAAAACGCACCGAGCCGCAAGCGATTGCTGCTCATCACATGGACGGCGAGCGCAAAGAACCGATCAATTGCCCCATCCATGGTTATACGCCGAGCGTTTCCCAGCTCGCGCTCAGGGACCCAGCCCTGGTTGTTCACCGTGACTTCCCGGACTCGCCACCCAGCCGGGGTAGGAAGATTTGGCACGACCGGCGCCCGACCGGCCGTGCGGAGGAGAGAAGTTTCGTGTCCCGTAAAGCGCTTAGCATCGGTGCGATCGTCGCTACCGGGCTGGCATTAAGCACTGCCGCCGTCTCCGCATCCGCTGCTGGCAGCAATCCTGCTCCCCAGCATGCACTGCTTCTGTCGGTCGACGGCCTTCACCAGTCGGATCTCGACTGGTACGCCCAGAACCACCCGGGTTCCGCGCTGGCCTCGCTGGTCCATCGCGGTGTGGACTACAACCACGCACAGACCCCGCTGCCCTCGGATTCCTTCCCTGGGATGGTCGGCCAGGTGACCGGCGGGAACCCGTCGACTACCGGCATCTACTACGACGACACCTACAACCACGGCCTGCTCCCGGCCGGCACGACCAAGTGCACGCCGGGGCAGCCGACCGGGGCGGAGGTCAACTACACCGAGGCACTGGACCACGACCAGAATGCGCTCGACGCCGGCCAGGGTCTCAGCGGCCTGCCCGACAGCATCCTCAAGATGACCGCAACACCGCAGAACCTCATCGACCCGTCAAAGCTGCCGGTCGACCCGAAGACCTGCAAACCGGTGTACCCACACTCCTACCTGCAGACGAACACCATCTTCGAGGTCGCGCGCCAACACGGGCTGAACACCGCGTGGTCGGACAAGCACCCCGCCTACGACATCTTCAACGGGCCGTCGGGTACCGGCGTCCAGGACATGTTCGCGCCCGAGATCAACAGCCAGGCAGCGGGCCTGCCGGCGGGTCAGGACTGGACCACGGACAACGTGAAAACCAGGCAGTACGACGGTTACAAGGTGCAGGCGGTCCTCAACGAGATCGATGGCTACGACCACAGCCGTAGCACCAAGGTCGGAACCCCGGCGATTTTCGGCATGAACTTCCAGACCGTGTCGACGGCGCAGAAACTGCCCACATCGGACGGCCTGAAAGGTGGCTACCTGGCTGACGGCGTGACACCGGGCCCGCTGCTGTCCGCTGCGCTGGACTCGGTCAACGACCAGGTCGGCAAGTTCCTCCACGAGATTGACACGCAGGGTCTGGCTGGCAGCACGACGGTCATCCTGTCCGCCAAGCACGGACAGTCTCCTACACAGCCATCCGCGCTGACCCGCATCGACGACAGGAAGATCCTCGACGCGCTCAACGCGGCATGGAAGAACGCCCATCCGGGCGCGGGCAACCTCGTGGCGTTGAACACGGATGACGATGGCATGCTTCTGTGGCTGACCGACCGCTCACCCGCGGCAACCGACTTTGCCCGCAACTTCCTGCTGTCGTACTCCGGGACGGGCAACGACATCAACGGCAACCCGAAGCCGTTCACCGCATCCGGCCTGAGCACGGTCTACGCCGGTGACGCGGCGGCGAACTACTTCCACGTGGCTCCGGGCGACCCGCACGTGCCCGACGTGTTCGGCATCGTCCAGCACGGCGTGGTCTACACCGGTGGCATGGGCAAGATCGCCGAGCACGGCGGCGCCGACCCGCAGGATCGCGATGTGCCGGTAGTCGTCGCCGGGGCTGGCGTGGCGAAGCCTGGCGTGGTCACCACGCCCGTCGAGACCACGCAGATCGCGCCCACGATCTTGCGCCTCCTCGGCCTCGACCCGGGCACCTTGCAGGCAGTGCAGCGCGAAGGCACTACCGCCCTGCCCACACCGTAGGCCAACACGGTGGATGGTGCGGGCGGCCTGTCCCGTGCCATCCACCGTTCGTTGCACTGAGCCCCTGCCATGGCGCGCTGCTGTCTCAAGTCGCTGCGTGACAATCGCGGCGGACAAGCCCGTACACGTACGGAATGCTCGTGGATGGGTCGTTCAGGCGCTGACCTGGGTTGGAGCTGGCTGATCAAAGCCGGGAAGTGCCTGGCAGTCGAGGGTCAGGGGTTCGAATCCCTCAGCTCCACGCCGACCACAACCCGCTGACTGAGCACGAAAGTGTAGGTCAGCGGGTTTGGCTGCCGCACGCTCCCACTTCAACGTGAAGGGACTGGAAGGGGCGGCGAAGCGGTGGCGTTCTTGCAATCGTCGGGAAGGACGACTTTCCCTGGTTTGTCCGAGAACTTCTGCATGTTGATCCACTCATCCATACTTGGGTCATAGTAATTCTGCAAGCCAAAATGCAGCACCTGCCAGAATTTGTGCGAATCGTTTCCATCGACGAAGAAGTCAGCGCTCAGGATCGGAAACCGAATAGGTAGGCCTGGTGCGGCTGTTGTGTTCGACGTCGACCCTTCCGTCGGCGCGACCACGTTTGGCCTCCCTCCCACTGGCGGCAACACATTCCGAGGTGGCAGGAGCGGCTTTCCCAATTCGAAAACGATGCTCGCTCTGAAATGGTTTACCTGGGGTCCTGTCCTGCCCCCGAGGATTGCCGGTCCAACATAACGCGATGTGTTCAGAAAGGCGTTGTAGTCGGCCAGCGTATATTTGGCGACCCTGCTGCATTTCCCTAGTACGTTTGGTGGTATGCCGGGCCATTTGTAAGTCAGCGTGTACAGGAAACCGTCGTAGATAAGATTTGTGAAGTAGATGGGATCCTTCCAGCTTCCAGCAGTCATCTGGTTGTAGCCATTACTCCCTTGCCAGGTGAAGGGAACGTCTACACCAAGATCGGACACGATGTATCGACCCGTCCAGCTGAAATTCGCGGGAAGCTGCGGGGGTGGTGGAACATCGGTCCCGTGCGCAGATGTGTCGATCGGCAGCGGCAATGGTCTCGCCGTCCCTCCGCACGCCGATGGCAACACCATGAACAGCACGGCAAGAGCTAGCAGGATGGGGTGGCGAGCGGCGATCAAGGCAAGCTTCCTTCCGTGCCAACACGTTTCTTGTACTAGTCGGGCAGCAACGTCAGTATTGTTCCGCGCACATAGACGCCGCTCGTGGAGGCCGAGCCGGTGAGCCTCTTCTAGTACTCCATTCGCGTTAATCCCGTTGCACGTTCTCGCTTCATAGGGCTTCATCCCTAACGTCTGGAACTGGAGCCCGGTTTTCCAACGTGTGGGTATCCGGGCTCGTACATCGGCGGCTAGACCGCGCTGAGGTGCGGACCGTCCGAGGTACCCCGGAGGTGCTTGGAAAGCAGTTCCTCGGCATTGCTGACCGCCTTGTCATCCGAGTGCAGGTACCGCTGGGTCGTCGTCAGCGAGGCGTGACCGGCGATCTTCTGAAGATCGTGGACTTTGACCCCGGCGTCGGCCAACCAGGTCAGCCCGGTATGCTGGAGATCGTGCCGCCGTAGGTGTTCGAATCCGAGCTTGGCGCACCGTCGAACAGGTCGAATTGGCCACCGCCGAATGGGTCGACTGGTACAACCAACGCCGACTCTACGAGTACTGTGGCGACATCCCACCGGTCGAACTCGAAACCGCGTACTACGCTCACCACCGAGCCCAGCAACCCGCTGAGCCCGCACACCGATGAGTCTCCGGACACCCCACGGCGGTTCAAGAAGATGGTGGTGAGGGTGCCGTACATGTCGATGTCCGCGATCGCCTTCATGGCTGGCGTCAGCCTCTCGAGTGTCATGGTGTGGGCCCCTCTTGGGCCGTTTCGTAGCCCCTAATTGGGTCAGGCATACACGCCCCTGAACAGGTGACTTACAGGCCGGAAGCTGTCTTCATGTGATCGGATCGGGGCGTGCCTTAGGCACGCATGTTGAACTGTTGAACCAACGTAAAGAGGCGACAAGTACGATGCATTTCCGCACCACCTTGGTGATCCTCTCGGCAATCACGGCACTCGGGATCTTTGGGGGCACTGCGGCTGCCGATGCCCATGGAGGCAACACCGGAGGTCACAATGCAGACAAAGCAGGCAAGTCCTTGACGCGCGTGCTGGACAAGCTGTTGGGGCCTGGCGGGCCTGCGGACAAACTAAATCGGAAGCTTTGAACTAACGCAAGGAGTAGAGGACGATGCGTTGCAGTTTGGTGATGCTCTCGGTCGTCTCGGCATTCACGGTCTTTGGTGGTGCTGCGGCAGCCGATGACAATGTCGCCCCTGGTACTGTCATCCATTCCGACGATCCACCTGCGTCTCCCGCCAATGCCGGGCCGGAGGCAGGACCGCTGGGGAACGTCCTGGGTCCCCTTCAGTGAAGCCAAAACCGAAGCCAAAGCGAGCCCCAAGGCGAACGGCCTAGGTTCAGGTGTGACGTGCGCGGTCTGGTAGTGGTCTGGCGACAGATGGCCCAGCCGCGCACTTCACCGGTGATACCGGTCGGCTCGGGGCCAGGGATGGGATACCCCAGACTCGCGCGCACAGCGAGCCACAGCACTTAGCGGGAGGCGGCTGAATAGATCACGCACGTTTTAAGGGGCAGGGAAATACCCTGCCTGTAGGGCCTCGTACAGCAGCGAAGTACAGCAACCAACGCGACCGTCATCAACGAACAGTGCCCATCACACACCTCACGACCTCGTACGAAACCCCAGATGACCTCTGTACGGCTGACCGGACCCCGTTTGGTGGTCGTCAAGTCGCCCACGCAGACAACCTGCACCCACATGACTCCTGACTATGCGTTCCCACGCGCGCAGTGGACCTCGTAACCGGACGGGGAGGGGAAGCTTCGGATCCGTCCTGTGCAGCACAGAGAACGGCGCTTCAGCAAGACCGTTGGTAACCACAGGTAGCAATGCGGGAACGGGAGCTGTGGCGGCAGTATGAGGGATCACGTTTGCGTGTTTTGCGTTAGTTGCGGTTGCGGTCGCATGGGTGGTGTCCAGGCGGGGAGGCGGACGCAGAAACAGGCGCCACCGTGTGCGTTGTGGGGTTCGTACCAGGCCTCGCCGCCGTGTGCGCGCGCGAGGTTACGTGTGATCCACAGACCGAGCCCGGTGCCGTCATCTTGCTGTTGGGTGCTGGTCAAGCGGGCGAAACGTTTGAAGAGGCGGGGTTGGAAATGGGCGGGCACCCCTGGTCCATGGTCGTACACTCGGATGGTTACCCAGCCACGTGGTAGTGCGGAGACATGGACGTGAACGGGTGGGCGGCCGTGGGTCAGCGCGTTGGAAAGGTAGTTATCCACGATTTGTGCAAGTTCGTTACGGTTCGCGTCGACTACGACGCCTGCCGGGCAGGACAGGCGCACATCTTGCGACAATTTGTGTAATTCATGCAGGCGTTCCAACAGAAACTCAAACAGTGGGACAGGCTCGGTCGTGACGTGGGTTTGCTGGGCGTCAATGCGGCTGGCAGTGCGAAGCTGGCGAACGAGTGCCTGCATATGGCGGGTGCGTTCGTCGATGCGATCGACCAGCGCGGCCTGCTCGGTGGTGAGAATGGTGTCGTGGCGAAGTTGGTGCACCGCCAGGTCGACGGCTGCGAGCGGCTTGCCGAGTTCGTGCGCGGTGACGGCGATGGATACGTCGGGCTCGTTTCCTACGTCAAACTGCGTACTGTCGGGATCGTGTAAGGCAGTGATGAACAGCGGCTGGCCATTCCACGTGGTGGACGACACCCGCATCTCAACGGTGCGAGCGCTGCCGTCCGGCAAGGCGAGGTCAATGTCGTAGGCCTGGTCGACGCTGGTCGGAAATCCCAGTGGACGGCCCAACAAGGTTGATGCCGAGCGGCCGAGGAGCTTTTCGGCAGCGGGATTGCACGAGCAGATGATGCCGTTTTGGTCCACAGCCACGATGCCCACCGCTGCGGCGGACACCGACGGCTGGCCGCGCCGCTGGGAGGCAGCAGTTTCATCGGCCGAGCCGGCCGGCTGCTCACCCTCGGAGTTGGGTGTCGTGGGGTCCCTATTCATCGACGTTTACTCCCCGGATCGGCTGGTGCTCGGCTGTGACGTCGGTGCCTGGGACCGGGTCGCCGATGTGCATGCCGTCGTCGTTGATGGTGACCGCGCGGATGGTCTCGTCGTGGGCGCTGCCGCGGGTTTGTACGACCGAGATGGCGCGCCTGTGTCGGCCGGCGGCTGGCGCGTAGTACAGCCGGATCGCGACATCCGAGAGGCTGGCGGCCTCGGACGCAGCCGACACTGTGGCGTAGGGGGTCGCGGTTGACGCGGTCAGCAGCGTGGTGATACCGCTTTTCCGTATCAGCCCGCCCAGGGCGGTGACAAATTCCAGCAAGGATCGTGCCGGGGCGATACGTTCCAGGGCGGAGAGCGTGTCGATCACCAGTCGGTGCGGAGCGAACTCTTCGATGGCCGCGCGCAGATCCAGGAAGTGGTCCTCCAAGGAAGCTGTTTCCGGATAGTCGGCCATGACGCGCACCAGCCCCATGCTCTCCCAGGAGTCCAAGTCCATCCCCCAACCTGCGGCGTTGCGTCCGAGTTGGTCACGGGTCTCGTCGAACGTGCACAGCAAGCACCGTTCCCCAGCGTCGGCGCCGGCAACGGCAAACCTCAGGCCACGCAGAGTCTTGCCGGCCCCCGTCGGGCCGGTCAGCAGCACCAGGGCGTCACGGAAGATACCGCCGCCGCACATCGCATCCAGTGTCGTGTTACCCGTGGACACGCGCTCTTGTGAGGCTCGTTCCCGGGCGCCGCCAGCTACCATGGGGATCATCACGAGCCCCTGCCGGGGATCGATGGCGAACAGCCATTCACCGGTGCGGTGTGGGGCGCCGCGAAATTTGGTGATCTCCAGAGTCCGCCGTCGTTTGCCCCGCTCCAGAACATTACGTAGCGTGATGACGTTGGAAGGTACGAACTCCTCCACCCCATGACGCGAACTGGACTCGTATTCGCCGGTTTTTTCGGCGGTCAACACGGTGGTGACGCCCAAGGCCTGCAAGGCGGTCACGACCCGCAGCATCTCGGCGCGCACCAACGCACTGTTGGCAAACCGGGTAAGGATCGCACTGAGCGGATCCAACGCGACCCGCGTAGCTCCGATCATCCCGACGGCGTGTTCCACTCGAGCAATGAATGGACCGAAATCGTAGGCTCCCGTGGTCGGGTTGTGCTCACCCAGCGGCGATGCCGCGTCCACGAAGATCCATTTGTCCTCGGCCTCCCACCTGGCGATGTCAAAACCCAGGGACGCGGCATTGACGCGGATGTCCTCCGGGGTCTCTTCGAAGGTCACGAACACGCCCGGCTCGTCGAATTCCTCGATACCCCGAGCGAGAAACTCGATGGTAAACAGGGACTTGCCAGCGCCGGCGGTGCCGGTGACCAGGGTCGCCCGTCCCTGCGGCAGGCCGCCCCAAGCAACCTCGTCGAAGCCGCGGATCCCCGTGGCTACGCGCCTGAGAGCGCGCCGCAATGCCATGATTAGTCACCGCCTACAGCCTGGTCGGTCTCGGGCAGCCCCAGGAGCGCGACCGCGCGATCCTGATCCGAGAGGTCTCCGTAGGCCCGTTGTTCGGGTAATGGCGCCAGGCGCACAACGGTCGGAGCGATCAGGATGCCATCGGCCTCGGCCAGATCCGGCCGATCAACCGCGTTGATGACCTCAAGGTCGTAGTCGCCCGACAGGCGAGCCTCACACAGCGAACGCATGTTCTTCACCGCGGCGTGGGTCCGTTCCGTCTGGCCCGCCACGTACAACCGAAACCGGTACCTCACTTCAGCCGCACCCCACCCCTAGGGCACTCTTGACGTCACCAGCAACACAAGACGGATGTGCACAAGCAACAACCGGCACGCAAACGTCGGCTGTAACCAGCACCTCACGCTGCTGAGACACCGGCAAGGGACTTAAGCCCTTTGGCTGGTCGACCACACCCGCAGCGGTATCGGTCGATCGGATTCGCTGAACCGAGCTGGGAGAGCCGGGCAGCGTCATTGGCTGTCGCGAGAAGAAACCGTCGGTGAGATCGTTTGTCCACGCGGCTGGGGGTCAAGGGATCGTGGGTTCGAATCCCCTCAGCTCCACGCCTGTGACCAGCATAAAAGGGCCGCCGGAGATCACCGGTGGCCCTTTTGTGTGACTATCCGCGTGACTACGGCTCTCAGTCGTCGATGGTGAAGATCTCGTCCATGGCCGTCGCGCCGTCGACGATGACCGGTCGGATCTGCGTCCGGTAGACCAGCTCAGTCACGCGAGTCCCGCTGTGGCCAACCAGCCGGGCAATCTTCTCCAGCGGCCCGCCGGAGTCCGAGAGCACCGACACGAAGCATCTCGACAGAACCGAGTGCCACTACGTCGGTTCGACGAGGTTGTGAACCTGTCGCGGGCGTTCCTCACGTTCGTCAAAGGCCAAGTCGACCCCTGCGGCTGACACAGCGTCAAAGCCGGCCATGGCCTGTTCCTTGGAATCCCACACGCCCAGGGCCACGACCGCACCGCCGGGCTCTTCTTGCCACATCTCGACGCCGTGGCAACCGGGCTGCTCAACCAGTACTGCGGTCGCACTGCGGATGCGTTCGATCATCTCGGAGTGGTGGTCTGGGCGTGGATAGTGAAACGCGATCAACCGGAATGCCATGTCGCGTCCTCCCTTCGGAGGGCGTGCTCGGGCCTTTGATGTCACGGGAAACTACCCGTTGATCACCCATGGGACAACGCCGCCAACCGTTAAACGCGATGCGGTGACCGGATCTGTCCGTTCGGATCGCCCGGCAGGTCCGCGCGGACCACGCAGGGACGCACCTCCAGGGCCGCACGCCCAGGCAGGGCATGGTCAGCAGGTTGTGAACTCGTCGAGCGCCTCCAGGAGGCGGCCGATTTCGCCGGCCGTGTTATAGGGAGCGAGGCCAAGGCGCAATCCGTGCGGGTCCTCCAGGGTCAGCGCAGTAAACGTCTCGTGAGCGTAGAACGAACCGGCAGGAGCCAGGATGTGGCGCTCGGCCAAGAAGCGGTACGCTTCCCAGCTGCGTTGGCGGGTAAAGGTGAGCAAAGTGGTCGGGGTGCGTTCCTTAGCGCGGGAATGCACCATGATCCGGTCGCCGAGCGTAGTGAGTTCATCCTCGAGTTGGTCTCGCAAGACGTGTTCATGCTCCGCGATCGCCTTATACGAACCGACGATCTTGTCCCGTCGTGGGCCGGCGCTGACAGGGGCGAGACCGGCGAGGAAGTCGACCGCGGCGGTCGCGCCGGCCAATATCTCGTAGGGCAGCGTGCCGAACTCGAACCGCTCGGGGACGACGTTGGTCGCGGGAACCAGCTTGTCGGGCCGGAGGGTTTCCAGCAAGGACGGATCAGCGGCGAGCACAGCGCAATGCGGGCCGAAGAACTTGTACGGCGAGCAAACAAAGAAATCCGCGCCCAGCGCCGGCACATCGACAGGGGCATGGGCGGCGTAGTGGACGCCGTCGACGTAAACCAGGGCACCGACCTGGTGTGCCCGGTCGGCGATGGTGCGCACGGGCGGCTTAGTGCCCACCAGGTTCGACGCGGCGGTGAGGGCCACCAGCCTGGTGCGCTCAGTGACGAGCGTCTGCAGTTCGTCGAGAGACAGCTCGCTGGTGGCTGTGTCCAACTCGATCCAGCGCACGGTGGCGCCGGTGCGTTCGGCTGCCTGCACCCATGGGCGCACGTTCGCGTCGTGGTCCAAGCGGGTCACGACGACCTCGTCGCCGGGCCCCCACTCGCGGGAGAGGTGGCGGGAGAAGTCGTAGGTGATCTGGGTGGCGCTGCGCCCGTAGACGATGCCGGTGGTGGGAACACCCAGCAGGTCGGCGTAGGCGGACCGGAACGCGACGACCGCGTCCTCGGCGTTGCGTTCGGAAGTGCTGCCGGTGCCGCGGTTGGACAGCGGCCCGGTCAGCGTCCGGGCAACGGCCTCGCCCACCACAGCCGGGGTCTGGGTTCCTCCGGGACCGTCGAAATGCGCGATTCCGCTGGTCAGCGAGGGGAAGTGTGCGCGCAGGGTATGAACTTCAAATGACATGAGGGCTCTTCTCAAGGGATAGGCGTTACCTCTCGCATCGCCGAGTAGGACGGACTTCGCCACGGGGCGCAAGTCTCGTCCACCTCAGCGTGAACGCATACCAACGCCAGATGCCACGGTCCCAACGTCGTGCCCGCGTCTGGCAGTCGTCCAAGGCCCTTTTCCAATCCCATCACGGCGTCTGCAGTAACTACTGATCGACCTGATCGTTGTGGTGGGGCAGGCGGCTGGTCTTGGAGGTGTCCCGATGCGGCGGTTCTTCCGTGATGTGGGCGTGCTCGGTGTTTGCGTGACCTTCTGCGTCGCGAGTGCCGGGGGCAGCGTCGCCGCGCCGTCGGCCGGGACTCCATCGTCGGTGGCACCGGACGTTTCCCCGGACGTGGTGGCGGCCAGTTCCGCGCCTGGATCTCGGTGGCAGCCGGAGCCGGCTGAGTACGGGACTGCCTCGCACGAGGATGTTCCGGTGACGATGTCGGATGGCACGGTGCTGCGAGTCAACATTATCTATCCGACCGACCCCAGAACCGGGCAGGAGGCGGCCGGGACGTTCCCGGTGCTGTTGACCCAAACCCCGTACGGAAAGGGTCGTGGTGGTAGCAGCAGCCCAGGCAGTGCGAGCAATCCTGGCGGGTCGAGCCCGACCGGAGGTCCCGATAACTACCTGGCGCAGCGCGGGTACATTGAAGTGGTCGCCGACGTGCGCGGTACCGGCGATTCCGGCGGCTCCTGGGGCCTGTTCGACCCAGTGCAGACCCGCGACGGGATGCAACTGGTCAACTGGGCAGCGCGGCTGCCGCACTCATCAGGTTCGGTCGGCACGTACGGACCCTCCTACCTCGGAATCAATCAACTCCTGCTTGCCGGAGCCGTAGGTAAGCAGTCCCCGTTGAAGGCGATCTTCCCGGTAGTCGCGGCCAACGACGCCTACCGGGACACGAGCTTCATGGGCGGTATTCTCGACAACGAGTTCGACACCGCGTATCTGGGACTGACAGGTGCGGGCAACACGGCGAATCCTGTCGGCGACGCCGCCGGCACCCCACCCACGACACCTTCCGACATCGGCACGACGGCTGCCGTGGAGGCCCAGCACGCCGGCGGCCTTGCGAGCTACCACGCGAGCTCGACCGCAGAAATCGAATCCGGTGGGCCACAGGCCTACGACGGCCAGTACTGGCAGGACCGAGCTCCCAACAACGTACTGGACAAGATCGTCGCCAACGGTATTCCCGCGTACCTCATCGGCGGCGAGTTCGACCTGTTCCAACGCGGTGAACCGCTGAACTACGCGGCCCTACAAAACGCCTGGGCTGGTCGGCCGGTGAACGCACCCATGCAACCCGGCCAGCCGGTCACCGGCCGCTACCAGCTCATCAACGGGCCGTGGGAGCACCTCAACGGCGCCAGCGTGAACGCCGACCCGCTCATGCTGGAGTGGTTCGATACCTGGCTCAAGGGCGAACACACGGGCATGGCGGACACCCCAACCCCCCTGCATTACTACGACCTGGGCACCAACCACTACACCGAGACCACGACCTACCCGTTCACCGGCGCGCAGCCGACCCGGCTGTACTTCGGGCCCGGGACGCTCTCACCAGCACCGCCCCGCTCCGCTGCCTCCGACCGACTGGTGTGGACCGGCGCCGGAAGTCCCTGCAATCGGCCCACGGACCAGTGGTCCATGGGGGCCATATCCGTCCCGGCCCAATCCGCCGGCGCGCCACAAACACCGTGCGCCGACGACGACCGCACGACACAAGCCCGCTCGACCTCGTCCACCTACACCACCGCGCCATTTCGCGCCGCGCGTACGCTCGCCGGCCCGATCGCGGCTACGGTGTACGCCACCGCCAACACGACCGACACCCAGTGGGTTGCCGAGGTCGAGGACGTCGCCCCGGACGGTGTGTCCCGGCCGCTGACCGAAGGAGCATTACTGGGTTCCTTCCGTGGCCTCGACAGACGCAACAGCTGGACCACCACCGACGGCAACTATCTGCTGCCCTACCACCCCTACACCAAGACCTCTTCTCAACCTGTGACCCCGGGCCAGCTGACCCGCTACGACATCGAAATCTTCCCCACCTACGCCACAATCGCCCCGGGGCACTCTCTCCGCGTGACACTGTCCACTGCGGATACTCCCCACCTCCTGCCGGTCCCGCCGCAACTGAGCCATCTGACAGGCGGGACCTACCAGGTGGCCCGGTCACCGCAGGCTCCTTCGGGCATCGAGGTGCCACTCATCCCAGCCAGCTGAGCGAACCGTCTGCACGAGCTGACGCAGCTGACGTGCCCGGCGCCGGCGCCGGGTCGGCTGAGATGCTGCGCCGGATTAGGGATGGCCGTGTCTGGTCCTGGGGCACCGAGACACGCAGGCGGGTCCACCTGACATGCGTCAACCCACCGTCGTACGGGGTAGGCTTACGTATGGCCACAATGGACAGGCAAAGTCCACGGTAGAACAGTCAACGATCAGGGCTGCTTTGCTTGACGCGGCGTGGTTGTTCGGCCGGTAGGGACAGACGCGTGATCGGTGATGTCAGCTCGCCCGTACGCGATCCCAGCGCGGTTCACGTCCCGGAGTGGGCCCGCGCCCAGGCGTCGAAGGCCTCAGCGGAGGTGTGGGTCGGGATGTAGCCGAAGACATCCTTGAGTCGCTGGTTGGCGAGTACCGGGCGGTACTGCAGGAACCGCGTCTGCTCCGGCCCGTAGGCGGTCAGCCCGAGGCGTTTGCCGATGGCGAGTGCGCCGCGCAGCACCGGCTCGGGGATGGTCAGCACCGGCTTGCCGAGCCGCGTCGCGATCTCGTCGATGGTGAGCGCCCCGTCGCCGGCGACGTTGAAAATCCCGGTCGCCGGGCCAGTCACAGCGCGCTCCATGATCGTGACGACGTCGGTGTCCCAGATGAACACGAACGGGCTGTCTGCGCCCTTGATCTTGAGCAGCCGCGGGCGCTGGAAGAGCGCGGTGATCTGGTTGTCGACGTCATCGCCGAGGATCGTGCCGATGCGTAGCACCACCTGTTCCAGCTCGGGGTGCGTGGTACGCAGCTTTTCCAGCGTCTGCTCCACGAGTCCCTTGTGGTGGCTGTAGGCGAACTCGGGGTTGCCTCGCACCGGCTGGTCCTCGCTGATCCACGCTGGGTTGTCGGCGTGGTAGCCATAGGCCGCCCCGCTTGAGGACACCACGACCCGGCCGACTCTGTGCTCGACGCAGGCGTCGAAGACGTGCCGCGACCCGGTCACGTCGACGGCGTACTCGAGCTCGCGGTGGGATTTCCGGCCCGGCGTCACGATCGCCGCGAGGTGGACGACGACCTCCGGCCGTGCCTCGCCGACAACCGTCGAGACCGCGGCCCGATCGGTGACGTCGGCGACGACGTGGCTTACGTCGGAGACCGGCTGCTCGGGCGTGTGCAGATCGGTGCTGACGACCTCGTGCCCGGCCACCGCGAGGCCGCGCACCACCGAGCGGCCGAGGAAACCGTTTCCGCCGGTGACCAGTACCTTCACGATTTCACCACCTCCGTTCTGGTGGCGTACGAGCGCCACCACTGCGCGACCACGAGGCCCGCGACGATGTCCCAGATACCCCACCAGGCAGCGACCAGCGCCATCCCGCCGAGACCGCCGAAGAAGGTGAACACCAGCAGCAGGCCGAGGCCGGCATTGCGGATGCCGACCTCGAACGTCATCGCCTTGGTGCTCTGCTCGGACAGCCGGGTGGCCCGCGCGATCGCGAAGCCGATCAGCAGCGCGAGCGCGTCGTGCAGCAAGACCGCGACCAGCACCACGCCGAGGCGGTGGATGAAAATGTCCCAGTTGTTCACCAGGCCGACGACGATCACTGCGCCCAGCGCAAGAAACGACACTGGACCGATCACGCGATGCCCGATCCGGGCTGCCTTCGGCCACACCCGGGCGATGGTGATGCCGACGGTGAAAGGTACGAGGATCACGAACGCGATCTCGCCGAGCATCGAGGCGACCGACACGTCGATGTCGTGCATCAGGCGACCGCCGCTGGGATGAAGTCCACCCCAGAACGCGAAATTCAGCGGCATCAGCACGATCGCGAGCACGTTGCCTACTGAGGTCATCGACACCGACAGCGCGACGTCACCGCCGCTGCGGTGGGTGAGGATGTTGGAGACGTTTCCGGGCGGGCAGCACGCCACCAGGATCATGCCGAGAGCGACCGAGCCGCGGACCCCGAGCAGCAGGGTGAGCACGAATGTCAATGCGGGCAGCAGGACGAACTGCGCGACGACGCCGACCCCGATCACCACGGGCCTGCGCAGCGCCGCCGCGAACGACGACAGCGGTGTGTCCAGCGCGATGCCGAACAAGATCGCGCCGATCACGACCTTGAGCGTGGTCAGCGAGCTGTCGTCGAAAGCGATCCGAATGTCGTCGACGTCGGTGGCGCCGACCATTGCCGCGATCACGGCCGCACTCCCAGCGCCTCGATCTCACCGCGCACCATGCGGCGATAGGCGTCCTTGTTGACGTAGTAGGCCATCCGCTCGATGCCCAGGTAGTGGTAGCCGCCGGAGAGGTCGGGTTTCGGGCCGCGGGCACGGGCTTCGAAGGCGAGGGCAGCATCGGGCCGCTCGGTGCGGGCCCGCAGGTACGAGGCCACCAGCTCGGCCTGCTCGTAACGACCCTGCCAGCCGATGCCGGAGGCCTCGATCATGCCGAGCACGAACAGGTCGCGCTGGTCGGGGTTGACGATGTTGAGGTAGAGATCCGGCGCGGCCGGAGGTCGCCACCGCAGCAGCTGTGGGTCGAGAAACGGGTAGTGCAGCCGGTAGCCGGTGGCGAGCACCACGACGTCGTACTGCTCCTTCGTGCCGTCCCGGAAGAGGACCGTGGGGCCGTCGAAGCGCTCGATGTCTGCGCGCACGCTCAGGTCCCCGTGCCCGAGGTGGTACAGGATCAGCGAGTTGACGATCGGGTGCGACTCGTACAACTTGTGGTCCGGTTTCGGGAAACCGAAGCGGGTTGGGTCACCGGTGAACATGCGCAGAACGCGGGAGTCGATCGCTTGCTTGATCTTGGCCGGGAGCGGCCTGCCCTGGTTGAGCGAGTCGGATGGCCTGCCGAAGAGATACTTCGGCACGAAGTGGTAGCCACGGCGTACCGAGAGGTCGACGGCTGCGGCGTGGTGGACGGCGTCGACGGCGATGTCGCAGCCGGAGTTGCCCGCTCCGATGATCAAAACCCGCTTGCCGGCGAAGATCGTGGCCGACTTGTAGGCGCTGGTGTGCAACACCTCCCCGTCGAAATGTCCCTCGAAGACCGGGACATTCGGCTCCGAAAGCGTGCCGTTGGCGACCAGGACACCGTCGTGGTGCTTGGTGTGTTCCCCGTCGGGGCCGACCGCGGTGACGTCGTACCCACCGTGGACGGAGGGCTCCACGCGGGTTACTTCGGTCCGGAAACGAAACCCGTCAGTAAGCCCGAACCGCTCGGCGAAAGCGCGGAAGTAGGTGATCAGCTCCCGGTGTGAGGGATAGTCGGCCACCGAGTCGTTCATCGGGAACTCGCTGAACTGCGTGGTGCCCTTCGACGAGATCAGGTGTGCCGATTCGTAGACCGTGCTGCGCGGCGACTCGATGTCCCACAGGCCACCGACCCCGCACGCGAGCTCGTAGCCTTGCCAGGGGATTCCGAAGCGTTGCAGGTTGCGGGCAGCTGCAAGCCCCGACGGGCCGGCCCCGATGACGGCATACGACACGGCGGCCATTATCACTCGATCGGGGACGTTTGGTGAAGCTCCAAGGCGGCCCTGACCGCTGATCCACGAGCGGCAGCGCGACAACGTGCATCGGATCATCACACGAGCCGTGTTTCGCGGGTGCAACGCTCGTCACCGGTGGGGAGTACGACGGTCTCTACGACCGACCCGACGGTGCTGACCGATCTCACGGCGGGGAATCCCGCTTGGGCGGAGGAGATCTTCGGGCCGGTCGCGCCGGTACTTGTCTACGATGACATCGACGAGGCAGTCGGCATCGTCAACGCCTTCGAGCGCGGCTTTCCGTCGGAGTGCCGACCCCGAATCCCCATGCGGCTTTCGAGCATTGCGACGGAATCGAATCTGCCATGGGGAGTCCCTTTTCATATGGGAAGGAGGCGGGCGACGAGCCTGCTGAGCTGATCCGCGTTGCGGCACTCGTGCATCTCGACGAGTTCGGAGTACTCGTGCGCAGCCGAATCACCGGTAGACCACAGCGCGGCGCGTTCGGGGTTGAGCCAGTACGTTTGGCGGGCCCTCGCCGTGATTCGCCGCAGGGCGGGGAGGTTCGGATCGCTGCCGTTGGTGCGGGCATCACCGAGGATGAGTACTGACGTGCGCGGCCCGATCGCGTCGTAGTAGCGCGCGGCGAACTGGCCCAGGGCGGCGCCGTAGTCGCTGTGCGAATCCCAACCGGTGAGCGTGGCCTCAGAGAGGATGCTGCTGCCGAGGTGTTCCGGGTCCGCTGATCCATGCTTGATCAGGTGTGTCACTTCGTCGGTGCGGTTGACGAAGGCGAATACTCGTACCTTGCTGAATTGGTCGTGCAGTGCCTGCACAAGCAGCATGGTGAAGTTCGCGAAACCGGCCACCGAACCGGATACGTCGCACAGCAGCACGATCTCGGGTCGCCCAGGCCGCCGGCGGTGGTAGGCGGGCCGCACGGGCACGCCGCCGGTGGACAGCGAGCGCCGCAGGGTCCTGCGGAGGTCGATCTGTCCGTGGGCCGCGCGCCGGCGGCGGGCGGCGAGCCGGGTGGCCAGCTTGCGCGACAGCGGGTGCACGGCACGGCGCATTTCAGCCAATTGCGCGCGGCTGGCGTTAAGGAAGTCAACCCTGTCCGGCGTGGGTGCGATGGCGTGCTGAGCGATCCGTTCCGGCCCATGCAGTTCGGCGGCGCGGCGTCGCGCCTCGGTGCGTACGTGCTTGCGGAATCCTTCGATGCGGCGCCGGATCTCGTCCGTGTCGAGGCGCTCGGTGAAGGCGGCTTCGCCGGGGCGTGCGGCTCTGATGGCTGCTTGTACACGGACCAAGAGAGTCTGCGGTTGTAACCGGTCGAGGGTCTGGTACGCCGACCAGCCGCCGGCTCCGCTGGTCTGGCCGTACCAGCCGAGGGCGCCGACGGCCTCGGCGGCGAGTTGACCCAGTTCCGCCTGGTCGTCGCTGGTGAGCGCGTCGGCCAGCCGATCGCGAAGCCCGGCCAGGTTGTCGTCGTCCTCTTCGGCGCGCTGGCGGCTCCGTTCCGATGCGCCAACCCCGAGCGGGAAATACAGGTCGAAGGTCGCGTCGAAAACCGCTCGCTGCCCTTCGTGGCGGAGCAAGGTCGCGGCCAACCCCTCCCGCATTCGTTGTCGATCGGTCAGGCCGAGCGCCTCGAGCGCGGTCGCCGCATCGACCGTCTCGCCAGGACCAGCGAGAATCCCGTGCGTCCGCAAGGCTCGAACGAATCCGATCAGCCGCCCCGAAACGCCAGCGGATTCTCCAGTGGAGGACCCACTCATCGTGTCGTTGCCGTGCCGTCGAGCACGGTGTCTAGTTGCAACTCCTGGCTGGCCTTGAGCACATCGTCCTGGTGCTTGAGTATCACCCCAAGACTGTCGCGGACCAACTCCTCGTCGAGGGTGTGAGCGCCCAGCGCCAGCAGTGTGCGCGCCCAGTCGATGGTTTCCGCCACCGACGGCGCCTTGCGCAATCCCATCGCGCGCAAAGCGCTGATCAGCCGAACCAGGGATTCGGCAATGGCCTCTTCGATGTCCGGGACCCGCAAGCGGACGATCTGTTGCTCGAGTTGCGCGTCGGGAAAGTCGATGTGCAGATACAGGCAGCGGCGACGCAGTGCCTCGGACAGGTCCCGAGTGGCGTTCGAGGTAAGCACGGTAAAAGGGCGTTGGGTCGCCGTGATCGTGCCCAACTCAGGCACGGTGACCTGAAAGTCGCTGAGCAGCTCCAGCAACAGCCCCTCCACCTCGACGTCGGCCTTGTCGGTCTCGTCGATGAGCAGAACCGTGGGCTCGGTGCCCCGGATGGCGGTGAGGAGCGGACGCGCGAGCAGAAACTCCTCGCTGAAGATGTCAGTGCGCGCTTCTTCCCACGTTTCGTCCCGTCCGGCGGTGATGCGCAGCAATTGCTTCGCGTGGTTCCACTCATAGAGGGCGCGGGCCTCGTCGACGCCCTCGTAGCACTGGAGCCGGACCAGCCGTGCTTTGCTGACTTCCGCGACCGCCTTGGCCAGTTCCGTCTTGCCGACACCAGCCGGTCCTTCCACTAGCAGCGGCTTTCCGAGCTGGTCTGCGAGGTAGACGGTGGTGGCGACCGCTGTGGACGCTAGGTAACCGGCCTTGGCCAGGCTCGCGGACACATCGTCGACGGACGTGAAGAATCCGGTCCCGGTCACCGGGCGTTCCGTGGGATCGTGTCGCCGTAGCTGTCCTGGAGCCCCACCACGACCTCCTCGCGTTCTCAGAATGCGGCCTTAGCGAACGAGAGTTGCGTAGATAAAAGTGTTAGTCAATCCCTGCTCCAGTCGGCGGAATGGCTGGACCGGGCGACCGGACCAGCGCGGGTCGCCCGGTCCACGCGCAGTTCGACGGCAGCTGGCCTTGCCTGGCGGGCGGCCACTAGGCGAGATCGTGTTCCAAACGCCGGCGGGCCGCATACAGTGCCTCCACCGCCTCGGCCGTCAGTTCGGCGAGCAGCAGCCCTTGCCGATGCGCTGAGTGGCCCCACACTCTCATGGCTCATAGCCGCCGAGCGCGCACGCTGCGAACGCGCTGATCTGGGCGATGAGCGTGCAACCGGTACCCAATATAGGGTACGAAGATCGGGACTGTTGGATGGAGTCTCGAAGGTGGTGGCATGCGTGGGGAATCTCTTGCCAGGCGTTGTGGGAGCCCTCATCGGGTTAGCTGGTGTTGTGCTTGGCGCGTGGGTGACAGGCCGCAACGAAGACCGGCGTTGGCTGCGCCAACAGAAGCTGCGGAGCGCTGCGGACCTCATCACAAGTGGCACGCACCTCTATGAGTCCCAGCTCGATGGCAGTGACCAGCGCCGGCTCACGACAGTGGACCGCGTGGCGTGGCAGAACAAGCTACAGACCGGAAGATCGTGCATACATCTGCTGTGTCGTGATGAGACACGCAAATCCGCCGACGAGTTCGCGGGTCTGGTGTGGCGGGAGGAAGGGAGCAAGCACGTCTCGGATGAGGAGGATGTCGTTAAGGTCCTTCGTACTCTCACCAAGCACCTCCGGCGCGAGATTCGCTCCGGCCAGTAGGTTCGACAGGGCCACCCCGATCCTGTCCGCTGACCATTGATGTTCCCGATCGCCATTGGTCCTGCCCAAGACATCGTTTGTCGACGGGTAATTGTCGTCAGCGGCGCAGGCGATCGCCGATTTCGGTGCCTGCGTCTCGCTGGGACCCGGCCAGGACACAACTGATTCCCTTGTGGAGCCTTGTCAGAAGATCCTCACCGACCCCGGGCACCGGGAGCGCTCCCAGATCTCACTGTTCTGGCGAACTCGATCTCGGTGTGATTTGCCTACCAGCGCTGAAGATCGAGGTCGCGGGGTAAATGGCCGTCGCGTGACTGTGGCGGCCGACCGGGTGCACGATGCCGCAGCAGCGTGTCCTGGGATTTTAAGGGAGTCACTGTGTGCCTGGCGAGTGTCATCATCGCCCACGCCACCCGAACTGTGCAGAGCACACCCGACTTCGCCCTCACTGCCGCCACCGAAGTGACCGGCAAGAACCTCGGCCGCACCCCGCATACGGCTTCGTGGACTCGCCAACTCACCTGGAGGAGCCTCCCGCTGGGGTTGGTAACCCGTTCGCTGAGAAGACCGTAGCCGGACGTCCGTTTACGAGAGATCATCACGCGCACGGTTCTGTGGGAGCCGGACCGCGAGACTCCTTCCGGTCACCCGGCTTTGCGGAGTCGTGCGGGACGCGATCGCCGTCGGGCCAGCTTGCCACCCGACTGCCGCTGGTTGGGACGGGGGAGTGAGATGCCCGGAAATCGTGTGAACCCGGTCGCCTTGCGGAAGATCGCCGGCGGGTTCACCGAAACGATCGGCAAATCGGAAGCGCCGTGCGATCGCCACGACCGTACCGACGACCACGAGCGATGCCGTGATCGTTCCCACTGTGCGCAGGCGTGATTTCATGCTGGACTCCTTACCTGTGTTGACCGGAACGTCCATCGTCATGGGTCTCACTGGTAGGTGAATACGCTCACGGTGTCCATCCGGTTCACCTCGGCAAGCGAGGCCGGGCGTGAAGCCGCCAAATCCGTGCTTCCCGCTGGCTTTTCGCTTTCTGGAAGCGGACTGTCCCCACGAATTGCTTCAGTCGACCTTTCGAAGAACACCAGAAAAGCACCGCGCACCAGAGTAGTTACAAAAGCGAAGCTGAGAAGAAGGCCTGTGACGCCGGGTGGCGCCCTGGCGGGTGTGGTCCACATCATAGAGGTTCCATACCTACTGGTCGGTATGGTGGGTCTCGTTCTCGGCGACAGGAGGTTTCATGTCTGTGATCAACCGCCAGATCCGCTTGGCGAACCGCCCCGTGGGTGAGGTCAAGACCGACGATTGGGAGCGCGTCACCGAGTCTGCTGGGGAGCCGGGAGAGGGACAGTTCGCCGGGCGGACGCGGGTGATCTCGCTTGACCCCGCGATGCGCGGGTGGCTCGACGATCGCCCTTCCTACCTGCCGCCGGTCGGTATCGGGGAGGTCATGCGCGCGGGGTCGGTGATCGAGGTCACCGCCTCCAATCACCCCGACTTCCAGCCCGGTGACCATGTCGTTGGCACGTTCGGTGTCCAGGAGCATGTGGTCTCCGACGGCAGGGGTGCGATGAAGATCGACCCGTCGCTGGCCTCGCTGTCGACGTTTCTGGGCGCGCTGGGCATGCCGGGCATGACCGCCTACTTCGGCCTGCTGGACGTCGGCGCCCTGAAGGAGGGCGAGACCGTCGTGGTCTCCGGCGCGGCGGGTGCGGTCGGCACCATGGTCGGGCAGATCGCCAAGGTGAAGGGCTGTCGGGTTGTGGGCATCGCCGGCGGTCCAGAGAAGTGCGCCCTGCTCACCGACGAGCTGGGTTTCGATGCGGCGGTCGACTACCGTGCCGGCGACCTCAAGCGCGCATTGCGTGAGCAGGCGCCGGAGGGCATCGACGTCTACTTCGACAATGTCGGAGGCGAGATCCTCGACGCGGCGCTCACGCGGCTGGCGATGCATGCGCGGGTAGTGGTTTGCGGCGCGATCAGCCAGTACAACAACACGACGCCGGTCCAGGGGCCGCCCAATTACTTATCCCTGCTGGTGCGGCGTGCGCGTATGGAGGGCTTTGTCGTCTTCGACTACGCGAAACGCTACGCCCAGGCCACGCAGGAGATCGCGGGTTGGATCGGCGCCGGTCACATCAAGGTCAAGGAGCACGTGGTGAGGGGAAGCGTGGACGACTTCCCCGAGGCGCTGCAGATGCTCTTTCGCGGTGAGAACACCGGCAAGCTAGTGCTGGAACTGGCATAACCGCTGACGCGGGCCGACGGCGTATGCGAAGGGGAACGGACGGCTAATGCGGCTGCGGCGCGGAGCATCCTGCCTGGCGGCGAAGGTCGGCGAGTACGTCTGAGCGCAACGCCAGGCAGCCGTCAGGAGGGGCTGGTGGCTGGGTGCGCGTGCTGCCGGACAGGCGAACGCCAGAGCTGGCCAGGTGTTGGAGGTGCTTCTCGACGCGTGCGGGGTAGCCGGGCGCAAGAGCGCTGTGCTCAACGGCGAGGACGAACATTCCAACGGAGGGATGCCGCGAACCGGAGTTCCACGGGGGTGCGTCCATCGACCAGCGGCCACCGGCCATCGAGGACAGAAGCTCCACTAGCAGTGCGATGTTCGCTCCCTTGTACCCGCCGAAGGGCAGGAGGGCGCCGGCGAGGGCGGCCTCGGGGTCCGTCGTCGGACAGCCGTCTCCGTCCACGGCCCACCCCTCAGGAAGGAGTGCGCCCCGCGCCGCGGCATCGCGCACGGAGACGAAAGAGGTGCTGCTCGAGGCTTGGTCCACCGTGAACGGCGGGTGCTCGGCGCGGGGCACCGAGTACGCCATGGGATTGGTGCCGAATACCCGGCGGCCTCCCGCCGCAGTGGCGAGCAGAGCTGGCGAGACGGCGGTGGCGAGGGCGACGAGCCCGGCGCCGGCCAGCCTTTCGGTGAACCAGCCGAGCTGTCCGCAAGTGAAGGATCCGTGCTGCGCGAACACGGCTACGCCGTGCTGGCCCGCGGACTCCACGAGACGGGCGAAGCCCTCGTCGAATCCCGTGTGCGCGATGCCACCGCACGCGTCGGAGGTGATGATGGCGGAGCAGGGCTGGCTGACCCGGGGAAGGGCACGGCCATCGAGGCGCCCGTCATGGATGGCATCGACGTGATCGAGCAGATGCGCCACGCCGAGTGCGCTCTTTCCACGGTCCTCCGCGAAGAGCGCCGCGTCGGTGAGCAGTTCGGCGACTCGCCGGCTGGCGCCCGCTTCGTTGAGGGCGGCCAGGCAGAGTGTCACGACCTCGTCGCGGGCGACGAGGTCGTGGCTCGGTTCGGCTTCAGTGGCCAAGATTCGTCCTTTCCGGGGCCGAAGATCGACTTTCGCCCTGGCAGCCGACCTCGGCGCCGGAGCTCGACGCGTTCCCCTTGGACAGCACGCCGATGGCCCCGGCAGCGAGCATGGTGGCGATTAATCCCCGTGGTTGTGCATGACGTGCTTGGTGCGGGAGTAGTCGTCGAGCGCGTAGATCGACAGGTCTCGGCCGTAGCCGGATCCCTTGAAGCCGCCCCACGGGACTTCGTTGGCAAGTACCAGATGCGAGTTCACCCACACGGTGCCGAAATCCAGGCGTGCCGCAACGGTGTGGGAGCGCCGCGCGTTTTCCGTCCACACTGACGCTGACAGACCGTAGGGGACGGCGTTGGCTCGGCGTACCGCTTCGTCCTCGTCGCGGAAGGTTTCGACGGTGACGACGGGGCCGAAGACCTCCTCCCGCGTGATCTCCGCTCCCTCAGGGACGTCAACCAGCACGGTCGGCGCCACGAAGTAGCCCGGCCCGTCAAGCGCGCCGCCGCCCACGGCCGCTCGGGCGCCCTCGTTCTGGGCGCGGTCCACATATCCCACCACGCGGTTGAAATGCGCTTTCGAGACCAGCGGGCCGATCTCGACATCCTCGCTGGCGCCCGGCTCTCCGACAATCAGGGCACCGACTTCGTCGACCAGGTTCTTGACGAACTCGTCGGCGACCGATTCGTGCACGAGCACCCGGCATGCGGCTCCGCATTCCTGCCCGGAGTTCCAGTAACCGGCCACGCGCAACGTCGATGCCGCGGTTGCGAGGTCGGCGTCCGGGAAGACCACGACGGGGGCTTTGCCACCGAGCTCCAGGTGCACACGCTTGAGGCTGTCCGCGGCGCCTCGGGCCACGGCGCGACCGCTGTTGACCGAGCCCGTCAACGCGATCATGTCCACATCGGGATGTTCGGCAAGGCGCGCACCGACGATCGCGCCGAACCCGGTGACCACGTTCACCACGCCGGCAGGGAGCAGGTCGGCGACGAGTTCGACGAACTTCAGCGTGGTCAGCGGGGTCTGCTCGGACGGTTTGATGACCAGAGTGTTGCCGGCCGCGAGAATGGGTGCGATCTTCCAGGCGGCCATCATGAGCGGGTAGTTCCACGGGGTCACCACACCGATCACGCCGATGGGTTCACGGTGGATGACGGATCGGTGGTTCTCGACGTACTCACCGGCGGCCATGGAGGTGGTCCCACGCACCGCGCCGGCCATGAAGCGGAAGGTGTCGATCGTGCCGGCGATGTCGTCCCGCGCGACCGGGAACGGCTTGCCGGTATTCGCCGACTCCAGTTTGACGAGCGGTTCGGCGTTCTCGGCCAGTCGGTCCGCGATCGCGTGCAACAACTCCGAACGTTCCTTCGGCACGATCCGTGCCCAGTGCTCCTTGGCCGCCACCGCGGCCGCGACCGCGCGGTCGACGTCCTCGGCGGTACCTTCCGGGACCTGGATGAGGATGTCCTCCGAGCACGGGTCGACCACGTCGATACCGCGGACCGACGATGCGTCGACGAATCCTCCGTTGATGAAGTGCTGGGCCGGGGGGAAATCGGTCGCGGTGACCAGTGGCGGCGCGCCCGCCGCCCGGCGAACCGTGGCCGTGGTGCGGTCGGATGACATGGTCATGAAGCACTACCTCCGTTGATATGTCGCAGGATTTGGCAGTTGTTACCGCAGCGTCGTTACCTGTGGCCGCAGCGTGACGGCCAGGGACGAGATCGTCTTGGCCGTGGCCGCATCGAGGTCGAGGAGGGGCTGGCGGGGGCTTCCGGCGGGGAAGCCGACCGCGTTCAGGGCCGTCTTGACCGCGGGGATGAAGGGGGCGGACATCATCGCGTCCATGAGCGGGTAGATCAGGTTCCATTCGGTGCGTGCGCGTTCGAGTTCACCGGCGCGCACCGCCCGGTGGATGGAGACAAGCTCGGCCGGCATCACGTTCGCGGTGCCGGCCATGACCCCGGCAGCGCCCTCGGCCAGCGAGGTCAGCAGCAGGCTGTCCCATCCGACGAAGGTGGAGATGACGTCGCCGTGGTGGTGGATCAGTTTTCCGACCTGCGACATGTCGGCGCTGGTGTCCTTGATGTACTGGATGTTGTCGACCTCGCGGGCCAGCTGCCCGACGAGGGAAGGTGAGAGGTTGACACCGGTGGCACCCGGGAGGTTGTAGAGCATGAGCGGAATGTCGACCTTGCCCGCGACCGTGCGCAGGTAGCGCAACGTCTCGTCGAGGGTCAGCGGCTCGTAGTACGGGGTGACCAGCATCAGCACCGAGGCGCCGGCGTCCTGCGCGTGGCGGGACAACTCGATGGCTTCCACGGTGCTGACCGCACCGGTCTGCGCGATGACCGGCACCCGGCCGGCGGCCTGGTCGATCACGGTTTCCACGACCATCCGCCGTTCCTCGCCGCTCATAGCGGCGAACTCACCGGTCGAGCCGCAGGCGACGACGCCGTCGACTCCACCGTCGATACTGCGGTCGACCAGACGACGCAGGTTGTTGACGTCGATCCGCTCGTCTGCGGTGAACGGGGTGGCCAGCGCGGTGAGGACACCGCTGAGTTGCGTCGACATTGCAGAAATCTCCTTGCTCAGGGTTGTGGCGTGGATCGGCCAGCTGCCGTGAAGGCTGGCTGGCAACTCGGGAACTTTCGAGTCCGGTCGCGGTCTAGTTGGCGGTGCGGACCTGGGAGATGATCTGGGGGCTCTGCCGTTCGGTGGCCAGCAGGCTCTGAACCTCCTGCGCGGCGGAGAGTCCGGTGTGAATCGCCGTTTCGGAGTAGAGCGTGCCCAGGTAGTCACCGGCCAGGAACACCCGGCCGCCGCCGCGGGTAAGTGCCTGTTGCAGCTTGCCGCGGCCCGGGAAGCAATACGGCGCACCCGTGGGCCAGCGTTGCACCTCCGACTCGACGACCTTCTCGGAGAATCCCGGCAGGACCTGATCGAGGTCGGCGAGATAGGTGCGGAGGACCTCGTCGTCGTCGACCTCCAGCAGCTTGCGAGCGAGGCTGCCCGGCGAGAAGGTCATGAGGCTGCTGCCGGGTTGGCGCCCCGCCTCACGAGCACGCACGATGTTGGACATGTTCAACGCGATGTTGAACGACCGTTTCGGGGTCGCGACGGCGTACGCGTCGTCCCAGACCTGGCGTTCGGTCTCGTTGGTGAGAAACGCCGCGCTCACATACGGGCCGTAGATGACCTTCGACAGCGCCGCCCGGACCTCGGGGTCGAGATCGGCCGCGATGCGATGGCTGACGGTCGCCGGTGTCGCCAGCACCGCGTAGCGCGCCTCGACCTGCTTCTCGACGCCGTCCTGCCGGTAGCGGACGACCACCGACCGCTTCTTCTGCACGATCTCCTCGACGGCCGAGTGCAACTCGACCCGGTCGGCCAGCGCGGCCGCGATGCCTTCGGTGAGCGTGGACGGCCCGCCGAGGATGTTCCGTGAGAGGCCACCGCCGATGTTCCACACCAAGCTGAAGTAGCCGACACCAGCTCCGGCCGAGATCTCGTCGATGTCCGCGGCGGAGCGGGTCACAGTGGGTTTGAACAGCGCCTCGGCATCTTCGGGTAACTCGCCGATGAACTCGGCGAAGCTGCGGTCGTTCATGAAGTCGTAGACCCGCTGCTGCCGCACGCCCGCATCCTCGCCCGGCCGCGGTCGGATGACCCTCGCGTACTTGGCAACGGCCAGGCCGACCTTGGCCCCGGCCTTGAGCATCGCCAACCGCGACGACCACGACATCGGGATGCGGAACGGGTAGGTCTCCACCCGGCCCTTCAACAGGAGCTTGCCGTTCATCGCCAACCCGGCCAGCGAGCCCGGCACCCGCATCGAATCGACGCCGCTGTCGCCCAGCAGCCAGGCCGTGGCCGAGTTCCCGCCGGCGAAGACGTGTCCGCCCCAGTTGAGCCAGTACGGTCCGCGGCGTTCCGAGCGAATGCGCCCGCCGACCCGTCCTTCTGCCTCGAGCAAGACCGCGTCCCGGTGCCGCAGCCGCCATGCCGCCGCGAGCCCGGCGATGCCGCCTCCCACGATGACCACGTCTTTCATCGGTCCAGCCTTCCTCACAGTCATTGCGGTCGCTGCTGCCGAGCCCTCGTCAAGGACGCGCATCGGCTGTCGTGGCGGCTGGAGCCCCGCGATGTGTCGGGGCTCCAGCCTGGCCCTGGGCGGGTTCAGCCGCGGACCGTGCCAGCGTTGGGTGTGGTTGTGCGCGATGTGGTTCGGACGGTTGTCCCGAGGGCGCTGGCCTCGTGCAGGGCGAGGTTGGTGGTTTCCGGTGCCCACAGGACTGAGACGATGACGCCGAGCAGGGTGACCGCGGCGCCGATGAGCATGGTCACTCCCACGCCGAGGCCGGTGAGCGCCAGCGGTACGAGGTAGGTGCCGACCGCCGCGCCGATACGGCTCAGCGACGAGGCGATGCCGACGGCGGTGCCACGCACCTCGGTGGGGAACAGCTCATTGGGATAGATCCATTGCAGGATCTGGGTGCCACCGATGCCCAGCGCGTACACGAGGAAAGCTGCCGCCAGCAGCACCATGGGCGCGTTGGGCATGAACCCGACGACGAGCAGTCCCACGCTGGAGATCAGGAAGCTCCAGATGACCAGCCGCCTGCGGCCGGTTCGGTTGATGACGACCAGGGCCAGCACGCAACCGATGAGGAACAGCAGGCTGATCAACGCCGAGCTGAGGTCGGCGGTCTCGCTGCTGACGTTGAGCGCCGCGAGGATCTTCGGACCGAACGCCTGCATCGCGAACAGCGGCACGATCGAGCAGGTCCAGAACGTCGTCACGTACGCGATGCGGCCCAGATAGCCGCCGCGCAGCAACGCGCCGAACTTCACGCTCTCCTGAACTGGTGGCAGATCATCCACGCTGGCGCCGGCGCCGTAGACCTTGCGCATCACGGCGTTGGCTTCCTCGCGCCGGCCTTTGGTCAGCAGCCACCGCGGCGATTCGGGGGTGCCCAGGCGCAGCAGGACGATGATGGTCGCGGGGATCGCCGGGCTGAGCAGCATCCACCGCCAGGCGTCATTGCCGACCACCATGAGCGCGTCACCGATGAAGTAGGCGGCCGTGGCGCCGACGAACCACATCACGACCAGGCCGCCCAGCAGCGGGCCACGGAACCGGCGCGGGGTGAACTCGGCCAGCAGCGATGTCGCGATGGGATAGTCCGCCCCGACGGCGATACCGATGCCCAGGCGCAGCAGGAACAAGATCGCGACATCGCTGACGAAGAACTGCAGCAGCGAGCAGACGATGATCGCGATCAGGTCGATGGTGTACAGGGTTTGGCGGCCGAAGATGTCGGTGAGATAGCCGCCGATCCCGCCGCCGATGAAGATCCCGATCAGTGCCGAGGCCCCGAGCAGCCCTTCCCAGACCGTCGAAACGTGCAGCTGGGGGCTGATCTGCACCATCGCGATACCGATGATGCTGAGAATGTAGCCATCAAGGAAGGGGCCGCCGGACGAGTACAGCGCCAAGCGTTTGTGAAACCCAGACAGGGGTGCGTCGTCGACCGCGTTGTCAGACATAGGTGCTCCTGAGGACTTGGTACCGCGATCACCCGTAGAGGCCGTGGGGAACGTCAGGTCCCGGCGGTATCAATGGGCGCTCTGCCGCTGGAGTTGTCGAGGGAAGGGGCTGTAGTGGTCGTTTGCGAGCTCGCGGTGCCTTGTGGGCGTCGGCGGCGTGGCCACCGATAGCGACGAAGTATGTGAACCCGCCCGTTTGTCGACAATGCCCATGTAGCTCTACCAGGGCCCAGGGTTGTGCTGAGTCGAAAATCTACCTACTGTTCGCACCATGGCCGGGCGCCCACGCAACGCAGTGGTCCTCACCGACAGTGAACGCGCCACGCTGGTGAGCTGGACACGCAGCCGCAACCGCTCGCAAGCGCAGGCGTTGCGCGCCCGGATCGTGCTGGCGTGCGAGCAGGAAGCCACCAACACGGCCGTGGCCAGGCGGCTCGGCATCTCCCTGGACACCGTCCGCACGTGGCGGTCCCGGTTCGTCACCGAACGCCTGGACGGCCTCAGCGAGCGTCCGCGACCCGGACGCCCCCCGGCCGTCAACGACGGCGCCATCGCGCAGGTCCTTGTGCGCACCCTCGCGCCGCCGCCCGACGGGCGTCGCTGGTCGACGCGCGCCATGGCCGAAGCGGTCGGGCTCAGCCAGACGAAGGTGAGCCGCATCTGGCGCACCTACCGCATCCAATCGAGGCCGGGGCAGTCGACGCTGTGCCCGGACGCGGCCCGCGTGCTGCCCCCGATCCAGATCCGCGACGTGGTCGGTCTGTTCCTCTCCCCACCCATGCGGGTACTGGCCGTCGCGGCCGACGACCACGCGGTGGTTCTCAAGGAACGCGCGGTCACCACGCCGACCAAACCCCGGAAGTCCGCCGAAGCGCGAGAGCTGTTCGCGGTCGCGAACGCGTTCGCGCTGGTCAAGGGTGCCACCACTACGCACCCGCACGGCGCGTCGGCGGACAGCGCCCCGTCGTCACTGCGTGCTTTCCTGGAACACCTCGACCGCAGCGTGCCGGCGAAGCTGGCCGTTCACTTGCTCGTCGATGGTCTGAGCCCCGGAGCTCAAGACATCCTGGAAACCTGGCTGGAGACGCACCCGCGGTTTCACCGGCACGCCGTTGCGCCACAAGGGTCGTGGATCGACGAAATCGACGTCCTCCTGGCGCGCAACCCGTTACCCAGCGAGAACGTCCTCGGATTCGCAGCGTCACTGGCTGCGCTCCGAGACGACCTTCGGGCCTGGTGCAACGCGTGGACCCCACCGTCCCCGTCGTTCTCGTGGACCAAGAGCCCGCGAGCGCTGTGGAGCGGCGACCGCGACTATCAAGGGCTTATTAACGACTCACATGGAGCCGATGGCGCTTATGCCCAACGAGCCGGCGCCGACGAGCACGAGTCGCACAACGATGTGCCGGGCGCCCCGCCAGGCTCACCCCGAATCGCCGACCGGGTGGCCCAACTCGTCCGCGAAGCGCTCGCCAGCGGGCAGTTCAAGCCCGGCGAACGCGTCAAGGAAGCACCCCTGGCGACCCGACTCGGCGTCTCCCGCGGGCCCGTGCGCGAGGCCCTGCGCGTGCTCGCGGAGGAAGGAATGCTCGAACTGCTCCCCAACCGCGGAGCCGCCGTCCCGTACGTCAGTGCCACCAACATCATCGATCTGTACGCGGTGCGTGCGTCCTTGGGTGGCTTGCTGATGCGCCGCATCGCCACACTTCCCCGCTCCTCCCTGCGCCCAGTCAGCACCGCCTTGGCCGAGGTCCGGGTGGTCGCCCGGCACGGTGACCGCGCCCGGATCGGCGAAGCCGACCTCCGGTTCCAGGACGCGATCGCACGAACGGTGCAGCTGCCACAAGCGGGACTCATCTTCGATCGCCTCACCATGCGCCTGCGCATGTTCAACTCGATCCTGCAACTGGACTGGGCCGAAGCGGTGGACCTCATCGCCCGCGAGGACATCGGTATCTACGAGGCGATCCGCAGCGGCGACGGCAACGAAGCCGCCCGCCGCTGGCGCGTCAAAGTCGAACGCAGCGTCCGCTACATGGTCGCCCAAATTCCCCAGGACCACTTCGATCCCAGCCTCTGGGTCACCATCGCCGGCAAACCCAACCCACGCCACGGCGAGGCCCGCAACGTTCCCGCCACCCTCAGCTCACCGCACAGCACTCCCACGTAAGCCCGGAAACGAGAATTCTCCCAGTCACATGAGCGCACGCGTCTTCGACAGCCACTTCCACATCATCGACCGGCGCTTCCCGCTGGTGGAGAACAGCGGCTACCTGCCGCCCGAGTTCACCGTCGCCCACTACCGGGAGCGGGCCGCTGCCCTCGGCGTCACCGGCGGAGCGGTGGTCTCCGGTTCGTTCCAGGCGTTCGACCAGACCTATCTGGTCGATGCCCTGCGGCGGTTGGGGCCGGGCTTCGTCGGGGTGACGCAGCTGCCCGCATCGGTGTCCGACGGGGAGATCGCCCGGTTGGACGCCCAAGGCGTACGCGCAGTCCGGTTCAACGCCCGCCGTGGCGGATCGGAGACTCTGGACAACCTGGACACCCTGGCCCGCCGGGCGCACGAGGTGGCCGGCTGGCACACCGAGCTGTACATCGACGCTCGCGACCTGCCTGATCTCCTGCCGAGGCTGCGGTCGCTGCCCGCGGTGAGCATCGACCATCTCGGCATCTCCGCCGAAGGGCTGCGGAGCCTGCTTCACCTGGTGGAGTCCGGTGCCAGGGTGAAGGCCAGCGGATTCGGGCGCGTGGACCTGGACGTCGACGAGACGGTCCGGGCCATCGTCAAGGCCCACCCAGGCGCCCTGATGTTCGGTTCCGACCTGCCCTCCACCCGGGCCCGGCGCCCCTTCGAGGACGGCGACCTGCACCGCCTCACCGAACTGGTGGGAGAGGAACACGTGGACGCCGTGCTCCACGACAACGCCGCCGCGCACTACCGGATCGAGGACGGGCCTCACTCCGAGCGCGGCTGACCCGTGTGGGCGCGTCCGGCAGGGGATGATCCGCCCGCCTGTTGTAACGACTGCGGTCACTGCGGCGAATAGCAGGTTGACGGGGTCGCGAGCGGAGTTCCCGCTGGTCACAAGCAGTCCTACTGAGACGGTGGGCCGCTGGGCGCACGAGCCGGCCAACCCACGTGCGATCCCGTCGGCACCGCATTCTCTGCCGCATTCCGTCAAGGGATGCGTGCTACTCGCATGAGGAAGGAATATCGGCATGTCCGCGCCAGGTATCGGCAAGTCGCCACTCCCCACGCTGTGGGACAGCTTCTCCGGGCTGCACCAGCTCCCCAAACCCACACGTGCGCTCGCCTATCTGGTGCTGTTGGCCGCGCTGACCGTGGTGGGCATGGGAGCACTCGCCGCCACCACTGTCCTCATCGGAGACCTGACAGGTTCATTCAGCCTGGATGCCGTGTCCGAGAAATTGCAACACGTGACTGACTTGCGCCACTGACACGAGCGGTCTCAGGCGTGGCGACATGACTAGCCGGCGTGACGCAGGGTGCTCACGAGACTCCGTGAGCACCCTGCGAGCTGAGCAACCGTGCGCCCGGCAATCGATCTCGATCAGTCGGATGGGGACGTGTCAGGTGAAGAGTTGCTGGCCCCAGTAGCCGCCGGGTGATAGTCCGGGTGGGCAGGCGAAGATGGCTGAACCGGTGTGTTCGATGTACTCCATCATTCGGTCGTTGCTCGACAGCGCGTTTTGCATCGGCACGTACCGCGTGCGCGGATCTCGGGTGAAGCAGAGGAAGAACAGCCCCGCATCCAGGTGTCCCAGCCCGTCCGAGCCGTCGGTGAAGTTGTAGCCGCGACGGAGAATGCGAGCACCGTTGTTGGCCTGTGGTGAGGCGAGACGGATGTGGGCGTCGTCGGCGATGACCGGCCCGTCAGGCTTGCGGGCGTCCAGGTTGACCGGGTCGAACTCCTCGGTACCGCTGAGGGGAGCGCCGGTGCCCTTGTTCCGGCCAAGGATCTCCTGCTGCTCGCCCAACGAGGTGCGGTCCCAGGTTTCGATGCGCATTCGGATGCGTCGCGCCACCAGGTAGGTTCCCCCGGACATCCACTGTGGACCATCGGTGCGCTGGGCCCAGACGTGCTCGCGCAGAGCATCGGCGTCTTCGGCTTTGATGTTGTTGGTGCCGTCCTTGAAACCGAAGAGGTTGCGGGGCGTGGACTGTTCACGGGACGTGGTCGCCGTGCGGCCGAAGCCCAGCTGCGACCACCGCACCTTGACCACCCCGAACCCGATCCGGGCGAGGTTGCGAATCGCGTGCACGGCCACCTGCGGGTCATTCGCGCACGCCTGCACGCACAGGTCCCCGTCACAGCGGGCTGGATCGAGGTTGTCCTTCGGGAAGTGCGGCAGGTCGATTAAGGCGGGCGGACGTTGGCCCGCCAGGCCGAACCGGTCGTCGAACAGCGACGGGCCGAACCCGATCGTGAGGGTCAGTCCCGAGGCCGCCAGACCCAGTGCCTCACCCGTGTCGCCGGGCGGGGAGTCCTCCAAGCCGCCGACGGCGCCCCGGTCGACGGCCTCCCGGCCGGAGGTCATCCGCTCCGCGGCCGCCGTCCAGGCGCGCAGCAGGTCCACCAGCTCGGCGCGGTCGCGGGTCGTGACGTCGAAGGCGACGAAGTGCAGCCGATCCTGGGCGGGCGTGGTGATGCCCGCTTGGTGCTGACCCCAGAAAGGCACTGCGGCGGCCTGGCTGGCGTCGGTGTCGATCGCGTGGGCGGCGGCGGCCCCGGTGGCGCCTCCCACGCCGACCAGGGCGGCACCAGCCCCTGCCAACCCGAACAGCCGTCGGCGTGAGACACCGCCCTGCGGACCTGTCGGCGTGCCGCGCGTCTCGGTGTCCTCGGCGGGGTTGTGGTCCGTGTCGTCACTCATTGTCCTGTTACGGCTCCCGAGATCTTGCTCAGCGGCTCGCCGAGCGCATCCGCCGCGGCACCCAGCTCCTTGACCTGGTCGGGGTTCAGCTCGGTGTACGGGGCGAACCCGTCCCCGCGCTGGTACCGGGCCAGCAGCCCATCGACGTCGGCGAACCGGTGGTCCAGTTGCGCCTGGAGGTTCGGGTCCTTGGATCGCAGCACCGGGCGGAACGCGGTGACGACCTGCTTCGCGCCGTCCACATTGGCCTTGAGGTCCCACAGATCTGTGTGGGAGAAGGCTTCCTCCTCGCCGGTGACCTTCTTGGTGGCCACCTCGTCCAGGAGTTCCTTGGCCCCGTTGGCGGTCTTCGCGGGGGTCAGGTCGGCGTCCTTGGCCTTGTCGGCGATCTCGTGCACGTCGGCGACGAGCTGGTCGGCGACTTCCGCGGCGTCCGGCTGCAACCCGCCGGACCACAGTTCCTTTTCCAGCCGGTGATACCCGGTCCACTGCTCGCCCGGTTTGACGTCGCCCTCGCGTGCGTCGATCTTGTCGTCGAGGTCACCGAAGGTCTCCGCGACCGGCTCGATGCGCTCCCAAGGCTGGCGAGCCTGGGCGTAGAGACGTCTGGCGTCGTCGACCCGGCCGGCTTTTATGGCGTCAGCGAACGCGGCAGTGCCTTGCTGGAGCTGCTCGGCCTGCTCGGCGACGTACTTCTTGTACGCATCCACGCCTTGGGTCGCCGCACCCGCAGGGGCTGCGGCAGCGGTTCCGGTGACCGTGAACTGCCCGCGAATCCCGTCACCGCTCGTCCCCGGCTTGCAGGCGGTGGTGTACTGGCCACCCCGCACCTGCACCACCATCGGGCGGGTCATTCCGGGCGCGATGTTCTCCATCTCACTGACCACCTGATCGCCAGGACCGTAGAGGTAGAACTCGGTGATCTGGTTGCCACCGTTGTGGATGTCGAACGTGACGCTTCCGGCCGGCGCCGTCGTCGTGGCCAGGTGGCACGCGTTGTCGTTGGCCTCGACCGCGATCTTGGGGGCGTTGGCTGGCTCCGCGTTCTGCTCAGCAGAACACGCGGCCAGCAGGCCAGCCGTGCTGACCAGGGAAACCACGGCAAAGATAGGACGCTGCACTATGACTCTCCTCTGTCGTTCGCCCAGGAATGCAGCACGCTTGGGGGAATCCGCGGCTGGGGCACACACTTCAGGACGGTCCCTTAGGACCGTTCCGTAGCTTCGGCCGGCACTGTTGCTGGTGCGGTCGCTTTGGGACGCGTATTGCGCGGCCAGAGCACGAACAGCAGCACCGGCAGCGCGTAGATCAACCATCCGGCAGTTTCGATCACGGTCGGGTGCGGCTGAATCCCCAGAACGCCACCGAACAGCGCATACAACGGTGTGCCCGGGCGCACCAGCCAGGACAGATCCAGCGCCTGCTGCTGGCCGACGGCCACCCAGCCGGCCTCGTGTCCCGAGTGCAGCGCTGACATCACCAGCCCGGCCGCGACCAGGACCAGGACGGCACCCGTGGCCCGGAAGAACCGGGAGAGGTTCAGTCGCACTCCACCCCGGTAGATGCCGTAGCCCGCGAGCGCGGAGAGCAGGATTCCCAGCGCCGCCCCGAGCCCGGCCAGCAGTGCGTTGTCGCTGGCCTGAAACGTCGCCAGCAGGAACACCGCCGTTTCGAAGCCTTCGCGTAGCACGGCGAGAAAGGCCATCACCACCAGCGCACCCGCCGACCCTTGGTGCAGCGCCTGCGCTGCGGCGCCTTCCAGTTCGCCTTTCAGCCCGCGGGCGTGCTGGCTCATCCAGACGATCATGTAGGTGACCATGCCCACGGCCAGGGCGCCGATGACGGTCTCCAGCCCCTCCTGGGCCTGGTGCGGCAGGTTCTGCGAGACCACCTGCAGCACGACGCCGATGGCCAGGCACAACAGCACCGCCGCGCCCACGCCGAGCCAGACCTGCCGCAGCGCGTCCCGGCGCCGCTGCTGACCGAGGAAGGCCGCGATGATCCCCACGATCAGCGAGGCCTCCAACCCCTCGCGCAAGCCGATGACGAACGTCGCCAGCATGATCCCTCCGCGAATCATTAGGTGAGGCTTACCTGATTAGTGCTGAGGAACACCTAAGAGACTCGCGCGGGTGTCTGTCAACCCTGTGTGATCTGTCATTCAGTTCCGGACGGTCTATCGGCGCCATCCGGTCGTCGGCACGCCGTTCCTGCCTGGCTTGTCACCACGAGTTATTGCTCACGCACTGAACAGGCATCCATATCAACGCCGGAACCCGCTTCTGGTGCGTTTTCGGTTGAATTCTCGTTCGCGAAGTTCTTATCGTCTGCGGGCTCTGGAACTGCGAATCTTGGCGCTGCGCATTCAAGGTTGTCGACCAGGGCGCAGCGGAATGATCACGCACCGTAGGGAACGTAAAGCGAAGGACGCCCTTCTGGCGTGATCCTTATGTGCTCGCATTGTTACTTGTCTTGTGAATCTGGGGCCTATTGGGTTGTGCGTGCGTCTGTGATGATTGCGCGTCGACTCGGTCGTGGAGGACGACCGATCGGCGCCACCGCGCGTGGCACAAGATTGTGGATTGGGCGATATGGCTTACACGCAGCAGCGCTATGACGCGCCGGGACACCCGCATGGTCCAGGGTTTCCACCGGTTCGCAGGAGGCGGCGAGGACGCACGATCCTGATCATTGTGCTCGTCCTTGTCTTCGCATTGGTCGGCTTCGCGATCTATGTGGACACCTCGCTGAAGCGGGAGAACGCGCTTCCCGCTGATGGTCAGCGCCCCGCCGCCGGACCCGGTACGAACTGGCTGCTCGCTGGTTCCGACAGCAGGGAAGGGCTGGACGCGAGCGAGGAGGCCAAGCTGGGCACCGGAGACGCCGCCGGCCGCCGCACCGACACGATGATGCTCGTGCACATACCCGAGGGCGGCGGAACACCCGCGGTCGTGAGTCTGCCCCGCGATTCCTACGTACCGATCCCCGGTCACGGTAAGGACAAACTCAACGCGGCTTTCGCCTACGGCGGTCCGCAGCTGCTGGCTCAGACGGTCGAGAGCGCCACCGGCGTACGGATCGACCACTACGCGGAGATCGGTCTCGGCGGGTTCGCCAACATGACGGACGCGGTCGGTGGCGTGGACATGTGCATCAAGGAACCGATGCACGACCCCAAAGCCAACCTTGACCTGCAGCCCGGTTGCCAAACCCTCAACGGCCCGCAGGCGCTCGGTTACGTCCGTACCCGCGCCTCCGCACGCGGCGACCTTGACCGTGTGGAACACCAACGGGAATTTCTCTCCGCGCTCACGAAGAAGACCACCAGCCCCGAGGTCTTGTTCAACCCTTTCAGACTCTTCCCGCTCATCCTGAACACGTCAGCGGCATTCCTCGTGGGCCAAGACGACCACATCTGGCACCTGGGCTCGCTCGCGTTCGCCATGGAGGACATCTCCTCCGGTAAGGGCGTGACCACCACCGTTCCGTTCGGAAGTTTCGGCCGCACCGGTGACGGTGCCTCGGTGCTCAAATGGGACCAGAGCAAGGCTGACAAGCTCTTCGGCGCGCTTGCCCATGACACGCCAATCCCGCAGGATGTGATCACCGCCTCGGCAGGCGGCTGATCGCACCTAGAGATAGGCAGCGTCAATCGCGTTGCCGATTTCTCGGTGTGGTGGTCCTGCACTGGGAGTGCGGGACCACCACACCGAAATCCGGGAGCGGCCCCGGAGATCATGGTCCGGCTTCGACCTTGAGCCGCCAGCGGCTGTTGGGGACTGCCCACACGCCCACCGTCGGGGACGTCCTCTCCTTGCGCAGCGGCCAGTCATCCGCTTCCGTGCGGACCTGCGCCGCGCGCCGGCGAAGCTGTTCGGCCTCGGCCCGGTCGCTGGCTTGGCGGGCCAGCCGGTCGAGATAGTCGGCGAGACTTCGTTGGTATCGGAGATCGCTGACGCTGTGGGCTGTCCCTCCGAGTATGCCGAGACTATCCGTCCATAGTAGAGAGACGAGTTCGGAGGAAAGGGGCGCCTCGTCGGTTGTCAGATGGTGACGACGTTGACGACGAGGGAGCCGAGTACGGCCAGGGCGCGCGCCTGCCCGTAGCGGCGCGGGTCTGCGGGTGGTCGCAGGTCGGCGTAGAGGGTCAGGAACAAGTAGGTCAGCACCGGGGCGAGCCAGTCGTTGGCGGAGAAGCCGGGCAGTCCGTCACTGTTGAGTTGAGGCATGTTCGCCGACAGTCGCCAGAGGAAGACCGAGGCGGCGGCGAGTAGGCCGATGACGACCATGTCCGTCCAGGAGCTGCGGGGCAGGCGCCAAGCGGCTGTGGCCAAGGCGAGGATTCCCGTGATCACGGCGGTCAGCGCGATGTGGCCGGGGCTGAAGGTTCCTGCGGTCACAAGCGAGCCATTGCCCATGTCGTGAGTGTAGCCAATGGCACGCATGTACCGACGCATGTACCGCCGGCGAGACATGGCTGGCGGTCATTCCGTGTGGAACATCGGCTTTGCGTTGTGGGCGCTTCGCAACGTCATCGCTTCGGCGGTCAACTCGACGGATCGGACCCGGTCGGTGATCTGCTTGGCGTGGTGGGCGAGGATGAGTTCGTCGGCCTGGATGGCAGCGGCGAAGTCCTCCAGGTACTCGCGCACTTCGCCAGCGGTACCGGCGGCGGTGTACTTCGTCATCGCGGCGAGCGGATGGCCGTTCGGTGAGGCCAGAAACGCGTCGATCTCCGCGTCGGTGAGCTTGGCGCCCGCCGTGTTCCGCGAGAGCATCCGGCGTGCCCTGGACCGGTATGCGGCTGTCCGCTGGGCGAGGGCCTCGTCGTGGTCCTCGGCCGCGAACACGTTGACGCCGGCAATGACGTACGGCTCGGCCAGCTGCTCCGATGGCGTGAACCGGTCACGGTAGACCGCGACCGCTTGATGCAGCGCGTCCGGGGCGAAGTGCGATGCGAACGCGTACGGGAGGCCGAGCTGCGCGGCCAGCTGCGCGCCGAACAGCGAGGAGCCCAGGATGTACAGCGGCACGGCACCGTCGGCGTGCGGCACCGCCCGCACGCCGTGCACCGAGTCCCCGCTGAGGTAGGTCCGCAGTTCCAGCACGTCCTGTGGGAAGGCGTCGGCGGAGGTGGCGTCGCGGCGCAGCGCCAGCATGGTCTGCTGGTCGCTGCCTGGCGCACGGCCGAGCCCGAGATCGATGCGCCCGGGAAAGAGCGTCTCCAGCGTGCCGAACTGCTCCGCGATCACCAAGGGCGAGTGGTTGGGCAGCATGATGCCGCCCGCACCGAGCCGGATGGTGTCGGTGTGCGCCGCGACGTGCCCGATGAGGACGCTGGTGGCGCTGGAGGCGATGGAGCCCATGTTGTGGTGCTCGGCGTACCACACGCGCCGGTAACCGCTGGCTTCGGCGGCGCGGGCGAGCGCGACGCTGGCCTCGAAACTGTCTCGCGCGGTCTGGCCGGACGCGATCGGTGCGAGGTCGAGAATGGACAGTGCGATCGGCATGATCGAGTCACCTTCCGTGCGTCACAGGTCGCGGTGGAGTCGTTCGATGAAGGCGCGGATGCGGCTGTCGTCCCGCCGGTAGTACGTCCACTGCCCCCGCCGGGTCGCCCGGAGGAAGCCGGCTCGTTGCAGGATCGCGAGGTGCGCCGACATGGTCGAAGCGGACGTACCGGCCTTCTGCTGGATCAGGCCGACGCACACCCCGACCTCGGCTGCCTCGCTCTCCGACACCGGAAAGTTCGCCGGCGGGTCCTTGAGCCACTCCAGGATGCGCAACCGGGTGTCGTTGGCCAGGGCCTTGCACTCGTCGAGCACGCCGCACCGCCCTTCGGTATTTCGCTAATTGACGAAATTACGCGCGATCCGCGTCGACGACACCATGACGCTGCTCACGACGTGGACGCGGCGGACGCTGCCCCGATCAGGACGAGGATGTGCCCTCACGAGGTGCGCTGGCACGCAACTCCACGCAGCACTCGCCGGCTCGCGGGGTCAGCACGGCGTCTACCGTGGTCGCCTCCAGTCCTTCCAGGAAACCCGCGAGGAAGGCGTGGTTGAGCCCGCACACCAGATCCGGGGCCTTCGTCGCCAGCGGGTGGAAGGGGCAGTTGCGGAGCCGCACGCAGGTCAGATGCTCACGGGACGGTTCGAATCCGTGTGCTTCCAGCAGCCCCTGAGTCACGGTCAGGGCACGTTCGCTGCCCAGCCGTCCCGGTCTGGTGTGCGCACGCTCGGTTCGCCCGCGCTCGCGGCCCCGCTCCCGGGCAACGCGAAGCACCGCGTCCCGTGCTGTCTCACCGCCCTCTTGGTCGAGGACGGCGTCGACGAGCATGTCCGCCAGCAGGTCGTGGCGGCGTTCCGGGATCGCGACACGGATGTCGGCGTTCGTGGGTTCGTAGACCTTGGGGCGCCGACCGACTTTGCGCACGCCCTCTGCCGCGCGGCTGCGAAGCAGACCCGCGTCGATGAGTTTGTCGAGGTGGAAGGCGGCGAGCTTGCGCGAGATACCCACCGCGTTCGCGGCTTCTTCGCGGGTCACGGGGCGGTGGGCGCGTCGCACGAACTGGTACAAGCCGCGCCGGACGTCGTCGTCGAGTGACGCGACGGCTGCGATCCCGGGTCGCCCGGAGCGAGCTTCGGCCGCCATGAGTACCACTCTAATGGACATGGACGTGTCCAAAAAAGCAGGGTGTGGGATCTACTGCGGGCACTTGACCGGACCCGGAATATAAGTCCAATATTTGTTAGCTTAACCTGCGCGACCTAAGGGAGTAGTCCGTGCGTGCCAGCTCAGCGCTTCGCGTCGTCCATGACCCTGCGGGCATCGACCTGGCCGCGGCCGAACGGGCGGCGGGAGACTTCCTCCGGGCCCTGGGCGTGGCCACGGACTCCGAAAGTCTGCGGGGAACGCCCGGGCGGATGGCACGGGCGTACGCGGAGCTGTTCAGTCCTCGCCCGTTCGACCTGACCACGTTTCCCAACGACGAGGGCTACGACGAGCTGGTTTTGGCGCGGTCGATCCCGCTGCGCTCGGTGTGCGAGCACCACCTGCTGCCCTTCGTCGGGACCGCGCACGTGGGCTACCTGCCGGGGCAGCGCATCCTCGGGCTGTCCAAGCTCGCCCGCGTGGTCGAACACTTCGCGTGCCGGCCCCAGGTGCAGGAGCGGCTGACCAAACAGGTGGCCGACTGGCTCGACGAACACCTCGCGCCGAAGGGGGTGGGTGTGGTCATCGAGGCTGAACACACCTGCATGACCCTGCGCGGTGTGCAAGCCTTGGGTTCGCACACGGTCACATCCACGCTCCTGGGGACACTGCGGGAAGACGCGCGTTCGCGCCAGGAGTTCTTCGTGCTCACCGGCGCGCACGCCTCCGCCGGTCGTAGCGGATAGTTCCACCGGGAAACAGATACGTTTCTTTCCATAACGGCTTCGCACCCACTGCGAACCACGCCCTTGACCACCGTCCGAGTCAAAGCGGAAACTCTGATATGTCAAACTCCCTTCCGGGAGGTGCTTCGTGAACGGTCCAGCGCACTCCGCCAAGGAACCGGTCAGCCCGCTGATGGCCGGCCCCTATGGACACCCGTTCCACCCGATCCTGGTGACCGTTCCGATCGGAACATGGGTGGCCAGCCTCGTTTTCGATATCGCCTCGCACCTGACGGCCAGCCCGGGAGCGCTGGCCGAGGGCTCGGAATGGCTGATCGGGATCGGCGTCCTCGGTGCTCTCGCGGCGGCGCTCGTGGGCTTCCTGGATCTGTTCGCCATACCACCGCGAACGCGTGCGTTCCGCACCGGGCTGGTGCACATGAGCCTGAACGTCGCGGTCACCGCCGCCTACATCGGCAACTTCGCATGGCGGCAATCCGGGTACCACCAAGCGGCAGGTGTTGGCTCCGGGCCGCTCGCGCTGTCGGTGGTGAGCCTGGTGGTCCTTGCCGTGGGAGGTTTCCTGGGCGGCAAGCTCGCCTTCCGCTACGGCGTCCGGGTCGCCGACGAGAGCACCCAGGCCGAGGGGTATCAGGACACCAGTTCCGCGGCTTCACCCCGGTGAGCCGCCCGAACCCGACGAGTCCCACCACGAACACAGGGAGATCGATAATGGGTATCGCAGCGTTGGTCACGTGGCTGCTCACGGCAGTGGGCGGCTTCTACATGCTGGGTGTCTGGATCGCCAAGGGCGGCTCGCGAACACCCCGCACCAGCCACTTTCCACCAGCCGTGGTTTTCGGCCATTTCGCCTTGGCCGCCGTGGGTCTGGTGGTGTGGATCATCTATCTGGTCACCGACATGGACGCGCTGGCCTGGATCGCGTTTATCCTGCTGATCCCGACGGCGGCGCTGGGCTTCGTCATGCTGGCGCGCTGGATTCCCACCTACCGCGCCACAACGGCGGCGACCGCTGGCGGGCCGGGTGCCGCCGCCGCTGATCAGACACCGGCCGAGCAGAACTTTCCGGTCGGGGTCGTGGCGGGCCATGGCCTGTTGGCCGTTGTCACGGTCGTCCTCGTGCTACTGACCGCTCTAGGGGTCGGCGGCTGAACGACGCACGCTCCACAGGGGCCACGAGGACCGGGAGATCCCTTTCACGCCAACGGCCTCGTGGCCACCTTCGTGGGGCGCTGCTGGCGCGTTCTCGGGAGCCGGCCGGCGATGGCGTCGTCGAGCAGGGTGCCGACCGTTTCCTGGGCGCACGTCCTGTTCGCGCCGATGCCGCCGGAGGGGCCACGCTTGATCCAGCCAACGACGTAGGTACCGGGCCGCCCGTCGACCCGGCCGCCGGTGTGCGGGATGGTTCCGGTGCGCTCGTCGAAGGGCAGGCCCGGTAGCTCGATCCCCCGGTAGCCGACCGCGCGTACCACCCGGCCGGCGGCGATGTCCACCTCGCCGGCTTCTCCCGTGACGCGAAGCCCGCGAACCTGAGTGTCGCCAAGGAACTCGCGCGGTGCGGAGTTGAACCGGAGCACGATGCGACGGCGCCCGTGCGGTGCTGGCGCGGACCAGTCGACGCTCTCCCGCGTGATGTCGCGCAGCAGGCTCGCCTTGCTGCCGGGACGTGCGGCGTCGATGGCCGATTCGACTCGCGGATCGTGCGAGTCCACGACGATTTCGACGTCGTCCTGCTGGACGAGCGCGAGCAGCTCCGACGTCGTGTAGGCAGCGTCCTCCGGGCCGCGACGTCCGAGGAGCACGACCTCGCGAATCTTGCTCGACCGAAGTTCCGCCAGGGCGGCAGGGGAGATCGTGGTGCCTTCCAGGGCGGCCGGGTCGGTGGTCAGGATTCGGGCGACGTCGAGTGCGACATTGCCGTTGCCCACCACGACCACCCGTTCGGCCGAGAGGTCGATGGCGTCGGCAGGGATGTCCGGGTGCCCGTTGTACCAGGCCACGAGGGTGGTGGCCGCGATGCTGCCGGTCAGGTCCTCGCCCGGAAGGCCGAGTCCGCGCGCCGACGATGCGCCGACGGCGTAGATCACGGCATCGTGCCGCTCGGTCAGCTCGTCGACCGTGAGGTCCTTTCCGACCTCGACGCCCAGGCGCATGCGCAGCCGGGGATGGGCGTGGAAGCGGCTGAAGGTCTCGCCGATCTTCTTGGTGGACTGGTGGTCGGGTGCGACCCCATACCGCACGAGCCCGCCGGCAACGGGCAGGCGATCGATCAGCGTGACCCGGGCGTTGGTGTGCAGGAGCAGATCCTCCACGGTGTACATGCCCGCGGGGCCGGTGCCGACGACGGCGATGTCCAGCGGTGCGAAGTCGCTGGGGATGGTGCGGTGGAACACCGGCGGACCCCAGGAGTGGAAGTTCGGCGCCGGATCGGGGGTTTCGGACGTGGCAGCCTGATCCGTGTAGTAGGCGGCGTTGACCTCGGCATAGGGCTTGAGGGATTCGGTCAGCCTGTCCACCGGGAAGATCGCCTCGACCGGGCACGCGTCGGCGCAGGCACCGCAGTCGATGCAGGTGACCGGGTCGATGTAGAGCATGTCGGTGGTGCCGAAATCCGGCTCGTCCGGCGTCGGGTGAATGCAGTTGACCGGGCAGACCTTCACGCAGGTCGCGTCATTGCAGCAGGTCTGGGTAATCGCGTATGCCATGAGCTCAGATCAGGTTCGCGCGCTTGTAGACCCACTGCGACGCCCTGGTGAGCAGCCCCGCGGAGTTGAGGAACTCCATCAGGCCCGCGCAGCTGGAGCGCAGCATCGACTTGTGGTGCTCGTTGGTCTTCGCCTCGCGGAGGGCGCGCTTGGAGTCCAGACCGGCGTTCGCGTAGACCTTCCGGTTCCACATGCTCGTCACGATGGCGTAGGCGGCGATAGCGACCACGATGGCGTGGAACTGCCGGCGCAGCCAGCCCGCTTTCTTCAGCCGGGCCTTGGTTTCCTCGCGCGCGAACTTCATGTGCCGGGACTCTTCGACGACGTGGATGTTGTTCACGGTCCGCACGAACGGGACGACCCGCTCGTCGCGCATCCAGTCCCGTTGCATGACGTCGAGGACTTCCTCGGCGACCAGGATCGCCGCGTAGGCCGCCTCACCGAAGGCGACGGTCTTGAACGCGCGGCCGAGCTCGACCACGAACCGGTTCGGCCGGTAGGCGGGGGCTCGCAGCTTCTCGGCGCCTCGCGCGAACATGATGGAGTGCCGACACTCGTCGGCGATCTCGGTCAGTGCCCACTGGAAAGCGGGATCGGTCGGGTCCTTGGCGTAGAAGTCCCGTAAGACCATCTGCTGCAGGATCATCTCGAACCAGATGCCGGTACTGGCCACCGACGCGGCCTCCTGCCGCGTGAGTTCGCGCTGCTGCTCCGGCGTCATCTCGTTCCAGTACGCGGTCCCGAAGAGCGTGCTCCACTCGGGGCTCGTGCCGTGGTAGCTGGTGTCCAGCGGCGTCTCCCAGTCCACTTCCCGAACCGGGTCGTAGGACAGGATCTCCGAGGAGCGCAGCAGGCGGTCCGCGACCTCGTGGCGGTCGGGCTGCGGCGGGGCAGTGTGGTCCTGGGCAGTGCTGCTGGCCATGGACGCCTCCCTACGACGAGGACCGCGATGGTCTGTCTGTGACGATCAGTAGCTGTTACTTGAGGTAACAGGATGTTCGTAGACTGCAACCCACGTCACTCGAAGTCAACGTGACACAAGTCACATTGAGGCGAGCTTGAGGTCGTAGTTCGAGGCGCCGAGGCCACCAGCGCCGATGGGGACAACGCGTCGATATCGGTTTGGCGAACGGGTGGACAGCGCAAGCGATTACCCCGCTGGGAGCCCCTACCATCGCCCATCACAGTGATCACGCTCGCGTATGACCCGCAGCGTGATCGCGCGCGTCGAAGGGAGAACATCATGCACCACGAAGGCGGAGGCGGTTTCGTGTTCCTCGGGGTTCTACAAGGACTGCTCGCGCTGGCTTTCCTCGTTCTGGTCGTCCTGGCCTGCATCTGGCTGATCCGCCAACTGCTGGCCGGTGGTCCGGTCTTCCGGGACGCCGCGGAGCAGGAACTGCGCCGGCGCTACGCCACAGGCGAGGTGCAGCGCGAGGACTACCTCACCCGGATCGCGGATCTGCGCGACCACAAGTCCCAGTCATCGACTTCCCCGTCATCGACTTCGCAGGCGTCGACTTCGGAGTCGTCGACTTCGGAGTAACCGCGGCAGTCGCCAGCGTCCCTCGCGGAGGTTGGCTGAAGCCGCCGGCCGGCGGCCGTACACGTGGTGCGACCGGAGACTGCCCGACATCACGTCTGTCTATTATGGACAAGCGCTCGGCTGGGGTAGCCCAGCCGAGCGCTTTGCTGTCTGGTCAGCCTTTGACATAGCGTCCGGGTTAAGCCGGATGCTCGATCCGCGGACGCCGCGACCCAAGACAGGCAAGAAAGGCGTGACGCCGGTGCGCAAAGTGAAGGACCTGACCGGGCCGGGACACACGGATCACTTCGGGGTCGGCGGTACCGACCTCGGTGTCACGGCCGTCGCCCCGGACGGGCGGCTGGTGTCGGTGTTCGGTGACACCTTCGAGCAGGCCGGCGTGGGCGGCCCCGGCTGGCGCTCCCCGGTCGTGCTCTTCGGGGACCCGGCGACGGCCCAGCGGGGCATCGAGTGGACCGGCTCGGCCGGTGCCGGTTGGTACGCGGAGCAGGCGCTGCCCTACGTCCACGACTCGGTGATCAACGGTCGCCGGGTCAGCACCGTGCTGCCGACGGACCTCATCACGATCGGTCGCGAGATGTATCTGCACGTGATGGTGTGTGAGGGGCTCGGCAACGTTCATTGGACCGAGGTGCACCGCTCGACCGACAACGGCGAAACCTGGCAGCACACCGGCGCGATCTGGCCGGGCGACCAGCACGGGGGCCTGTTCCAGATGCTGACCTGGGCGCTGGGGGAGGATGGCTGGGTCTACGCCTTCTCCACGGGTTTCCAGCGCGACCGGGGCCTGATCCTGCAGCGCGTTCCGGCCGATCGCGTCACGGACCCCGTCGCGTGGGAGGGGTGGGGATTCCGGGACGGCATGTGGGCGTGGGGTAACCCGCCGACGATCGCCCTCACCGGTGCGTACGGCGAACTGTGTCTCCGCCGCATCGAGGGCCGATGGCTGCTGGTGTTCTTCGATGCCGGCAACTACCGCATCGACGTGCTCAATCTCGACCACCCGACCTCGAACCTCTACGAGGCCGTACGTGGCACCGTCCTGCGGGGAGCCGCGTGGCATGGCGAGGACCACGCTGGCGGGCACGTCGCCCAACTGTATGGCGGTTACATCGTTCCCGGCTCCACGCTGGACGACCTGCACCTCGTCGTCAGCCAATGGCACACGGAGAGGAACTGGCCCTACCGGGCGATGCAGTTCGCCGGGCCCGCCCCGGGCACTAGCCGAGGGCGGCGCGGAGCACGCTGGCTGCCCTGGTGAGAGCCTCTTCGTCGATACCGGTGGGTATTCCGCGCTCGTGCAAATGCGCCACGAGGGTCTCGGTGGCGAGGTTGCCCTGCGCTCCGGGAGCGAACGGGCAGCGCCCGAGCCCACCCAGGGCACTGTCGAAGCGCCGCACTCCCAGCTCGACTGCGAGATCCACAGTGGACAGCGCTTGCCCGTGCGCGTCGTGCAGATGCAATCCGACAGCGATGTCCGGGAACTCGTCGCGAACCTGGGTCAGCACCTGACCCACGCGTTCGGGCGTGGCCGTGCCCAGGGTGTCCGCGAGATTGACGTGGTCGACGCCGGCCCTCCGAAAGCCGCGCACGACGTCCAGCAGGCGTCCGACCGGCACCGGGCCGTCGTAGGGGCATTCGAACGCGGTCGACACCGCGCCGACAAGCCGCAAGCCCGGTGCGGCCGTGGCGGTTTCGCGCACGGCGGTGGTCACCTCGTTGAGTGCCTCCTCGGTGCTGCGGCCGGCGTTTGCCTGACTGTGTGCTGCGCTGGCCGACACCACCAGTCGCAACTCGTCGAGGCGGGTGCGGACCGCGCGGCGCACGCCACGGAGGTTCAGGGTGATTCCGGCGATGCTGACCACGCCGGGACGGGGAAGCGCGGCCAGCAGCGCTTCCGCATCGGCCATCTGCGGGACGCGGGAAGGGGAGACGAAGGAGGCGACCTCCAATTCACGCACGCCCGTGCGCAGCAACGCTTCCGCGACAGCACGTTTGTCCTCAGTAGACACAACGGTGGGTTGATCCTGAAGGCCGTCCCGGAGCACCACGTCAGTGATCTGAACCCGCACTCAGATCACCCCGGCCGCCCGCAGCTCGGCCCGCGCCGCCGCGTCCAGGCCGAGCAACTCGTCCAGCACCTCGTCGGTGTGGGCGCCCAGCTCCGGGCCAATCCATCGCACCTCGCCAGGACAGCTGTCGATGCGCGGGACCACGCCGGGGAAACGTACCGGCTGAGGCGCACCGTCGACCGGGACATCGTGCTCTTGGAGCATTTCGCGGGCCAGGTACTGCGGGTCCCGGGTGATGCTCTCGGCATCGTGCACCGGGCCGGCTGGGACGCCGGACCGGTCGAGCACGTCGAGCACCTGATCGACAGTGTGCCGGCGAGTCCACTCGCTGATCGCGGTGTTCAGCTCGTCCTCGCGGCGGGCGCGGCCGGGGCCGTCGGCCAACTCGGGGTCGGCGGCAAGGTCGTCACGGTCGATCGCGGTCATCAGCCTGGCGAACACCCGGTTCGCGTTGCCGCCGATGACCACGGACTGCTCGTCATGGCAGGGGTAAACCCCGGAGGGGACAACGCCCGGCAACCCGCTGCGCCGCCGCCCGCGAACGACGCCATAGGCGTCGTAGTCGGGAACCAGCGAATCCAGCAGCGAGAACACCGCTTCGTAGAGCGCGATGTCCACCACCTGCGGGCGGTTGTCCGGTGAGCCGGACGCATCCTGCATGCGGGATCGGCGCAGCAACACCATCAGCGCACCCACGACACCGTACAACCCGGCTACCATGTCCCCTACGCTCGCCGCGGACCGAGCCGGAGGGAGGTCGGGATCACCCGTGATGTGCCGAAGACCGCCGAATGCCTCCGCGACACCGCCGAAACCCGCCCGGTCCCGGTAGGGACCGGACTGCCCGTAGCCGGACACGCGCACCAGCACGACGTCCGGGTTGACCGCCGCCAGCTCCTCCGGTCCGAGACCCCAGCGTTCCAGCGTGCCCGGCCGGAAGTTCTCCAGCACGACGTCACAATGCCGCACCAGCCCCAAGGCCAGGTCCCGGCCGCGCTCGGTGCGCAGATCGAGCGTGACCGAGCGCTTGTTGCGCCCCACGGTGCGAAACAGCATGGAGGTCTGCCCGCGAAGCAGCCGCCAGCGACGCAACTCGTCGCCGATGCCGGGGTGCTCCACCTTGACGACGTCGGCACCGAAGTCGGCGAACACCCGGCCGGCGAAGGGCGCGGCGATGAAGTTGCCCAACTCCAACGCCCGGATTCCGTTCAGCGGCGCTGGTCCCGCTCCAGGTCCGGTCATCGACGGCCCTCCCCAGCGACCGTCGCAGTGGTCGCGTGGCCGGGCGGTTCGGCGTTCACGGTCTCCAGCGCGCGGCCGGTCGTACGCGGGCCGAGCACGGCGATGTCCAGTGCCACCAGGATCATCGCGACGGCAACGACGCTGAACAGCGCGCCGGAACCGGCGCCATACAGCAGCGGCACCAGCACGAACGGCATCAGCGCGGTCGAAAGCCGGGACACCGCGTACGTTCCGCTCGCCGCTGTCGCGCGCAACCGCGTCGGGAAGATCTCCGCCTGGTAGATGTGGTAGGCGTTGGAGAACAGGTTGCTGATCGCGGTGTAGATGAAGCCGAACGCCACGATCAACGGGACCGTTCTCGCGAACCCGAAGGCGAGCCCGAACACCGCCATACCGAGCACCGAACCAATGACGAGATATTTGCGTTCCACCCGCTCGACCAGGGGCAGCGACAGCGCCGAACCCACGGGGTAGCCGACGAACGTCAACGCACTGAACAGCAGCGACTGCACGATCGGGAATCCCTTGGCGGCCAGCACGATCGGCACCATCGTGCCGAACCCGTAATACCCCAGGGTTTGCAGCGCGTGGAAGGCCGCCATCATGCCGGTGCGCCGCCCGTACGGCGCGACCAGCAGATCGCGCAGCCGGCCTTGCTCCGCCCCGGCCACCGGTTCGGCGGTGGGTGGGGCGAGCTCAGCGCCGCTGTCGGTGGCCTCCCGCTCGAACCGCTCGACGAGCGCTTCGGCCTCCGTCGTGCGACCGACCGACTCCAGCCATCGCGGGGACTCCGGCAGACCGGTCCGAAGCGCGAACACCACGACCGAGCCGAGCGCGCCGAGGACGAACATCCAGCGCCAACCGGCGACCCCGAAGGGGTGGGTGGGCACCAGCCAGTGACCGAGGAACCCGGCCAGCGGAACAGCGAGGAACGACAGCGTGTATGCCCACGCGACGTAGCGGCCCCGGCGTCGCGGCGGAAGCAGGTCTCCGAGGTAGGTGTCCGCCAGCGGCGGTTCGGCGCCGATCCCGATACCGGCGAGGAAGCGGGTCACCACCAGCATCGCCGGGCCGGTGCTGAACGCGGCGAGCAGGGAGAACACCGAGTAGACGGCGAGGCTGGCCAGAAACGCCCCACGGCGGCCGAGCCGGTCAGCCACCCGGCCCAGCGCGAGCGCGCCGACGAACATCCCCACGAACGCCGACGACAGCAGCGCTGGCAGCAGCGACTTGGGCAGATGGAACTGGGCGACGAGCACCGTGCCCAACACGCTGGCTAGGAAGATCTCGTAGATGTCGAAGAACAGCCCGAACCCGACGGCGACGGTGGCTCTCCGGTGCGACCGGGTGATCGGCAGCCGGTTCATGCGAGCCGCGACGGTAGCGGTGGGCACGGGTTGTGGTGGTGGGTTGGTCGCTCCAGCCGTCATGGGCCGCTCCTCACACCCCTGGCTCCCCGACGCCAGCCGGCTGCCGCCGGAGCCGTTGCCTTCCCAAATAGTGGCAAGTACTTTCTGTTATGTGGCGAGCAATGTAACCGGCGTGGGCGTGCTCGACAAGGGAATCGCGATCATCGACGTCGTCGAGCGGGGCCCAGCCGGCGCGAGCGAGTTGGCGCGGGAGGTGGGAATGTCGGTCTCCACCGCGCACCGGCTCGCCAGCGCGCTCGTGGCGCACGGCCTCCTGCGTCGCGACAGCGAGGGCCGTTACCGGCTCGGTCCGCGCTTCGCGACCTCCGCGTTGACCGAGATGGCCCTGCCGGTCCTGGAGGACCTGCGAACGCGCACCGGCGAGTCGGCGCAACTCTGGGTATTGCGAGGGGACCAGCGGCTGTGCGTGGCCAGCGTCGATTCGCGCGAGGAGTTGCGTGCCAGCCTCCCCGTCGGAGCGCTCTTACCACTGACGCGGGACTCTGTCCCGCAGGGGTCGGCCGCACGGGTGCTCCTGGACGACGGGTCGGTGGCCGAGCGCGGATGGGCGGAAAGTGTGGCCCAACGGCAACCCGGTGTCGCGTCGGTGAGTGCGCCGGTCCGGCTGCACGGCCAGATCGCCGCTGCGGTGTGCGTATCCGGCCCGCTGCACCGGCTCGGTTCCCGTCCGGGGCGACGATACGGCGCGCTCGTCGTCGCGGCCGCCCGCCAGATCCAGCAGGCGATGCACGTCTGAGGCGATCGGGGGCTGAACGGTCCGCTAACTCGCCGTCATGGTGAGGTCTTCGGCGGCAGGCGCGGACGGGATTTCCTTTTCAGAAAGCGAGATCTCACCGCGGCCGGTTCCCTCCGCCGCGTCCCCGCCCCCGCCGAGGCCGAGGTCCGTGCGGATGGCCTGGCGAAGGCCCTCGATGACCTCGTCACCGGCGACCAGGTCTCTGCATGGTCCGCTGGTACTGGCGCTGGGCAATAAGCCGTTGAGCGCATCCACCGACCAGGTGTGCAGGAAACCGTAGACGTGATGCGCGTGCTCAATAACGGGCTTCGAACCGAACAGCTCGATTCGGGCCAGTTCGGTGCGAGCCTTCGTCCTCGCGCTCTCGCAGCGTTCCCGCAGAATGGCGCTGGACGTACTGGTGGGTTGCCGCACGTTGCTCAGCGTGATCTTGTCGGCTTCCGCGCGCCAATCCTGCGCAGCGGCGAAGAACGCGGAATAGGCGTCGACACGCTGATCGAGCCAATGAGCGTGGTGCTGGCGCCGCACGTCCAGTTGGGCACGTTGATTCTCGCGCCAGGTCTGGATGAGTTGGCTGGCGACAACGCCGAGGAATCCCAGCGCGGTCACGGCCAGGAACACCCAAGGATCGACTGCTAATGAAGGCACGCGGGCACGGTAGCCGCCTCTGCGGACTTTCTGTTCTGCCACACGCGTCTTTCACTATTTCGTGGACTCTTCGCCTGGGTGGAATATGTCCCTTGTCCTGGTGAATATGCTGCCGCCATCTTGACTTGTTCCAGTTTCACCGTGACACGGTGGGAGGCTGTTCAGCGCTTTCTTGCGATCACGCTTTTCTTGCGACGACGCCGTACTGCGGCAACTCCGGCGCGGTGAACGGGCCGTCAGCGGGCTGGTCGCCGCCAACGCGCCAGCGCGAGCAGGACGCGAGTCCGGGTTCCAGGATGTCGAGACCGCCCAGGAACGTCGTGATCTCCGCCGCGCTGCGGGCGGTGATGGGTGGGGTGGCGTTCTCGTTCCAGAACCGCATGGCCTCGGCGTTGCCTCCGCCACCGAGTTCCAGCGTGGGATGGGTCATGGCGAGATAGCTGCCAGCGGGCAGGGCCGCGAGCAGTTCCTGGACGATCGACCGCGCCCGCGCGGTGTCGAGGACGAAATTGATGACGCCCAGCAGCATCAATGCGACCGGCTCGGTGAAGTCCAGGGTGGCCGACGCGGCCCGGAGAATCTGCTCCGGGCTGTGCACGTCGGCGTTGACGTAGTCAACGGCGCCCTCGGGCGTACCGGTCAGCAGCGCTCGGGCGTGTGCTAGCACGAGCGGATCATTGTCCACATAGACCACCCGGCACTCCGGTACGTGCCGCTGGGCGACCTGGTGGGTGTTGTCGGCGGTGGGTAAGCCGGTGCCGATGTCGAGGAACTGCCGGATTCCGGCCTCGGTGGCCAGGAACGTGACGGCACGACCGAGGAACTCTCGGTCCGCGCGGGCGACCTGAGCGATCAGCGGGAACATGCTGGCCACGTGGTCGCCGACCTGACGATCGGCGGGGTAGTTGTCCTTCCCGCCCAGCCAGTAGTTCCACACCCGCGCGTTGTGCGCCACGGTCGTGTCCAGGAGCGGGTGTTCGTCGTGTGATGCCATCGGCCTTCCTTCAGCGGTCAGCGAGTCAGTGGTCAGCGAGTCAGTGATCAGCGAGTCGGCAGTCAGCGAGTCGGCGGGCTCGGGCTCGGTCACGTTTAGTCACAGGTCCGCGAGCAGTCGGGTCAGCAGACCTGGAGTGTCCTGCGGTGTGGCGGCTTGGATGCTGAGCCGGTCCATGACGCCCTGGTAGCGATCGACCTCCGGCCGTTTGTCCAGATACACGGCGCTGGTGAGTTGTTCGAGGTAGACGATGTCGGGCAGGTCGGGCTCGGCGAAGCGCACCATGCTGAACGGCCCGCCCGCGGCGGCGTGGCCGCCCACGTCGTAGGGCAGGACCTGCACCGTGACGTTGGGGTACTCGCATACCTCGACCAGGTGTCGAAGCTGACCGCGCAGCACGTCAACGCTGCCGAAGGGGCGTCGCAGCGCGGCCTCGTCGATCACGACCCACAGCGTCGGCGGGTCGGGTCGCGTGAGGATCCGTTGCCGGCGGGTACGGAGGTCGACCCGCCGGTCGATCTCCTCGGCCGGGTCGTCGGGGTGGGTCAGCCGGACGACGGCGGCGATGTAGTCGGGAGTCTGGAGCAGTCCGGGCACGAACTGCGCCTCGTAGCCACGGATGACCTGTGCGGCCTGTTCCAGACCCAGGTAGGTCTCGAACCAGTCCGGCAGCAGGTCGCTGTACTGGTGCCACCATCCTGGCGTGTTCGCCCGCTGGGCGAGCGCCAGCAACCCGTCCCGGTCCGCCGCATCGGTCACTCCGTAGTAGGTGAGCAGGTCCGTCAGGTCGCGCTCTTTGAACGCGACTCGTCCCAGCTCCAGCCGGCTGATCTTCGCGTGCGAACCACGGATCGCCGCACCCGCGGCTTCCCGCGTGATGCCACGGGCTTCACGTAAGCGCCGCAGCTGCCCACCGACTGCGATGCGCAGCACCGTGGGACTGCCCGCGCTCAACGACCCGGTCCCGAAACCGGTCGAATCGCGGCCGGGATCGTCGCCGGACCGCAGTGCGAACATGGTCACCGCCTTCCCAGCTCGCGCCTGGTGCGGAGTCTGGCGGATTCACGCCAGCAAGGCGTCGAAATCTCCGTCCCTGGCGCTTTGGATGAGCGCACGGATCTCCGCGTGCGTGCAGACGAGGATAGGGCCGTTCGCGTGACGCGAGTTGCGCATCGCGATCTGCCCGCTGTCCAACACCGCCAACTCCACGCAGTTTCCGTCGGGGTTGCTGTGCCGACTCTTGTGCCACTCCGCCTGCGCCGTCCACATCGCGGAATCGGCGCCGCCGCGCGGAAGCATCCACGCTCCTTTCCCTGCCGAATCCCAGTTGCTTACGGAATCCCAGTCGAGCACGCGCGGCACACTGCGCCAACTGGGCGAGAATCTCGCGCACGTGCATATGGTCGTGCAGATGTACTTGCACGAGCCAACCTACGGCGGGCACAGTGAGTGACGCAACGCCCACACTGAGATTCCGGCCTGGAGGGCATGGTGATGTGCCGGTTGCTCCACACACGTCCGGGCGGCGTCCACAGTGACCTCTCGGAGGGCCCGCTGATTTCCGCGGCGCGGCGGCTGGATCTTCCTGATCAGCGATGACTGCTCTTGGGGTGACGTTCGGGGCGGTCCTCGCGGTGATGGCGTTGTGGCTTGCTGCCTCGCAGCGGACCATCCGGGATCTGCGCCGCCGGCTGGCCGACGCCGAGCGGGCCGCGGGCACCGATCCGCTCACCGGGCTCGCCAACCGGGTGGGCCTGCACAAGGCGTTGACTGAAACCCTGCGTGAGCGTGCCCCCGTCGCGGTGCTCTTCCTCGATGTGGATCGCCTGAAACTCATCAACGATCAGTTCGGGCATCCCGTCGGTGATGCCGTCCTCGTCGAGATCGCTCGCCGCATCACGCGTCAGCCCGGCGCCCTGGCGTGCGCCGCGCGCCTCGGTGGTGACGAGTTCGTCATCGTCCTGGCGCCGGCCCAGCATGTCGCCGCGTCCCAGTACGCGGACGCGTACGCGCGTGCGCTGTCGCGAAACATCGCAACCCGTGTTCGCGTCGGCGACCTCACGTTGACGGTGGCCGCCAGCATCGGCATCGCCGTCCAGCCGGCTGACAGTACGCCCGAGTTGCTCCGGGCCGCGGACCAGGCGATGTACTGGGCCAAACACACCGGCACCGGCATCTGCCACTACGATCCCGATCTCGCGCTCGCCGCCGAATCAGCGCCCACACCGTGGTGGAGCGGGAGCCGGCCGAGAGCGTGCGCGTCGGTTGATGTGGCGCCCACCGCCTGAGCTGCCTTCCAGGCGCAACGGCGACTGCTCTGCCCAGTCCAGGAAAGGTGCGTATGAGCAGCCTCGCTCGTTCGGTTGTATGGGCGGGGAACTTGGTCTTTATGAATGAATCTTGACCAAAGCTCGGACGCGGGTCACGGCAGTCGGTCAGTCTTGCGCCCACCACGAGAAGTGCGAGTCGTAGACCTCGTGGCAGAGAGGGGAAGTGTCTTGATTGACGTGGATTTTACGGAACCAGGCGTGAATATTCACACTGATCCAGATGTGAACTCCGCTGTTGTGGGACAGGGCAGTCCGGGTGACGTGTTTCGGACTGGCGACAACAACGGTCCCACCAACTGGGTTTACGGGACCGATCTGCGTACGCAGGTGACGGGCTACGTTTCTGGGGACTACCTGACGCCCACCGGTCGCCCCGTGCCTTGATCGGGCGGTTCCTGACACTGTCAGCCAACGGCTCCACTCTCCGATTCCGCTGGGTGGAGCCGTTTCGGCTCGTGGCCGCACTGACGGTGCGACCGCCGGCTTCTTGAGTTCGCTCGTTCCGGACGGTGGGTTAGCGTGGGGTGGCACGCAGGTTCGAATCGATCAAGGAGCATGATGATCTTCATCGCGGCCAAGTTCCGAGTCCTGGCCGAGCATGCGGACTCCTGGCCGGAGATCGCGCATGAGTTCACTCAGGCGACCCGCGGTGAGCCGGGGTGCCTGTGGTTCGACTGGTCCCGCAGCATCGACGACCCGACGGAATACGTGCTGGTCGAGGCGTTCCGTGACGAGGAGGCCGGTGCCGCGCACGTCCAGTCCGAGCACTTCAAGGCCGCGCAGCAGACGTTGCCTCCCTACCTCGCTGAGACTCCGCGCATCGTCAACATGACCGTTCCCCAGGACGACTGGTCCCGCCTCGGTGAAATGGCCGTGCGGCAGGAGAGCTGAACACGCTCTTCCAGCAGTGACCGAGTCCGGGTGGAGGGCGGTCACGAGCCCTCCACCCGGACTTCCTATCGCACTACTGGGCTTGCAAGCGAAATCCAGTGCTATCCGAGCGTCTGGGACCAAGCATTGATGGTGGTGACCTCGGCCTGCTTCGGGAACAGCTTGCCGGTCAGTAGTTGGTGAGTCTCGGGGTCGGAGTCGTAGCAGCCGTCGGAGAGGATGGTGAGCTGGTAATCGAGGTCGGCTGCCGCGCGCAGGGTGGACAGGACGACGCCGCTGGTGGCGATGCCGGTGAGCACGAGGTGGTCGATGCCGCCGGCCCGGAGGATCAGCTCCAGGTCGCTGCCGGCGAACGCGCTGACGCGCTTCTTGGTGACCACGGTCTCGCCGGGCTTGGGCGCGAGGTCGGGATGGATGGCCGCATCCGGGTCGTCGTCGGTGAAAGCACCCGGCGGCAGGGCGCCGAACGCCTTGTTCCTGGCGCTGGTCTCGGGATGACCGGTTCGGAACCCGACGACGACATGGATGACCGGGAGGTCGGCGCCGCGAGCGGCGTCCGCGGCGGAAGCCAGGCGTGGCAGGAACTCACTGTCCTCGACGTGGCTAGCCATGCGCTTCTGGATGTCCATCACGAGCAGAGCGGAGTTCGTCATAGGTATTCGGCCTTTCTCACCAATCAGGGACTACGGACGTGCGGTGTCGTCGGTGACAGGAGGTGACTGCGGCCGGGCACCGACCTGCGCCAACCGCCGGTCCGCCACGGTGACCACGAGAAACAGCGCGGCGGTGGCGAGCAGGAACCAGGTCAGGTGATGCAGGCCGGAGGTATCGGCGCGCTGTGACAGGAAAGCGCCGTTGGCAGCGGAGGCCACGATGGCTCCGAGGTAGCCGAAAGTCCGCAGAAGTCCCGACGAGGACCCCATACGTTCCGGCTCGGCCTGGTAGTACACGGAGTTCTGCAGGGCCAGGTTGTTCAGGCCCTGGGGGATACCGACGACTACCGCGGTGACCACGAGCAGCCAGACCGCGCTCCCGGAATCAAGCAGGAAAAGCAAGGCGCAGGCGGCGATCTGACCCACGGCGCCGACGAGGAGTTTGGCGCGCACTTCGCTGCGGCGGCCGGTAATCACCGAGACGACGATCGCGGTGGCGAACAGCGGGAGTTGGGCCAACCCGGCCTGGGCCGCGGACAGGCCGCGCCCCTGCTCCATCCACTGCGTGTAGCCGTAGAGGAAGGCGTAGGCAACCACGTAGCTCAGCAGAGCGCGGGCGTAGGTCGCCACCAGCGGCAGGTTGCCGTGCAGCACGCGCAGGTCGATGAACGGTGTGGTCGCCCGCAACTCGCGTGTCGCGAAGCCCGCCCCGGCGGCGACGGTGAGTGCGACCAAATACCAGTGATCGGCCCGCGGGTCCATCACAAACAGCAGCAGCGAGACCAGCATCGCGGTGAACAGGGCCATGCCCATTACATCCAGACTGGCTCGTGGGCGTGCATGCGCATCGCGATCGGGCGACAGGCTCTTCGGGAGTCGCCGTGTGCCGAGGATCAGCCCGACCGCCGCCAGCGGGATGTTGACCGCGAGGGTGGTGCGCCAGCCGCCCAGACTGATCAGCAGTCCGCCCAGACTGGGACCAACGACGGCGATGGTCTGGGTGGTCACCGCGAGGGCCGTCAGCACTCCGGCCGGGCTGTCGCTGCCGGTGCGGGTGGCCTCACTGCGGATCAGGTACATCGCAGCCGGATAACCAGCGCACGTGCCGAAACCGAGTACGACGCGTGCCAGGACCAGGACCCCCAGACTGGGCGCCAGCATCCCCACGATCCCGGCGACACCGGTCAGGGACGTTCCGAGCAGGAACAGCCGTCGCGGGCCGTAGAGGTCGATCAGTCGACCCACGACGGGTTGGCCGATCGCGGTGGCCACGTACAGCGCGGAGATCAGCCAGGCCGTCTGCGACGGCGGGGCGCCGAACGCGACACCGATCGGCACCAGCGACACCGCGATGATCGACGAGTTGACCGGGTTCAGGGCCGCGCCCAACATCATCGGGGCAAGCAGCTTGCGGTCGAAGGCACTCTCGGACGCGGTCCCCGAACCCACGCGCAGGCGGCTGGCCAACCCGTTGAGTTTCGGCATCACGGCCGCGCGATCCTGTCCAGCAGAGCCAGTGCCTTGAGCAGCGTCTGCCGCTCCTGCTCGGTGTAGTGCTGCTGGAGCGAGCGAGCCAGCCACTCTTCACCGGCGCGCCGTTTGTCCTCGAGGTAGGCATGACCGGCATCGCTGACCGAGACAAGCTGCCGGCGGCCGTCTTCGGCGTCCGGTCGGCGCGTGATCAGGCCGCGCTCGTCCAACACCGCCAGCGTGGACGCCATCGACTGGTGCCTGACCCCTTCCGCCGCCGCCAATTCGCTGGTCGACGCGGGTCCGTTCTTGCTTAGCCGGCTCAGCGCCGACGTCTGCGACGGCGTGAGCCCCTCCGTGTCGTAGGTCTCCTTGAGACGTCGCCGGATGCGGCTGAACACGGTCCGCACCTCGTGGGCCGCCTGGACAGCCGATGCCGACACAGCGTCCGCGGTCTCCTCCATGCCCTCACCGTAAACTACGCAGGACAGTCTGTACAGGCTGGGCTGTACAGGTCGGGCTGTACAACTGAATAGAGCCCCGTCCCGCTGAGGACTCTTCAGTGGATCTTCAGTCGCCGACGGCTCCTAGCGCGCATGGGCCGTGCTTACGATGGGGCACCGTCTGGGATGAGGAGGGCATGCGTGCAGGTGCTCGGCAGGACGGCCCCGGCCAGCATTGGCGATTACGTCGTGCTGAGGCGACTCGGGCGCGGCGGTATGGGCACGGTGTATCTCGGGCGTTCCCGCAGCGGCCGGCTGGTCGCGATCAAGGTGGTCCGTGCCGACGTGGCCGAGCAGCCGGAGTATCGGGAGCGGTTCCGCCGCGAGGTCGAGATGGCCCGCATGGTTGGTGGTTTCTGGACCGCTGCGGTGGTCGACGCCGATCCGCAGGCGCCCCAACCATGGTTGGCGACCGAATATATCGCCGGCCCCAGCCTGCACGAAGCTGTGACCAGGCACGGTCCGCTGCCCGAGGCGTCGCTGCGGCGGCTGGCCGCTGGCGTGGCGGAGGCGCTGGAGGCCATCCATAAGGCAGGTTTGGTCCATCGCGACCTGAAGCCCGCGAACGTGCTGCTGGCCCCGGACGGTCCGCGGCTCATTGACTTCGGGATCGCGCGGGCGCAGGGATGGTCGACGTTGACGGCGACCGGAGTGTTCCTGGGTACGCCCGGTTTCTTCTCGCCTGAGCAGATCTCTGGAGCGGAGGTCGGACCGCTCAGTGATGTGTTCTCGCTGGGCGCTGTGCTGGTGTACGCGGCCAGCGGAGCGGGACCGTTCGGCGTCGGGGATACGTCGACGCTGATTCGCCGTGCCGCGGAGGACCAACCCGACCTGCGAGCGGTGCCGGACGCGCTGCGCGAACCCATCGCGGCGTGCCTGCGTCGAGATCCGAGCCACCGGCCCAGCCTTACGCATCTGCTGGTGTCCTTCGGCGCGGGCGAGGCCCACCCAGCCCCAACCGCGTGGTTACCGGAGCCGGTTGCCACCTTGGTGCAGCGGCACAGCACTGGTCCGCCTGAGAAGCGAACTGTTACGTCCATTGTGGACAGCGAGAGTCGTTCGCGTGGGCGGACCGCGTCGGCACTCTGGGGCGGTCTTTGCCTGCTGCTCGCCTTGGCGGCCGGGCATACGGCGAGGCATCCTGCCGGAATCGGCGCGCTGGGCAGGGGACTTGCCGTGCTGGTTCTCCTCGGCTGTCTCGTCTCCGGTGTCGGCCTTCTTGTTCGGGCGGCTCGGTCGTAGCCGCTGATTCTCGCTCAACGCTTGATCGAGGCCGTGACCAGTGTTTTCAGCTGAGCCGCGATGTGGTCGAGCGGTTCGGTGCTGCGCTGCGCGCGGCAGAGGACGGTGGCGCCCTCGGTCGCGGCGATGATGGTGCTCGCGAGTTGGTCGGCTTGGCGGCGGGGCGTCCCGTGCTGGCGGAGCGCGTCGGCCAGCAGCGTGTGCCAGGTGGTGAAGACCTCGGCCGCGGCGGTGCGGGCCGCGGCCGAGTCCTCGCCGGAGGCTTCTTCGACAGCGACCCCGAGCACTGGGCATCCGGCCTGGTAGTCGGTATCGGTGAGGGTGTCGCGCCATACGGCGACGAAACCGTGGACCCCTTCGAAGGGGCCATCCTCGAGTTTCTCGCGCAGCATGGTGGCGACGAGGTCTCCGGCGTACTGGACGGCTTCGGTGACCAACTGCTGCTTGCCACCCGGAAAGTAGTGGTAGGTCGAGCCCAGCGGGGCGCGGGCGTGCTTGGCCACCTCGCGGATGCTGGTGGCGTGCAGTCCGCGTCGGCGGATCATGTCGGCTGCGCCCGCGACGATGCGTTGCCGGGAGTCCGGGCTCGACGCGCTCACTACGACACCTCCCCACTGCTATAACGCTTGTCATAGTGTAACGTGCCTCGATGTTATAACGATCGTTATAGAAAGTGGCTGATCCATGCCGATGATCGAACTGACCAGCCCGGTGGGCGCGTTGACGGAGGACGGGCGCGCGACCGTGCAGCGTGAGTTGGCTCGGGTGCTTCTGAGCTGGGAGGGCGCGCCCAACAATGAGTTCTTCCGGGCCCAGTCCTGGAGCTACCTGCACGAGGTCCCGGCGGGCGCCCAGGTCACGGGCGAGGACGACCCGCCGAGATTCCGCGTCAACGTCACGGTGCCCGCCGGGGCGCTCGCGGACCGCCGGAAGGCTGGGCTCGTCAACGACGTGACGTCGGTAGTGTTGGCGGCGGCCGGACTGTCGGACAGTGATGCGCTGCGGGTGTGGGTGCTCATCCACGAGCAGCCCGACGCCACCTGGAGCGCGGGCGGATCGATCGTTCGCTACGCCGACTTGATGGCGCTTGCGAAGGGACAGCAGTGAGCGACGCATTCTATGAAGCGCTCGGCGGTGGCCGGTTCTCGTCCACCAAGAACACCGCCGGACCGTGGTCGCCGGACAGCCAGCACTTCGGGCCACCAGCCGGCTTGTTGACCCGCGCACTCGAAACCTGCGGGGATGGGGACGACACCGGACTGGCGCGCATCACGGTCGAGATCCTCGGGCCGGTTCCCATCGCGGACCTGTGGGTTTCCGCGCAAGTGGAACGGCCCGGCAAGTCAGTGCAGCTGCTGACCGCCACGCTGCGCACCGAAGACCGAACGGTGGCTCGGGCCAGTGCTTGGCGGCTCGCCCGCACGGACACGTCGAGCCAGCGCGCCGGAGCCGCACCCGCACTGGCGCCCGTCGAGCACGGCTCCGAGTTCGGCCGGCCCGAGGGTTGGTCCGCCGGCTACATCGACGCGATGCAGTGGATCAGCCTCAGCGGATCGCTCGCGCAGCCGGGACCGGCCACCGTTTGGGTCCGCCAGCGGGTACCCCTGGTGGCCGGCGAGCAGCCGACACCGCTGCAGCGGCTGATGACCGTCGCCGACTCGGCCAGCGGAATCTCCACCTGGATGGACCCCTTGGAGTGGTTGTTCATCAACACCGAACTGACGGTGCACATCCAGCGCCCCCCGGCCGGTGAATGGATCGGCCTCGACGCCAACACCGTGATCGGGCCGGAAGGAGCCGGTACCGCGCTGTCCGTCGTGCATGACCACAGTGGACAGATCGCCAACACCGCGCAGGCGCTGCTTGTCCGTCCTCGCTGACTCAGCTCCAGCGCCAGGTGAGATGTTGGGCCAGGTGAGATGTTGGGCCAGGTCAGATGTTGGGCCAGGTCAGATGTTGGGCTGGTTCGGCGCTTCCGCGTGGTGCTGCAGTGCGGAAAGCGCGAGCATCAGCTGCGGCCACACGCCGACGTCGTTGAGGTCGAGCTTGGTCAGCGTGTGGATGCGGTGTAGCCGGTTGAGCACAGTGTTGCGGTGGCAGTACAGCGTCTTCGCCGCTCGCAGCGTCGAACCGAGGGACTGGACCCAGACCTGCACGGTGCGCAGCAGCTCGTCCCGTTCGTGCTCCGGCAGTGCCAGCACCGGTCCGAACGTCGTCGTGACCAGCCGTTGAGCGAGTTCGGGGGAGCTGAGCAGCAGTGCGTCGGGCAGGCAGTGGTCGAGTGTCGTGATGCCGGGCTGGTGGGCAGCCAGGGTGGACATGGCCAGCGTCGCCATCCGGTAGCCCGCGGGTACCTGGTGCAACCCGGTCAGGATCGGCGAGATTCCGACTCTGTTGACCGCGCACGTGTTCAGGGCCTGCACCGCTTCATCCGGCGTGGCGTGATCGGCGCTGAGCAGGCCGATGTGCACGCCGGCGCGCAGCCGCCACCTGCCGTGGATTCCGTGCCTGTTGAGCGCGCGGGCCAGCGGACTGGGCCAGCCGTGATACGCCGGGACGTCCTCGGCGGTGACGACGAGGAACCGTTCGGTGCGACCGAGGTTCAGCAGCCGGACGGCCTCGGTGCGCACGTCCGCGGCCCGGCCGTCGAGCAGGGCATCGATGACCTCAGCCAAGTGCTGGTCGGTACCGTCCAGCAGCTGCTGCTCCGCGCGCTGGTAGGTGACGGCCATCTCGATGGAGAAACGCTCGGTCACGCCCCAGACCTCGCTGGCGCGGTCGACCAGGTGCTGCAACTCCGCGGGATCGCGGGCGCCGGTCCGTTCGGCGAGGTCGCTCCACATGACCTGGCCGCCTGCGCGCCACGCTTGCAGCACCCATTCCAGCGGGCAGTGCTGGTGGGCGCGTCGCGACCCGGTGGCGCGGGCGGTCCAGAGCAGCTCGGCCGGGGCGGGTTCCTGCCCCACCAGAACGGTGAGCATGCTGCTCAGATTGTCGTGGCACGACTGCCACAGGTCGTCCTTCGCGACCGGGCCAGCCGGGTCGTAGACGTCGTCCCACATCTGCTCGACGATCTGGTCCGCGAGCGCGGGAAGCCCGTTCAACGACTCGCGGGCCAGCGTGGCCAGCCATCTGTCGGGGTGGCTGCTCTCCCTAGTCATCATGCGCGCGTCTCTCTGGACCTTTGGTCAGCACAGGGGACAGAGTCTAAAGGCTGAGTGACCCACTTCACCAACACGAGTGAAGCGGAGAGCGCACGCGGTGCACGGTCTGCACAGCGTTCGGGCCAGTTTCTTGGGCTGATTGCCCTGGATTGTGGGTAGCCCGCCCAGCATGCTCTCCGTCGTCAACAACGCCGGAAACCGGTCGAAGGGAACGTCATGGCAGATCAACGCCGATCTCCCGTGGATGAGCTGGGCGTCCATGATGTCGGACCGCACGATGTCGGGCGTCGCCGCTTTCTGGGGTACCTGCTGGCCGCACCGACCCTGGTGGCCGCGGCACGGATGGGGGCGGTGGACGTGCCGAACGCCGAGGCGGCCGTCACGTCGCCGCCGGAGCCGGCGGACGTCTACGACCTCAACACCATGTTGACCGATGCCGCCCGGCCGACCTCCAACCTGATCAGCGTCCAGGTGCACCGCGACGGGACGGCCTCGTTCGCGCTCCCGCGCACCGAGGTCGGGCAGGGCATCACCACCTCGACCGCGATGCTGATCGCCGAGGAGCTGGAGCTGCCGGTCGAGAAGGTGCGCGTCACGCTCGCCGACTCCCGGCCGGAGCTGGTGTTCAACCAGCTCACCGGTGGTTCGAACACGACCATCGCGACATATACGCCGATTCGGGTGGCCGCCGCTGTCGCCAAGGGCCGGCTGCTGGAAGCCGCCGCCGCGGAACTCGGTGACACCGTGGACAGGTTGACCGTGCACGATGGCGTGATCACCTCCAGCGGCGGCAAGCGCGTCACCTACGGCGCGCTGGCGGAGAGGGCGGCGAGCACGCGGACGCAGCGGGTTCCGGTCAGCCTGAAGCCGCGATCGGCGTTCAAGGTCATCGGCACCCGGCGGAACCGGGTGGACGCGCTGGACAGCGTGACCGGCCGCAAGAAGTTCGCGCTGGATCTGAACGTCCCGAACGCGCTGCCGACCATGGTGTGCCGCCCGCCGACGATCAACGGCACCGTCGCGTCCGTGGCCAACCTGCGTGAGGTGCGGGCGATGCCGGGCATCACCGATGTTGCCGTGATCTCCACCGGTGTGGCGGTGCGTGGCACGACGTTCGGGCAGTGCATCGACGCCGTCCGTGCGTTACGGGTGTCCTGGGGGCCGGGCACGGAAGAGGGGGCGTCGGACGACACCGTGCTCAAGGAACTCAAGGCGGCCGAGGTGCCGCTGGCGGTGCCGAACGCGGGGCCGCTGGCCCAGACCGTCGAAGGCAACTTCACGTTCTACTTCAACAGCAACAGCGCGCTGGAGCCGAACTGCGCGATCGCGGACGTGCGACCGGGCCGGGCGGAGATCTGGTCCAGCCTGAAATCGCCGATCGTCACCCAGCAGGCCATCGCGAAGATGCTCGGGCTGCCACAGAATGCCGTGACGGTGCACGTCGCGCAGGGCGGCGGTTCGTTCGGCCGCAAGCTGTTCTACGACGCTGCCCTGGAGGCCGCCGAGATCTCGCAGAAGGTGGGCAAGCCGGTCAAGCTGATGTGGCACCGCACCGACGAGTTCCGGCACGGCCGCACGCACCCGATGTGCACGTCCCGGGTTCGGGTCGCCTACACCGGGAACAACGTGCTCAGCTACGAGCAACGGCACACCAGCGTGTTCACCGACTTCAGCCATGGCGTCGGGGAGATCATCACCGCGATGGGCGACAAGCTGCCCGGTGGTGACATGAGTTTTTCACAGACGATCTTCGGGCTGACCGCGAACGTCTCCTACGACTTCGGGACCACGACCCAGTTCCTCAACGAGGTCAACAAGGGGTTCCACACCGGCAGCATGCGCAACGTCTACTCGCCGAACGTGTGCTGTGCCCAGGAGCTCATCGTCGACCAGCTCGCCGCGAAAATGGGCAAGGACCCCTACCGGTTCCGGCACGAGTTCCTCAAGAACGACCGGTCGCGGGCGGTGCTGGACAAGGTCGCCGAAGTCGGTCGTTGGGGCCGGGCCATGCCGGCGGGCACCGCGCAGGGAATCGGGTTCCACGCCGAGTATCACGGTGTGAACGCCGCCTTGGTCGAGATCGACTGCCGGCCGCAGACCACCGGCCGCAAGATCCGTGACGCCTACACCGGGCCGCGTGTCACCAAAGTCGTCATGGCGGTGGACGTGGGCCTGCCGATCAACCCGCGCGGGCTGGAAGCCCAGATGATGGGCGGGATCATGGACGGCATCGCGCTCGCGTTGAGTTCGAGCCTGCACCTCAAGGACGGGCACTTTCTGGAAGGCAGCTGGGACAACTACTTCTACACCCGCGAGTGGAACACCCCGCCCGAGCTGCAGATCATCGTCATGCCGCCGACTACCGGCGAGCCCGGCGGCGCAGGGGAGTTCGGGGTCGCCTCGGCGATGGCCGCGACCGCCTGCGCCTACGCCCGCGCGACCGGCACGATGCCCACGAGCTTCCCGATCAACCACAACAGCGGTGACCTCGGCTTCGAGCCGCTGCCCACCACCCCGCCGATCCCGCAGTCGCCGACCGACGGCCTGAACCACGCGTACTGATCCGCCCCGGCGTACTGAGCTGACAAGGGCCTACTGAGCTGACCTTACTGAGCTGAAATGGGCCTACTGAGGAGCTGACCGTGTCCCGACACACCTTCAAACTCAACGGCAAGCAGGTCACCGTCGACGCCCCGGACGACTTACGACTGCTCTGGGTGCTGCGTGACCTGCTCGGCATCACCGGCCCGAAGTACGGGTGCGGGTTGGATGTCTGCAAGGCCTGCACCAGCCACATCAACGGCAAAGCGTTCAACCCCTGCTCGGTGCCGGTCTCGGACATCCAACCCAACGACGAGGTCACCACGATCGAGGGGCTCCCGCAGACCGTGGGAGCCGAGCTGCACCCGATGCAGCAATCCTGGTTGGATCACGACGTCGCGCAGTGCGGCTACTGCCAGCCCGGCCAGATCATGGCCGCGGTCGCCAAGGTCAAGCAGGCCCGGGCGCAGGGTCGGGAGATCACCGACGCTGACCTCGACGAGATCCGCAACATCTGCCGGTGCGGGACCTACGCGCGCATCCGTGACGCCATCAAGGCAGGCGCCAGGGACATGTGACCGCTGGCGGGACCAGGTTCCCGCGACTTGCCGACGTTCGCGCAGTTCACCTACCCACGGAGCACGTATGCACGGCCTGATGCAGGATCGACCGCTGGCGCTGCCGCACTTCTTCCATCGTGCGGAGCAGCTCTTCGCGCACAAGACCATCAGCACGGCCACCGCTGCCGGCGAGCACACCTCCAGCTACGCGGACTGGGCCCAGCGGGTGCGACGGTTGGCGACCGTCCTGGACCGCCTGGAACTCGGCGAGCAGGCGCGGGTGGGCAGCTTCGGTTGGAACACGCAGCGCCACCTGGAGCTTTACTTCGCGGTGCCGTGCACCGGTCGGGTCCTGCACACCCTCAACATCCGGCTGTTCGCGGACCAGCTCGCCTACATCGTCGACCACGCGCACGACGAGGTGATCTTCGTCGACCGGTCGTTGCTGCCCGTGTTGTGGCCGCTGGCCGACCGGCTGCCCTCCGTCCGTTTCTTCGTCGTCATGGACGACGGCGCGGACACGTCGATCCCGGACGATCCGCGCGTGCGCGACTACGAAACCCTGCTCGCCGAGGCTGAGCCGTTCCCGGGGCGTTTCTCCGTCGCCGACGAGAACACCGCCGCGGCGCTCTGCTACACCTCGGGAACAACCGGCGATCCCAAGGGAGTGCTGTACTCGCACCGGTCGACGGTGCTGCACTCGCTGATCAGCCTCACCTCCGACGCGCTGGCTCTCAGCGAACGCGACATCCTGCTGCCCGTCGTCCCGATGTTCCACGTCAACGCCTGGGGGCTGCCGTATGCGGCCGTACTCGCCGGGGCGAACCTGGTCTTCCCCGGCGCCTCGATGGCACCCGAGGCGTTGCTGAAGCTGATCGAACGACACCGGGCGACCGTGACCGCGGGAGTTCCGACCATCTGGATGGGCGCGGTGCCGCTGCTGAAACAGCATGACCTCAGCAGCCTGCGCATGGTGATCGGCGGCGGATCAGCCATTCCCACGTCACTGTCGGAAGCCTGGCGGGACGCGATCGGAGTACCCATCACCCAGGCGTGGGGAATGACCGAAACGAGCCCGATCGGCGCGGTCGCGAGCCTGCGCTCCCATCACGACGGGCTCGACAGCACCGAGATTCGTGCTGTCCGCGCCACCCAGGGACAAGCGGTGCCGTTGGTGGACCTCCGCATCGTCGACACGGACACCGGAGCGGAGCAGCCCTGGGACGGCACTGCCGTCGGCGAGCTGCAGGCGGCCGGTCCGTGGATCGCCAGCGGCTACTACGGGCGCGACGGTGGCGCGACCTTCACCGACGACGGATGGTTGCGCACCGGTGACGTCGCCACCATCGACACCTACGGGTACGTGCGGCTGGTCGACCGCACCAAGGATCTCGTCAAGTCCGGTGGTGAGTGGATCTCGTCGGTCGAGCTGGAGAACCACATCATGGCGCACCCCGACGTGGAGGAAGCCGCCGTGATCGCCAAACCCGATCCGCGCTGGTCGGAACGCCCGGTCGCCTGCGTGGTCGGCAGGCCGGATGCCAGCCTGACCAGCGACGCCATCCTGGAGCACCTGCGTCCCCGGGTCGCCCGCTGGTGGCTGCCGGACGAGATCCACTTCGTGGACGCGATCCCCAAGACCAGCACCGGCAAGTTCTCCAAGCTGACACTCCGTCAGCGGCTTTACCCCCAGTCGGTGGAAGGAGTGCCGTCAGCCTCGGCGGAGTAGCTGCTCGAAGGTGTCGACGGTGACCGCTTCGTGACCGTCGAGCACCAGGTCTGCCTGCCCGAACCCCTGGTCGGCGGTGTAGTCGTTCACCACGACCAGGCAGGCCAGGCCCGCCCCGTGCGCGGCCACCATGCCGGTCACCGAGTCCTCGACCGCCACCGCCCGGTTCTCGGAGACGCCGAGCCGGCGCAGTGCCTCGACGTAGACGTCCGGGTGCGGCTTGAGCACGGGGATCTCCGTGCCGGTCAGCACGAGCGAGAAGCGCCCGGGCCCGAAGGTCGTGTCGAGCAGCGGCTCGACCCACGATCGCGTCCCCGTGGTGGCGACGGCGAGGGTCACGCCGGACGCCGCGAGATCGTCCAGGACGCGGTGCACGCCCGGTCGTGCCGGGATGTCTCCTTGTCCGCACATTTCCCGGAACAGCTCGGTTTTGTGCCGATGCAGCCCTGCCGCGAGGGTGGCCGCCTCCTGATCGGGATGGCCTTCGTGCCGCAGGAACGAGCGCAGCCGGCGCTCGCCGCCGGTGATGCGGAGCAGCTCGCCGTAGGTGTCTTCGTCCCAGGAGTGCGGAAGGCCGGCGGCTCGGAAAGCTTCGTTGAACGCCACGCGGTGACCGTGGCGTTCGCTGTCGACCAGCGTCCCGTCCACGTCGAATACGGCGGCCTTGAGCAAGGGACCCTCGGGTGGGCGGCTCATTCCAGACCACCTTCGTAGCTGCCGGGCACGTCAATGTCGGTGTTCGTGTCCTGCCCAGGATTGTCGCCGCGCGCGCCCGATGTCTAGTGAGAATCAGCTCGACTTTCTCAAGCGGCGACTCAACGATCGCCCACCGTGTCGCACGAGGGGGCTATCGACCACGACGGGCGTGCCTGTAACGGAACTGGAGTCGGGTGAGCGGTTCCGGGGCTGGACGACGCCGTCGGGCAGGCGGAAGTGTTCCAGAACCTGATGCGCTGGGACCCGGCCGAGGGCCGGTAACCTTACGTCGCTTGGTCGGACAGGCCGAAATGCCGCAGGACAGCGTGCAGCGTCTCGTACGGGCGCGCGTGGGCGGTATCCAGGCGGCACCATGCCGCTTGCCCGGCACCCGCGCTGAGGATGCGGACCTGCGCGGCGGGAGCGTCGAGCGCGTGCTCGACTCCGCCTTCCCGGACAGCCGAGTGTCCAATGAGACACCGTACGGCAGGGCGGGCAGCGTCAGTTCCAGCGATTCCGTCGCCGGATGTCGCCTATGACGCTCTCCGGGGATGGACGTGGCCGGGGACTGCTGTTGCCGAGTTCGACCGCCTCACCAGGAAACGCCCGTGTCCGGCTTTCGCGTTGCGTACCATACCCCCCTAGGGTATTGTCGAGTTCGCTGGTCGACCGGGCGAGGAGAGCGGGAGCACGAGATGCGCGGGTACACCCAGGACAAGGAGAGCTACCTCAAGCGGCTGCGGCGTATCGAGGGGCAGGTCCGGGGCCTGGCCAGGATGATCGAGAACGACGAGTACTGCATCGATGTCCTGACGCAGGTCTCCGCGGTGACCAAGGGTCTGCAGGCCGTCTCGCTCGGGCTGCTCGACGAGCATCTCAAGCACTGCGTCGCTGAAGCGCTGGCCGAGGGCGGGGAGGGCGCTGACGAGAAGGTCCGCGAGGCCAGTGACGCGATCGCCCGCCTGGTGCGGTCGTGATCCCGTGCACAACGTCGGAGAAGTTCACCAAGTCGGAGAAGTTCAACAAGGAGAGCTGATGTCCCAATCCACCTACACCGTTGTTGGCATGACCTGCGGGCACTGCGTGAAGTCGGTGACCGAGGAGGTCAGTGAGATCGCTGGCGTGTCGGACGTCCACGTCGACCTGGCGACGGGCGCCCTGACGGTCACGAGTTCCGAGTCTGTGAGCGAAGAGGCGGTTCGGGCGGCGGTGGACGAGGCCGGCTACGAGCTGGTGTCGCATTGATCGTCTGAACCGGCGGAGTCTCGGCCGCGTAACAAGGTAGGTAGCGGGGATTTCAGCGCTTTCCGAGGTGGAACACTTCTGGCGTTATACCCCACCCCCGTATGGTTTAAACCACCCCGAAGGGGAAGCACGGATGAGTACCGATCAACGGGACATAGCGCGGACCGGCGATCCGGTCGAGGTGGAACTGTCCATCGGTGGGATGACGTGTGCCTCCTGTGCTTCGCGGATCGAGCGCAAGCTCAACAAGCTCGACGGGGTCGTCGCCACCGTCAACCTCGCGACCGAGAAGGCGAAAGTCCGGTACCCGGCCCGGGTCGCGACGGACCAGCTCATCGGCACGATCGAGGCCGCGGGCTACCACGCGGAGCTGGTGCGGCCGGGCAGCGTCCCTAGCGGCCCGGAAGCGCGAGAGTCCACGGAGGACAGTGCGGAGGGCGGAGAACTCCGTCGATTGCGGCGACGCCTGATCGTCTCGGCCGTCCTGTCGACGCCGGTCATCGCGATGTCGATGGTTCCGGCACTGCAGTTCGTTTACTGGCAGTGGATCTCCCTGGCCCTTGCCGCTCCGGTGGTCGTGTGGGGAGCGTTGCCGTTCCACTCGGCGGCGTGGACCAACCTCCGCCACGGCGCGGCCACAATGGACACCCTGATCTCGATGGGGACGCTTGCGGCGTTTGGCTGGTCGCTGTACGCGCTCCTGTTCGGCACCGCCGGGATGCCCGGGGTGACGCACCCGTTCGAGCTGTCCATCCAGCGCATGAGCGGCGACGAGGCGATCTACCTGGAGGTCGCGGCCGGAGTGACCACGTTCATCCTGGCCGGCAGGTACTTCGAGGCCCGCTCCAAGCGGCGGTCCGGCGCGGCGCTGCGCGCACTTCTGGAGCTGGGCGCCAAGGACGTCGCGGTCCTGCGCGACGGCCAGGAACAGCGTGTTCCCGTTCAGGAACTGCGCGTCGGTGACCTGTTCGTCGTCCGCCCCGGAGAGAAAATCGCCACCGACGGCGTCATCGACGACGGCTCGTCCGCCGTCGACGCCAGCATGCTGACCGGAGAGTCCGTTCCGGTCGAGGTCAAGCCCGGGGACGCGGTGGTCGGCGGTACCGTCAACGCGGGCGGCCGGTTGCTGGTGCGGGCCACCCGGGTCGGTTCCGACACCCAACTCGCCCAGATGGCGAAGCTGGTCGAGGACGCCCAGACCGGTAAAGCACAGGTCCAGCGACTCGCTGACCGGATATCCGGCGTGTTCGTGCCGGCGGTGATCGCGCTGGCCGCCGGCGCGCTGGTGTTCTGGCTCGCCAGCGGAAGCTCCGCCTCCGCCGCCTTCACCGCGGCCGTGGCGGTGCTGATCATCGCCTGCCCATGCGCGCTCGGTCTGGCCACGCCCACCGCGCTCCTGGTCGGCACCGGGCGGGGTGCGCAGATGGGCATCCTGATCAAGGGCCCGGAGGTGCTGGAATCCACCCGCCGCATCGACACCGTCGTGCTGGACAAGACGGGTACGGTCACGAGCGGTCAGATGGAGCTCACTGCCGTTCACCTGGCCGGCGGTGAGTCCGAGCCCGAGGTGCTGGCCCTGGCGGGTGCACTGGAAAACGGTTCGGAACATCCCATCGCGCGGGCGATCGCACGCGGTGCTACGGAGAAGACCGGCCCGCTGCGTGAAGTCGAGAACTTCACCAACCTGGAAGGACTTGGTGTTCAGGGAGTCGTCGACGGGAACGATGTCCTGGTGGGACGCGAGAAAATGCTCGCGGAACGCGGTATCCCGTTACCCGAACACCTCGCCACGACCAAGTCCGCGGCAGAGAGCGACGGCGGCACCGCGGTACTGGTGGCCTGGAACGGGCGCGCCCGTGCCGTGTTGGTCGTCGCGGACACCATCAAGCCGACCTCGCCGCAGGCCGTACGCGGGTTGCGGGACCTGGGACTGCGGCCAGTGTTGCTCACCGGTGACAACGAGTCCGTGGCGCGTGCGATCGCCTCCGAGGCCGGCATTGACGAGGTCATCGCGGAGGTGCTGCCGCAGGGCAAGGTCGACGCCGTCAAGCGCTTGCAGGCCGAGGGCGGTGTCGTGGCGATGGTGGGCGACGGCGTCAACGACGCCGCCGCGCTGGCGCAGGCTGATCTCGGCCTGGCGATGGGGACAGGCACGGACGTAGCGATCGAGGCCAGTGATCTCACGCTGGTCCGCGGGGACCTGTGGTCGGCGGTGGACGCGATTCGGCTGTCCAGGCGCACCCTCGGCACCATCAAGGGCAACCTGTTCTGGGCGTTCGCCTACAACGTCGCCGCATTGCCGCTGGCCGCGTCGGGGTTGCTCAATCCCATGATCGCTGGGGCGGCGATGGCGTTCAGCTCGGTGTTCGTGGTCAGCAACAGCCTTCGCCTGCGCGGTTTCCGCAGCACCCGCGACAGCTAGTCACCGGCGCCGCTGGAACAGCTTCGCCGTGACACCGGCAGCGACCCTGAAGAAACTTGCCCGCCCTGCGGGGACCCCTACAGCAGCGTGGCTACCTCGAAGTCGATGCGGATGCTGCCAGTGTCACGGCGCACGGAGAGCACGCGATCGCAGCACTGTGGACAGTGCAGGAGCGGGTGGAGGAAGAGCTGCTCGCCGGATTTTCCGAGCAGGACCGGCAGCGGTTGCGCGACCTGCTGCGTCGGGTTCAGGACAATGCGACCCGAATCAGCGCCGCCGGAGAGCCCGCGCGATGAAATGCCCGATGATGAGGTACACGAGCGCGGCCAGGCCGTAGTTGAGTACAACACCCAGGACGGCGTCGTTCGGAGTGAAGACGTCTCCCAGCCCGAGCACCAGGGCCTTCGCGAGCATGCGGACGGTGGCGACGAACCCGTTGGCGTGGTTCGCGCCGAGAACCACGAAAAGGATGTAGAGCACGAAGACCGTCGCGATCAGCCCGGTGATCACGTGGACGACGTTGGCGATGGCATTGGCGCCGTCGTCCCGGCGGCCGCGCGCTTCGTACTCGTTGTAACCGGGGCCCTGCGGTCCGTGACCAGGCGGGTAATAGCTCATGGCCGGCGATTCTGTCGATAAGGCCGCCGCAATGACAACCCCTGGGGTATCCAGATCGAAGAGAACTCTGCGTACAATTGACTCGGAATAAAGATGAATAGGATTCAGAAACAGCCATTTCCAGTGACTATTGCATGATTAACTACGACGCTACCCGTGCCGGCTGATGGCTGTCATGCCAGCGTCATTCCGGCGTGCCTGAATTGTTACCAGGGCTGTCACTATGTTCGCGGTCGCGATGAGTTCGAGGGCTGTCAACGTCGAAATACCGTGGTGTCGAATCCGTCGTAGAGAAAGGGCGCGTCCAGGCTGCCTTCCCGGTATCGTCCGACACAAGATCAGCGACGAGGTCGCGGGGAGAGGTTCTCCGTCCGGCTGAGAGGGGTTCGCCGATGTCCGCACGGCCGCCGTTTCCGCCGTTCGACGACGTCACCGCCGCGCAGAAGGTGCAGGCCGCCGAGGACGCCTGGAACACCCGCGACCCGGAACGGGTGGCGCTGGCGTATACCGAGGATTCGGTGTGGCGCAACAGGGGCGAATTCCTCGTCGGGCGTGCGGAGATCGTGGACTTCCTGCGTCGCAAGTGGGCACGTGAGCTCGATTACGCGCTCCGCAAGGAGTTGTGGGCGTTCCGCGAGAACCGGATCGCCGTACGGTTCCAGTACGAGTGCCACGACGTGGACGGCCAAGTCTGGCGCAGCTACGGCAACGAGCTTTGGGAGTTCACAGTGGACGGCCTGATGTCACGCCGGGAAGCCAGCATCAACGATGTGCCGATCACCCAGGAGCAGCGCCGCATCCATGGCCCGCGCCCGGAATCGGAACGGGGCGTGTCGATTCCGCTTCGGTAGCGGGAGATTCGTCCACAGAGGACTATGTCACCCGGTTCAGCGGTATGGGTATGAAGTAGATCACGTCGCCCTTCTTTCGTGTAGCCGAATCCCTACTCTCCGGCAGAGTATGGAGAAGCTCTTCATGACCCACGAAGTACGGGGGCTCAGCCGATGAACGTGGAGCACGTGTCGCAACGTCGTACCCTGCTGCTGAACAACTACGAGCAGTTGGCGAGCAAGCTGGAGCAGGAGACCGACCCCGCCCAGGTGGTCGTGTTGGAGTCGTGCCTGCGTGAGCTTCAGGGCGAGATCGACGACCTGGCTCACGAGCCCGCGACAGACTGACTCTCCAGTTCCCTCGGGCAGCGAGTGGTCGCGTCCCGTCCACAGGCGGTGACCAGCCTTCGACCGTTGCCTGGCCGCCGGTGAACTGTATCGATTCCGCCGCCTTCCGATCACCCATGACCAGCGGATATGTTGTGGGTCACAACTTTTCGCAATCTTGCAACTGTCGTGGGACGGCCGGATGCGCAGCAAGCCCCTCGCATGGGCGGTCGTCGTCGCGAGCCTCATGCTCGCGGCGACGGCGTGCGGGAACAACAGCGCCGGGTCAGGAGCCGGTGCCGCGAGCGGGTACGCCACCGCCGCGGGCCTACCCGGCGGTCTCAAAGTGGGCGTCATCCTGCCCGAGACCGCGACCTCCGCGCGTTGGGAGGGCTTCGACAAGCCGCTGCTGGAATCAGCGATGCGGGCCCAGGGCCTGGAACCGGACATCCAGAACGCCCAGGGCGACGCGCAGCGGTTCAGCGCGCTGGCCGACGAGATGCTGGGCAGCGGGGTCAAGGTCCTGGTCGTCGCGTCGGTCAACAGCGAGGTCGGCTCGACCGTCGAGAAGAAGGCGCGGGCCCAGGGCGTCCCGACGATCGACTACGACCGGCTCAACCTCGGCGGTTCGGCGCGCTACTACGTCTCGTTCGACAACGTGCGCATCGGCGAGCTGCAGGGGCAGGCCCTCGCCAAGGCCCTCAGCGCGCGAAAGGGTGCGCAGGTCATCGAGGTTGAGGGCGCTCCGAGTGACAACAACGCCGCCCTGCTGCACGACGGTCAGGAACGCGTCCTCCACCCCGACTACGCGTCGGGAGATCTGAATCTGGTGCGCAGCCAGCCCATCGAGGGCTGGGACAACCAGAACGGCGGGCAGACCTTCGAGCAGATCCTCACCGGGAACGGCCAGCGCGTGGACGGGGTGGTCGCGGCCAACGACGGCCTCGCGTCGGCGGTGATCACCGTGCTGCAGAAGTACAACCTCACCGGCAAGGTTCCGGTGACCGGGCAGGACGCCACCCCGGACAGCCTGAAGGCGATCCTGCACGGCGACCAGTACATGACCGTCTTCAAACCGATCGACCAGGAGGCGGACGCGGTCGCCAGGCTGGCCGCGGCGCTGGCGAAAGGGGACACCGCAGGGGCCGACAAGTTCGCCGGCGCCACGGTCGCCGACCAGGCCGGTCATCGTGCCGTCCGGTCGGTGCTGCTGACCCCGGTCGTGATCACGAAGAACGACGTCAAGCGGGTGACCGACACGGGGTTCGTGAAGGCCGCCGAGATCTGTGGCGGTGATCTGGCCGCGACCTGCCAGCAGCTGGGCATCAGATGAGGAGCGACGTGGCTACACCACTTCTGGAACTACGCGGGATCAACAAGAGCTTCGGTCCGGTGCGTGTCTTGCGCGATGTGCATTTCACCGTGCGCGCCGGACAGGTCACGGCGCTGGTCGGGGACAACGGTGCGGGCAAGTCGACGCTGGTCAAGTGCATGGCGGGGATTCACCAGCCGGACTCCGGCGAAGTGCTGTTCCACGGCTCTCCGGTGCAGATCCGGGGTCCCCGGGACGCCGCGGCGCTGGGCATCGAGGTCGTCTACCAGGACCTCGCGCTGGCCGACAACCTCGACATCGTGCAGAACATGTTCCTGGGCCGGGAATGTGGCAGCTTGGGCGTGCTCGACGAAGCGGACATGGAGCACGCCGCGCGTGCGACGCTGGCTTCCCTGTCGGTGCGCACGGTGAAGTCGGTGCGCAGCCTGGTGTCGTCGCTGTCCGGTGGGCAGCGGCAAACCGTGGCGATCGCCAAGGCGGTGCTGTGGGACAGCCGGGTCGTGGTGCTCGACGAGCCGACCGCCGCGCTCGGGGTGGCACAGACGCGCCAGGTCCTCGATCTCGTGCACCGGCTCGCCGAGCAGGGGCTCGGCGTGGTGCTGATCAGCCACAACATGGGCGAGGTCTTCGACGTCGCGGACCGCATCGCCGCGCTCTACCTGGGGCAGCTGGCCGCGGACGTGTCGGTCAAGGACGTCGGCCATGCCGAGGTGGTGGAGTTGATGACCTCGGGTCGTTCCGGCGACCTCGGGCTCGCGAGACCAGAGGTGGCGAACCTGTGAAGGTGCTATCCACAGTGGACTCTCGGACCAGACAACCGTGTAACACTCGTGAAGGACCCGGCCATGAGTGACAACCCAGCGGGCACCGCGACCGCGACCCCAGACAGACGAACGGCGAGCAGAAGCGACAGGCTTCCGCACCCCCGCACCACGCCGCTTGCCAACGCCAGGATCGACACCACGTCGCCGTCAACGGGCGACGCCCTCCGCGATTACTACGTGCGGGTCCGAGGCGGTGAGCTGGGTTCGCTGCCGGCCCTGTTCGGCCTGGTCGCCCTGCTGGTCGTGTTCAGCTCGCTTTCCGAGAACTTCCTGACGATGGGCAACATCGCCAACCTGGTCGCGCAGGGAGCGGGTAAGACCATCATCGCGATGGGCGTGGTCTTCGTGCTGCTGGTCGGAGAGATCGACCTGTCCGCGGGCACCGCCTCGGGGGTCGCGGCAGCCGTGATGGCGCTGCACCTTGTCCACAATGGAAACCTGACGGGCGGCATGGGAAGTACCGTGTTCGCCCTGTTCTGCGGGGCGCTCGTGCTCGCCGCGGTACTCGCCGCGGTCATGCGGATCTGGGCCGGGGCCGCACTCGCGGTCATCGGGCTGGCACTCGCCGTGCTGGGGCTTCCGGCCAATCCGTGGGTCGAGATGGTGCTGGCCGTGTGCGTGGGCGCCGCGATCGGGTGTATCACCGGTTTCCTGGTGGCGAAGGTGCGCATTCCCTCGTTCGTGGTCACGCTTGCGCTGTTCCTGGCCTGGGGCGGGGTGATCCTGCAACTGATGGGTGATGGCGGGACGTTGGGACTGCACGACGACACGCTGTTCGCCGTCGCCAACGGCAACATGAGCACCGTCGGGAGCTGGGTGCTGTTCGTGGTCGTCGCCGGCGCTTACGCGGGTGTCGTGCTCAACCGCCATTTCAGCCGGCTGCGCCAGGGGCTGGTGGCCGCGCCGACCACGCTCGTGGGGCTCCGGGTCGCCGTGGTCGTGGTGCTCGGCGGGGCCGCGACCTACCTGCTGACGCAGAACCGGTCAGCGAGCGCGGTGGTGCGGATCTCCGGTGTGCCGTATGTGGTGCCGATCGTGTTGTTTCTGCTGATCACGGGCACGTTCGTGCTGGACCGGACGCGCTACGGCCGGCACATCTACGCCGTCGGCGGCAGCCAGGAGGCCGCTCGCCGGGCGGGCATCGACGTGGCCAGGATCCGCATGAGCGTGTTCGTGATCTGTTCCGCGGTGGCCGCGATCGGCGCGATAGTCTATTCCTCGAAGGTCGGCTCGGTCGATCCGAACGCCGGTGGAGGGACGACCCTGCTCTACTCGGTGGGCGCCGCGGTCATCGGCGGGACCTCGCTGTTCGGTGGCAAGGGCCGGATCGGCAACGCCGTCATCGGCGGCGCGGTGCTCGCCACCATCGACAACGGTCTCGGCCTACTCAACCAGCCGGCCGCCGTGGTGTACGTGATCACTGGGGTGGTGCTCCTGCTGGCCGCGAGTGTGGACGCGCTGTCCCGGCGTCGCACCGCGGGCGCCGCCCGCTGACGCGAGCAGGGAGGGCAGGGTGTCCATCGCATCCAACGCCGGTGCCCGCCCGGACGAGGCCCGCAGGCACAACCGGACCGCCCTGCTACGCCGGTTGCACATCGACGGGCCGTGTACGCGCGCAGCGCTGGCGGCCGAACTCGGCCTCAACCGCAGCACCATCAAGGCACTGGTGGACGGTCTCGCGGACGCTGGGGCGGTGTCCGAGGAACGCGCGCTCGCGCCACACAGTGGTGCCGGGCGTCCCTCTTTGCTGGTGTTGCCGCAGCCGCAGGCCGCCGTCGTGCTCGCGGTGGACATCTGGGTGGAGCACGTGTCGATGGCGATGGTCGGCATGGGCGGGGAGATCCTCGGCCGGCACAGCTGGAACCTGCGGCGCAAGTCGCGCGAGCCCGGTGAAGTGATCGCGCACATCGTGGAGTCCAGCCGGCTGCTCGCCGAGGAGCTGTCGGTGGAGGTCGCGGCCGTCGGTGTCGCGGTTCCCGGCGTGGTGCGCGGTTCCGACGGGTTGGTGCGCGAAGCGCCCAACCTGCATTGGAGCGACGTGCCGCTGGGGGAGCGGCTGGCCGCGGTGCTGCGGCTGCCGGTGCAGGTCGGCAACGACGCCGAGCTGGGCGCGCTCGCCGAACACGTGCGGGGAACGGCCAAGGACACCGCTGCCATGGTCTATGTGTCGGCCGATGTCGGAGTCGGTGGCGGGGTGATCTCGGAAGGCGCGCCGTTGCGCGGCGCCGGCGGCTATGGCGGCGAGCTGGGGCACATGGTCGTCCGGCCGGACGGCCGGCAGTGCTACTGCGGGTCGCATGGCTGCTGGGAGACCGAGGTGGGCGAGGCCGCGCTGTGCCGGGCGCTGGGCCTGCCGGAGGACTCCCCGCGCGGTGCGGTGGTGGCCGAGCTGCGCTCCCTGGACGCCGACCCGGACAACATCCTGGCGCGGCTCGGGGATTTCCCGGACTGGCTGGCACTCGGGCTGGTCAACGTCGTGAACATGTTCGCCCCCGAGGTCGTGGTGCTCGGTGATCTGCTCACCGCACTGCCGGAGCGCGTGCTCGCGGCGGTCAGCGAGGTGGTGCACGATCGCAGCCTGGTCAGCAAGGCGATGGGCGGAACGCGGATCATCGCCTCACCGCTCGGGCGTGACGCGAAGCTGGTGGGTGCCGCCGAGCGGGCCTTCGAGGCGGTTCTCGACAGCATCTGACGGGGCACACCGCTGACCAGGTCAGGGGCGGTTTTCCCACGCTGGGGGCTTGTGGTCCAGGTCTCAAGCGATTATGTTGCGACTCCAAACATATTCAACTCAGCGTTCACACGCTCATGACTTGGCGGGAGGTGGGGAGCATGCACGCGGTCTTGGCTGAAGGCGGGCAGTTACGGCTGCATGCCAGCCCCGTAGATTACGTCTTGCTGGCGCTGTACTTCCTGTTCGTGCTCGGCATCGGGGCGCTCGCGCGCCGGTCGGTGTCGACGAGTTTGGACTTCTTCCTGTCCGGTCGGGCGTTGCCGGCGTGGGTGACGGGGCTGGCGTTCATCGCGGCGAACC
>JBPYFK010000125.1:0-9240 GCA_051984675.1 Pseudonocardiaceae bacterium | reverse complement strand
AACCCCAGGTGCGAGTACGCCTGCGGGTGGTTGCCCAGCGAGCGTTCGGCGATGGGGTCGTACTCCTCGGTCAGCAGCCCGGTCGGGCCGGCGGTGTCCACGATCTGCTGGAACAGCTCTTCGGCCTCCGTCCGCCGACCGGTCAGCAGGTACGCCTCGATCAGCCAGGCGGCGCAGAGGTGGAAACCACCCTCCTCGCCGGGAAGGCCGTCGTCGCGGCGGTACCGGTACACCGTGGAGCCGCTGCGCAACTCGGACTCGATCGCGGTCACCGTCGCGGCGAACCGCTCGTCCGTCGGGTCGATCAGCCCGGACAGGCCCACGTGCAGCGACGCGGCGTCCAAATCGGACCCTTCGTAGGCCGTGGTGAACGCCTGCACGTCCGGGTGCCAGCCGTTCTTGAGGACGTCGTCGGAGATCTGCTCGCGCAGCGGCGCCCAGCCCTCCTCCGGCGGGCGGCCGTAGGTCTCGGCCAGTTTCAGCGCCCGGTCCAGGGTCACCCAGCACATCACCTTCGAGTACACGTGGTGACGCGGGACGTCGCGCTCTTCCCAGATGCCGTGGTCGGGCTCGGACCACCGGTGGGACACGGCCTCGGCCATGGCCTTGACCAGGTCCCAGTCGACGTCCCTGAGCCGGCCGGTGTACGCGGACAGATCCATGATCAGCTCTACCACGGGGCCGAACACGTCCAGCTGGACCTGCTGGTCGGCCAGGTTGCCGACCCGGACCGGTCGCGAGCCGGCGTAGCCGGGCAGGCTGTCGATCACGGCCTCCGGGCCGAGGCTGGTGCCCTGCAGCGTGTACAGCGGGTGCAGGCGGTCCGGTCCCGGCAGGGTGTCCAGCACCCGGTGCAGCCAGTCCAGGAACGCCTCGGCTTCGGCCGTCGAGCCCAGCGACACCAGGGCGTTCGCCGTCATCGCGCCGTCCCGCAGCCAGCAGTACCGGTAGTCCCAGTTGCGGATGCCGCCGATCTCCTCGGGCAGGGACGTCGTGGCGGCGGCCATGATCGCGCCGGTGTCGGCGTTGCACAGGCCGCGCAACGTCAGCGCCGAGCGAGCGACGAGATCGCGCTCGACCTCGGGCAGCGTCAGGGTGGCCAGCCAGTCGCTCCAGTAGGAATCGGCGTCTGCCCGGCGCTCCCACTCCGCGGACGGCGCCGGGTCGAGATCCTCGGTGCCGCAGCGCAGCTCCAGCACCACCGGGTCGTCCTCGGACACCTCGACGACCGCGTGCGCGGATTCGTGCATGCCGTCCGAGGTGATCTCCCACTGCACTCCGGGAGAGTGCAGCACCATCGGCTCGGAGGTGCCCAGCACGCGCAGCCCGCCGGCTTCGGCGGCCAGCCGTACCGGGACCTGCCCGAACTCCGGGCGCGGCGAGAACTCGATCTCCGCGGTGGTCGCGCCGCTGATCACCCGGATCAGGTCGGTGCGGTGGGCATCCGCGTTGTGCTCCAGGTAGTCGGTGACCAGCAGCCGGGACCAGCGGGTCTCCACGGTCATCGTGCCCGGCACGTACCGCTGGCCCAGCGGCAGCGGGCTGCGGGGTGAGCCGTTGCTGCCGGCGTGCGGGCGGATCGTGAAGTGCCCGGCGCCGGGGCCGCCGAGCAGGTCGGCGAAGACCGCCGCCGAGTCCGGGCCGGGGTGGCACATCCAGGTCAGCCGCGCGTCCGGGGTGAGCAGGGCGACAGTGCGCTCGTTCGACAGCATCGTCAGCCGCTCGATCGGCGGGGCCTGCTCGCCGTACAGCCAGGTGCGGCGCTCCTCCATCAGGAACGCCAGGACGGTGGCCACCTCGGTGGTGTCCCCCAGCCGGTAATGCGCGAGCGTGTCGCCGCTGCCGACCTTCAACCCGATGTCCGGGCCGTGCAGGCGGGCGAACGCCTTCTCGTCGGTGACGTCGTCGCCGAGGAACAGCGCGGCTGTCGCGCCGACCTGGTGACGCAGCGTGTCCAGCGCGTTGCCTTTGTCCGTCTGGACGACGGCCAGCTCGATGACCGCCTTACCTTCGGTGACCTGCACTCCCTCCCAGGTGGCAGGACCCGAACGCACGTGCTCCAGCGCGTACTCGGCGATCTCCTGTTCAGCTTGGCGCACGTGCACGGCGACGCTGGCCGGTTTGGCTTCCAGCGTCACGCCGGCCAGGCCGGTGGTGATGTCCTGCAACGACCGTTGCAGGCGCGTGCGTAGCTCGGTGGCTTCCGGGTCGAGTTCGTGCACGAACCCGACGTCGAACTCCGACCCGTGGCTGCCCACCAGGTAGACCTCGGCTGGAAGCCGGGACAGCGTCGCGAGGTCGCGCAGCGCGCGGCCGGAGATCACGGCGGTCGTCGTGGACGGCAGAGCCGCCAGCGACCGCAGAGCGTGTACCGATTCCGGCAACGGTTTGGCCTGGGTGGGGTCCGCCACGATGGGAGCGAGGGTGCCGTCGTAGTCGCAGGCGACCAGCAGCCGTGGCTGGCGCGCCAGCTGCACGATCACCCGGCGAAGCTCGGCGGGGAGGGCTTCGGCGGTCAACGCCATCCTCCTGGGGACGTGGTTGGACGGGGGCAGGTGACACCGACCTTGCGGTGACGTCGAGTCGACTCCCAGCGGGTTGCCGCAGACGCGGACCGTCGGTCGGCGAAAGAGTGCGTCGTCCGTGCGGATCTCGCAGCGGGGTACACACTAGTTCGCGATCGGCGTGCCCAGCGCCTCCAGAAACGACCGCGCCCAGCGATCGACGTCGTGCGTGAGCACCTGCCTACGCAATGCGCGCATCCTACGGCGACCTTCCTGCTGGTCGATGTTCAGGGCCGCGAGCAACGCGTCTTTCACATCGTCCAGGTTATGTGGATTCACTAGGAAGGCGCTTGTGAGCTCGGCCGCCGCTCCGGCGAACTCACTCAGCACGAGGGCTCCGCCCAGGTCGTGCCGGCACGCCACGTACTCCTTGCACACCAGGTTCATGCCGTCCCGGACGGGTGTGACCACCATGACGTCCGAGGCGCCGTACATGGCCACGAGATCCTTGCGGGGCACCGACGTGTGCAGGTAATGCACCGCCGGGTGGCCAACCCGCCCGAACTCACCGTTGATCCGGCCGACCTCGCGTTCGATGTCCTCGCGCATTTGCTTGTAGTGCTCCACGCGTTCCCGGCTGGGCGTGGCGACCTGGATCATCACGACGTCCTCGGCTTCGAGTTTGCCTTCCGCCAGCAGCTCGTGGAAGGCGTGTAACCGGACGTCGATGCCCTTGGTGTAATCCAGCCGGTCGACGCCCAGCAGGACCTTGTGCGGGTTACCCAACTCGCGGCGCAGCTGCCGGGTCCGCTGCTGCACGTCCTTGCTGCGTGCCAGCGAGTCCATCCCTGTGGAGTCGATCGAGATCGGGAAGGCGCCGACGCGGACCGTGCGGTCGCCGACCTGCACGATCCCGGGCCTGGACCGAACCCCGACCTGACCCCGGCTGGGTTCGAAACCGGCCAACCTGCGGGCCAGCCACAGGAAGTTCTGCGCGCCACCGGGCCGGTGGAAGCCGACCAGGTCGGCGCCCAGCAGCCCCTCGACGATCTCCCGCCGCCACGGGAGCTGCATGAACAGCTCCACCGGAGGGAACGGGATGTGCAGGAAGAACCCGATGCGCAGGTCGGGGCGCATCTCGCGCAGCATCGAGGGCACCAGCTGGAGCTGATAGTCCTGCACCCAGACCGTCGCGCCCTCCTCGCTGACCTCGGCCGCCGCCTCCGCGAACCGGCGGTTCACCCGCTGGTAGGCGTCCCACCAGGAACGATCGAACGTCGGGGGGACCACGACGTCGTGGTACAACGGCCACAAGGTGGCGTTGGAGAAGCCTTCGTAGTAGTCCGCGACCTCGCGCGTGGACATCCGCACCGGGTGCAGGTGCATGTCGTCGTCGGTGAACGGTTCCACGTCCGTGTCCGCGACACCGGGCCAGCCGACCCAGGCGCCTTTGCGGGCGCGCAGGAACGGTTCCAGCGCGGTGACCAGCCCGCCCGGGCTGTGCTTCCACCGCTCGGTGCCATCCTCCAGCTGTTCGAGATCCACCGGAAGCCTGTTCGCGACCACCACGAAGTCCGCGTGCTTGGTGCTCACCGGCGCCTTCCCTCCCTGCTCAACGTGGAGCGAGCTGCTGGGCGTGCCCGCCCGGTGGAGGCTGGGCACATCCCCCCGGCTACCCCATGGCGAGGTTAGCGAACCGGCGGGGAAACCGACTGGTCACTGTGATCGAAAAGCTGGCGAACCTGAGGGGCAGTCGGGGCGGTCCGAACGTCGGCGGCCAGTCGGAGCACCGGGCCGCCGCGCGCGACCCCTCACTCCAGTCGGCGCTTGGCGGGCCGCAGCGGGCCGGACAGCCGCGGTCCGGCCATCCGCCGCTCCAGCCGACCCAGGCCCTGCCGCACCGGCGTCGCCAGGTACTCGCCGAGTACCACGCCGGCACCCAGCGCCAGTCCGGTCGCTACCGCGACCATCAGCGTCGACATCCCGCCGAGGTCGCCTTGCACGGACAGCTGATACAGCCCCCGGTAGGTCGCCAGACCGGGCAGCAGCGGCGCCACGCCCGACACCGCGACCACCAGCGCGGGGATGCGAAGCCGTCGCGCGATCAGGCCGCCGACGAAACCGACGACGGTCGTGGCGACCGCGGCCGCGACGATCGAATGCACGTGGGCGAGCGCGAGCACTGAGGAGACGGCCGCCGCGAGCGCGCCACCCCCGCCCGCGACGATCAACGGCCGCAGCGGCGCGTAGCTGGCGAGCGCGAAGCACCAGGACGTCGACGCACCGGCGAGGATCTGCACCGGTAGTTGCAACGCCACCGATCCGACCTGGACCCCGCCGATCTCCTGCACCATCCCGGCGTCGCCCCCGAGCGTGTGCGGCCCCAGGATCTGCGCCCCCGTGTAGAGGGCCAGCAGGACACCCGCGATCAGACCGGCGGACATCAGGGCGAGTTCGGCCATCCGGCCGGCAGCGGTCACGTTGTAACCGGTGATCGCGTCCTGCATCGAGCCGACAACGGTCATCCCGGACAGCAACACGATGATGCTGGCCGCGATCGCGAGCGCGGCATCCGGCAGAAGCCCGGTCAGGTAGCAGGTCAGCGCGATCGCTGTCGCGATGGCGCCACCAGCCGCCTGCTGGAAGAAGAACGGCAGCGCCCGCCGGTTGAGCACGCGGCCGACCCGGTCCACGAAGGCGGTCGCCAGCGCGGCCACCGCCGGCAACAGCGGGGTCGTGCCGCCGCCGAGCAATACGGACAGTGACGCAGCCATACCGGCCCACGCCAGCGTTGCCACCCACCTGGGGAACGGGTGCGGGGCTGTAGTGATCCGGTCCAACTCCGCGTAGGCGTCCGAGGCGCTCATGCCCCCGTCCGTGATCGTGCGGACGAGGTCTTCGACGTCGGACAGCCGGGTGTAGTCCAGCGACCGGTTGCGGACGACGCGAAGCGACGTGATCGGCACCGCTTCGGTGCCCCGGTAACAGGACGCCGTGATCGACGTGTAGATCACGTCAACCTCGCAATGGGGCAGACCGTACGCGCTGGTGACACCGATGATCGTCGCGGTGACGTCGGCGGCACCCGCGCCACTGGCCATCTGGACCTCGCCGATGCGCAGCGCGAGATCCATGACCAGGTGCACCGTCGAGTCGTCGGGCAGCGCCGGCCCGTACACGACGTTGCGGCTCCCCGCGCTTTCGGCCGGCTGCTCACGCCGCCGCAGCACACCGCGGGCGCGCTGCGTAATTCCCACTGCTGCCTTCCCCCCTTGGTTCCGAGCACCTCTCGTTCCGAAAGCCTGGTGAGGCTGGTCAGGTGCGCGATCCATCCCCTCGCCCATCGGCACCTCCTCGCCGGCTGTTGCACCATTCGGAAGTGGCGTACGCCACGGATACGCCCACACGGCGCGGTAAACCCGCCGGGAGGCGGGTCGCCGCAGCCGCCCCCACGACATTACGGCAGGTGAACGGCGGTGTCGGGGAGGAAACCGGCGGCCGGGTGGCGGGACGTCACCCAGCGACGGCGGTGGCCTTCACTTGACCGCCGGGCGGAGGCTTACGATGTTGGCGCGCCGGTTGGCGCAGCGCCGCTGTAGCTCAGTTGGTAGAGCGCCCGCCTTGTAAGCGGAAGGTCAGGGGTTCGAGCCCCCTCAGCGGCTCCAGGGCTGACCAGCGATTACCGTTCACGGCGGTAATCGCTGTGGTCAGCTCTGTAGCAACGGGTGTAGCAACCGCTTCACTCAAGGTGCCCCGCCAGCTTATTCAAGGCTTCGCGTTGTTCATCCAGCGAAGCATGGGCATAGATGCTCATGGTCACGCGCGTGTCCGAGTGACCAACGATGCGGGACACGATGTGCGGCGGAACACCGATGTCGAGAAGCAGGGTGACGCACGAGTGCCTGAGATCGTGGAACCTAGTTTCAGGATGGCCGATCTTCTCCCGCAGCGTGTGCCAGCTCCGACGCAAGTTGTCAGGCTCAATCGGTGTCCCGACCGTGCTAGTGAATACGAGACCTGAGTCCGCCCAGACAGCCGCGTCAGCCTGCTCCCGTTGCTGCCTAGCCCGATGAGTCTTAAGCGCGCGTATGCACACACCAGGCAGGGGAATGGTCCGTTCTGAGGTATCAGTCTTGGTCGGGACGAACTTCAATTCGCCTTTGACCCGCTGCAACGTCTGGGTGATCTCTAGGACTCCGGCATTCAGGTCAACATCGCTCCAGCGCAATCCGAGTAGCTCCGCACGTCGAAGGCCGAGGTAGAGCGCCAGCACGTATAACGCATGTAGCCGATCAGCCTGCGCCTCTCGTAGGAGCTTCTTGGCGTCGTCAATCTCTAAGCCCCGATTAATCCGGTACTTGGGTGTCTTGACCTTGACGAGCGTTGCCACGTTGCGCATGACCAGCTCTTCACGCATGGCCTGCTGGAGCGCATTACGAAGCACAGCGTGCACGAACTGGACTGTGCGCACTGATAGGACCTTCTGGCAGCATTCGCCACGAGCACAGCACTCTTGCTGCTCAACCGGTCGTTTCGCGTCAATCGCGTCCTTGCAGCAAAGGCACTCGTTCTCCAAGCCGGTGAAGAACGCCTTGACCTCCGGGGCCTTGAGCTGCGTCAGCTTCTTCTTCCCGAGACCAGGCACGAGATAGCGCCGGACTACCCCTTCGTAGCCCTGATACGTCTTCGGGCGCCGCATCCTAACGACGTTCTCAAGCCAATACTCGAGATAGGCACCGAGCGTCCACGACTCGGCAGCCGTCGGCACCCCACGATCAGACTGCGCGATGGCCTCCCGAAGCTTGCGATCAACCACGCTCTTGGTCTTGCCAGACACCGTGATGCGTTTGCGGTAGCCGGTCGTGGTAAGTACATAAGCTGCTCCGATCCATAGACCATCTTTGCGCTGGTAGACAGAACCTTGTCCGTTGGAGCGCTTTCGCGGCCTACGACGGTTCTCGTCCGATTCCATTACGCAGCCCCTTCCAACTGGTGCTCAATGAAGGCATCGAGCGCTTGACGAGGAATCCGACGAGCGCCCCCGATCTTGATTGAAGCCAACTCTCCCGAGCGGATCAGGTCGAAGACCGCTGTGCGGCCTACATCCAGTAGTTTTGCTACTTCTTCCACTCGGTACATGAGCTTCGGTTCCGTTGTGGTCACTTGACTTGCTCCTTTCGTTGCTGTCATTGGAAAATCTCCTGCTCCTCGCGTGCCACGCGTCGTTGTTCGCGGGCTTTGGCGGCGGCGGTGGCAGCGAGTTGGGCGTCGGCGCCGGTGTGCCAGCCGACGCCGGCAAAGGTGAGGTGACCGATGGTGAGGATGTCGGGTTCGTCGCCGGGTTCGACGTCCTCGGCTGGGGGCTCCTGGTGTTGACGGTTCCAGTCGCGGCGGGCGGTGCGGAGTGCGCCGAGGGTGGTGGAGTAGCGGCGGGATTTGGTGGAGAAGTGGCCGCCGAAGCCGAGTTGGTGTGCCCAGCGGTGCAGGCGTGCCCAGGCTTTCTGGAAGGCGATGCGTTCGAAGGCGTCGTCGTCGAGGTAGTCGATGCCGTCGGGGAGTTGGCCGAGGTACCAGCAGGCGGCGATCAGCCGGCCCGGGTGGGTGGCCGTGTCGGCGTGGTAGATGACGGTCTCGTGGGTGAGTCGGCGGGAGATGTGGCCGGTTTCCTCGGTGGCTTTGGTGGCGTATTTGGCGAGGTAGCCGGCGACGGCCGTGTCGGTGATGACGCCCTGGTCGTCGACGTCGCGGACGGTCAGCCGCACTTGGCGGGTGTCGATGGACTTCTCGCCCCAGTGCATGGGCCAGCCGTCGGGTTGGTCGGGGTGGCTGGGGGTGGTGAAGCGGGTGGACGCCGCGGCTTGGCGGATGGCGTGTTCGAAGACGGCGACGTGGATGCGCGGATCGGGCGGAACGATCGCGTCCGGGTTGGTGGGATCGACACCATCAAGGCGGATCAGAGCGTGGAAATGAACAACGCCACGTGCCTGGAACTCCGCCACTTTGGCATAGGAGACGCGTAGATCGACACCGTAACGCTTGCCCAGGCGTTCCACTTCGCGTCCGATGTCGATCCGGGTGCGGCGCCAGAGTTCGCCGGCGTAGGCGTTGAAGACGACCTGGTGGAAGTGGTCGTAGCAGTCCAGGCAGAACGGTTGACCCGCGTAGGCGTCGCCGGGTTCATGCCTGCGCAGGCAGGAGAAGGTCACCCCGTGCCGGCAGGTGTGTGGATTCCGGCGGGGGTGGCACGGTTTGCCGGACTTGTGGGCGCTGTGCACTTCGCCGAACGACGGTGCGGCAAGGGTCACGAACACCGTGGGATGCTCGGTGACCGACTCCGGCACGCCTTTGCCGCCGAGCAGACCGGCACGAACGAGGTGGAAGGTGTCGGCGCGGTAGGTCTCCGCGCAAGAAGGGCACACCGAGGCACGGCGGTTGCCGCAGGGCGTGTAGAGCACGCCGTCGGGCATCCGGGCGGTGTCGGTGTCGGTGAGGATCTCACCGGTAGCTGTAGCGGCGGTGCGAGCACGTCCGGCGAGCTGGATGGGGTAGCGGCATCCCGCGACCGGGGTGACATGGCGCAGCCACCGGTCATAGTCGGCTTGGCGGGCGCGGTGGAGCAGTCCGGGCAGGTCGTCGATCTCGGCAACGGCTCCCACCCCCGGGACCGGTCGGGTTCCGGGGGTGAGCGTCGCGGTCGAGGCCATCACTGGCCGCTCCCGGTGGCGAGGCTGGGTTG
>JBPYFK010000124.1:0-24625 GCA_051984675.1 Pseudonocardiaceae bacterium | reverse complement strand
AACCCCAGGTGCGAGTACGCCTGCGGGTGGTTGCCCAGCGAGCGTTCGGCGATGGGGTCGTACTCCTCGGTCAGCAGCCCGGTCGGGCCGGCGGTGTCCACGATCTGCTGGAACAGCTCTTCGGCCTGGGTTCGCCGACCGGTCAGCAGGTACGCCTCGATCAGCCAGGCGGCGCAGAGGTGGAAACCACCCTCCTCGCCGGGAAGGCCGTCGTCGCGGCGGTACCGGTACACCGTGGAGCCGCTGCGCAGCTCGGACTCGATCGCGGTCACCGTCGCGGCGAACCGCTTGTCCGTCGGGTCGATCAGCCCGGACAGGCCCACGTGCAGCGACGCGGCGTATCGGTACTGGGCGATTTCAGTACCTAACCATGCTGTGCTCGTCGGGAAGAGCATGTCTCCTTGCGGGTGGCGCAACGCCAAGCCTCGACACCCCGACGTGGTCGCCGAGGCAACGCCGGGGAACAGCCGCGAACGACACCAACGCTGGACCACACGCCGCGTGGTCGAACGCGGAAACGTTCATGGCCGGGCATTAAGCAAGTTCCTCGTCGGGTAGTCCGAGCTCGGTCGCGGCAGCATGGAAGGCGTCCAAGCCGGCGAGCAATGCTGCCCGGCTACGAGGTTTCATGATTCGCAGCACTTCCTCGAGGTCTGCCTGCCGGTCTTTCCTGAACTTGCGCAGGAGGCGCCGTCCATCTCGTGAGAGCTGGAGCGTGATTTCCCGGCGGTCATCGGTTCCGGCTTCGCGTACCAGGAGTCCCGCCGCCTGGAGGCGGTCGCACAGCCGGCTGGTCACCGAGGGTGTGGAGCGGAGCTCCTCCGCCAGACCCGTGAGTGTGATCGATTCGTAGCTTTCTGCAACGAGCAGCGCCCGCAGTTGCGATGCCGAGACGGTCGGCCGGACACGTTCGGCACTGCGGCCCCAGATGACAATGAACGCCTGCGCAGCCTGCTCGACATCTGCAGGCAGCGTCTGCGGAAATTCGTCGGAATTGCGTACCAGCTTCGTCCTCCCGTCGCGACAACCAGCATACTGGTGCTGAGGCTCGGCTATCGGACATTGTGACATGGCGGTCGTGGCTCGGGCAGCGTTACCGGATCGCTAGCGGCGGGAGGACCCATTGACGGTGAGTGGGCGACTGGCACACGTAGACAGGGCGCTCAAGCAAGCATCCGCGTACGATCTTGCCGAAGCGCTCAATCACGTGCTACGCGCTCAATACGGAGTCAGTAAGGTCGAGCTCTACTTGATTGATCTTCGGCTGACGGTCCTGGAACCTGCGTTGGAACCTGAGGACCCTGGATTGTTTCTGGTTGGTACCCCAGCCGGCCAGGCATTCACAGAGCAACGCGCGGTGGCAGAGCAGCGGCCCAGCGACACGACGTGGTGGTTACCCATGTCAGTCCGTGGCAACCGGGCGGGTGTTCTTCGATTGGCGTGGACGTCCCCACCCGGCGAAGCACTCTGCGCTGAACTTGCGGGTATCGCGGAGGTCGTGGCGCACGCACTGACTGTTGCCGACGTTGCCACTGATCGCTACGCACGTGTTCGATGTCGCCGACGGTTGACGCTCGCCGCGGAGATGCAGTGGCAACTCTTACCTGTCCGAGCTGTTGACGGAGAGACTTTCCGGCTCGCGGGACAACTCGAGCCCGCGTATGCCGTACGGGGTGACAATTTCGACTGGACGCAGGACGGGCAGTACTTGACGCTCACTGTCACCAACGGCATGGGCGAGGGCGTCGTCGCGGCAATGCTGACGACCCTGGTGATCACGGCTCTCCGTAACGCCCGGCGAGCGGGAGCGAGTCTCGACGAACAGGCGATGCTCGCAGACCAGGCGCTCTGGGCGCACCACGCCGGCGCTGAATATGTGTCGACGCTGTTGATGCGAGTGAATCTCGAAACCGGCGAGGTCTGTACCGTCGATGCCGGCTCGCCTCGCCTCTGGCGCGTGCGTGATGTCGAAGCGACACCGATCGAGCTGGAGCAGCAACTGCCGCTGGGGATGTTCGACGGTACGCACTACGACGTCCAGCGCTTTTTTCTCGAGCCCGGCGATCGACTGTTCCTACTCAGCGACGGGATCTACGACGCCGTGTCTCAGGAACGCCGCTACAGCGAGATCGGGCTTCGCCGCATCCTGCGCGCCAGCCGCTTGCTCCCACCAGCCGAAGCCGTCCGGGCACTGTTGAGCGATCTACGTGTCTTCTTACACGATCATGAACTCGACGATGACGCTGTTGCTGTCTGCCTGGACTGGCTCGGTCCTACTGCGTAGACATGCGGTGCATTCATTGGAGGCCAGCGACTGACGTCATGGCTTCGGGACAGCCAGGAGCTCGGCAGTGCGCCGGCAAGGCCGAGCGATGACCAACGTACACAACGTATTGGTCGAGACCGCCGTAGCAGCTTGACACGAGCTTCGCGAGCAATCGACGTGTGTTCCCTGGAGGGAAGACGATCTCGGCACAGCCCTCGGCGCGATTACCACGCCCAGACCCGAGACTGACTAGACACAACTTCACCGCGCAAGCCTTCCGGATCGACCCTTCGGCGACTCAGCTCGACTGATCAAACCCGTGCGTGCCTGACCAGTCCACTTAGTTGTCGTAACACAACTAAAAGTCACGCTCACATGAGGAGACGCACGTCTCGACTCATCTCGATTGCTGAAACGCGACACGAATGACCGGCAGTGACGGGCGGGCTCGGGAGTCCTCATCAAGGATTGCGCGCCGTGGGGTGAGCAGGCACGAACCCGCCCACCCCATGGCGCAGTCTGCCTGTGTCACACACCGACGGTCTGTGATCACGGCACGATACCCCGTCGGTGCGCCGAGACGCAGCCCGAGCCGGAGGGTCAGGCTCCTTGCTCAGACACGGGCTCGGCTGAAGATGAGTCGGTAGATGATCAGCAAGATCAACGAACCAATGATGGCCCAAACGAAGCTCATCAGGTTGAAGCCAGAGACTCCCGTGCTGCCGAAAACAGAACTGCCAAGCCAGCCACCCAGCAGTCCGCCGACGATGCCGATCACGATCGTCAGCAAGATCCCGCCGGGGTCCTTGCCGGGCATGATGAACTTGGCAATCGCGCCTGCGATTAACCCAAACACGATCCAACTGAGGATGCCCATCGCGTTGCTCCCTTTCGTTGCTACGTTGCCAGAAAGGCAACCCTTCGCTTGTTGGAGTTCCCAAGATGGCTGGACATCACGCTTGAAAAGGTTACGGTTTGGTAGCTGAGAGGCGTCAGCTCGTTGTCATGGGCGCGCACTGGTCGGTCCACGGTCGGAAACCCATTCGGAAACCCATAGCGAGGGAACTGATCCTGGGGATGGAACGCGGTCCGCTCATGAGCGAAATGCAGCCGCCGACCTGGCGCTCGATCTCGATGTTGCCGGTTGCCGCCACGCTGGTGGCGGTAATGCTGGACGGTGCCGCTGAGCAGGAGCGGCTGCTGTCGGCCCCGTACCCGTACAACCTGGACAAGGCGACCCGGGAGCGGGTCGAGCGGTCTTTGTGGTGAGGGCGCTGCCGACTGGGCGTTTGAGGAGCCGGTGGCTCGGCGGCAGCGCGCGCTCGCCGTCGAGGGGTTAGGCGAGCTGGCCGCGCAGCTCCGTGAGCTTGCTGCGGCGTATCAGCGTGGTGTGGAGGCCTTCTTGCGGGTCGCTCAGCGTGGCGGCCACGCGTCAGCCCGCTGAGGCGGTGGAGCTGGGCCTTGCGCGAGGCGGCGGTGGCAAGGCTGTTGCCCCTGGGTGAGCACGACGAGCTGTCCAGCGATCAGGTGCGGCTGGCGGTCGAGACCGGGTGTCGGAGCGGACGGTGCGGCGGTGGCTGGCCCGCCCCTCAGGCAAGCGACCTGCTCCGCGGAGCAGGTTCGAAAATCGATGATCGGATTGAGGGCGGGGTTGACCTCAGGGCGAGGGAACGCGACGGTGCTGCACCGGGAGTTGGTCGCCGAGGGGCAACCGTGCGGGCGTGCTGTCCCGAGCCTGGTGACGGTGCAGCGTGCGACCCATCGGGAGCTCTTGTGGAGGACTGGGGTGGCAGCTCACCGGCTGGGCTCGTCGCCCGAGGGACACTGGTTGAAGACCGTGGTGCGCTTTGAGGCCCTGTGCCATATCCAGAGGTGCGTGATGCGTTGACTCTAGGCGAGGCTCCTGCGAATGATTGTTCGGAGGCAACGATTGCCGGCAGGTAGAGCGGCGACTTCGACTTCCCCGCGGCGGCTAACGAGGAGCATGGTTATCCCCTGGGAGCATGCAATGCCGTCGAGGTGCACCTCGCAAGTACCTGCGTAGAGAGAAGCCCGCGAGTCCGATGATCCCCTTCCTCTTGAATGCGAGCATCGGTGCCGTCCGTCCGAGACGGCCTGTCGATGTGGAGTCTAGAGATCGCACTCGCAGCGGCAGTTCACGGCGCCCAAGGCTCCACGTCTGGCTAGCGGACGACCTCGTATCAGCCCGGGCGGGCCGACGTCGACCGCGACGGCGCAGCCAGTTTCGCGAGATCGCGGTGACCCGCCGCCAGGGGTCTCAGACGGCGATGGAGGACCGGACTGCCAGTAGGGTGCTCGGGTAGTCGCGCGCTCGGGTAGGTGTTCATCGTGCGCAAAACGCATCCGGCCGTGATGGCAACAAGTCACTGTGCCGTACCGATGATGGCTTCCGTCAACGTGTTCATCCTGAAACGTCAACAGCCAATCGCACCGATCCCTTATACCACCCGGACTTACGCGGGGCTCTTTCTGTAGCTTCCATCCAGGTTACATGCTCGGAAACCGCCAACGCGCAGTCCGGCCGACTCGGGCCAGAATGCGACGCCGACGGTCACATGTCCGGCATTTCACGATCTTCAATAGGCCAATCAGCGATTTGGCGCACGAGGACCTGAACCCCTTGCAATGCGGAAAGCTCACCCTCGGAGAACTTTTGTTGACCGTGCGCGTCCGGGGACACCTCACCTGCTTGCAGGATCATCGAACGTGCTCGATTCTCCATCTTGGCCAGACGTGCGAGTAACTCGGCTACCTCGATGTGTTCCTGACGTGCCATGATGTTCCCTTCGACTTGACCGACCCGCTCCGAGATCCTGAACTGCCATGGCGAAATATTCGCTGGAGCTTACCGATTTGGCCCTCCACTGTTGTTGTCTGGTGAACTGATCACAGCCGTGACACGTCTTCGTGCCGTCTGCAGTATGGGTGGCCGTCTTCTCCGTCTTGAAAGGCGCGTATTAAGCTGCGCCGTGCCCCACAGAGACGTCCAAAGTGATCAAACTGGCCCGGTGTCTGCTGGGCCCGTTGACCTCGTCCACGTCGCCCACTCGGCAGCCTGATCCGAGGACAGTGCAGCTCCCTGGGGCCGGCGCCGGAGGTCAACTCCAACTGAGAGCAGTCGTGTAAGTCGCGTTCCAGTGCGTGATGTAGGCCTACATCACGAAAAGCTGCTGTCATGAGGGTGGTTCAGAAACCCCCGGACTACCACTTTCGGTACTTGCCCAATCTTGCAGATGGAGATCGGCTTGATGCGCAGGCGTATCACTATTCTCGGTGACGTCGTGGCGTCGACGACGATCTTCCGGGCGTACGCCGAGAACCTTGTCTTCCAGCGCATCCAGAACCTCCGCAGGCTTCGCGCGTGCCTCGGCGTCCTGTGACTCGTTGTCGGCGTGCTCCATGCTGTTTCCTTACTGGCGCTCACTGGCATACGGGGTGTTCAGGATAACAGCACCGGATGGCCGTTGCGCGAAGTAATCTTGGTCCTGGTCTCGTACGGAACCGCAGCTTCACGCGGTCGCGCAAAACGCCTCATCCCGGGTGGATGCGTGCCCCCGGACGGCACGAACACGCATCCACCGCGTGATGCCAACGTTGGACTCACTCAGTTTTGAGCATCCTTATCGTCAAGGACGCCGCTGACGGCATCCTTAACTTTCTCGCCTGCCTGCTTCAAGTTGCTTTTGATCTGGTCAGCCTTACCTTCGATGTCCCATTGTTCGTTGTCCGTCACCTTACCGATGGCCTCCTTGGCCTTGCCCTTGAGCTCGTCTGCCTTGTTGTTCGCCTTGTCCTCAGCCGCCATCTTTGGTCCTTCCTCGCTCGCTGCGACGTAGGTGATCACCAGGCCGCGCCCTGACTGCGTGTACCTGGCCCGGGCCAGTGTACCCAAGCCTGTACCAGCGGAGCGATATGGTTGTCCTAGGACAATCGTTGCCTCTCGTCCCGCTCAGATCGACCACTAGCCACGGCGCCCGCCGAGCAGGGGCCGCGCATCCATCTCTGCTAGCCCAGAAGGTTAGGATCGTTCCTTCGGCGAAGCGCCGGCGTAACGATCGTGGGCTGCGGAGAGATGAATGAAGCAACCGGGTGAGGAGGAATAGTCTTCGCCTTCGGGTTGAGCGTGTGGGGTCTGCGCGGCACGCTCCGGATCGTCGTGGAGGGGCGTCGGTTGCAGAGCGTGGTCGGTGAGGAGTTCGGGCTGATACCGGTCAACACGAGTAGTTATCGCGTTGAGCTGGCACCAGTGCCGCGTAGGAACAGGCCGATGTGGGCCTGTTCGCCGAACCCGGCCCACCTTCACTGCCACCGACAAAAGGCACCATTCCCCCTGGGCTTGTCGGGTCACTAGCAGCGCTGCACCGTTGGCGACGGCCGCGCCGATGCCGGCGACGAGCGGGCAGTTGAGCTCCCGAACGCAGCGCCAGTGGCGACACCCGTCCGGTGCAGCACGGTACTCGCGGCTCCGTGGTAACCCAAGAACACCAACACCGCAATTGGCGGGATCGTCGCAGAGGTGTCTAGCGCTCATGTGCCGATCGGGACGCGCGGGTCGCCGCTTGCAAGATCCAAGCACGTCACAAAGCCGGCGAGCCCGACGGAGGCCAGGACAACAGCAACCCTCATATACTTCCTGCGGCTGACGATTTGTATCGAGCTGAGCTGTGTGATGTTGTCGTACACGCGGCAATGGTCATTGGGTGTGCTCGGCGGTCATTGGGTGTGCTCGGCGCCTTTGCCGGTCTTGCTGCGCGTGCCGTGCGGTACCGGTCGGCCGGATTCGCTGGGCCCGCTGGGTGTCACTGGCGATCCACCTCGCTTGTGCTCGGCTATCTCCGGCATCTCTTCCTGGGAACCAGGCGACGGGCTCGCCCCGTGTTCCAGTTGATCCAAGCGATTGGACAGCAGCGTGACGACTGGGGCGCGGTTGGCATGATGCCGCTCATGCTCCAGCAGTTGTACGAGTTGCGGCTGGGTCAAGGCGCGAATGCGGTGCCGCAGCGTTCCTGTGGGCAGCTCGTCGTAGTTCGGTAGCGGCAGCTCTTCGTTTGCCATTACGGTCCTCCTCTCTGTCCTGGCCTTCCGCAGATTCGCTGAAGGTAATGATCGACTCACCGGAACAGCACGGCCAGCGAGCGCGACAGTTGCTGCTGGTGTTGTCCAATCTCAACCTGCGGGGCGCAGCAGGACGGTGTTGTCGCCACCGCGCGGACCTGGTTTTAGACGCTGTCCCGATGGACGGCTACTGGCTGCGGCCCCGCTCACCCGCCCGAGAAGCTGGGTCTTGTCCATCGAGCGAGCTTGCCGCTACGGGCGCACTTGGGAGATAAGCGCACGCTTCGTCTGGCCCTGCCACGGGCCTTCAGTCATCATCACTCCTCGTCGTCGAAGGCTCCTTCGTACGTTAAAGAAGTACCAAGATCGGCGATGGACCAAACCTCTTGGGGTGGCGACGCCCCGGACGGGTGATCGTCTGTAGTTGAGTACACGGCGCAGCCCTCTCGCAGCCCACCGTCCAGACGCGCTCAGCCATCGAGGACGATGACCAGTGGCCCACGGCGACCGGGAGCGGATGGGTCTCGCCGTGGACCACCTGCTTCTCCCACAGGCTAGCTGCATCCGCGCGGGCTCACGGTGATTTGGTGCTCGTGGCGGGTCCAAGGAGGCCCGAGCTCGTTGCCCACCAGGCGCTTTTCCTGCTCGCTGGGCCGAAGGTGTGGCCGGTCATGCTCGCACGTGACGCCGACGCTGCGTCAAGATCCTCCCGGAGATGCTTGACCTCGGTCAAGCAGACCAGCAGTTGTGCCTGGTAGGTTGGGTAGCCAACTGCGACGAGACCAGAATCGATGGCAAGGGGCCGCTCCGTGGTGAGCGACGAGTACAGGTTTGGCTCGGCGGCACCTGGCTGCTGTCACTTCTCCCTTTGTCTGCCGCCTATCACGCCTACGGAGCCGACAGTGGATCGAACGCCCTCTTTCGCGGAGCTGTCATGGCGAGGATCGTAGGTGTCAACCGGGATCTGTGGGACGCGTCCGCCGCTGGTCGTTGGTCCGACCCACCCGGCCCGTGCACGAACAGGAGGGGCGGAAGCACATGATTGCACTTGGGATTATCCTGCTGATCATCGGATTCGTCACCGGTATCAAGATTCTGTGGACCCTGGGCATCATCGCGCTTGTGGTCGGCGGTGTTCTAGCGATTGCAGGTCGGGCCGGACACGCGATCGGTGGCCGCAGACACTGGTTCTGAGCGTTCACGCCGTGCGCATTGGCGCTCGTTGGGAGTGACATGCGTTTGGGGCGGAGTACACGGTGGGCAGAACATGCGGCTGGGACTGCCGACGGGTCGGGGTTGTTTGTCTTGCCACATGCAAGCGCACCGGGGCAGTCCCGGTTGTCCAGAGCTGCCGCTAAGGTGGCCGACCCACATCACGATGAGGTTCGAGTCAGTCGGGAGTAATGGATGCAGCTGTCGAAGCTAAACACTGTGTATGACCACGACGGTCCCTTCGCGACCGTGTATCTGGAGGGCCGGTCGCCGGGAGAGGACGCCGCAGAGCAGATGCGGTTGCGGTGGCGGGCGCTGCGCGAGCGCTTGCTCAACGCCGGGGCGACCGAGGACGTCCTTGATGTCCTGGAGACGGCCCTGGCGCAAGAGCAGGCTGGCGAGCAGCAAACCGACGGCCGCGTGCTGGTCGCCACCCCGGAGGCAGGTATCCTGCTGGACGCTCCCTGGGATGCGGCTCTGGGGTGCGGCGATGCGGCACACTGGGGTGTCTTGCCGGAGCTCGGCGCTTATGTACGGGAGGCGGCGCGGGGGGTACGCGTCCTGTTGGTGGTCGCTGACCAGCAGGGCGCCCAGATACGTCAAGAGGTGGTGGCCGAGCAACACGAGCCCCGCGAACTCGACGCGGAGGTGGTCGAAGGCGGCGCCGTCGAAGGCGTACACAAGCCCCGCGAGGGCGCGCTATCGCATAAGCAGATTCAGCGCCGGGCCGAGGAAACCGTGTCCCGCAATGCCAAGGATATCGCCGCTCATATCGACACCGTTGCCACCCGCTTTGCTCCGGAGGTACTCGTGTTGGCAGGGGAGGTGCAGGCACGCACTGCGGTGCGCCAAGAGCTGAGCAAGCACCTGGCTGACCGACTGGTGGAAACCGACCGAGGTGGCCGGGACGAACACGCCTCCGATGAAGCACTCACGGACGCCCTCCTGCGCATCGCCGATGAGGACAGCTCGCTGAGCGCCACGCACCGCACCGAACAGCTGCACGCGCAGGCTGCCCACGGTCACGCCGTGCAAGGACACGAATCGGTTGCCCAGTCAGCCGAGATGGGCGCGGTGGACACGCTGCTGTTGGATCCAGATCAGCCCGCCAAACGGGAGGCATTCCTGCTCAAGATCTGTGCTCAGACCAGCGCCTCGGTTGCCGTCGTAGCCGCCGGAACCGAGATGACCGATGGTGTCGGCGCATTGCTGCGCTTTGCCCCCACCGGCTGAGCCACCGGCACCCGGCGCGCGGACCCGACTTAGCGGGTAGGTGCCTTGCTGGTCGCCCCGTGACGGCTCTGCGGGCGGAGCACCCGCGCTTTGTGAGTCGGAGGCACGGGAGCCGACCCGAGCGGGGTGCGGGTAACTTGGCCGTTGACTGACCGTGGTGGTGGCGGGCACCCCGAGTCTGCGGCAAGGTATGCGGAACCGTCCAAACAAATCCGTTGTCGACTGACAACCAAATTGGGACACAAGTTAGCCGTGGTGTCTTGTCTTAGCCGTGGGGCCTCGTCCCAGTTGGGGCGGGTGGTGTCAGGTCAGTCGGCTTGAGAATTCGGCTTCGTACAGCTGGTCGGTGCGTAGGCCGTGTGAAGCGCAGCCATCGAGGCGTACAGAGGCGTGGGTGATCAGGTCCGGTACACGCGCAACGACTGGTCTGCGTGTTGCTAGAACCCCGCGCCCAGAACAGTTGACGTGTCACAGTCGGCTGTGACGTTCGTCGCGCTCCGCGCGAAGCACCGTCCCTGGTGCTGATATCGGCACCAGGGAGTGCTTCGGGTCAGGTCAGTCATCCGTTTCCGCCGCAGGCTGCGTTTGTGATGTCTGGTAGCCGCGGCCGGGTCGCTGCTGCTGAGCATTCTTTACTGGTGCACGCGCTCGCTGACGCCGACTCGACCGTACCCTGACGGCGCGCTCGCCTGGCTGCTGAACCTGATGTGGTGCCTGCCGGTTTGCCGCGCCGCTGGGCATGGGCCGCGTTTTTGCCTGGGTGCTACCGAGTCTCCGTCGCCCTTCTCGACCTGGTGACCATGGCTGTCGCAGCGGCTGCCGGCAGTGGGTCGTCAGGCTGGAGCAGCCGCGATTGTGTGACTATGACACAGTGATGTGTAGATTCGACCTCCATCGGGAAGTCTGGCGCTAGGCTGGCAACAGTCCCGGGTAAGTAGCTGGCTAGGTTTCACGTGGTTCAGCCGGAAGCCACGGGAAGCCCGGGGAACACGGGGGACGTCTGTTCTGTATGTGAGCGGGCGTTTCCCCGCCCCGACCGGCTTACCGGCACGATGATTTTCCCGACGTTGCAGTCTTGCATGGTCCACAATGTACTCTGTTGGTTCCTGGAGTGTGCGAGGGGTCTTGGGCTTGTGCAGCGTACGGGTGGCGGCCAGACGAACGGAGAAGGCAATGGCAACTGATCACAAACGGCTGGCAGATGCCTTGGACGGAGTCGACTATCCAGTGAGCAAGAAGCAGCTGCTTGCCCACGCGGAAGCCAACGACGCGGATGATGGCACCATGAAGGCACTGCGAAGCATGCCAGACACCGACTATGCGAGCCTCATTGAGGTCCTGCGTTCGACCCCCATGGACGCGGGTGCACAGGAAGGCCAGTCGAGCTCCGACAAAGCGCAGCAGAACCGGCAACGCACCAAAGATGGTCTCGCCGAACGGATGACCGAAACACCTGCCAACCCGATCGTCGAAGAACTCGGCGAGAATCGCGGGAGCTAGACACCTCCGGTGGAGACCGCCCCAGTGCGCTGAACAGGTGCGAGGATCGTCGAACACGCGGCTGCGCTAGCGGCGGGCCGCAACATTTTCCGGCTCCCTCCGGCCGAATCGCGACCGTAGGTGCTTCGGGCTCGGCAACCACGGGGCGGCTTGGACTGGTCACCGCATCGCGCGGTCGGGAGTCCACTCAGGATGCCGGTCGTAGGGCATGGGCCCCGGCATGCCCGCCGCGTCTCACCCTCACCGGGGAGGATTGAGTGCTCGGCAGGGTAGAGATTCGGCGATCTTCCGGTCGGGCTGACCGCAGCGCTGTGAGCACTGTGGCAGGGCTGGTGCCTCAAGCTCGCAGGCTGAGCTTGAGGCACCAGCATTGGAGGAGGGTCAGTCGTTGCTCTGAGCAGCTTTCTCGATCCGGTCGCCGATGTTCTTGTCGATGTTGCGCCAGTACTCGAGCGCTCGTTGCAACACTGGTTCGGTAACCCCGTTGCGCAGGTGCCCGGCCACATTGGACACCAGACGGTCTCGCGCCGCGTCGTCCATGACCTCGCGCACCAGTGTCCCGGCCTGGCCGAAGTCGTCGTCATCCCGCCGCCTGGTGTACGCCGCGTGGACCATCTGGCCGGAGGTGAACCAACCGGCCGGCTCGCCGAAGCGTGCCGTGTCCGCCTGCGGACCGCCCTTGGAGTTCGGCGCGTAGACCGGATCCGTCACGTTGTGGGTCCGCATGTGGCCGTCCTTGCTGTAGCTGTGCACAGGGCATTTCGGTGCGTTCACTGGGATCTGCTTGTAGTTGCCGCCGATGCGGGCACGGTGCGCGTCCGGGTAGGAGAACAGCCGCGCCAGCAGCATCTTGTCCGGGCTGGGACCGATTCCTGGAACGAGGTTGTTCGGCTCGAACGCGGCCTGCTCGATCTCCGTGTGGAAGTCGGTCGGGTTGCGGTCCAGTGTCAGGCGGCCGACCTCGATCAGCGGGTAGTCGCTGTGCGGCCACACCTTGGTTAGGTCGAACGGGTTAAACCGGTAGGTCTCGGCGTCGGCGAACGGCATGATCTGCATGTACAGCGTCCAGCTCGGGTGGTTACCGTCCCGGATCGCCTGGACGAGGTCCCGCTGGTGGTAGTCGCCGTCGGTACCGGCGAGGTGGTCGGCGTCCTCCTGAGTGAGGAAGTCCATGCCCTGGTCCGTCTTGAAGTGGTACTTGACCCAGAACTTCTCGCCTTCCGCGTTGACCCACATGTAGGTGTGGCTGGAGTAGCCGTTCATGTGCCGCCACGTCTTCGGGATACCCCGGTCGCCCATCAACCAGGTCACCTGGTGCGCCGACTCTGGTGAGAGCGTCCAGAAGTCCCACTGCATGTCGTTGTCGCGCAGGTTGCTGTCGGCACGCCGCTTCTGCGAGCGGATGAAGTGCTGAAACTTCATGGGGTCGCGAATGAAGAATACCGGCGTGTTGTTGCCGACCATGTCGTAGTTGCCTTCGTTGGTGTAGAACTTCACCGCGAAGCCACGGGGGTCGCGCCAGGTGTCGGGACTGCCGCGCTCGCCCGCGACCGTGGAGAACCGGATCAGCACGTCGGTGGTTGTGCCGGGCTGGAACACCGCCGCCTTCGTGTAGGCGCTGACGTCCTGAGTGACCTCGAACCGGCCGAAGGCTCCGCCGCCCTTGGCGTGCGGCTGGCGTTCGGCGATGCGTTCCCGGTTGAACATCGCCATCTGCTCGATCAGATAGTTGTCCTGGAGCAGGATCGGGCCGTCCGGGCCCACGGTGAGCGAATGTTCGTCGCTGGCGACCGGAATGCCACCATCTGTGGTGGTGGGCTGGCGGTCAGGGTCTGCCATTGTTGCGCCTCCTTGTGATGGTCGGGTTTGCCGCCCCGATTGCCGGCGAGCGGCAGGCTGGACATGCGCCCCAGAACACGAGCTCGGCTTCGTCGACGTCGTAACCGGCGGCCGAGGTCGGGGTCCTCAGTCCGCCCGCACACCCGGCACACCAGGTGGTGGTGGTTGTCCGCGATCCGGCTCTCGAACCGGGCCGGATGCCCGGCCGGGTCGATTCGCCGCAACAGCCCGGCAGCGGTGCACGCAGTGCAGGATGTTGTAGACGGCCTGCATGGACACACTGCCCAGCTTCGCCCGCACCGCGCCGGCCACTTGTTCAGCCGTCGAGTGCGGGTGCTCGGCCAACCAATTGAGCACCGCGACCCGAGGCTTGGTGACCCACAGCCCCACCGCATGCACCCGCGCTCGCAGACCGGGAAGACCAGCGGTCCGGGCCTGCCCGCTCGAGCTGGAGGACACGTCCTGGGTCATACTGCCCCACCATGCCACGCGGAGACTGGAACGGGTCAATGAAGACAGCTTCGATTTGCACGGTGTCGACACCGTAGAGTGAAGTCCGGCGCTGACCCCAGCAGCAACATCTCCGAAGCTCCCTACCACCGGCGAGCCCTAGCCCGAGACCGTGATGCGCTCCGGATTTATCGCTGCCACCCAGGCGGGAGGAATCGGGCCAGGAAAGTCCTACGTGGATAAGTTGATCGCCGCGGGCAAGACCCGCACCGAGGCCATCCGTCTACTACGTCGCCGACTGTCCGACGTGGCCTTTCGCGCCCTGGTGGCCGATGAGCGGGCCGCAAACCGGCCCAGTGAGGCCATTCCGGAGTCCCTTTCCCAGGCCGCTTGACATAGGAGCATCCAGGAGACGAGCGGGTGAGCCGCTTCCGCTTCGTCGAGGACCATCACCGCCTTCGGCGTCACGCGGCTGTGCCGGATCCTGCGGGTCTCCCGGTCGGGGTTCTACCGCTGGAGGGCGGCTGCCCCGGGCCGCGCGGCGCGGGCCGAGGCCGAGGACCGGCTGGCCGAGCGGATCACCACGATTCACGCGGCATCGGGTGGCGCCTACGGGGCGCCGAGGGTGCATGCCGAGTTGCGGGCGGGGGTGAGCCGGTCAACCGCAAACGGGTCACGCGGATCATGCGCCAGCGTGGGTCATGGGCCGGCACCTGCGCAAACGTCGCAAGACCCGCTCGCATGGCAAAAGTGGCCTCGACAGCGACGAACACATGAGCACATGCTGTGACTCGTTTTCGCCGACGCCAAGCCCGACAGGTCCTCAGACGCGCGGATGTCGTGGTTCTTCGGCAAGGCTGGGCCCAGCACCGCTGTCGTGTGCCGACTGCTCCCAGCGCTGAGTCCCGCCAGGACTGCGGGTACAACGACGCCCCCGCCACCGCTTTCTGGGTTGGCAAGCTCGTTCGGTGGGCGAGGTCTGGACACGCGACGCGCCAGGCGATCGGTTGACCGCCTGATCGGAGCCACATGCGCCTCTATGGCCTCGTTTGCCGCTGCGTGCACCACCTGTGGACGAGCCGCTCCACAGGGCTGTGTGGACCGACATAGCCGGCCGAGCGTAACCATGCCCTGCTGTCGGGTGCCGGCGAGGGCGTTTCCTTATGTGATACCGGTGTTGGGACGAGGACATGAAGGGAATAAGTTTATGCGTTTCTATGCTGAATGCCCTGCTCGCGTTGTGGGCCAGATCGTGCTCGATCTTCTGGCTGTGACCTGGTTGGCCGCGTGGATCTGGATCGCGTTGCAGCTACGCGGGGCTGTCTTGCGACTACAAGACCCCGGCAGGCAGTTAGTTGACGCGGGACAAGCGTTACAAGGTACGTTCGGCCACAGCGCCCAAGCAGCAAGTGGTCTTCCCTTCGTGGGCGCTGATCTCGCGCGGGCTGTCAACCAGGGTACGCGTGCGGGGCAAGTGGTTACCGAAGCTGGAAACGATCAAATCCTTGCCATTGGCTACATCGCTGCTGGAGTGGCTGGCGCGGTCATCGTGCTGGCTGCGGTCCCGCTGCTGTGGTATTGGCTGCCACGCCGCGTCCGCTACGCTCGGGCCGCAGCTGCTGCCGCCGCGATGCGCAACGACGATCCGGAGCTGTTGGCGCTTCGTGCGCTCATGGAGCGGTCCCACCGTCAACTGCGTTCGGTCAGTAAGACCCCTGCTCACGCGTGGCGTACCGGCGATGCGGAAGTAATTCCGCGCCTCGCCAGTCTGCAACTGGCAACTTTGGGTCTGCGGACGAAGTCGCCACACCACGCACAGCGTCCCGGTCTATGAGGCCAACGCCGTGAGCCGCACCGTCGGGTCCCGCTAAAGCGGCCCTTGAGCAAAGACGGGGACTCCGTAGCCCGGTTCGTGAGCACGACATCTGGGCCTCCTGCGCCGTTTGTAACTGGTGCCCTGCGTAGGTCGGGGACATCAGAGCGTGGAGATGCAGCGGTAGTTGCGACCTATTTCACCAGCGCACCGCGCACTCTGTCCGCTTCGAGCGGACCCGACCGTCGCCTGTGGCCACCGAAACGGTATAGACGGTAGGCTAAGACACGAGGTTGAGAAGTCAGCCACGTGAGGAATCGGATTCCTTGCAGGGTGCGCCAGGCACCCAGGCTGACTGCCGCCCGAGGGGGCGGACTTCGCGCGTCAGGCGCCTGTGGTGGTCCTGCATACACCCTGCGTGATGCAGGAAGGAGCAGCACTCATGTCCATCGCACCCTTTGGCGCCACGAGTCGAGTCAGTTCCGCAGCAGGGGCGCACGCGCCGGCGGGTCAGTATCCTCGTTGGGCTCAGCGCCCAGTGTCCAGTGGATTGAGGGTGCAGGCGCACTATCCCACGACGGAAACCTGTGTGCTCACCGTCGCCGGCGACGTGGACGCGGCCACGTTGCCGCACCTCAATGAGGTGCTCACCCCGCGCCTGACCAGCATGGTGTGCGCCGTCGTAGTGGATCTTAGCGGGGTGGGCTTTCTCAGCCTCTCCGCAGCGCGGTGGCTTGGCCAGGCCGCTACGCTGGGTCAACAGCGAGGGATCAAGCTGTCGGTGGTCGTGGCGTCCCACGCCGTGCGCCACACCCTCCGCGCGGCTTCCATGGACACCACTCTGGACTGCCATCCCACCGTGCCCGCAGCGCTTGCCTCGGCTCAGGACTCCGAGACCGACGCGATGATGGGGCGCCATACGGCCCGGCAGAGCATGCAGAAGGAAGGACACGCCTCGTGACCAGGCCCGCCCCCTCGCGACGGATCGAAGACGCCACCGACGCACTCGATCAGCTTCTGGCACTGTTGGATCGCTTCGAACCGCTAGAAAGCGTGCTCACACAGCTAGTGCACTCAGCGACCGTCACCATTCCCGACACCGCCAGCGCCACCATCACCGTTCTGCGTGGTGACCAGGCCCACACCGCCGCGGCCAGTCACCCGTGGGCAGGTGAGCTCGACCAGCACCAATATCGTTTGCGGGATGGGCCGTGCCTGCACGCCGCCCGCACCGGCCGCTTGGTGCGGGTGGACATCACCGACGACGAGGACTGGCCTGAGTTCCGACAGGCTGCGCGCGGTCAGCAGGTCGCTGTCGCTGTCGGTGCCCCATTGCTCATCGACGACGACATCATCAACACCGCCGCTGCGCTGAACCTCACCACGACCGAGCCGCACGCCTTCGATCCGATCGATGAGGCACTGCTGGAACTCTTCACTCACGCACTGTCGGCGGCAGTCAATCACGCCTACCGACACCAACAGGTCCGTCAACTAGCCGACCAGCTTCATGAGGCGGTCGAGGGCCGCGACGTGATCGGCCAAGCCAAGGGACTGCTCATGGCCCACCACCACTGTGGTCCTGACGAGGCCTTTGACTACCTGCGCAATGCCTCCCAACAGGCCAACATCAAACTCCGCGAGGTAGCCGCGCAGCTCGTCGAGCGCGAAACTCCCAGCCCCCCGGGCCGGGCTCATGGCCGCCTAACCGACCGCAGCTAACCTGCCGGTGTGGCTAAGGGTCCTGGGCGTGTGCGGCACACGCAAGGTTCGCCCGGTTGCGCTGGCTGCCGACGGCGAGGTGGCTATTTTGGCACCGCATCTGGTCGAGCATTTCGTCCAGGACGGGGTGCAGCGCTTCGGCTTCGATAACTTCGACAGCGCCATTGCATGGGCGACAGGAAATCAGGGTAGACGTAAGGGTTAGTAGCAATACGGCTCCGGTTCTCTATTCCGTTCCTACCGCACTCCCAGAAGAGTCGCACACGACCGTACGGAAGCGGATCGCTCTGCCGGTCATGTCGATGCTGATTCACTGGCGAGGCCCGGGTTCGTCAAGGTCGGCCCGCATGGCGCCCATCGCCGACCAATACTGCTCCGCATCGTTAACGGCCGTCGCGAGGACGCCAGCGAGGCGTTCCAGGTGTTCGCGTGCCTGATTGAGCTTGTCTACTGGTTCGGTGCTCACGGCGCGTTGTTGAATGTCGTCCTGGTCGACCCGCGAGGCTTGGTCGATGAGCACAGTGGTCAACTGACCCAACGAGCCCAAGAGGGTGACTACGGCGGACCCGTAGGCATGCAGGTCGTGAGGGGCTGGTTTGGACACGCGATCTTGTACTGCAGCAGCCGACCAGATGGCGTCCCTGGCGAAGTGGACGGCCGCGACGGGATGAACTGGTAACTGGTCGATCAGAGGTCGCCACCCAACATAGTGGTGCGGAATGTGAACAGGACGCTGACGTCGTCCGGTGGAGTTTTCATCATTCATCGACCCATGCTCTATTCGTAGGCTGATGCCGCGCGAACGGGGTCCGGGTCGGCACAAACGTCGCCCACCCAATTCTAGCTGAGACGCCAAGGTATGCCGTCTCAGCAGGTATCGGCTGGGGATTGTTCATGTGCCAAGGTTTATCTGAATGTCGACACCTAAAAGCACCAAAGGCCACAGTAAGATCACGAGAAGAAACGAAAGTAATGAGGATACGTCAGTGACCGTATGGTGATGCGAAAGAGCAACAACAACCCCGATGATGATCCAGAGGAACATCCCCAATGACATTCTATTGCGCACAGCAACTCCTTCGTAGATCCATATTGCTAAATCTAATGGAACAGATCTTCAACGAATGTTAGCAGGGCATGAAAGAAATTAAGCGGGGCATGCAGAATGGCTCTGGCTGCGTCACCCAAGCGCCCCCAGAAGTGACTGACTCCGCCTGCCGCTCCTGTCGGATCCCGAGCGATCAGGGCTAGGAGCACAATGATCGCCGCCACGGCGACAACAACGATCAGGGTTGTCAGACAACCCCAATTACGAACGCGTTTGCGTAGCGGCGTGCGCTTGCGGACAGCGGCCATGCGGCCCTCCTAGGGTAACGTCCCCTCGTCCTGTCAGGCGAGGGACGTTACCGTCGCACGGAGCAATGGCAACGCCCCGCAATCGAAGCGTTGTATACGGAGCGGTACCAAACATTGACTGACCGTCGTCCAGCGATGACGTTTAGCCTGCATCGCCAGCACAGCCGCGCAAACCCAGCCGTCATCTTCTTTTTTGTCATCGCATGACCCTCTCGGGCGCGCACCAGGTGGCCTGCGAAGCTGGCTCGGGTGATTTCAGCCGTTATGCGCAATCCTTGTCACGTTAGAGCGGGGCTATCGGCGGCGTCGGAGCCCCAGGCCTCTGGACTCAAGCCCATATCGACGCCGACACTGTCTCACCTGGGATGACCAGCGAAAAGAAACGCATGTCTGCGGTCTGGCGATGTGCCCCAGGAGGAGCAATGCCGTCACAGTTGTCGACATCACAGTCACCTGACTGGCAAGTTTCGTCAGGCCACAGCGGAGAAACCGGAATACAGGAAGCAGTCCACATCAACCTCTCGAAATGATCAGAATGTCCTACCAAGTGACCTACAGCACGCAACGACTCGCCAGCCTCGTCGACGTCTTCCGGGGCAAGGTGGAGTTCGACAACGGCCTCGGCGGCGGCCAGGGCAACGGGTACCGCTGGGCCGAACACATCGGAGGTGCGATGTTCGACGCGCAGCAAGACCTCCTGTTCGGCTTGTGGCGCGGAGGCTTGATCGAAGTGGACACCAGCCACCTCTTCGCCTCCCGCGGAAACCGCGTCAGGCTCACCCACCGCGGCTGGCAAACACTGCGACAGTGGGGCTTTCCAGACGAGCACAGCACCCAGCGCACTCCCGCCCAGGTCGCCATGGCTGGCTAGCCTTCGCCATACCGTCGACGATCACGCCAACAGAGCGCACCTGGCCTCCGGACTGGGCTTGCCTCAGAGGCAGCACGCGGTACGGGAAAGGTGTCCTGGCGCAACACGACCTTCCCCCAGCCAAGTATGCTCACGCCCAATTTAGGTCCGGTCGTACGGTTGCCCTTTTCCGCCGATCGGACCCCAGCAAGTTACACATCCGGGGCGGCCGTACTCGTTCGTGCGGAACCTTGCGAGTACGTTAAGGTCCCCAACGCTGCGACTTCACGAAAGGCTAAATATAGAAAAATGTTGCCCCAGGGCTTTCGGTCCCTGGGGCTTTTTGGCTTTAACGGCGTGCCTTCTTCGCAGCTTTCTTGGCCTTATCAGCGGCCTTGTCAATGGCTTTTTCCGCAGACTTGCTGGCCTTGGCGATTTTGCGCTGAGCCTTGCCTTTGCCGTTGAGAGTGAGCTTGCCCAGCTGGTCCTTGATATTACCGACAAGCTCGTCGATCTTGTCCTTCTCCGCCATGATTCCCTCCTGCAGCTCGTAGAGGGCACAATCCTACCTCGAAGGAGTGATCGCCGCGTCGTCGGCTTTTTGTTTCAGTGCCAGGTTGTTTGAGGGGTGAACCAGTAGGTGGCTTCGGTGCATCCTCGGCATCGGGCTGGTCGCGTCTGGGCATGATTCATACCTCCACGGCAGCCGTCAGGCCTCTTGCGGCGCTGGCCCACAGGATCATCCAGGCGACGTTGGCGTTGAACTTCCCGACGGCAGGTGCGCGGCCGGTCCTGCCTTGCCGTCGGTGATGACCTGTTCGATCACGGCGTGCTGGCCGTGTTGACGCTCGGCGGTGAGGGTGTCGGAGGGGCTGTCAGTCAACACCGGGTGGTAGCGCCAGGCGGGAAAACAGCTCCCCTTCTCCGTTAGCGGCTGGCTTTGGCCAGGTCCCGTACCCGACGCACGATCATCGGGCGGTGACCTGCTGGTCTTTCCGGCGGCCCGTGAAGAAGGTGGAGGAGGGAATTTCGGCGACTTCGCCGATCTGGGCGCCCTGCTTCGGTCGTCCGTACACCCGCTGGTAAGTGGGGTCGATATCCACGAAGGCGAGGTGGCCGGCCTCTTTGAACAGTGGCGCCTGCCCGGCCAGCGCGCCCAACACCTGCCGACTCGTGTGCAACTGCTGGACATGACCGCGAGTGTACGACCGCAAGAAGTGGCCCACAGTGGACGGTGCTCGCATATCAGAGAAGATGTGCGACATTCCCGCGTGCCGCAGCCGCTCGGCGTCATCAATGCTGTCGGCACCGGCAGCCGTCGCCGCGACCAGCGTCATCACCCTTCACCGCCGCATTGGCCACCGCGGTTGTTCGCCCCGGTGATCCGCACAGCGTCGTGGACCAACTCAGGCAGCCCGGCCGCTCGGCCAGCCGCAACAGCGGAACCAGCGCGACATCCGCGATCAGATTCGGATCAGCGAAGGCCGCACCAACCCGGCCTGGACTATGAGAAGATGGCACCTGAAAGATGCCCTCCGATCTGGATGGATGAATCCTTTAGCACACTCAATCATTCCAGGTAACGAGGGAATCTTCTCTTTTCACGACCGAACTGTTACGAAGATCAATGGTGGATCGAGGTTTAGTCAACGCCCGGCCAGGCCGCGCCGAGGCCGCCGCGTTCCAGCCACCCTAACCGAGCGCAGCCGTTCGGCTCAGGACTACGCAGGATGGGTCCGCTGGCTCGTCCCACAGCACAAACGTCAATCACCGCAGGAATGAGGGGACATCCATGCCGACGTTCGACTCCCCGGAAGCGATCTTGGCCACTGTCAAGCTCGTCGTTGGCCATGTTCGCATCATCGCGGGAGACCGGGCCGACACGGTCGTTGAAATTCGTCCGAACGACCGGTCCAATCCCTCCGACGTGCAGGCTGCGGAGCAGACGCGCGTCGAGTTCTCCGCCGGCACGCTGTCGGTCACGGCACCGCAGGCTGGACCGTCCGATGTCTCGGACGAGACGAGGTCGATCCAAGTGACTATCGAGCTACCGATTGGCTCGCGGGTTCAGGCAAGCACCGTGCTCGGTAACGTGCACGGTACCGGCCGGCTCGGTGCGTGCCGGTTCGAGTCGGACACCGGCCACATCCACCTTGAGCACACAGGTGAGCTGAACCTGCACACGGCTTTCGGTAATGTTGTCGTAGGGCGTGTCGACGGCAACGCTGGGATCACCATCGGCTTCGGCCAGGTGCATGTCGCTGAACTCGGCGGTACCGCCGTGGTCAAGAATTCCAATGGTGACACCACGATCGGCACGGTGACCGGCTCGGTTCGGGTCGACGTCGCTAACGGCGACATCATCGTGGAGCGCGCGGCCGACGACGTCGCGGCCAAGACCGCGTACGGTTCCGTGAAAGTCCGTGAGGTCGTCCGCGGCAAGGTCGAGCTTGAGACCGGCATGGGTAACATTGAAATCGGGATCGGTGCGGGAACTGCCGCTTGGCTGGACGTGAAGACCCAGTTCGGGCGCGTGCACAACACGATGGACGGCGACACATCGGAGCCCTCATCTGACTACGTCGAGGTGCGCGCCCACACCCCATTCGGCGAGATCACCGTCCGCCGGTCAGAACCTTTCTGATCGTGCTCGGGCGGTGGTTGTGTGTCGAAGGCGCGCCTGCAAACTCTCGGTGTCTCGATCCTGTCTGCGATGCTGCGCAGGCGGGCAGGTTGTTAGCTGTGAGGTAAGTGCTGTCGCCGAGGACTGTTGTCTTCGCTGTGCTGAGGTTGCAGCCTTTACGGCGAGTTTTCATGTTGTTGGTTAGGCGGGGTCGATGCTGGCTGTGCTAGCTGGGGGTCTGCTGCAGGGGTAGGTGACATCTGATCTGTGGTGCCGAGAGGTGCTGCTGGAAGGGTGTGCACCATGCCGAAGCCGTATCCCAAGGAGTTTCGCGACGAGGTTGTGCGGGTGGCTCGCAACTGAACCGCCCCGGGGTGTCCGGAGACTCATCGGTGTGCGGGCTCAGCGGGTTGCTGGGCTCGGTGGTGAGCGTAGTACGCGGTTTCGAGTTCGACTGGTGGGATGTCGCCGCAGTACTCGTAGAGTCGGCGTTGGTTGTACCAGTCGACCCATTCGGCGGTGGCCAATTCGACCTGTTCGACGGTGCGCCACGGTTTGCGTGGTTTGATCAGTTCTGTTTTGTAGAGGCCGTTGATCGTCTCCGCGAGCGCGTTGTCGTAGCTGTCGCCGACGGTGCCGATCGATGCGTCGATCCCGGCCTCGGCGAGCCGTTCGGTGAACGAGATCGACGTATACTGGCTGCCCGCGTCATGATGATGTATCAGTCCGGACAAGTCCGTTGTGCTGCAACGGTTTCGGGTCCAGATGGCGTGTTCGACCGCATCCAGCACCAAGCTGGTGGTCATGCTCGTGGCCGTGCGCCAGCCGAGGATACGGCGGGCGTAGGCATCAATGACGAACGCGACGTACACCCAGCCCGACCAGGTCGATACGTACGTGAAGTCGGCAACCCACAACACATTCGGTGCCGGCGGGTTGAACCGGCGTTGCACCAGATCGGCCGGCCGTGCAGCGACAGGATCGCTGATCGTGGTGCGCTTGGTCTTGCCGCGCACCGCACCGCGCAGGCCGAGCTCGCGCATGAGGCGTTCCACGGTGCAGCGGGCGACCGTGATCCCCTCCCGATTGAGCTGCAACCACACCTTTCTGGCTCCGTAGACACCGAAGTTGGCTTCGTGCACCCGCACGATCTCTGCCTTGAGCTGCTCGTCGCGGCGGCCCCGAGCCGAGGGGGTGCGGGTCAGGTGGTCGTAGTAGGTCGATGGGGCGATCGGGCATCCGTGCTCGGTCAACACGGTGCAGATCGACTCGACACCCCATCGCAGACCATCGCCCTCGCGATGGCCCTGATACTCGCGGATGAACGCCACGATCACCGAGAAGGCCGGTCGAGTTCGGCCGCAAAGAAAGCCGAAGCCGCCTTCAGGATCCCGTTCGCCCGTTTGAGCTCGGCGTTCTCCCGCCGCAGCCGCTTGAGCTCGGCCGATTCCTCGCTCGTGACTCCAGGGCGTGCACCGTCATCGATCTCGGCCTGGCGCACCCACTTGCGGACCGTCTCCGGCGTGCCCACCCCCAGCAGCTCGGCCACCGCGGTCATCGCCGCCCACTCCGATTCATGCTGACCGCGCACCTCACCGAACATCCGAACCGCGCGCTCACGCAGCTCCGGCGGGTACCTCCGCGATGTGTTCCCTGACATGAGACCTCATCCTTCCCAAGGACTGAAGTGATGTGCCCCCGGATCGGTGGAGTCGGGTCATTGGACAATCAGTGATCGACTCACCTCTGGGAGGCTTGTGTGCCCCGCCGCTACCCCGCAGAGTTCCGCCGGAAGGTCCTTGATCTCGTTGCTTTTGGGCGCCCCATCGCTCAGATCGCGCACGATCTCGACATCAGCGATCAGACGATCTACACCTGGCGACGTCAGGAGCTGATCGATTTCGGGCAGATGCCCGGCATGACCAGCAGCGACCACGCCGAACTGGTCGCCGCTCGCAGGCGCATCGCAGAGCTGGAAACCGAACTGGCCATCCATCGCCGGGCCGCGGACCTGCTCGGCGATGTGGTGCCCCCCCAAAAAAAGGCGATTCGAGGTCATCAAAGTGATGGCCACCGAAGGCTTACCCGTCCAAATGGCCACCCGGGCGCTGAGAGTTTCAGAGTCGGGCTACTACGAGTGGCTGTCCCGCCCACCGTCCGTGCGCTCGGTCCGGCACGCATGGCTGACCGAGGCCATCACCGCCATCCACACCGCCTCACGCGGCACCTACGGGGCGCGACGGGTGCACGCCGAACTGAGCCTAGGCCATGGCATCCACGTCGGCCACGGAAATATCGAGCTGATGATGCGCCGGGCAGGGATCGAAGGCCTGCCCGGCATCAAACATCGTCGTCCCAGGCCGGAAACTCCGACTGCGGCTGACTTGGTCAAGCGCGATTTCGCACGCGAAACGCGGGATCAACTGTGGGTGACCGACATTACCGAGCATCCGACGCGTGAAGGCAAGGTTTACTGTGCGGTCGTGTTGGACACCTTTTCGCGCCGGGTGGTCGGATGGTCGATCGATTCGACACCGACCGCAGCACTGGTGACCAACGCGTTGAGCATGGCCGTCGACAACCGACAACCCACCGCTGGCGCGCTGATCCACTCGGATCACGGAGTTCAATTCACGTCGTGGGTGTTTACCCAGCGTGCCAAGGAATCGGGGCTGGTGCCGTCCA
>JBPYFK010000123.1:0-17880 GCA_051984675.1 Pseudonocardiaceae bacterium | reverse complement strand
GCTGCGCCGGACGATCCAGCGGGAGATCGAGGACAAGCTGTCCGAGAAGATCCTCTTCGGCGAGGTGGAGCCGGGGCAGATCGTCATCGTCGATGTCGAGGGCTGGGACGGCGATGGCGGCGACGACAAGGCGCACTTCACCTTCCGCGGTGAGGCCAAGCCGTCGCTGGTGCCGGACTCGCCGCCGGTGGACCTGGCGAGCTCGACCGGCAGCGGTTCGAGTTCCGCGGACGACCCGTCCGAGGGCAGCTCCGACTCGGAGTGACAGCGCGACAAGGCTGTGGCCCCGCTTCCTCCTGGAAGCGGGGCCACCGTCGTTTCAAGCTGGTAGTTAGTAGTACCAGGGGAACTCGGACCAGTCGGGCTTGCGTTTGTTCAGGAACGCGTCCCGGCCCTCGACGGCTTCGTCGGTCATGTACGCCAGGCGGGTCGTCTCGCCGGCGAAGAGCTGCTGGCCGACCAGCCCGTCGTCGAGGGCGTTGAACGCGTACTTGAGCATCCGCTGGGCCGTCGGGGACTTGCCGTTGATCTCGCGCGACCACTGCAGCGCGGTGGCCTCCAGCTCCGCGTGCGGCACGACTTCGTTGACCATGCCCATCTGGTGCGCCTGCTCCGCGGTGTAGGGGCGGCCCAGGAAGAAGATCTCCCGGGCGAACTTCTGCCCCACCTGCCTGGCCAGGTACGCCGACCCGAACCCGCCGTCGAAGCTGCCGACGTCCGCGTCGGTCTGCTTGAACCGGGCGTGCTCGGCGCTGGCCAGTGTGAGATCGCACACCACGTGCAGGCTGTGCCCGCCGCCGGCGGCCCAGCCCGGCACGACCGCGATCACGATCTTCGGCATGAACCGGATCAGCCGCTGCACTTCCAGGATGTGCAGCCGGCCCGCCCGCGCCGGGTCGACCGTCTCCGCTGTCTCCCCGGACGCGTACTGGTACCCGGAGCGCCCGCGAATGCGCTGGTCGCCGCCCGAGCAGAACGCCCAGCCGCCGTCGTTGGGCGACGGGCCGTTCCCGGTGATCAGCACGCAGCCGACGTCGGAGGTCATTCGGGCGTGGTCCAACGCCCGGTACAGCTCGTCGACGGTGTGCGGGCGGAAGGCGTTGCGCACCTCGGGGCGATTGAACGCGATGCGGACGGTTCCCTTGCCGGGGCCGTCCTCCACGCACCGGTGGTAGGTGATGTCGGTGAACTCGAACCCGTCAACCGCCTTCCAGACGGCCGGGGCGAACAGCTCGGAGACCTGGGTGTCAGCCACCCTCGAAGGATATCCCCGGTTTTCCCGCGAATCGTGGGTGCGGTGGCCAGCTTCGCCGCTAAGTTGACCAGGCGATGAACCGAGTGATCGAGCACCCCGGTGCGGAAGCCGAGCAGCCGGCGAAGGGTGCGCCCGGCGGCTGTGGCGTGACCGCGTTTCTCCTGCTCCTTGCCTTCCTGCTCGTCGCGTGGTCCGCGCTGCCGGCGCTGGGGCTGGACGACAACCCGTACACGCGGAGCAGCTACGTCGTCGCCGCGGTCGCGCTCACCGAATACCTCGTGCCTGCCGGCGCGGCGATCGCGCTGCTTGCTCTGGTGCTCCGGCGCTGGCTGACCGCCCTCGTCGTCGCTTTGGTGACCGTGGCGCTCGCAGCATGGGTGGCCCCGCGAGCGCTGCCGCACAAGGTCGTGCCCGCTCAAGGCACCCCGCTCACCGTGCTCACGACGAACGCTTACTTCGGCGGCGACGACCCCGGCCAGCTCGCCGACCTGGTTCGGCAGAACCGCGTCGACGTGCTCAGCATCCAGGGCTTTCCGCCGCGGCTCGCGGACGCGCTGGATCGCGCGGGGCTGCGTGACGTGCTGCCGTACCGGGTGTATGACACCCGACCGGGCGCGGCCGGGACCGGGATCGCCTCCCGATACCCGCTTCGGCCGCTGCACCTGGTCCCACCGACGACGATGGCTCAGCCGTCCGCGCTCATCGACCTCCCCGGCGGCAAGCACGTCGAATTCGTCGCCGTGCACCCGCTCAACCCCGCCGACACGACCGGGTCCGGCGGCGGGCTGCCGAGCCTGCTGGGCCGGAACACGGCCGACGCGTGGGCACGCGACATCGACGTGTTGCCCGAGCCCGCGACCGCGTCCTCCCCGGTGGCCCGCGTACTCGCGGGCGACTTCAACGCCACACTCGACCACTCACCGATGCGAAACCTGATCGGCCGGGGTTATGTGGACGCCGCAGCCGCGATGGGCGACGGTCTGACCCCCACCTGGCCCGAGTCCGGCTTCTGGGCACCGCCGGTCACCCTTGACCATGTCCTGACCAGTGGTGGTACGACAGTGCATGGTTACCGGACGTTCCACGTCGACGGCACCGATCACCGGGCCGTCTTGGCCACCCTCGTCGTCACTCGCTAGGTCGAGTGTCGACCACTACTCCTTCGGGTGAGACTCCTGCACAAGTTCGAACTCCAGCAGGCTCGCGCCCGTGGCGACCGGACTCTTGTGCTCGGAGGCGTGCGCTTCCTTTGCCGGGCCGCTCGCCCAGTTCTGGAAGTCCTCTTCGCTGGCCCACTTGGTGTAGACGAAGTACCGGTTGTCGCCCTTCACCGGCCGCAGCAGCTCATACCCCAGGAAGCCGGGCGCGTTCTCCACCGATCCGTGCCGGTTGGCGAACCGCTTCTCCAACTCCTCGCCCTTGCCTTCGGGAACCTCGATCGCATTGATCTTCACAACCGCCATAGCGCCAGCCTACCCAGAGACCCAGCTCACGGGCGCCCGCGCGGGTTGCCGGAGACGTTTCAAAACTCGATCTGCGGATGCAGCCGGCCCACGGTCCACGTGCGGTGACGGACCACCGCGAGCATCGTGAGCAGCAGGAACGTGACGAGAAAGCCGGTGAGCATGCCGAAGTCCCGCAGGAAGTGCGACGGCAGGCCCCCGGAGATCGTGACTCGCAGGCCGTCGACGAGGTAGGTCATCGGAATCCAGGGGTGCAGCGCCCGGAAGGGTGCCGGAGCAGTCTCCATCGGGTAGAGACCGCCACACGCTGTGAGCTGCACGAGCAGCAGAACGACTGACAACATTCCCCCGATCGTTCCCAGTGCGGTGCGCAGGAAGTGATCGATCGAGACGAACGTGGCCGCTCCGAGCATGAGCAGAACGGCGGTCAACACCAGGTGACGTGGGTTGAGGCCGAGTGCGAGATCCACCACACCGAACAGCAACCATCCGCCGACCACGCCCAAACCGGCGGCCGGCAGCCACCCGGCGAAGGTGACCGTGGCCGAACCGGCCCGGCTGGCCAGCGCACGCAGGTTCACCGGCCGCAGCAGCAGGTATGCGAACAGGCCGAACACCCACAGCGCGATCGAGAAGAAGAACGGCGCGAGACCTCTGCCGTAGACGTACGCCGGGTGGAGGTTGTCGGTCTGGATCGCGGCCGGCGAGCCGAGGATGGACGCGGCGCGGGCCACCTGGCCGGCGTCGGTCGGCGGGACTCTCGCCAGGGTGTCGTCCACCGTGCCGCTGAGCTGCCGCGCACCGTCGTCGAGCTGCTTGGACCCGGTCTGCAGCACCTTGCTGCCCGAGGCCAGCGAGTCCAGTCCGCCGGTGATCCCGGCGGTGCCGGTCGAGACCTGGGCCGTGCCAGCGCGCACGGTCGAGGCAGACCCGGAGATTCCCTGAAGGCTGCCTTGAAGTGCCGCCATGTTGCTCTGCAACCCCTCTGCCTGGGCGCGAGCGCTGTTGGCGGCGTCGAGCCCGCCCTGGGCGTCGCCGTCCGCGCGGGCCGCCGCCCCGACCGTGCTGGACGCGTTCGTCAACGCGTCCCGGAAGGCTGGGTCGGCGGCGAGGACGGGGTGACGCTGCCCGAGATCGCGTAGCCGACGCACGTCGTCGTCCGCACGTTCGTGGACGGCGGCGGTTCCGCTCTTGACGGTGCCGAGCGTGTTCGCGGCGGTGCTACTGGCGTTGACCAGGTCGTTCACCGCGGCTGGAGCTTTCGCCGTGGCGAAGTCGGTGGCGGCCGAGACCTGCTGGTCGAGCTGCGAGGAGGCTGCCGTGATGTCCCGCATCCCGTCGGTGATCTGGGTGGTCCCACCGTGCATGCCGTTGAAGCCGTTGGTCATCGCGTCCGCGCCCTGCCGGTTGAGCTGGCTGCCCTCCACCAGCCGGTGAGCGGCGCCGGAGGTGAGTTGCAGCTTCTGCCGGATGTCGCCCAACTGGGCGTAAAGGGTCTTGGCATAGGTGGCGTGCGCGGCCGCGTTGACCTGGTTCTGCAGCTGCGCGCGCGCCGTGTCGGCCATCACCCCGGCGATGTAGCCGTTGGCGTCGTTCTTGACGATCTTCAGGTTCGCCCGCTGAGGGTTCGTGTTGGAGGCGGTGGCCAGCTTGGCGCTGAAGTCCGGCGGGACCTCGATGGTGAAGTAGTACCGGCCGGTTGTCAGGCCGTCGCGGGCCTCGGCCGGTCGGACGAAGTGCCAGTCGAACAGGTCAGTGGCCTTGAGCTGCTGGGTGAACTGCTGGCCGGCGTCGATGTGCTGGTTGTTGGCCATCACCGGGCGATCGGAGTTGACCACGGCCACGGGCACGCGATTCAACTTCCCGTAGGGGTCCCAGGCCGACCACAGGTACAGCGCCCCGTACAGCAGCGGAACAAGCACCAGGATTACCGGGACCAGCCTCCGCAGCGGGCCACGGAAGCGGGACAACTCCAGCAGGGCGAGCCTGATCGCCTTCATCGTCAGCCCTCTCTGGACTCGGGCGGGTCGGGAACGGTGCTGCCGCTGAAGAACATCGGCTCGCTGTCCGACAGCAGCTCGTCGTCCGGCCAGACCTCGAACGGCAGGCGCACGAGCGCCACGCCGTCGGTGAACGGCGGCGGGTCGACCGAACTGGTGATCACGGTGATGCCCGTTTCGGTGACGGCGTGCAGCGCCGACCACACCCGCTCGCTCGCCTCGGCCGGCAGGCCGGCGTCGACGTCGTCGACCAGCAACCCGGCGGGGGCGTCGGCGGCCGCCAGCGCGACGGCGAGGAGTACCTGGTCGGCGGGGTGCAGGTCCGCGACCAGCACGTCGGGGTGCGGATCGATGCCGACCAGGTGGAACGCCTCGTCGATGCGCCGCTCCGCGAGATCGGAGATGATCAGCCGTTCCTGGACCGCTTCCCGCACGAGGTGCAGCTCTTCCAGCTCGCAACCGGGGCGCAGGCGGGCCGGAGCGATCAGCCGGCGCACGGCCCGCGCACCCTTGGGCAGCAGGTACCCGGAGACGTCGAGGTAGCCGGCAACGACCCGCAGCCGCCCGCTCAGCGCCAGCAGCAGGGACGTCCGGCCGGAGCCGGCAGGGCCGACCACGGCGACCAGATCACCCGGATCGGCGAGCACCTCCACGTTCTCGAACACCACGCCTTCCGGGCCGGCGGCGGTGAGACCCCGGGCCGTGATGTACACGCCCTCAAGTGGTTCCGACCCGGCCGGTGCGGGGCCGATCCGCTGGTGACCGATCTGTCCAGTGTCGACACGGCGGGTGTCGCCGACGCCCGTGTCCATGGAGAGTCCGTCCATGAGGTTCCTCTGGAATGGCTGGGTGCGGTTGAGGTCCAACGCTGTCCAACGCCGACGTGTCCAACGTAGACACCCGAGCCTGGCCAGTGCTTCTGCGGCGCCTTTCAGGTCACTCGATCCGGTAGTCATGGGCGTCAGCACTGGTGCATGTGGACGATCGTGCTCAGTGCTGACCCGTGATGTCTCGCGAAAGCCCAAAGTTCCCTCAAAGGTGGTCGCCGGCGCGCGACCACGCCGGCGACCCGTGCACCATCGGCTGTCGATTGCCCACAACGCACCGCAGGCGTCAGCAGGGGGAGTTGAGATCCATGGGATTTCCGAAGGCGTTGCTCGTGCTGCTGTCCGCGACCGCGTTCGTCGCGCCAGCAGGAACTCCGGCGGTGGCAGGACCCTCTGCTGCGGTGACCAACGGTGACGAACACACCACGACCGGCGAGGTGCAGGGCACCTGCACTGGACACGAGTCGCAGCTGGAACCACCCAAGACCATCCGTGTGCTGGTGTACCGCTCGCATGACAGCCGTGGCTGGGGTGTTCCCGGTAGCGAGTTCGGGGTACGGGTGGTCCCGTTCCAGGACTACGTCCGGGACGTTCTACCCGCCGAGTGGCCCAACCAATGGCCGGCGGAATCCCTGCGGGCCGGGGCCGTCGCGGTGAAGGAGTACGCCTGGTACTGGACGCAGCACTGGCGGGGTGGGCAGTTCCGTGGAGCTTGCTTCGACGTCGACGACAGCGTGCGCTACCAGCGCTACATCCCGAATCTTCGGAAACCCGCCACCGACGATGCGATCCAGGCGACCTGGGGAACGGTCCTGTACCGGGACGGCCGGCTGTTCCCGACCGGCTACCGCTCCACCCTCACCGACCGCAAGTCCGAGCGTTGCGGCGAGGGGCGCGACGCGCGCCCCTACACGCTAAGCCAGTGGGGTTCGCGGGTCTGCGCGCTGGGCGGCATGAGCTCGCAGGACATCCTCGGCACGTACTACCCGAACGTGTCCTCGAACGACGAGCCGTCCCCGGCTGCTAGCTGATCAGCAGATCGATTTCGCCGGTTCGGGTGTCGGTGACACCGATCTCGGTGACCGACGCCCTGACCGGTTCGGGTGGCTGGAGGGCGGCGAACCCGGCCGCGAGCTGCTCATCCGTGATGCCCTGGGCGAGCGTGCAGTGCGGCACCCACGCGCCCGGAAAGTAGTAGGCCGACGGGTTCTTGACCTTCCCGGCCAGCACGTCGTGCACCGCCGAGTGCACCGCGAGGATCTCGGTGTCCACCACCGCGCCGAGGAACAGCACGGGCTCATCGCCGGCGAACGTGCCCAGCGTGTACAGCCACAGGTCGGGGATCGACAACCGGTCCAGCTCGGCGGCAATCGCCTTCCGGGCCGCGGCGGGGATCGTGCCGGCGACGGCCATCGTCACGTGCGGGCGGTGCCGGCGGTGCGTCTGGGTGGCGAGGCCGGGAATCCCGGCCTTGTCCAGCCGCTGCCACAGTTCGCGTACCTGCTGGTCCGCGGCCTCGTCGAAGAACAGCTCCAGCGCGTGCGCCATGTCAGTGCTCGCCGGGTAGGCAGAAGCGGCCGTCGTCGGTCTGGTCGACCAGGCCGTCGACGAGCAGCGAGTCCAGGCACCGGTCGCGTTGCCCGTCGTCGGACCACACCACGTCCAGCCGGGCCCTGTCGACCGGTCCTTCCGTGCCGCGCAGGACGTCCAGCAGTAGCCCGCGCACCTGCCGGTCCGTTCCCGCGAAGCGCTGCACCTTCTTCGGCGGGCCCGCGTAGGCGGGCCGCCCGGCGCGCTGCCAGGCGCAGGCGCCGGTGACCGGGCAGGCTTCGCATGCCGGCGAGCGCACGGTGCACACCGTCTGACCGAGTTCCATCAGCGCCGCCGACATCTTCGCCGCCCTGGCCTGGTCCGGCGGCAGCAGCGCGTCGACGTCGTCGAGGTCCCGTCTCTGCGACGGCGGCCCGGCGTCACCGGCGCCGTGCACCGCGCGGGCCACGACCCGGCGCACGTTCGTGTCCACGACCGGTGCGCGCCTGCCGTAGGCGAACGCCGCGACGGCGCGCGCGGTGTAGGAGCCGATCCCGGGCAGCGCCAGCAGAGTGTCCACATCGGACGGAACGGTGTCGCCGTGTTCCGCGGCGATCACGCCGGCGGCCGCGTGCAGCCGCAGCGCACGCCGGGGGTAGCCGAGCTTGCCCCACGCGCGCAGCACCTCGGCCTGGCTCGCGGCGGCCAGGTCGGACGGGCGCGGCCAGCGCGCCATCCAGTCCTCCCAGATCGGCCACACCCGGTTGACCGGGGTCTGTTGCAGCATCGTTTCGCTGACCAGCACGCCCCAGCCGGTCGTTCCGGGGCGGCGCCACGGCAGGTCCCGGGCGTTGGTGGCGAACCAGTCGACCAGCGTGTCGGAATCCAGTACGGGAGTCTTCATCGCGGTTGTAGATCCTGCCAGGCGGCGCTGGGCAGATCGAGCCCGTGTCACACCGGCCGCAGGGGACGCTGGTGCTTCGTCGGCGGCGGGCGCAGCACGCTCAGAGCATCCGCGATGGTCGGGACCTCCGTGACGCGCATCCCGTCCGGCAGCGGTTCCGGGTCCGGGGGGACGAGCGCGTGGGTGAAGCCCAGCCGCATCGCTTCGGACACCCGCCGGCCGAGCCCGTTGATCCGGCGAATCTCGCCGGCCAGCCCGACCTCCCCGATCGCCACCACCTCCGACATCAGCGGATAGTCCTTTCTGGACGACGCGACGGCCAGTGCGATCGCGAGATCCGCCGCTGGCTCCACGACCTTCATCCCGCCGACGGTCGCGGCGAAGACCTCCTGGTCGCTGAGCCGGACCCCGGCCCGCTTCTCGAGCACTGCCAGCATCATCGCCACCCGCGCCGAGTCCAGCCCGCTCACCGAGCGACGGGGTGTGGCCATCTGGGTCGGCGTCACCAGGGCCTGCACCTCGGCCAGCAGCGGGCGCTTGCCCTCGACCGTGACCGTCACCGCCGTGCCCGGCACCGGCTCCTTCCGGCGGTTGAGGAACAGCCCGGACGGGTCGGTGACCTCGACGATGCCCTCGTCCCGCTGCTCGAAACAGCCCACCTCGTCGGCGGGGCCGAACCGGTTCTTCACCCCGCGCAGCAGCCGGAGCGTGGAATGCCGGTCACCTTCGAACTGGAGAACGACGTCGACGAGGTGCTCCAAGGCCCGTGGACCGGCCACGGCGCCTTCCTTCGTGACATGCCCCACCAGCAGCACCGGCAGCCCGCGCTCCTTCGCCAGCGCCACCAGCGCGGTGGTGACCGCGCGGACCTGCGTCACACCGCCGGGGGTGCCGTCGGCGTCCGGTGACTGCACGGTCTGGACCGAATCGACGATCAGCAGTCCGGGCTTGACGTCGTCCACATGACCGAGCACGGACGCCAGATCGCTTTCGGCGCCCAGGTAGAGGCGGGGGTGGACGGCGTCGGTCCGTTCCGCCCGCAACCGGACCTGGCCGGCCGATTCCTCACCCGTGATGTACAGCGACGGGCCGTCCGCACCGCTCGCCGCCCAGCGGTGGGCGACCTCCAGCAGCAGCGTCGACTTTCCGACGCCCGGCTCACCGGCCAGCAACATCGCGGCGCCGGGAACGACGCCCCCGCCGAGCACCCGATCGAGTTCGTCGATGCCGGTCGTGCGGGCGCGGGCGGAGTCGAGGTCGACCTCACCGATCGGGCGCGCCGGTGTGCTCGGCGCGCCCGTCGTGGTCTTCGCGAGCGCGGAGACCTTCGCGAGCGCTCGGGGCGCGGGCGCGATCTCGTCGACCGTGCCCCACGCCTGGCAGTTCGGACAGCGGCCGACCCACTTCGTGACTTCATGGCCGCAGTCGGCGCAGCGGTAGCCGGGGCGGGGGTTCTTCGGGGGCACCGGGCGAGGTTATCGCCCGGCCCCGACGGACCCGATCACCTGTCAGACCCGACCGATCACCTGTCAGACCCGATCAGGGGTGGTCGGGACGCAGCTTCGGGTCAGTGCCCATGGGCACCTGCACCGTGATCGGCCCGGCGTGCTCGAACACGAACGTGACGGGGATCGTCACGCCCGGCGTGATGTCCTGCTTGAGCCCGGTCAGGGTGATCTGGACGGTCTGCTGGTCCACCGCCTGCTCGGTCGGACCGGGCGTGGCCGCCGAGCCCGAGGGCTGGGAGGTCGGCGCGGCCGGGCTGCTCGACGCCGGCGAGCTGGACGACGTCTCGGCGGCCGGTGTGCCGAACGCCCGCAGCGCCACGCCGGGGGCGATCACGGTGGTCCCGCCAACCAGTGCGGAGGTCGCGTACGGGCTACTGACCGACAGCAGTCGGTCACTCTGGGTCCCCTGGTTGATGAGGAGCAGCTGCAACGGAGCTGACGAGCCAGCCCGGTACAGGTTCCCCTGAGCGGGGTACGTCATCTGCGCGTCGCGCACGTCGATACCGCGACTCTGGGCGCTGGCGCCATCAACGGCAGACACCTGGTTCGCGGTCTGGGTCGTCTGACCGGCATCGCACCCAGCGAGTGCGAGCACCGCGCCGAGTCCGAGCACGACCGGCACCAACCGGCGACGAACGGCGCTGCGTCCAACGGCCTTGTGTTCCTGTGGGCGGCTCACGGTTGCGGCGTCCCTCCTGCTTAGCGTCCGAATTGATGGACGACAACCGGCAGGAGCCTAACCGCTGGGGTGAACGCAGCTGCTACGTGGTGCCGCTACCGGTCGTCACCTGTGGTGTTCGTGACACCTCCCCAGGTGTCCACTATGGACGGCACGGATGGGTGGCTCAGCCTTGCTTGCACGTTTCATGGGCATTTGTCAAGCCCCGTGTTGACCCCCTGACCTGCGATTACGGATTGTGAAGTGGTCGAATGGGAGTTGCCGCACATGCTAGAGTGGGCATAGCGAAAGGGGCAGAGGACACATGGTTTTCAAGGTCGGAGAGACCGTCGTCTACCCGCATCACGGTGCCGCACTCATCGAAGCAATTGAGACACGTGTGATCAAGGGCGAGGAGAAACAGTACCTCGTCCTGAAGGTCGCGCAAGGGGATTTGACCGTCCGTGTACCGGCAGACAACGCCGAGATCGTGGGTGTCCGGGACGTGGTCGGCCAGGAGGGTCTCGACCGAGTCTTCGATGTTCTGCGTGCTCCCCACACCGAGGAACCAACCAACTGGTCCAGGCGGTACAAGGCCAACCTTGAGAAGCTCGCCTCCGGCGATGTGAACAAGGTGGCCGAGGTGGTGCGCGACCTCTGGCGACGTGAGCAAGATCGTGGATTGTCCGCTGGCGAGAAACGCATGTTGGCCAAAGCCCGCCAGATACTGGTCAGCGAGCTGGCGCTGGCCGAGGGAACGGACGAGGGCAAGGCCGAGCATCTCCTGGACGAGGTCCTGGCGACGGCGGTGTGAGTTCGGTGCGTCTGACCCGCTGTCCGAGATGAGCACCGGACGCTGATGAACGTTGTCGCGCTGGTCCCCGCCGCTGGGCGCGGGGAGCGTCTCGGCGCGAGTGTGCCCAAAGCGCTCGTCCCGGTACGCGGTGAATCGTTGCTTCTGCGCGCGGTTCGTGGCTTGATCGACTCGGGCTGTGTGCGGCACGTCGTGGTCGCGGCACCCTCCGCTGAAGTAGCGGCCGTACGTGCCGAACTTCACACTCTGGGACCTTCGGTGCACGTGGTGGCCGGCGGGGCGGAGCGCACAGATTCGGTCCGGCTGGCGCTGGCCGAAGCGGAACGCGTGGCGCCGGACGCCCACGTCGTCCTCGTGCATGACGCCGCCCGGGCGTTCACCCCTGGGTCCATGATCTGTGCGGTAGCGCGAGCGGTGGCCGAGGGCGCTCCCGCGGTGATCCCGGTTCTGCCCGTGTCCGACACGATCAAGGAAGTTGACGCCGGTGGCACGGTCACGGCGACGGTGGACCGGTCGTGCCTGCGGGCGGTCCAGACGCCGCAGGGCTTCGCGATCGACGTTCTGCGTGCGGCATACCAGGCGGACGGCGACAGCGCGACCGACGATGCCGGCTTGGTGGAACGCATCGGGAAGCCGGTGGTGACCGTTCCGGGGCACCCGCACGCCTTGAAGGTCACGACGCGCTTTGATCTGGCGATCGCCGAGGCCGTGCTGGCCGCGGAAACGACTGAGGAGCCGTTGTGAGCTGGCCCCGGGTTGGGCAAGGCGTGGACGTGCACCCGGTGCAGGTTGGCCGGGAGTGCTGGATGGCCGGGTTGCACTGGCCGGACGTCGCGGGTTGCTCAGGTCACTCGGACGGCGATGTCGTCTCGCACGCCCTGTGTGACGCGCTGCTGTCGGCTGCCGGGCTCGGCGACCTCGGCGCGGTCTTCGGCACCGGCGACGAGCGGTGGGCCGGTGCCCACGGAGTGGACCTCCTGACGGAGGTGGTTTCCCGGCTGGCGGCGGCCGGCTTCCAGGTGGGCAACGCCTCCGTGCAGGTGATCGGGAACGCGCCGCGGATCGGCAAGCGGCGCGCGGAGGCGCAGCGGGTGCTCTCGGAAGCGGTAGGTGCCCCCGTCTCGGTATCTGGAACGACCAGCGATGGCCTGGGGCTGACCGGCCGGGGCGAGGGAGTGGCGGCCATCGCCACCGCCCTGGTGGTCCCGGCCGAATGACGGGTGTCCACATTGGACGCTGTGATGCGTTGCGCCGCTCGGGTGTGTCGCACGTGATATCGGGGAAACGGCATCCGGCCCGTACTGTGAAAGGGTGACCGTGCGAGCAGTACTTCTCGACTTCTCCGGCACCCTTTTCCGACTCGAACACGACGAAACCTGGCTGGCTGGCGCCACCGACGTCGACGGCAACCCGGTCGACGTCGAAGCGCAGACCGAGATCATGCGTCGCATGACGGCACCGAGCCAGCAGGCCGTCGCGCTCGGCCCCGAATACGAGTACGCGTGGGAGAACCGCGACCTCGACCCCGAGCTGCACCGGAAGGTGTACCTGGCGGTACTCCGGGGAGCCGGGGCGAGCGAGGACGTCGCCGAGAAGCTCTACGGCGGGCTCGTTGATCCCGCACGCTGGACGCCTTACCCGGACACCACCGAGGTGCTGCACGGGCTGCGGGAAAACGGCATTCCGGTGGCCGTGATCAGCAACATCGCTTTCGACATCCGGCCCGCGTTCCAGCGGGTGGGGGTGTACGACCTCGTCGACGAGTACTTCCTGTCCTACCTCGAAGGCATGATCAAGCCGGAGCCGAAGCTGTTCCTGCGCGCCTGTGAGCGCCTCGGCGTCGCCCCGGAGGACGCGCTGATGATCGGGGACAGCGTGGAGGCCGACGGTGGCGCCGCCGAAGTGGGCTGCCAGGTGGAGATCGTCGACCCCTTGCCGACCGCCGAGCGACCGGACGCGCTGCTGAGTGCCCTGCGGCGGTCCGGCGCTCTCTAACCCGACCAGCTCAGGGCAGTGCCCATCCATCTCGGGGCAAGGCCGCACCCGTACCATCGCAGGTGTGAGCCTGCACCTCCACGACACGGCAACCCGGACCACGCGCGAGTTCCACCCGCGCAGCATCGGCGTGGCGTCGATTTACGTCTGTGGTGCCACCGTGCAGGGGCTCCCGCACATCGGACACGTGCGCAGCGGGCTGAACTTCGACGTGCTGCGCCGCTGGTTGCGGCACAACGGCTACGACGTCCTGCTGGTCCGCAACGTCACCGACATCGACGACAAGATCCTCACCAAGGCCGCCGAAGCCGAGCGGCCCTGGTGGGAGTGGGCGGCCACGCACGAGCGTGCCTTTGAGACCGCCTACGACCAGCTCGGCTGCCTGCCGCCGTCAGCGACCCCGCGCGCCACCGGCCACATCCCGCAGATGATCGAGCTGATCCAGCGACTGATCGAGCGTGGCCACGCCTACGCCGCCGAAGGTGACGTCTACTTCTCGGTGCCGTCGTTCGCCGAGGAGTACGGCCAGCTGTCCGGGCAGCGGCTCGACGAGGTCCAGCAGGGCGAGACGCTGGCCAGCGGCAAGCGGGACCGCCGCGACTTCACGCTGTGGAAAGCGGCCAAGCCGGGCGAGCCCAGCTGGCAGACGCCGTGGGGCGCGGGCCGCCCCGGCTGGCATCTGGAGTGCTCCGCCATGGCCACGCACTACCTGGGCAGCGAGTTCGACATCCACGGCGGTGGGCTGGACCTGGTGTTCCCGCACCACGAGAACGAGCGGGCGCAGTCCCGCGCGGCCGGCGACGGGTTCGCCCGGTACTGGCTGCACAACGCCTGGGTGACGATGAGCGGCGAGAAGATGTCGAAGTCGCTGGGCAACACCCTGACGATTCCGGCGATGCTGCGGCGTGCCCGCGCGGCCGAGCTGCGGTACTACCTGGTCACACCGCACTACCGGTCCACGATCGAGTACTCCGAGCCGGCGCTGGCGGAGGCGGTCGCCGCGTACCGGCGGGTCGAGACGTTCCTGCGCCGGGTGGTGCAACGGGCCGGCAGCGTCGACTTCGGCCCGGTGTGCGCCGAGTTCACCGAGGCGATGGACGACGACCTGTCCACCCCGCAGGCCATGGCCGCCGTGCACAACGTCCTGCGCGAGGGCAACGCTGCCCTGGATCGCGGCGAGGACGACGCGGCGCGTTCGGCGGCGGCGTCGGTGCGGACGATGACCGACATCCTCGGGCTGGACCCGTTGTCCGAGCAGTGGTCCGCTGACGCGGGTGCGGACGATGCCGCGCACCGGGCGCTCGGCACGCTGGTGGAAGCGATGCTGGAACAGCGCCAACAGGCCCGCGCGACACGGGATTTCGCCGCCGCCGACGAGCTGCGCGACCGCCTGCTCGCCTCGGGCATCGCCGTTGAGGACACCCCCGACGGTCCACAGTGGACTTTGAAGGACAGGTAACCCGTGCCAGGCAACGACAAGCGTCGCGGAGCGAAGCGCAAGCCCGGGACCAAGAAGGGCATGGTGGTCGGCTCCGGCGGCCAGCGCCGCAAGGCGCTGGAAGGCCGCAAGCCGACGCCGAAGGCGGAGGACCGGTTCAAGCACCCTGCGCGCAAGCGCGCCGAAGCCAAGGCGAAGCTGGACAAGCAGCGCGAGCAGCGCCGCAGGGCGGCAGCCGAGGCGCCGGAGCTGGTCGCCGGGCGCAACCCGGTGGCGGAGTGCCTGCGCGCCGGAGTGCCCGCGACGGCGCTGTACGTGGCGCTGGGCCTCGACATCGACGACCGGGTCACGGAGGCGGTGCAGACCGCGAACTCCCGGGGAATTCCGGTGCTGGAGGTGCAACGGTCCGAAGTGGACCGTGTGACCGGTGGTGCGGTGCACCAGGGGCTGGCCCTCCAGGTCCCGCCGTACGAGTACCAGCAGCCCGAGGACGTGCTGGCGGAGGCGCGCAACACCGGCCGCCCGCCGCTGCTCGTCGCGCTCGACGGCGTCACCGACCCGCGCAATCTCGGCGCGGTCATCCGGTCGGCGGCGGCCTTCGGCGCGCACGGCGTGCTACTGCCGCAGCGACGCAGCGCCGGGATGACCGCGGTCGCCTGGCGCACCAGCGCGGGCACGGCGGCGCGGATTCCAGTCGCCCGGGTCACCAACCTCACCCGCAGCCTGAAATGGTTGCAGTCCGAGGGCCTGATGTCTGTTGGTCTGGACGCCGACGGTGACGTCACCTCCGACGACCTGGCGCTCGCGGCCGACCCGCTGGTGATCGTGCTCGGTTCGGAAGGGCGCGGGCTGTCCCGGTTGGTGCGGGAGACGTGCGACCAGACGGTGTCCATTCCGATGGCGTCGGGTGTGGAGTCGCTGAACGCCTCGGTGGCGGCCGGCATCCTGCTGGCCGAGGTCGCTCGCCTCCGCCGGCTGCGCTGAACGCGCTCAGCGGCGTTTCTTGTTGGTGGTGACCGGGACGAGTGGTGGCGCCTCGCACTGGCAGTCGGTGTCCCACACGGCTTCGGCGCTGATCGTCGGCCCGTCACCCAGACCGGTCGTGATGGACTCGCCGTTGCGGGCCAGGTCCAGCCACAGCTCGCGCTCGTCCTGGAAGCCTTCGTCCTCCTCCGGCTTGCCCATCGCCGCGCGGAGCGTGCTCACGAGCCACTCGGCGACCTCCTCCGGGGTACGCATGACCTCGTCAGGCTCCATCCGGCGCAGCCGGTCGGACCGGGACATCGCACTCGACATGGTGACCCGTTCGACGTAGCCGTGGTGGTGCAGGGTGGCGTGCTGCGCGTGCTGCGGCATGACGGGACTCTCCTCACGACGCAATGACTTCCGCTACCACGGTAGCTGGCGTGTCCGGCCAGCCGCGCTCGTCCCCTGGCTGGGCCGGATTCGCGGGCCCAAGGGTGGCGAAACTCCCGCACTCGATCCGAGGGCCGCCCGTCGCTGGCTGGGGGCAACCGTGCTGCCCAACCAGCGCACCGGATCATGCCTGCCCAGATTCGTTAGACCGAGTGATTTTCCTTCGCTTGAAGATGCTTAGGACAAGCATCAGGGCCATGACTCCAGAGACCGCGAGCACGATGCGGTTGACGTCTGGGGTGGGAAGCCAGGTCACCTCGCCGTCGCGGACCAGCAACGCCCCTAGGGGCTTCGCCCGACCGCCGAGACCGCTGCCGTCCGCGCCACCGCCACCGCCCCCGCTGATCCGTGCCACCGGGACCAGCGTGAGTCCCTTCAGCTGCAAGGGTTCGGCGAAGACCTGCTCCACGCTGAACACCTCGGACAGCTTCTCGGCGACATTCGAGATCCGGGGACCGTTTCCGATCTTCGACAGCGGTGTCTTCGGCTGGGCGCTCGGCATCGGGAACCTCCTGCGGGTGATCGGCCGTGGCGACAGTGTGCGCCAGCGATCGCCGACCCGCAGGTGATGAGAACCGGAACCGATTCTTCACCCGAAATGATGAACCAATCCGTATCGTTTATCCGTTTTTCCTGGTCAGATAGCCTTCAAATACTGAAGGGTAGTTCATCTTCCCAGCTGTCAAGATGATGGGATCTGTGTCATCCCTGCTTCACCAGACAGTTCTGAACCGTTACGGTTCGTCCATGGCGCGGTCAACGAATGCCCGGCGGCCAGCGACGCTCGCTTCCCTCGCAGCTGAGCTGGGAGTCTCCCGGACGACGGTCTCCAACGCATACAACCGTCCAGACCAACTCTCACCCGAACTCCGCAAGCGAGTGCTCGACACCGCACGCCGGCTGGGCTACCCCGGGCCGGATCCGGTGGCGCGCTCGCTGCGGACGCGGAAGGCGGGCGCGGTCGGTCTGTTGCTCACCGAAAACCTCTCCTACGCCTTCCGCGACCCGGCAGCGGTCGGCTTCCTCGAAGGTCTGGCGTTGGAGTGTGAGGACGCCGGCCAGGGGCTGTTGCTCGTGCCTGCCAACCCCGAACGCGAAGACGTCGTGTCGGTGCACCGGGCCGGTGTGGACGGCTTCGTCGTCTACTCCGTCCCGGACGACGACCCGCACCTGGCGGCCGTGATGGAACGGCCCGTGCCGGTGGTGATCTGCGACCAGCCGCGCGTCGACCGGCTCGACCGGGTCGGCATCGACGACACGGCCGCGGCGCAGTCGGTGGCCAAGCACGTGGTCGGGCTCGGGCACCGCCAGATCGGCGTGCTGTGCATGCGGCTGGCTCGATCGCGCAACGACGGGCTGGCGTCCGTGCAGCGGCAGCACGCCGCCAACTACCACGTGCAGAAGGCCCGCCTGACCGCGCTCGCGGAGTCGTTCAGCGAGGCAGGGGTGGACTGGACGAGGGTGCCTGTGGTGGAGCGGTTCGACCACACGCCGGACGCCGGTGCCTCGGCGGCACGGCAACTGCTCGACATGTACCCGGACATCACGGCGATCGTCTGCACGTCGGACATCCTGGCGCTGGGAACGCTGAACGAGGCCAAGCGGCGGGGCCTGCGCGTGCCGGACGACCTCACGGTCACGGGCTTCGACGGGATCAGCGAGGCCGAGCGGGTCGGGCTCACGACCGTTCGGCAGCCGATCCTGGAGAAAGGGCGCGCCGCCGGGCGGTTGCTGCTGGAAACGGCAGATCCCGGCAAGCCCCGCGAAGTGCGGCTGGAGACGCAACTCATCACGGGTGCCACATCCGGCCCGCCGAGGTTGACCGAAGAACGTTGGTTCGGCCCGTAAGGCGTCGTCAGCGCCAGATGGCATGGGTTGGCGCATGGGTGCATCCAGCAACAGCACATAAAGCGCCCCTGCCCGGAAACCGGGCAGGGGCGCGACATTGTGACGCTTATGCCGGTTGTGCGGCTGCCGTGTTCGAGTCCGCCAGCAGTTGGGCGCAGCGGATCAACCCCAGGTGCGAGTACGCCTGCGGGTGGTTGCCCAGCGAGCGTTCGGCGATGGGGTCG
>JBPYFK010000122.1:0-5257 GCA_051984675.1 Pseudonocardiaceae bacterium | reverse complement strand
CGCGGGACGTGTGAAGGTGGTCAAGGTAAATGTGGACAAGGAGCGGGAGATATCAGAGCGCTTTGCTGCGCAGGCGCTGCCGACACTGCTAGTGCTGCACGGTTCACGCGTGGTCGCACGTCACCTGTGCGCTGCCCTACCGGCGCTGGCGGCATGGATGCACAGCCGCCGGCCAGATTTGCGGCAGGTGATCGTTCTCCGTTGCTGGGGGACGGCTGATCGCCGAGGTGAGCGAATTCGAAACCGGATGGTTCGCCGCCCGGTCCCTCGGGCATCAAGACGTGTCGACGATCGACGTAGGACTCCTGGGGTGCAGGAGACCGGTCCGGTTTCGCGTATCAGCAGGCACCGGATATGACCTTTCGGGCGCATAGCCTCCTTAGCTCATCTGCGGTTGCTGGAAACGGAGCGGCCTGAGGCCGAATCGGTTTCGCGGTTTCGTGAACGATTACCGCGTCCAACACTTGGGGTGGCATATTTCAGCAGCGTTTGAGGGATGCGTCCTCGGTGAACATGGGCAGTCTCAGTGGGCGTGGCACCGGCGTTCTCGGCTTCGGAGACGACTCGTGCGCTGTCTCGTATCCTGAACATACAAAGAGCGACGACTTGCGACATCATCAAGTATTGGCGGATTCGTCTGATGGGTGTCGCCGGCAGGCGGCCTGGATTCGGCAAGGACCGGTGAGTCGTGGTGTGAATGGCGAGATATCAACGGGCTGACCCGAACCACCCCAGTCACCGAGCCAGGGGCGTGGGTGCGGTACGTGAGAGGCGATTGCTGTCAGGGCCGCTGCACGCGGTCGGGGCTGCTTCGCGCCCCGAGAACAGTGTGCTTCTCATCCTCAAAACAGCTGGTGCCGCAGGCGCCGCATGGGTGGGAGTGGGCCTGTTGACTGGCTCTCCACGGCCTGTACTCGCTGCGCTCGCGGCCGTACTGGTGGTGCAGGCAACTGTGTACCAGACGGTTCGTACGGGCGTGTTGCGGGTGGTTGGGGTGGTGTTGGGGGTCCTGCTGGCCCTAGGGATGGGACGATGGCTGGGGCTCAACGCCTGGAGCTTGACCGTGGTGCTGCTGGTGTCCTTAGCAGTGGGCCGGCTGTTCCGGCTGGGCAACCAGACCAGCCAGGTCGCCGTCAGCGCGCTGCTAGTGCTCGCAGTGGGCGACACAGCGAGTGGATACGCCCATGATCGGGTCGTCGAAACGCTGCTAGGTGCTGCCGTCGGGGTCTGCATGAACGTTTTGGTGGCCCCGCCGTTGCACGTGCATGCTGCACGAGACTCGCTTGCCACGTTGGCCAAACACGTGGCTGGACTCACCATGCAGATCGGCAACCAGCTCTCCGGTGACACCCGTCTGGTGTTCGCCGCAGCCCCCACGAGGGAGTTACTGTGGCACGCGCGAGACTTGCATAACAACATCGCCGAGATCCAAAACGAACTGGATCGCGCGGCAGAAAGCTTACGATATAATCTTCGGCGCAGTCTTTCCGTCAGCGTGGGACCCAAACCCGCCCCGACCGCCCTGTTATGGCGGCTTCGGGCGGCCACCGAAGCGTTTGGCCATATTGTAGATCAAATCACCGGAATCGCACGGACGATCGTCGATGTCGGTGAGGGACGCGCTGGACAATGGGATCCCGATACCACGGCAAGGGTCGGTGCCCTGGTGGCAGTCGTCGGTCGTGCGGTCGATACCTGGGCGAACGTGCTGGCTATCGACGACCCTGATAGTGCCCCTCGTCCAGGCGAGGACAGCCCCCGACAGAAACTCATCAACATCGTCGAGGAGGCGCGCTCGCGGCTGGCCACGATCGCCGGGGACGTCACCTGCTCCTTGGGCAGGGAGAACCAAACACCCGGCAGCTGGTTGACGCTGGGCAGCGTGCTCGCAGACCTCTCGCGCATCCTCGCGGAAATCGACCCGGTGGGCGGCGGGCACAGCCTGGCGGTGGCGCCAACACCAGCTGCGCACCTACACCTCTTCCGCCCCTCCCTGCGTCGGCTATGGCGTGTTGTGTCAGCCATGCAGCAACGCCTGGGGCGTCTCCGACAGCCCAACCGAGGGGCCGGAACGCCCTCGGGCCCGACCGGGTAGAACACCGGCCCCAGCGCACTCATCGTGGGCCGACGTCTTCGGCGGTCCTACCACGATGCTGCGCCCACAGCGCCCGGGGTGCATCCTCGAAGCATGGGCTATGACGCGGAACTTCCGCGGTTGCACAATCCGGTGCTGCACGAACTCAGCCTCGCCAGCTGGCTTGTGAGCACCTGTCAGCAGTACGACGACGAGTACTGGTCCTCGCCTTCCGCACGTCGGGAGATTCTCCAGTGCTGCGCCGAAATCGTGCAGCAGGTCGGCGAGCTCGCGGATCTGCTCACCAGCCACGACGCCGAGGTGGCCACGGCCGTGAGGCACCTGACCGCCCTGTTGGCCCGCCAGAGCACGGAGACGGGATAGCGCGACTAACGCAGCAGAGCCTGCGGCGAGACAGGCATGACGACACGTGGATCTGCGCAGCTTGCGTGTGGAAAACCTCGCCACCTGGGTGGCCCGGAAAGCCGGCGGGTGACCGTCTTTGGGCGGGACTCGCCCTGGTATGTGAGAACGGGTAGGCGATTTGCTCCTGTCAGGCCGAGGTCATCGGAATCGATAGTGGGGACGATAGGGGCATGGCAACTTCACCGTCCCAGCAACAGCTCGATGCGGCGCGCGACGCGCTTACGCGCTCCACCGAGGTGCATGCGAACCCGTGGCGCACCGCCGCTCTTGCTGAGCTGGAGTACATGATCGCAGGATCGGTCACATCCACATTGGTGGAGGTACCGGAGGAGTTGACGATCACTTCGGTGCAGCGAGGCGACCAGTACGCCGCAGTCACGGTCGCCGGTCCCGTGGACGCGCGGGCCCGCCGCCAGCTCGGGAACCATCTCGGTGACTTGATCCATGCTGGCACACGTCATCTCGTGGTAGACGTTTCTCGGCTCAATCAGATCAATCATGCCCTGTTCGATCTACTACGTACGGTCGAGACGCAAATGTCCGCGCGCGGTGGCGTCTTCGAATTGACCGGCCTGACTCCGCCTGCGATGGCCGCGATGGACGACGAGCCTCTTGAAGAGGTCTTCGCACTCTATCGCGCCTCTCTCGAAGCCACCGAGCCGTACGAGGGATCCTGGACGCGTCTGCGCTGCCCACAGGGGCTCAGCGACGTGCCTGAACCGCGCACACCTGGTCGACGCCGCTGGATCATCGATCTGGGCCACCACGGGTGAACCCAGTGTCGAAAGTACATCCGCCAGGCCGTCGAGAGGCCAGGGCGTGAGGTGCGGCACGACCTTCTGGAGGAGTGGAGGTTAACGTATGTTTGCCCACTGGCACATCCCTGCGCCGTCGGGCATCGTGCTGCCTGCCCCAACCTTGAGTCGGATCCTGATCACGCGGGGCGTCCTGGCAGTGATCTTCGGCCTCGTCGCTCTGCTCTGGCCGGCAGTCACAGCGGTCGCGCTGGCGCTCCTCTTTGGGGTATACGCTTTTCTCAACGGGATCGCCTTGATCGTCGAGGCTTTCCGCCATCGCAAGTGGTCCCACCGCGTGCCGGCCGTCATCGGGGGGCTGGTCGGCGTCGCTGCCGGCGTGATCGCGGCACTCTGGCCAGGCATTACGATCGTGGCGCTCGCTCTCGTGGTTGGGGCGTGGGCGGTCGTCACCGGGCTCTTTGAGATCGTCGCGGCCCTCAAGTTACGAAAGCACATCCGCGGAGAAGCCATCCTGGTCGCTGCTGGGACCTTCACGGCGCTCGTGGGCGTACTTATCCTGCTGTGGCCCTTCGCTGGTGCGTTGGGGATCGCGGTCGCTGTCGGCGTCTATGCCCTGATCTACGGAACAACGTTGATCGCCCACGGCTACCGGCTGCGAAAGCTCGTTTCCCAACTTGAGAGGTGACCACGCGCTCACCCAGGACGCAGATCCACCAGAACGAGCGTCATATCGCACCGCCGTACGATCGCCCACGGGAGCGCAGTGATCCGCGCGGACCTGACGGCATGCGGGAATGGAGCATTCTTGGCGTGGCCGGTTTAACCCCATGGACATACCTCATAGACCTAGACGGCGTGCTCATGCACGGCGAGGAACAGATGGTACCCGGTGCGGACCAGTTTCTCGCTGCGTTGCGTGAGCACGACATCCCCTTCGTCGTATTCACCAACAAATCGATCCACACCCCTCGCAATCTGCGGGCGCTGTTGCGTAAGGCCGGACTGGACGTGCCGGAGTCGGCCATCTGGACCTCAGCGTTGGCCACAGCCCAGTTCCTCGACAAGCAATACCCTTGCGGGTCAGCGCACGTCATCGGCGAGTCCGGGCTGATCACAGCGCTGGACGACATCGGCTACGTGCTCACCGACCGCGATCCCGACTATGTGATCCTCGGTGAAACCCACGAATATAGTTTCCGGGCGATCAGCCAGGCGATCCGTCTCATCGAGCGTGGTGCCCGGTTCATCGCCACTAACCCAGATGAGAAGGCCACCAGCCCGCACGGCACATTGCCTGCGACTGGAGCGGTGGCCGCACTGATCGAGCGGGTAACGGATCATGCTCCGTACTACGTCGGTAAGCCGAATCCGCTCATGATTCGGTCGGTTCTGCGAGCGTGGGTCCTCCACTCGGAAGACATGTTAATCATCGGGGATCGCATGGATACCGACATTCGGTCGGGACTCGAGTCCGGCTTACACACGATCCTCGTGCTCTCCGGCATCTCCAGCGCGCAGACCGTCGCGATGTTCCCGTACCAGCCGACCAAGATTATCGGCTCCGTGGCCGAACTCATTGACCGGGTTGACGACCCTTTTCGAGCGTAAGCGACCCGAGCGGTTGCTCTCGTACGGCAGTCGTGTGTGGCCTGTTTGGGCGCAGATCCTTGAATCTTGGATGCCGGAAATTTGGCCACACCCAATGCACACCCGTTCGAAGCCTGCGTCGGCAAACGGCGATGAGTCTCGAACAAAGCGCGTCAAGCGCCACGTACGGAGTTCACGCAAGGTGCGTTCGTCATAGCCGGTTCCGGCCTTGCCCACGTATCGCAGGCGCTCAACCTCGTAGTAGCCGACGAACAACGCGCCGAATCTCGGGTACGAGCCACGTGGGTCGGTCGCACGCCGGTCGCCGGGGCGCCGATTTCCATGGACCACCCTGGTCAGGGTCCAGGATCGCACCGAACACACTGGGCGAGTAGGCAACAAGAATCCAGTC
>JBPYFK010000121.1:0-9097 GCA_051984675.1 Pseudonocardiaceae bacterium | reverse complement strand
CCTCACCCCTGCGTCACCGCCGGCTCATCCGAGCAGGAAACACGGGCGAGCGCGAAGACGGCATCCTGTCGCCTTCGCGCTCGCACCGTAACCCGCCACACGGCGACAGGCGGTGCCGCGTCCCCCGTCTGAGCAGGCATAACACCCGAAGGAGCGGCAGGGTCCGCAGACTGGCTCGCCGAATCGGGGGTGACTGCCGTTTCGGTGCGGTTGACAGTGAGTCACACCTCTACGTTCTGGTCACCCCAACTGACACGGCAAACCACGTTGTACCAACGTCGCACGGCAACGACCTCGGACCATGCCTCAGCTTTGGCCCCCGGCTCTCACGCTCTTGCCTTGCGTGACGGCGCGCGGCCCCAGACTCGAACCGCCTGGTTAGAGTCCTGTTGACGTGCTTCCTATGGCCGGGGCCCAGATGGGCCTCAGGGCTAGCAGACCGATCCTCGGTTCGCCGGAGTGCGCCGATCGCTGTCGAACTTCGGCTGTCGACCGGTGGAAGCGAGGAGGAAGTCACCGATCGCACGTGCCACCGCCTCCGGCTGGTCCAACATCGACAGCACGTATTCGTCAGGTACCTCGGCGTATTTGCCCCGCGGACAGCAGTTCAACCAGGCGGGGCGCAGGGCCTCGGTGTCCCGGACCAGTGTCTCCTTGGGGAGGGACCCGCGGCAGTCTTTGCGTAGCTCGCGGCGAATATCCGGGTCATGTTGGAGCGGCTCGGTCCAGCGACGGACGAGATCATCCTGTAGCGGCCGGCGAGCCATCTGCCCGAACAACAGGCGGAGCCGGCGAAGCCAGCTGACGCGCGGTTGGCGTGCGGCGAGTGGGAGGCCGGCGAGCCGAGCGGCGAGGGTCACCATCGTGCCCGGTAGGCCGGGTGGGAAGTTGTCGAACGCCTCGCAGGGCAGGATCACCTGCTGGGCCACCTGCGCGCGATGCAACGACGTCGCGAAGGTCCTGGTCGGTGCCACGGAAGCAGTCAACCTCCCCGTGACCACGGACGAGGTCCACGAGCTCGTTCTATGGCGACGGCGCGGTTGTTTGAGTTGGCCCCCAACGGGTGGAGCTGCCACCGACCCGTTGGGGGCCGGACGGACAGCGGCGTCGTGCCCAGGCCCGCCAGTGGATAACCCAGTCACCCGATGGCTCGACAACACCCCAGCACCACCCACGGCAAGATTACCTCAGTCAAGATCACCGAATCGTGCACGTAGTCGTTAAATTCGAGTGATCCCGTTGATCAGCCGGCCGCCGAAGTCGCGAATCGCGTCCGGGTCTTCGGTGGGCCACTGCGGTTCAAACCTCAGGTCCACGTCCGGCAATTCTACGAAAGGAACGCGGCGCGGAAGACCCGCCGCCGTGTACTCGTACTGATCGCCCTCGGTCATGCGTTTACTGATCGCCCCCAACGGGTTCTCTAACGTCCGTGCGTGACAGCGTCGAACATGGCGCGGTCGAACATGGCGCGCAGCGCGGCCGCTTGTGCCATCAATCGGGCCGTGGGACACCCGAACGTGTACGTCGATAGCGTTCTCCGCCCAAGAGCCGCCGAGGTCGTTCGATACACGGCAGCAGTTCGGTCCCCGCGCCGGGCCAGCGGGTGGAGGCGTACATCGGCAAAGGTCAACGCGCCTCTGCTTACGTTGGTGTCCCAGTCGCCGTTCGCCGCGTCAATGGCGATTTCCTCTCGAAATCTGTGCCGTGCGCAGCCACGGTTGCGCTTCCTGCGGCCGCTGATCAGTGATAACACGGAGCTGGTTCCGCGATGTTGATCGGAAGAGCGGATTAATCCCTGCATGCCAATAGAAGCTGCGCTTCGTTTGCGCCGAGCTGGGCAGCTTCCGCGTGCTGTCCCACGACGTCTCGTCACGTGTCGCCGCGGATGGCTCAGCCGAGGCTGGTGGCACGTCACGCGTGGGCACTTCCGGTGGTGCGAACAACCGGGTGCGGTCGCGATCGGCTCCCGGATCGCGAGTAGGCCACGCCGGCTCGCGTGTCCGGCGGCGAACGTTGTCCGGAGCAACGGTTGTCATGCGGTGCGGCTCAGCGGCAGTCATTGAGGTTTTCCTCCCTCGGTCGCGTAGCGAAACGACATCGACACATTGAGAGAGGTCATCGGCCGCTGCTTCGGTTTCACTCATCACCCGGTCGTGCCCCAAGATGGCCGCTCTCGGGTGAACGTGGGCGCACGGGCCACTCATGAGCTCCCATCCAGTCGATAGGGGCTTCTGGTTGTGGGGCTTGTGGTCTTGCTCAGCCCGCGAGGGTGAGGTTATACAGGTGGGCGATTCCCGAAGCGGTGTCGGCGAGGGTGCTGGCCGCGCGGCGGTAGTCCGGCAAGATCTTCCAGCACTTCAGCCCCGCCAGGGTGTGTTCCATGCGGGTGCGGATCGTGCGGTGCGTGGTGTTGAGTTCCTCTTGCCACTCCGGCAGTGATTGGCCGTCCGGCCGCTTTCGGCACGGCATGATCACGCCGGTGCCCTGGTACCCGCCATCGGCCATCACCGGGCGGCCCGCGAGTTGCGCGTTAATGCCGGACTCGCGGTAGACCGTGCAGTCATTCCGGTTGCCCGGCTGGGGATCTCCGGTGGCAATCACCAGGCGGCTGTTCGGCGTCGATGGCGACCTGCAGGTTCGTGGAATACCGGTAATTCTTCGACGGCGCCGCCACGCGATGGTCTCGCGTGGGCACCAAGGTTCCGTCCACGATCGCGACCTGATCCACCCGGCGTTTGCGCACCGGAGCCAGTGCCAGCAGCGGGCCGAGGGCGTCGATGACGCGGTGGGCCGCCGAGTGGGAGATACCGGTGGCGGGGCAGTGCAGCACTGCCCCGCCACCTTCCGACTAGTAGCCGTAGGCGTTGGTCGCGCCGTTGACGGCGTTCCAGAAGATGTAGCCGTTCTGGAAGTTGGTGCGCCGCCCACCCGGCACGGAGAACTCGCCGCTGGTGGGGTAACCCAACCAGGACCGTTCCCAGCCCATCGACGCCCACAGGCCGCGGATCGCGCCGTACACCGCATGTGCACCAGTGGACGGGGTCCAGTAGATCGACCCGGCCTTGGAGAAATGGTTGTAGCGGCCGTACCCGTCGGGTGTGACATTTTCGTCGGTGACCGGGTAGCCCATCGGACCGCGCTCCCATCCTGTGGCCGCCCACTCGGCGTGGATCGCGCCAATCACCGAATGCGCACCCGTGTTCGGACTCCAATAGATCGACGACGCGCCGGTGCCGGTGAAGTGGTTGAACCGGCCCACCCCGTCTGGGGTGCCCGTTTCATCCGTGGTCGGGTAACCCATGACGCCGGCTTCCCATCCCATCGACGCCCATTTGTCCTGGATGGCGCCGTGGATCGACCACGCACCCGTGTTCGGGGTCCAGTAGATCGACCCGTCGTGTTGGAAGTGGTTGTACCGGCCCACACCGTCCGGTGTCGTCGTTTCGTCGGTCGTCGGGTAGCCGAGGAAACCGCCCGGACCGCCGACCGCGTTGTAGTGGTCCCGGATCGCGCCCTTCACCGACCACGCCCCGGTCGCGGCACTCCAATAGATCGTGCCGTTGGTGAAGTCCTGCGCCTTCCCACCGTTGGCGGTCGCATACTGGCTGCTGACGACGAACCCGAGCCCGGAGGATTGCCACCCGCCCATCGCGTTGTAGTGCGCGGTGATCGGGTCTTGGTTGCCCTGCAACGTCACATACTGGTCCGACTGGCCGTCGTTGCCGGTGATCTCGTAGCTGGCCTGCGCCGGGTAGACGTCGGTCGGCGTGAACGTCACCGACTGAGTCAACCCGTCGCCAGGTTGCAGCACCTGACCCTCGGCCAGCGGTGTGGTCGTGGAGAACACCCCGGTCGGGGCTTTGGCCTTGGTGATGGTCAGCGGCGCGGAACCGGTGTTGCTGATCGTGAAGTTCTGGGTCACCGACTTGCCGGGCGCGACGATCCCGTAGTCCACCGTCGTCGGAGTGATCGACAGGTGCGGCGACCCCACGATCGCGGTCCCGGTGATAGGCACGGACACGGTGCCGTCGCTTCCGGCCACCGTCAACGTGTCGTTGAACGTGCCCGCCGCGGTCGGGGTGAAGGTCACCGAGATCGTGGCGGCAGCACCCGGTGCGAGCGTCGTACCCGTCGCCGGTTGGCTACTGGGGTCGACGGTGAACGGGGCGCCCGGCGCCGTCACCGAGTTGATCGTCTCCGGGGTAGTGCCGGTGTTGACGATCTGAACACCCAACTGGCGACCCGACCCGGTGGTCACAGAACCGAAGTCCAGCGAGGCCGGACTGGCACCCAGGCCGGCCTGAGTGCCCCGGCCGGTCATGCTCATCACCGCGGTGCCGTGATCCGTTGTGAACGTCACCGTGCCGCTGGCCGTGCCCCACGTCGTGGGTGTGAAGCTGACCGGAACCGCGTAGGTGTCGCCCTTGTTCAGCGTCACCGGAGCGGCCGGCGACGTCACCCCGAACGGCGCGGTGGTGGAGATGCTGTTGAGGGTGAACGACGAGTTCGCCGTCACCTGCGCAGTCGCCTTCGTCGTGGAACCCACGGCCGTGTCCGCGAAGCTGTAGGGCGTGGCTTGCAGCAGCGCGGTGGTCGGCCTGCCCACCGCGTAGACCACACCGTCACGCGTTCCCACGTACACGTGGCCAGCGTCGGTGGCCACCACAGAGAACTTCGCGGCGTCACCGATCGGGAACTTGTAGCGCAGGTTCAACACCCCGTTGGTCGGCACCGCGTCATAGGCACGCAGCTCGGCGTTAGCCCCGGTCGGACCGCTGGAATACACCACCCACACCAGGGCGGAACCGTCCGTGGTGCCGTTGGAGGTGACCACCGGCGAACCGGAGGTGTAGCCGAAGCTGTCAGTGCTGGTGCCCACCGAGGTCAACCTGGGCGTGGTCCCACCCGAATAGGCCAGGGCGCGCAGCGGTCCACCGTTACCGACGACGTACACGTAGCCACCGTCGCCGCCCCAGAACGCGGGGTGTCCCCACACCCCCTCGAAGGGGCCGGCGACGCTGACCGCGGCGTCGGTCCCGTTCGCCCCTTGCGCCGCACCGCCCAGGTGGTCGATGTCCAACAAATAGATCCGACCGTCTTTGCCGACCTGCACGAGCAGGTGCGGATGGGCGCTGGTGCCGAAACTCGCCGGCAGCGCCATCGGAGCGCCCGAACCGAGGTCGAAATCGTTCTGGTTGAGCGTGACGTTGTCATACGGGCTGAAAAAGCTCTGCGGGCTCAACGAACCGTCGCCGTTGACCGCAAGCCGCACCACCGACTCGCCCAGGTTGGCCGGTGGGACCTCACCCGGGCCGGGCGCGGGCGCGACACCGTTGCCGGTGGCTAACAGGATGCGTCCATCCCCGTCCGAGGCCAGCCCGCCGCCGGATTGCCAGATGCCGCCACCGTTGGAGCTGCTGCTTTCAGTAGCCCACATGGTGGTTTGCGCGCCGGTGGACGCGTTGACCCCGACAACGAAACCGGTGTACGGCGGAGTGTCACAAGTGCTGCCGAAGGCGATGTAGACGACCCCATTTAACAGCAGCAGCCCGGGGCGTTGGTTCTCGGTTTCCGGGTTGAACGCGACCGTCGGCGCATTGGTCGGCGAACCCTGAATCTTGGTCGGGAACCCGGCGAGCTCGGCGCCGGTCTGCGCGTCCAGCGCGTGCAGATACCAGCTCGGGTGCGCCGCATCCGGGCCATCGTTGACTTTCGTCGTCACATACACCGCACTAGTGGCCGGGTCGTACACCGGTGTGGAAGTGGCACCGACGTTCGGGGCCAGGTCACCACAACCCAACGTGGTCGCCGGCCAAGCAGCACCGAGGCTGCGTTGCCACTTCTGTGTTCCGGTCGCCGGGTCCAGGCCATACACCTGATTGCTTTCATTCGCCACAATTAGCATGCCGCCTGCAACAATGGGCTGCGCGTAAATCTGGCCATCGAGTTGAGTGGCGAATTGCTTACCGAAATCCGAGGCGGTCACCCACGCTGGAGACAGATTGGGTTCGTTACCGTCCCACCCGGTGCGCAGTGAATCCACGGACACGGTGGTGACATCGGCGTTCGCCGGTGTCCCGGCGACAGCCAACGCGACCGCCAACGATCCAGAAATGATGGCGGATAACATTCTTTTTTGGGCACGCTGAAGCGCAACCATGGACAGTGTCCTCTACACGTTAGTGTCAGGCCGTCAAAGCGACCGGCATGGCGATTCGAATAGTGCGGGCGTACCTCGACCAGGTTCGATCCTGGCTTGCACCCGAAATGGGGCTATCGGGCCGGGGCGATCTCGTTCGACGTGCGGCGGGTCACCGGCTGCGCGTTCACCGGTCGCCACCAGGTAGTTAGTGGCCAGTGGCGCGGGACCTGGTGGAGCAGTTTCCGTGCCTTGCTTTCGGGGATGTTCAGCTCGTCGTCGACACGGCCCCGGCCGATCTTCGGGTCGGTCTTGACGAACTCGGTCACCAGCGCCACCAGGTCGCCTGGTGCTACCGGTGGTCACCTGGTAGTTCATGGTCAGGATCGCTGCGAGGGGTGTTTTCGTTAGCGACGATTGGTGCGAGGTGAGCCACAGCACCGAGCACGGCTGGTAGCACCGCCGCCCAGCACGAGGCATTCACCAAGTAGTACTTCCACCGTCGGGATGCCGTCGGCGATCATCCAGGTTTGTGGCTGTGCCGGAATCCGTGGAACGTCCCCCCGGGCGGATGGGCTGCAGCGGAACTCGGGTGCGTTTGTCGGGAGGGGTGCCGTCGGCGGCCGGGCGCGTGGCGCGACGGGCGACGTTTCTGCGCCGCAACAGCTCGCCTTCGGCGGTGACGAACACGTGCGGATGATCACAGCTGGCCAGATGCGCGCGCAGCAGGTCGATGAGAAACGGCGGCAGGCTGATGGTGCGGGCGGAGTCGTCGGTCTTGGGTGGGCCGAGGCTTAGTTTGCCGTTGACTTCATGTAGAGCGCCGATGTCGGGGTCGATCACGAGGCAGCCCTCGTCGAGGTGGGTGTTGTGGCGTTGCAGGCTGACGAGTTCGCCCCAGCGGGCACCGGTCCACGCGGCCGTGATCATCAGCACGCCGGCCCACTTCCCGTGACTTGGTGTTCTGGGCGTGAGTCGATCGGGGTGGTTGATCAGGTCTGCTAGCAGACGACGGATTTCGGCGACAGTGAGGAGGACGAGCCCAGTGACGGGATCTGCGGCCACGTGTCGGCGTCCGGCGACACCGTCGTGTCCGCTGTGGAGCCCAACGCTCGATGGCCGGGCAGCTACCTTGCCCAAGCCGCGACACCAGATCAAGAGGCCGCAGCCGTTCAGGGAGCTTCACAACAGCGCGTGACGAACGGTGCACGGAAGGAGAGGTGTAACGCGGTTGATCGTCCACTGCGATACACGGACCGAGTCCATGGTGTCCTGTGTGGTCGAACCGCCGGGACCACACCGCATATCCGTGCTGCGAAGCCACACGGAAACCTTGTCCCCGAGCAGCAGGATTCACCCATGAAAAGCCACAACGATCAGACCCTGACGTATCTCTACACAAGGTTCCGCAGGCCCGCAGAATGATGGCTGACCCGGCGCGCAGCTCAGGTTGCGGCGAGCGATCTTGTATCACTAGTAACGTGACGACGACTTCCCGCTCCCACGCCTCCCTGTTCAGGGACGCCCGTTGGCCCGGTACGGTGAACCCGGTTCGGCGTGTGGAGCACGCCCGTGCCGCCGAAATCCGATTCGCTTGAACACGTAACACCAGGGCTGCTGTCTGCGATGACCAACGTGGAGGACGGGCTGGACGCTCTTGTAAGCGCCGCCGTCGACGGCGATCGTCAGTCGATCGAGCGCTTGCTAGCCGAAATCCGTCCTTTGGTGGTGCGGTACTGCCGCGCCAGAGTCGGGCGACACGAGCATGCGTTCGCATCCGCGGACGACGTCGCGCAGGAGGTGTGCCTCGCCGTGCTGACGGCATTGCCCACCTACCGCGACCAGGGTCGGCCGTTTCTGGCGTTCGTGTACGGCATCGCTGCCCACAAGGTGGCTGATACACATCGTGCAGCGGCCCGCAATCGGTCTGACCCGGTAGCGGATACCCCGGACACCCCGGAATCCGAAGCCGGGCCGGAACAGCGGGCCATGCAGGGTGAGCTGACGGGCAGGATGGCGCAGCTGTTGCGTGTCCTCCCGGCCAAACAGCGGGAGATCCTGTTGCTCCGAGTGGTCGTCGGCTTGTCCGCAGAGGAAACCGCCGAAGCGGTCGGTTCGACGCCGGGAGCGGTGCGCGTTGCGCAGCATCGAGCACTCGCCCGGCTGCGAAAGTCGCTGTCCGCGGAGGAGGTGGTCTGGAATGGCTGAGTCGAGCGGGCACGGTGAGCACGAGTCCCGATGGGACGGCGTGCCGTCCGAGCGTGCCGAGGCAGACCTGCCTGACACACCGTCCGAACCGGACGAGACCCCCGCCGAAACGTCCAAGACAGGTGAGATGTCTGAAGTGGCCGGCGGCGAAGAGACCGCGAAGGTGATCGCGTTCCGTTCGAACTCCCACGACGATCCCCCGGAGGACGGCACCGACGGCGGGAACGACGGCGAGATCCCGGACGAGCTCGCCGGAGAACTCTCCGGTGACGACGAGCTCCTGGAGCCCGGCGAGCTGGAAGAACCGATCGACCTGTCCGCGCTGCAAGCTGACGACGCGCTGCTGGACTCACTGGGCGGCGCCGACCCCGATATCGCCGGGGCGGACGGCGAAAGCGTCGAGGCGATGTTGCTGGCCTGGCGGCGTGACGTCGACGCTGTCCCGCTCGCCGACCTGGTCGACACCGAGGTGGCGGCGTCGGCCATCGAAGCCGGGCAGCGCCGTGCCGGCCGCCGCAAGCGGCGGTTCCTGGTGCCGGTCGCCAGCGCGGCCGCCGTGTTTATGATCACGGTCACCGGCGTCGGCCTGGCCGCGCAGAACGCGATGCCGGGCGACCCGCTGTGGGGTGTGGCCAAGGTTCTCTACGCCGACCACGCTCGTACCGTGCAGGCCGCCGCTCTGGTGCGCACCGACCTCGACCGGGCCAGCTCCGCGTGGGACGCCGGGCGCAAGGCGGAGGCCGAGGCCGA
>JBPYFK010000120.1:0-9281 GCA_051984675.1 Pseudonocardiaceae bacterium | reverse complement strand
GCGCACCGGTCGTCTGCTGTTCAACGGCTGGCCGACCGGCGTCGCGGTCTCCCCGGCCATGCAGCACGGCGGTCCGTACCCGGCGACGACGGACACTCGGTTCACCTCGGTCGGCACCGCCGCGATCGACCGCTTCCTGCGGCCGGTGACCTACCAGAACATCCCGCAGGATTTGCTACCTGATGCCCTCCGCGACGACAACCCCTGGCGAATCCCCCAGCAGATCCACCAACCCCGCTAACAACCCGTCCACACCGCACCGTGGGCACTTTCGTTCATCCACAGCCGACGAAGGTGCCCTTTTGTCTGGCGCTTGGCACCGAGCTGCGAAAACGTGTCTGATCTGCCGTTTGGCCAGGCGTTCATCAGGATACAGCGGGTCGTTATGGGGTTTGTGGGTGCTTGTGAAAACGGGTGGGCCCACAGGTGAACACTGCCGGAAACCGCCCTTTCGCCATCGGGCGATTCATCTATGGACGGTCGGAGGCCTGAACTCCCAGCTGTCAGCCGATCAAGTCTGCCAGGCGCTTGGCGGTTTCGATGACGTCGTGGCGTAGCGCGAGCAACTCCTCTCGTTCCACCACGAATGTCACCGTGGTGATGCTGATCGCGCCAATGGTCCGGCCGTCGGCCGTGCGGATGGGTGCGGCTACGCAGCGGATGTTCGGTTCGTTTTCCTGTTCGTCGATCGCGTAGCCCTGGGCGCGGATCTCGGCGAGCTCGCGGGCCAGCGCCTCCAGCGTGGTGATCGTCCGTTCGGTGCGGCGTTCGAGACCGGCCCGGTCCACGAACTGCGCCAGCGCGGTCTCATTGAGGTCGGCTAGGAGGCACTTGCCGATGCCGGTGGAGTGCAGCGGTTGTTCGGTGCCGACCCGGGAGGCCATGGCGAACGGCTGCGATCCCTCGATCTTGTGCGTGTAGACGATCCGGTCGCCAGCGCGCATTCCCACGTGGATGGTCTGCCCGACCCGGCGCTGCAACTCGACGAGCACCGATTCGACGCTGTCCTCCCGGCTCGCGCTGATCACCATGGCGGCGTTTGCGCGCGCGGATGGCCCGATGCCGTAGCGCCCACCCTCGTGTGCCACCGCCCATCCGTCCTCGATGAGGACGCCGAGCAGGCGGTGTGCGGTCGGTTTCGACAGGTCGGCGGTAGCCGCGAGATCGGCGAGCCGCACCGGCTCATCCGACCGGCTCAGGGCCTCGATCAACCGGAGCAGCCGGCGCGGCCCCGAGCCTTCGTTCGATTTCGCCGATGACGGCCTTGTCGCACCCATTGACACCTTCACTCGTCGGGCTTAGCTTGAATCCCAATTCTACGGGCCGAAATATCGTTCCGTCAAACGGAACGAATCGTGGGTCAGACCTCAGGAGTTCCCGTGACCAGTCAGGCAGAGCTACGGCAGCTTTCCGACCACGCGGCAAGACACGTCCTCAGCAAGCACGGCACCGACACCGGTCGGCGCACCGGCTGGCTGATGATCTCGACCATCCTCATCGAGGCGTGGGATCTCTACGCGATTTCATTCCTCCTCCTTTTCGTCAAGAACGACCTGCATCCCAGTTCCACCATGCTGGGCCTCGCATCAGCGGCGGTGCAGCTCGGTGCCCTGATCGGCGCAGTGTTCGGCGGGTGGTTCGCGGACCGGTTCGGCCGGCGCAAGGTCTTCATCACGACGATGGTGCTGTTCATCGTGCTGGCGCTGGCGCAGTCGTTCGTGACCAGCATGTGGGAGCTGGTCCTCATCCGGTTCCTGCTCGGGTTCCCGCTCGGCAGCGACATCTCCACCGGCTACGCCTACATCATGGAGACGATGCCCAAGGCCAAGCGGGAGATTATGGGCAACCGCTGGCAAGGCATGTTCGGCCTCGGCGAAGTCGTAGCGATCGCTGTGATCACGGTGATGTACCTGTCCGGCATGGACCATGACTTGCTGTGGCGAGTCGGCCTGGGGCTTGGGGCCATTCCCGCTCTCGTGCTGCTGATCGGCCGGCTAGACGTGCCGGACACCGCGCTGTGGCTCATTCAGCGGGGCAAGTTCAAGCAGGCCAAGGCCGTCGCCACGGAGATGTTCGACGACAGGCTGGAGATGCTGCCCGACGAGGACTTCACCATCGCACGCCCCCGTACGCGCGACTTCCTGACCAGCATCTGGCGGGATCGGGTGCGGCGGCGCGCCAGCATCTTCGCCTGGATCTCCAACGGCATGCAGGGTGCCGAGTTCTCAGCGTTCGCCTTCTACCTGCCGGTCATCCTGGTGCTTACCGGGGTGTCGGGCACGGGTGGCACGAACTTCCTGAACATGGTGATCTACAGCATCGCCACGATCAGCGGGTTCGTGGCCCCGATGGTGACTCCGCGCCTGGGGCACCGTGGGGTGGCCCAGTGGGGCTTCGGCATGGCGTTCGTCTCGCTGCTGGCGGCTGCGTTGTTCCTGCACATGGACTGGAAGTGGCTGGTGCCGGTTGCCGCAGCGGGCCTGATGTGGGGTCACTACTGGGCCGCGTCCAACGGGATGACGATCGCCTCGATGGTCGCACCAAGCCGATACAAGGCAACCGCGTCCGGGTTCGGCTACGTCTTCGTCAAACTGGCCGCGTTCGTGACCCTGTTCTTCTTCCCCATTCTGTTCACGCACCTGGGCGTTCCGCTCGCGACCGTGCTCGTGTCGTCGATCTCCCTGATCGGCTTCCTGGCGGCGACCTACGTCCTGCCTGAGGTGTACGGCTACGTCGAACAGGAGCAAGGCGAATCCGCGTCGGCCGCAGCTGTGCCGGGGGAGGGCCAGTGACGGTCCGCCGCGTCCTGCATCTGGGCCTGGGCAACTTCCACCGGGCGCACCAGGCGGTCTACACCGCCGACGCCGCCGGTGATCCGTGGGAGATCACCGGCGTGGCCACCACGTCCCGGTCGGTGGTGGATACCTTGCACCGTCAGGGAATGCGCTACAGCGTGATCACCCTCGGGCCGGAGCGGACCGACGTCCGCCCGGTCGAGGTGATCACCGACGCCTTCGTCGCCGCCGACGAGCCGGACCGGGTGGTCGAGGAGATCGCCCGCCCGGCCACCCGGGTCGTGTCCCTGACCGTCACCGAGAAGGGATACGACCTACGTCCCGGATCACGGCGGTTGAACCTCGACGCTCCGGGAATCCAGCACGATCTGCACGGCCACCCGCCTCGCAGCACGATCGGCAGGCTGGCCGCCGGCCTGCTGCGCAGGGCAGCAACCGGTGCGGGACCGGTGACGGTGCTCAGCTGCGACAACGTGACAGGCAACGGCAGCGTCCTGGCCGGGCTGCTTCGCGAGTTCGCCGCCGCCATGCCCTCCCGTGAAGGGGACGAGCTGCTCAGCGTCCTCGATGACGCGGTGACCTTCCCGGACACCATGGTCGACCGCATCGTCCCGGCAACAACCGCTGAACATCGCCGGTACGCCGCCGAGGCCGGATTCCGCGACGAGGTGCCCGTGCCGGCCGAGCCGTTCTCCATGTGGGTCATGCGCGATGACTTCGCGGCCGGGCGGCCAGAGTGGCAGCAGGCCGGCGCCTTGCTCACCGACCGGGTGCACGACTACGAAACGGTCAAAGTGCGACTGCTCAACGGAACACACTCGCTGCTGGCGTATCTCGGACTGCTCACCGGCCGGTCGCTGATCGCCGATGCCGCGAGCGATCCGGGCATTGCCCAGGCCGCCTGGCAACTCGGCGACGAGTACCTGCCGACCCTGTGCATCCCCGAGGAGCTCGACGTCTCGGCCTACCGCGAGGAGCTCGTCGAGCGGTTCACGAACCACCGGCTCGGCCATCGCACCACCCAGGTCGGGTCGGACGGATCGCTCAAACTGGCCCAGCGCGTGCCCGAGGCCGCGATGTGGCATCTGGACCGGGGCCAGGTGCCCGGCACCCTCGCGCTGCTGGTGGCCGCCTGGCTGCAGTGCCTGGCCCGGCCCCACCTGCTGGACACCGGTGTTCCGGACGACCCGCGGGCAGGGCTGTTACGCGACCTCGGCACCCACCCATCACCGTCGCTTGCCCGGATTTGCTTGCAGGACAAAGCCATTCTCGGCCAACAGCTCGGTAAGCGAGAGTCGTTCGTCTCGGCGGTGGGCGAACTCCTTGCTGTCCTCAACGACCACGGGGTTTTTGGCGCCCTCGACACAATCATCCACACTGGACAGAAAAGGATCCGATGAAGATCACCGACGCCGAGGTCATCGTCACCGCCCCGGGCCGCAACTACGTCATCATCAAGCTGACCACCAGCGACGGGTACGTGGGCTGGGGCGATGCGACCCTCAACGGACGCGAACTCGCCGTCGCGTCCTACCTCACCGACCACCTGCTGCCGTTGCTCGACGGGCGCGACGCCCACCGCATCAACGACATCTGGCAATACCTGTATCGGGGAGCGTACTGGCGGCGCGGCCCGGTGACCATGACCGCGATCTCCGCGATCGACCAGGCGTTGTGGGACATCAAAGGCAAAGCGGCCGGCCTGCCGGTGTACGACCTGCTCGGCGGCCGGGCCAGGGACGGTGCCACCGTGTACGGTCACGCCAGCGGTTCGGGCATCGAGGAAACCATCGCTGAAGCCCAGCGCTTTCTTGATCGCGGCTACCGCGCGGTCCGCGTCCAGGCCAGCGTTCCTGGTCTCGACGCGACCTATGGAATTGGTCCTGGACACGGCCGTGTGTACGAGCCGGCTTCCGGGGCGCGTCCTGCCGAGGAAGTGTGGGACACTGCGGCCTACCTCGACTTCGTGCCGAGGCTGGTAGAGCGAGTCCGGGCCGAACTGGGGTACGGCTTCCACCTGCTGCACGACACCCACCACCGGCTCACGCACATCGAGGCCGCCCGGCTCGGCCAGTCGCTCGAGCCATACCGGATGTTCTGGGTCGAAGACGCCACGCCGGCCGAGGACCAGGCGGCGTTCCGGCTCATCCGATCGAACACCACCACGCCCCTGGCCGTGGGTGAGGTGTTCAACTCGATCTGGGACTGCCAGCAGTTGATCAGCGAGCGGCTGATCGACTACATCCGCACGAGCGTGACGCACGCCGGCGGCATCACCCACGTGCGCCGGATCTTCGACCTCGCCGACCTCTACGGCGTCCGCACCGGCGCCCACGGGCCTGGTGACGTCTCGCCGATCGGGATGGCGGCCAACCTACACCTGGACATGGCCGTGCCGAACTTCGGAATCCAGGAGTACATGGGACACCGCGCACCGGCGGACGAGGTCTTCGACGCCGGTTACGCGTACGCCGACGGGATGCTCAACCTCTCCGACCGGCCCGGCCTCGGCGTGGACGTCGACGAGGACGCCGCCCGGAAGTACCCGTACGACCCCAAGTACCTCCCGGTGACCCGGCTTCGCGACGGCAGCGTCCATGACTGGTGAGTCTCACCGCAGAGCTGATCCAGGAGCGTGTTGATGACCGAGTTCGTCACCATCGGCGAGAGCCTGGGACTGTTCCGGGCGGACACCACCGGTCCGCTGGCTGAGGGCTCGAGCCACACCTTTTCCTTCGCCGGCGCCGAGAGCAACGTCGCGATCGGCCTGGCCCGCCTGGGCCATCAGGTCGCGATGGTCGGCAGGGTGGGAGCGGACGCGATCGGCAAGGTCATCGCGGATCGGCTTCGCGCGGAAGGCGTAGAGCTCTCCGGCCTGGTCGTCGACTCGACAGCCCCCACCGCGGTGATGGTGCGGCAGAACCGCACCGCTGACCGGATCACCGCGTCCTACTACCGGCACGGTTCGGCGGGCTCGCGGCTGGCGCGCGCCGATGTCGACGAGGGGCGCATCCGGGCCGCAAAGGTCCTGCACACCAGCGGGATCACGCTGGCGATCAGTTCCCCGGCACGGGATGCGATCGGGCACGCCGTCAAGATCGCCCGCGCGGCAGGCGTGACGGTGAGCCTGGACATCAACCACCGTTCCCAGCTGTGGCGCACCAAGGACGCCCAGGAAGCGCTGCACGCCCTGGTCGATCAGGTCGACGTGTTGTTCGGCAGTGAGCAGGAACTTCAGTTGCTCACCGGAGAAGATCAGCCGGAGCTGATCGCGGAAGCCGTGAGTGGGCTCGGCCCGGCCGAGGTGGTGGTCAAGCGGGGCGCGCTGGGCGCCGTGGCCCGAGCCGGTTCCGAGACCGCCACCGTGCCCGCGGTCCCAGTGACCAGCGTGGACCCGGTCGGTGCTGGCGATGCCTTCGTCGCCGGGTACCTCAGCGCCCGGCTGGAAGGGCACGGTCTCGCGCAGCGGCTGCACCGCGGCTCCGCGTGCGGGGCGTTTGCGGTGTCCGTTCCCGGCGACTGGGAAGGGCTGCCGCGCCGGAACGAGCTCGAACTCCTCTCCGGGAACGAAGACGTGCATCGCTGAGCCGCACACGAGGGAAGAGACATGGAGTACAGCAACACCGGGATCGACAGCAATCACTGGTTCGACAGGGCCTTCGACGGGCGTCCACTCATGGCTATCCTGCGCGGATTCGCACCCACTCGGACCGTCGAGCTGGCCCAGCGTGCCTGGGATCTCGGCATTGACTGGGTGGAGGTGCCCATCCAATCCGCCGACGGGCTTGAGTCCCTCGCCGCGGCTGCCGAGGCTGGACGTGCCCGAGACCGCACGGTCGGGGCGGGAACGGTGACCACAGTGGACCGGGTCCGGCGGGCGGCCGCGGCCGGAGCCGTTTTCACGGTTGCGCCGGGGATGGACAGCGACGTGGCTCGAGAGAGCACCGAGGCGGGACTGCCCCATCTTCCCGGCGTCGCCACCGCCTCCGACATCCAGGCGGCCGGGCGCGCCGGGTTGCGGTGGCTCAAGGTCTTTCCGGCCTCGGCGCTGGGCCCGGGATGGATCAAAGCGATGCACGGTCCGTTCCCCGAGGCGCGTTTCGTCGTCACCGGGGGCGTGGAGGCGTCCAATGCGGACCTGTTCTTGAACGCTGGCGCGCGAGTCGCCGGGGTTGGCTCCGCGCTCGAGGATCCGGACCAGCTGGACAAGCTCACCGCACTGCTTCCGGAGGCGCGGCCATGAAGATCACCCGGTTGACGACCTACCTGGTGCCACCCCGCTGGCTGTTCCTCAAAATCGACACTGAGGAGGGCATCACCGGCTGGGGCGAACCCGTCGTCGAAGGCCGCGCCAGCACTGTGGCCACCTGCGTCGAGGAACTCGCCGACTACCTGATCGGCGCGGACCCGCTGCGCATCGAAGACCACTGGCAGGTCCTGACCAGGGGCGGCTTCTACCGCGGCGGCCCGGTCCTGTCCAGCGCGGTCGCGGGCATCGACCAGGCCCTGTGGGACATCGCCGGGAAGTTTCACAACGTACCCGTGCACGAACTTCTCGGCGGGCCTGTCCGGGACCGGGTCCCGGTCTACTCCTGGATCGCCGGCGATGAACCCGCGCGAGCCGCCGAGCACGCGGCCGAACGGGTGGAGCAGGGGTTCCGCAGCGTCAAGATGAACGCCACCGGCCGGCTCGGCCCGCTGGCCACCGCCGGCGAGCTGGACGAAGTCGTCGACCGCGTCGCCGCCGTGCGCGAGGTGATGGGGCCGGACGGTGGTGTCGCAGTCGACTTCCACGGCCGCACGTCCCCAGCGATCGCCCGGCAACTGTGTGAGCTGCTCGAACCGCTGCGCCCGATGTTCGTGGAGGAGCCGATCGTGCCCGAACTGTCGGCCGATCTGCGCAGGATCTGCGAGTCGACCAGCGTGGCGATCGCGACCGGGGAGAGGCTGTACTCGCGCTGGGACTTCCGGGACGTGCTGCCGTCCGGGATCGCCGTCGCCCAGCCGGATCTGTCCCATGCTGGCGGGATCTCGGAATGCCGCCGCATCGCGGCGATGGCTGAGGCCTACGGCGTCACGATGGCACCGCACTGCCCGCTCGGCCCGATCGCACTCGCGGCCAGCCTGCAACTAGACCTCGCGGTTCCGAACACGCTGATCCAGGAGACCAGCCTCGGTATCCACTACAACGTCGGCTCCGACGTGCTCGACTACTTGCTCGACGCGTCGGCGTTCCGGTTCGCGAACGGGTATGTCGAGCGGCTGACTGGGCCCGGCCTGGGTGTCGAGGTTGACGAGAAGGCAGTCCTCGCCGCGGCCGAGCAAGGTCATCGCTGGCGCTCACCCGTCTGGCGCAACACCGACGGCAGTCTCGCCGAATGGTGACGGCCATGCGTCCTACGAGGAAGGATTCCACGATGAAAGCCGTTGTCGTGCACGGCGCTCGCGATCTGCGCATCGAAGAACGGCCAGCCCCCGTTCCCCGCGCGGGCGACGTGCTGCTGGAGATGACGCACGGCGGCATCTGTGGCAGCGATCTGCACTACTACCTCGACGGAGCAGTGGGTGCATTCGTCCTCCGCGAGCCGCTGGTCCTTGGACATGAGGTGGTCGGCACAGTCGCCGACGACCCAGAAGGACAACTTCAGGCGGGTACGGCAGTGGCGATCCACCCCGCAACCCCGTGCGGCTCCTGCCCGGAGTGCCAGGCCGGGATCGCGCACGTGTGCCGCGATTCGCGGTACCTGGGCTCGGCGGCCAGCACCCCGCACACCCAGGGTGGATTCACCGAGCGGCTGGTCGTGCGCCGCGACCAGATCCGAGTGCTGCCCGCAGAGGTACCGTCGTCGCGCGCGGTTCTGGTGGAACCACTGGCCGTCAGCATCCACGCGCTGGCCCGCGCTGGCGGCGTGACCGGATCGAAGGTGCTGGTCAGCGGCTCGGGGCCGATCGGAGCGCTGACGGCAGGAGCGGCGAAGGCCGCGGGCGCGGCCGAAGTGTGGACCACCGACCTGCTGGACCTCCCGCTGCGGATCGCCGAAAAAGCCGGTGCGGATCACACCGTCCGAATCGGATCCGACACCCCGCCCGATGACCACTTCGATGTGGTTGTGGAGGCCTCCGGGGCACCAGCGGCCCTGGGCACGGTCCTGTCCGCGGTCAAGCGGCGCGGGATTGTGGTGCAGCTCGGCGTGCTCCCGGGTGGGCCCGTTAGCGCGCCCCTGTCGGCCCTGGTCGGCAAGGAGATCGACTTCCGTGGCGCGTTCCGGTTCGACAGCGAGATCGATGACGCGATCGCCATGCTGGCCGCGACCGACCGCTTGGACGCCGTCATCACCCACACCTTCACGCTCACCGACGCCGCCGAAGCGTTGACGGTGGCAGCAGACCCCGCCCAGTCCGGCAAAGTCGTGCTGCGCCTCGGAGACGGCTGAACACCATGCCACGCATCGTCATCACCGACGGCGACCACGAGGCCGTCGAGCC
>JBPYFK010000119.1:0-12657 GCA_051984675.1 Pseudonocardiaceae bacterium | reverse complement strand
CAATCCGTTGTCATACGGCAGCCAGAACGCCAGGAACACCGCCGCCGCGGCCCAACCCGCCGCGTTGCTGCGCCGGACCTGCTGCCCCAGCCGTGGCAACACCTCACGGCTGATCAACAGCCAGCTCACGATGCCCATGAGGAGCGTGGGCAGGCGGACCCACGGCGTGGCCGTGCTGATCCGCATCCACAGCGAGTACAGCTCGTAGAACCAGCCGAAGGGCGCTTCCGGGACCGCGAACCAGCGGTAGTAGTTCGTGATGTACCCGGCGTCCCAGCGCGCTCGCGCGATCGTCTGGATGTAGCCGTCATCCGAGGTCATCGCCCCGATCAGCCACCACACGACCAGCGTGAACAGCACCGCGATGTCCCGCCAGGTCGGCTTCCACCACCCTCGCGGTGCCCAGCGCGGGGGCCGGCGCCCGGCGCGGACGTCCAGCCGGCGCAACACGATCACGCTGCCGATGAACGCGAGGATGGAGCCCACCATCGCGATCTCTTTCAGCAGGGTCGGGGAGCTTTCCCAGCGGTTGTCCACCCGGGCCTGGAACGACAGGCCCTTGACCGGGTCGATCTTGTTGTTGAGGTCGGAGTAGATACCGGTGACCTGCGGGCGCCGGTCGTCATTGTGGAAACCGGCGAGCTGCGCCGAGCCCATCTCGGCGGTCGTGTTGGTCCCGTCCGAGTGCAGGTTGATCATGCAGTCCTCGGCCGGTACCGGCGCGGTGCCCACTTGCTGCCCCTTGAGCAGCATCGTCAGCTGGCCGTGTTGTACCTGCAGGATCAGCCCGGTCAGCTTGCCGTTGTCCGAGTTCGGCGGGTTCGTGCTCAACAGCGTCCCGGGGGCGGTCGCCGACCGCGCATCGAGGCTGCGCGCCGCCGCGCACGGCACCTGCGCGTCCAGCCAGAGCGGGGAGTACGACACCAGTGGCGCTGACACGGCCTGCGTGCCCTGGGCCGTCGGCCACTTCAGCGTGGTGACGTCGTACTGCTCCGGCAGGAACGGGATGGACAGCGACAGCACGGTCCCCAGCAGGCCCAGAATCACCGCGAACAGTCGCAGCCGCCGCGCGGACGGATCGCGCTGGCCCACAGCACGCTCCGGTGGAGCGTCGGCAGGGGCGTCGGCCACCGCTTCGTCGGAGTCGGGTGGCTTAAGCTGCTCGGCTTGTTCGTGACGCGCGTTAAGCACGAACGCAGAATAGTATCCGTTCCTGTGCGCCCTTACGGGGCGTTCCAGGGCTTGTGCTGATCGACACTTCTTGTTAACGGAGTGAGCTGCGAACTCAGTTTTTTCTCAGCCCATTCTCATGTTCCTGTGACCGGCCGGTTATCGTCGTGATGTTCTTTGGTGTCCGTTGGCGTCAATACGCCACGACAAGGCCGTAACCAGGACAGATCACCGCTAACGGGCGTATTGGTCAGTGAGCATAGGGCGCGGTTCGCGGTCTGACTACGCCAATGCGGCCGGACACACATCCGGTCTCGAAATAGCGCGAAGATTTCGCGGCCCGGCGACTGGCGGCCAGCCAATTAGCCTGCCAAATGATTGCCGGGCCGTCGGAAACGATGTTCAGTGCCGGAAGAAGCGTTCCCGCTGCCCCTGCCGGACCAGCCGCAGCCACTCGATGAACGCCTTCGGGTCGCGGCGCTGGCCCAGGAAGTACAGGCCGAAGCGGACAACCTCCAGCGCGCCGATCTTGCGCATGCCGGGCTGGGACAGCAGGTAACCCCGGTTGCGGTAGGTGTAGTAGCGCTTGATCGGGTTCTCCGGATCTTGGGCGTGGAACCGGCCACCCAGCATCGGCCGGAACTCCTCCGACCCGTCGGGGTGAACGAACCGGGTCCGCAGCGTGGTGCCGAACGGCAGGCCGGACCGGACAACTCGGCGGTGCAGCTCGACCTCGTCACCCCGGAAGAACAGCCGGTAGTCGGGCACGCCGACGACGTCGAGCGTGCTCGCCCGGAACAGCGCGCCGTTGAAGAACGACGCGATGCCAGGCAGGAAGTCGCCGTCCGGGCCGGTCTCGCGCAGCTCCTCGACCTGCCGCTTCCAGGTCAACCCGCGGCGCAGGGGGAACGCCAGCCGATCGGGACGCTCGATGTTCACCACGACGGGGGACACGGCGGCGAGTTTCCGCTGCTCGGCGACGTTCAGCAGGGTCTCCAGCGCGTGCTCGTCGGCTGGGCGGCCGTCGTCGTCCCCCAGCCACACCCATGCCGCGCCGAGCTTCAGCGCGTACAGCATGCCCAGCGCGAACCCACCGGCACCGCCGAGGTTGCGCTGGGACGGCAGGTAGGTGGAGCGGATCGGGCAGTCGGCGACCACGTCGGCTGCGGGCTTGTCCGGGCCGTTGTCCACCACGACCAGGTGATCAGGCACCCGCGTCTGGGCCGCGAGGACCTTCAACGACCGGGCCAGCAGCTCGCGCCGATGGCGGGTGACGATGACCGCCACCACGGCCCCAGCCGGCAACTCCGGTTCGACGCTCACGCGTGCTCCTTGCTGGGCTCAGCGGTGCTGGTTCCGGCGGCGCTGTCCGCGTCCGCCTCGATCCGCTCCAGCGCCTCCGTGCTGAGGTTTTCGAACGGGTCGCGCCCTTTGTAGCTGGTCAGCACATCGCGGATCGGGCCCTGTTCGATAATGCCGCCCTTGTCCATCCAGATCGCGGTGCTGCACAGCTCCATCAGGAACTCGTCCGAGTGCGACGCGAACACCAGAATCCCGGAACGCGTGACCAGGTCCTTGAGCCGGTCCCGGGTCTTCTCCAGGAAGTCCGCGTCGACCGCGCCGATACCCTCGTCCAGGATCAGGATTTCCGGGTCGATCGAGGTGACCACGCCCAGCGCCAACCGGACCCGCATACCCGTGGAGTAGGTCCGCAGCGGCATTTCCAGGTAATCGCCGAGCTCGGTGAAGTCGGCGATGTCGTCGATCCGCTTTTCCATCTCCTTTCGGGTCATCCCGAGGAACAGGCCGCGGATGAGGATGTTCTCGTAGCCCGAGATCTCCGGGTCCATGCCGACGCCGAGGTCGAACACGGGTGCGACCTTGCCGACCACCCGCGCGCTGCCCCGGGTGGGTTCGTAGATCCCGGACATCAGGCGCAGCAGGGTGGACTTGCCCGCGCCGTTGTGGCCCACCAGCGCCACCCGGTCGCCGTGCCGTAGCGAGAGGTTGATGTCGTGCAGGGCCTCGATGATCGGCACCTTGGTGTCCGTGCCGATCTTGCCGCCGGCCTTGCCGAGCACAGCCTTCTTCAGGGAGCGGGACTTCGCGTCGAAGATCGGGAAGTCGACCGCCGCGTTCCAGACGTCAATGCTGACCACTATTCGGCCTCACTCAGACCCAGTACGACACACGGGCACGGTAATTGCGCATCACGAGCAGGGCCACCGCCCAGCCGATCACGGTGAACGCTCCCACGATCACCCAGTAGTGCAGCCGCTGTGGCTGGCCGAGCAGCGGAGCCCGCACGATCTCCACGAAGTGGTACACGGGGTTGAGCTGCGCCAACCAGGCCCGCGGACCCGCGTTCTCCTCCAGCTTCTGCACCGGCCACACGATCGGCGAAGCGAAGAAGATCAGCTGCATGAAGCTGTTCACCACGGGCGGGACGTCCCGGAAGCGCGTACTCGCGATCCCGAACAGGAGGACCACCCAACCGCCGTTGAGGACCAACAGGATCAGGGCGGGAATCACGGTGATGACCTTCCAGGTCACCGGGAACTGGAAAACCGCCAGCAGTCCCACATAAACGATCAGGTTGTGCAGGAAGAGCAGGAACTCCCGCCAGACGGTGCGGAACACGTGGACGCTGATCGGCGCCGGGATCTGCTTGATCAGGCCCTCGTTCTGGATGAACACCTCGGTGCCGCTGGTCAGGCATCCGGAGATGAAGTACCAGATCATGAAGCCGACGGTCATGTACGGGACGTATTCCTCGACGTTCATCTTGAAGATCGTGGAATACATGAGACCGAGGCCAGCCGCCGTGACGGCCATGGCGATGGTGATCCACAACGGCCCGAGCACTGAGCGGCGGTAGCGTTGCTTGATGTCCTGCCAGCCCAGATGTGCCCACAGCTGGCGCTGCCGCGCGCCGCTGAGGATGTCGTCGAACGCCCTGCGCCACGATCGCGATGACGCGGCGGCGGGCGGTGGCATGGGGGGGTCCAACGTGCTGATGTCCTGCACGGCAAGCCAGGGTACCGATGGCAGGAGCACTCCCGCCCGACGGTGTCCCTTCACCCGGGATCCGGTGATTCACACTCGGCTGCGCTGCGCAAAGCCAGCCACGAACGGCGGAAGCCAGGTACGAAGGACACGGTTGATGTTTTCGCGCGAAATCGTGGGGTTGCGCGCACCGAGTCGGTAACGATTTCGCGCGAAAACGGCGTTCACGGGTTCACAGGTACTGGCCGGTTCCCCGGGGCTGTTGGGGGGCCTCGGCGTCCCCGCTGCCGGCGGGAAGCCCCCGCCGCATCTGTTCGAGCTGCGCCCGGGCGGCCATCTGCTGGGCGAACAGCGCTGTCTGCAGACCGTGGAACAGCCCCTCCAACCAGCCCACGAGCTGGGCCTGCGCGATCCGCAGCTCGGCTTCGGACGGTGTCTCATCCTGCGCGAACGGTAGCGACAGCCGTTCCAGCTCCTGGATGAGCTCGGGGGCTAGGCCCTGCTCCAGTTCCTTGATGGAGGACTGGTGAATCTCCTTGAGCCGGTGCCGGCTGGCCGCGTCCAGCGGAGCGGCCCGCACCTCCTCCAACAGCTGTTTGATCATCGTGCCGATCCGCATCACCTTCGCCGGCTGCTCGACCAGCTCACCGACGTCCTGGGCGTCGCGGTGCTCGGCGTCAGCCTTCTCGTCGGCCGCACCGGCGCCGACTGGGGTGCCGCCGCCCGTGACGATGAACATGGGCTGACCGGCCGCGCCGTCGCCGTCCTCGTGACCGCTGTGCATCATGCTGTCCATCCTGTCGTGCTGAGCCCTCTCCGGGCGAGTATCCGCGCGGGGCGACAGCGAACTTGAGAGAGATTCGCCACCCGACGGCGATCACCGTCGGTGTCCTCCGTACGGTGTACCGCATGGCGTTCGACGTCGCTGCGGTCCGCGGGCTATTCCCCGCGCTGGGCGACGGGTGGGTGCACTTGGACGCCCCGGCTGGAATGCAGGTTCCCGAGCAGGTGGCGACCGCGGTGTCGACCGCGCTGCGGGCACCGGTCTCGGGACCCGGTGGGATCTTCCCCGCCTCGCAGCGTGCCGAGGCCATCGTGGAGGCTGCCCGTCGCGCCATCGCCGATCTGGTCGGGTCCGACCCCGCTGGGGTGGTGCTCGGCCCGAGTTCCGCTGTGCTCTTGCAGCGGCTGGCCGACGCGCTCGGCGAGGGCTGGATGATCGGTGACGACGTCGTCGTCTCCCGGCTGGACCATCCGGGCAACGTGGCGCCCTGGCAGCGCGCCGCCCAGCGGTCCGGGGCCACCGTGCGCTGGGCCGAAGTGGACATCGAGACGTGCGAGCTGCCGACCTGGCAGTACCACGACCTGGTCACCCCGCGCACGAAGGTCGTGGCGATCACGGCGGCCTCGGGTGCGTGTGGCAGCCGCCCGGACGTGCGGGAGGCGGCCGACATCGCCGCCGAGCACGGCGCCTGGGTCGTCGTGGACGCCTCCGCCGCAGCGCCGTTCGTGCCGCTGGACATCACCGCCATGAACGCCGACGTCGTCGCGGTGAACGCGTCCGCATGGGGTGGGCCGCCCGTAGGTGCGCTGGCGTTCCGCGATCCGGCGATGCTCGACCAGCTGCCGTCGGTCGTGCTGGAGTCCGGCGCGCGGGGTGCGGAGCGGCTGGAACTCGGCCCGCACGCGTACCCGCTGCTGGCCGGGCTCGTGTCGTCCGTCGACTACCTGGCCGGGCTGGACGACGGCGCGGTGGGACCGCGCCGGGAGCGTCTGCTGACGTCGTTGAAGTCGGTGAAGTCGTATCAGGCTGGCCTGCTCGCGAACCTCACCAGCGGGCTGCGCGCTCAGCAGCACGTGATGCTGATCGGTGACGCTATGCGGCGAATTCCGTCGACCGCGTTCACCGTGTCGGGCGTCAAGGCCGTAGAGGCGGTCGAGCACCTGTCGGAACGCGGGGTCTGCGCGTTCGTGGACCCGGGCACGCACGGCGTCTTCGCGGTGCTTGGTGTGGGCGAGGTCGGTGGAGCCGTCCGCGTGGGCCTAGCGCACTACACGAACGCGTATGAGGTCGACCAGCTCGTCCGTGCCGTCGCCGAACTCGGCTGACGATCTGTGACATTGGACACTTTGTCCGGGATCGGTCAGTCCCGGACGAGCAGGATCTTCCCGTGCACGCCGCCGGCTTCCAGCTTCGCGTGGGCTTGGGCGGCGTCCCGGAGCGGAATGCGTTCGTGCACGACCGACCGCACCTTGCCCTGCTCCACCAGCGGCCACAGCCGCTCGCGGACGTCCGTCACGATCGCGGCCTTGCCGTGCGGCCCGTCGACTGGGCGCCCGCGCAGTCCGAGCACCGAGACGTGGAGGCGCTTGACCAGCATCAACCCCATGTCGAGTTCGGTCTTGCGGCCACCCTGCATGCCGATGATCGCCAGGTGCCCGTCGGGTGCGAGCGCGCGCAGGTTCCGGTCCAAATAGGACGCACCCATGTTGTCGAGGATGATGTCCGCGCCCCCGAACTCCTTGACCGCGGCGACGAAATCCTCGTCCCGGTAGCTGATCGCGTGATCCGCGCCGAGATCCCGGCACAGCCGCAGGCTTTCCGCTGAACCCGCGGTTGCCGCCACCCGTGCGCCCAGTGCCTTGCCGATCTGGATCGCGCAGGTGCCGATGCCACCCGAACCGCCGTGCACGAGCAGGAGTTGGCCCTCGCGCAGTCCGGCCGCCATGACGACGTTCGACCACACCGTGCACGAGACCTCGGGGAGTCCCGCAGCCTCGACGAGGTCCGTCCCGGAAGGGACGGGGAGAACCTGGGCGGCCGGCACGACGACCTTCTCGGCGTACCCGCCACCGGCGAGCAGCGCGCACACATGGTCGCCGACCCGCCAACCGGTCACGCCTTCACCCAACTCAGCGATCGTGCCGGAGCACTCCAGCCCGAGGATCTCGCTGGCACCCGGGGGCGGCGGGTACTGCCCTTGACGCTGCATCAGGTCAGCGCGGTTGACCGCGCTGGCCGCGACATCGATGAGCACCTCGCCCGGGCCGGGCGTCGGGTCGGGCTGCTCCGCCCACTCCAGTACCTCGGGGCCACCCGGCTCGCCGATCGTGATCGCGTGCATGCCCCGACCGTAGCCGCCGCGCGTGGTCGGCGGAAGATCAGGTGCGCCGGAAGGACGCACCTAATCCAGTGCCCTGCGCAGGAAGAACCTGATCCCCAGCGCCCCGAAGAGCAGGCAGGCGGCCAGTAGCGCCAGCACGCACACCCACGGCGCCATGTGTGGGACCGACGGCACCAGCGCTCCGCGCATGCCCTCGCTGACGTAGGTCAGCGGGTTGAACGCGCACACCACCTGGAACCACCGCAGGCTCTGCAACTGCGCCCAGGGGAACTGGGCGGCGCCGGTGAACATCAGCGGAGCCAGGATCACCGCGAACATGATGTTGATCCGTCTCGGCGGCACGGCCGCACCCACGGTCAACCCGACGGCCGCGCCCGCCAGTGACCCGAGCACCAGGAACAGTGCGGCGTAGGCCAACCCCCCGACCTGCCAGTCGATCTCACCCAGGACGATCCCGCCGATCGGGATCATCAGTCCGGCCGCGAACATCCCGCGCAGCGCGCCGAACATCATCTTCTCGATGGCAACCCAGCTGATCGGCAGTGGCGCGAGCAACCGGTCCTCGATCTCCCGGGAGAACGAGAAGTCCAGGACCAGCGGGAACGAAGTGTTCTGCAGCGCGACCAGGAACGCGTTCAGCGCGATCAGGCCGGGGAGCAGCAACTGCGCATAGCCCGGACGCGCGTACCCGAGTTCGCCGAGCACCTTGCCGAAGATGAACAGCAAACCGAGTGGCTGCACGATGATCTGTGCCAGGAAGCTTGGCAGTTCCCGCCCGGTGACGAAGACGTCCCGGCGCAGCACCGCCCCGAAAGCGCGGAGTGAACTCACCGCAGCTCCCTCCCCGTGAGATCGATGAAAACGTCCTCCAACGTCGCGGTGCCCAACGACAGCCCGAGTACGGCCGCGTCCTGCTGGTGCAGGACCTGCGCCACCGGAGCCAGCAGCTCCGCGGGTTCGGCGGTGACGTAGAGCCGAAGTCGCGTCTGGGAGTCGACCTCGGAGCCCTCACCGGGCGCGATCTGCTCCACCCGTTCGACCCCGCGGACCTCGGCGAGCACCGACGACAGCCGGTCCGGCCCCACACCGTTCGGTTGGATGGCGGCTTCGATCGTGCCTCTGCCCGGCAGCGCCTTGATCAGCTCGTCCGGCCTGTCCAACGCGAGCAGCCGGCCATGATCCACCACACCGACCCGGTCGGAGAGCTTGGCCGCCTCGTCCATGTCGTGCGTGGTGAGCACGACGGTGACGCCCTGAGCGCGCAGGTCTCGCACGCGGTCGTGCACGAAGAGCCGGGCCTGCGGGTCAAGCCCGGTCGACGGCTCGTCCAGGAACAGCACGTCCGGCTTGTGGATCAGCGCGCGAGCGATCATCAGCCGTTGCGACTGGCCGCCGGAGAGGTTGTCCACCCGTGCCGTGGCCTTCTCCGCCAGCCCCATGCGCTCCAGCAGCTCGTCGGCGAGCCGGTGGCGTTCGGACCGCGAAACGCCGTGGTAGCTGGCGTGGAACAGCAGGTTCTGGCGGGCGTTCAGCGACCGGTCCAGGTTGACGTGCTGCGGCACCACGGCAACCCTGCGCCGGGCGGCGACCGGATCGGCGGCGACGTCCACGCCGGCGACCAGAGCGGTCCCGCTGGTCAGCAGCACGCGCGTGGTGAGGATGCCGACGGTAGTGGTCTTACCGGCGCCGTTCGGGCCAAGCAGCCCGAAGATCTCTCCCTGATCGACCTGGAAACTCAGCCCGTCGACGGCGTTGCGCTTGCTCTTCGGGTATCGCTTGACCAGGTCGATCACGTCAACCGCGTGGGTCACTTCGTTCCCCCTTGAGGCCCTCCAGAACCGTGAGCAGGTAACTCCGCACCAGTCTCTCCTCGTCGGCCCCCAGTTCGGGCACGATTCGTCGAAATTCGGCGGCGACGGCGGCCCAGGTGGTGCGCAGGGTTTCCGTCCCGCCGGGGGTGATGTGCAGCCGCACGATCCTGCGATCACGGGAATCGCGTCGCCGCTGCAGCAACCCGTCTCGCTCCAGCGCGTCGATCACCGGTGTCAGCGTCCCCGGACTGATCCAACAGTGGTCGGCCACCTCGCGATGGGTCAGCGCGCCCTCTTCGCCGAGGACGGCGAGGGCGAAGAAGGCGGTGTGGCTGAGCGTCGAGTTCCGGGTGACCGCTTGCTGCCAGTGGCGTCCGAGCTGCTGGCCAACGAGCGCGACCAGCCGCCCCAGCGGCATCCGCTCGGGGTCCCGTTCCAGGAGTCCAGGGGACACGAACCCAATAGTACGCCTCCTAATGGTTAGCCTCCAAACTAAATCCCGACCGGAGATCAACGGCGCCCGGCGGCAAGATCAGTCGAAACCGCCTAACCTGAAAGAGTGAGTACGCAGCAAACCGAATCGCGGTGGCTCAGCGAGCACGAGATGTTCGCTTGGCGCGCGTACGTCGTGGGTAGCGCGCTACTGGAGCACCGGCTCAACCGCGAGTTGCAGGACGGCCACGATCTCTCCCTCGCGGACTACGAGATCCTGGTCCGGCTGTCCGAGCGGCCCGAAACCCGGATGCGGATGAGCGAGCTGGCCTCCGAAGTCGCGCATTCCAAAAGCCGTGTCTCGCACCAGGTCCGTCGCCTCGAACGGGCCGGGCTGGTGCGCCGCATCGAGTGCCCGAACGACGGACGCGGCGTGTTCGCCGAACTCACCGGCCCCGGTATGGCGCTGCTGCGGGAAGCCGCGCCGACGCACGTCGAAGGAGTGCGCGAGCACCTGATCGACTTGCTGACGCCGGAGGAGCAGCAGGTCCTCGGCGTCGTGTTCGAGCGCATCACCGAACGCCTGCGCACCGAGTCCTGACCGGAGGCGTCGGCTCCGGCGTGATCGCGTGCCCCACTGGGGTTCGGTCGGCCGGATTGGCTACGCTTCGACGCTGGAAGCGTGGCAGAGCGGCCGAATGCACTCGCCTTGAAAGCGAGCGAGCCGAGAGGCTCCGGGGGTTCGAATCCCCCCGCTTCCGCTCCTATGACCAGGCACGACGCCGGTCGTCAGGCGAAGCCGGCAACCGGCATCTGACGGCGTGGTTGCATTTATGGTTGCATTCGTCCCTCCGCGAGGCTGGGGCTAGGGCTCTCGCTGCTCCTCTCTCGTCGTCTGAATCGGTGTCCGGTCCGTGGCCGTGATCGCCTACCGGCCGCGACGATGTTGTGCCCAAAGGCAGCTCGACCTCCCGGCGCGCATCGCCGGCAAATGCATACTCGACAGTCAAGCCGATCACGGCGACTTTCAAGCATTAGGTGGGATCAAACTGTCAAGCATCCACCGGCATGACCCTGCTCGCCTTAACGGTCTAAAACTGCAGGAGATGGTTGACACCCGGGGTTGGTAGGCCCTGATCAAGAGGCACAAGGACCCATAGACAGCGATAGACAAGATTGGCACTTGACCAGTGCTTTCCCGTAACGGTGCTGGTAGCGCTTCCGGATGCCCCGCCTTTGCAAAGCGGGGTTTGGGCCTCGCTGCACGATCAGCTAGGGCGTCGGTTTCGTGGATCATCGCTGGTCACAACAGGCGGGGAGGTCGTGCCTCATGCCCCGGAAGATCCATAGGCGCGGCCCGTGGGTGGGGGTTACGGTGGTTTCGCCTTGCAGCATCGTCGCGGATTCTTCTGGTGCGGTGGTGATCGCGTGACGGGGCGGTAGCAATAACGACTGGGGGCAATGGGACATCGATGGGGGACGGCATGGGAAGCGACGTGTCGGCAATCAGCAAGGTGCTGCAGGAAGCTGCTGAGACACACCATCGCGTCTACCGGATTGTGGATGGCGCCGATCTCGATTGGGCGTCCTGGTATGCGGACTGGTTGATCCGGCTCTCCGAGCTCCCGCAGCTCCTGGGGGCTACTCCAGTGCACAGTGAGCTGGTGTATCTGCTCGTCAAGCTTGACAAGGACTACACAAGGGATAACCCGAGTGAGTCATGGGAGCGCTATTACGCGTCCGGTATAGCCCAGCACTCTTGGTCGAGTAGCTGAGATCCTGGTAGGGGAAGTACCGGGAGCCGATCAGAATATATCGCCACACAATATTGGGGCAAAGAGCACGGTAGGGGTGCTGCCCTGCTGGATTTCGTTCGCTGCCCCCATATGCACATTGAGGTACCAGCCTCTGGCGGGCGGTGCGGACTGGATGTTGTGCAGAATTGTGGTCACGGATGCTCTACCGGATCTATCGGCTCGCAGATCGGGTAGAGGGTAAAGGACGTCGCCCTGCGTCATGCAAGAGCCAGAGTGAATGTGCACGGCGTGAGAGCTGTTCGGGGGGAGTCCAGATGCCTGCACTGCGACCCGCAGCGTGCGGTCACCGGGGTTGTACGTGAGGGTAGCGGTGCTTACCAGATTCGTAGTTGGGCGAAGCATCAGTTGTACCGGGCCGTGGGTTGGCGTTGTTCTCGGAATGTCCGCGCAGGCGATCGGCATATAACCGAGGGTGCCGGGGCGGCCGAGCTGGGCGCTGGAGCCGAGATGGATGTTGAGGTATGTCCCTCCAGGAATACCGTTGGGTTGGGGGGTTGTACTGGTGACGCTTTCTCGAACGGAACCTCCGGGATTAGCGGAGATGTCCGGGAACGGTACGGATGGTGGCTGGCCCTGCTCAGTGCACGAGCCGGGGTATAGGCGCATGGCGTGCGTGTCAGAGGGTGTGAAACCTTCCATGTCGACGGCAGCGGTGATCAAGCGTGTCCCTGGGTCCCAGGTCACAGCGACGGTTCCGGTCGGCATGGGGGTGAGCCGAACCGTGTGGGGAGTCTGTTCGCTGGGTGTGCGCTGCTGTGTGGTGGGAGGCGGCGACGATTGCGGGGCATTGCTACAGGCCGTACAGGTCATGGCCAGAGCGGCCAAGCCGAGAAGAATCGCGGAGCGCATACGCTTACCTTCGCGTCGCCGGAGCTAGAACGACCGCTTCGCGCCAGGAATGCCACCGGTTTGAGTGATCCTGAATCCCGAGCACAGGTCAGTGGGGGCTGGCGGGGGACCGTCGCAGGGGCGTGTTCGCTGGAGAGCATGGCAGCGATCGTGGTGCGCTTTCGTCGGGGAAGTACCGGGAACCGATTACCGTGGGGTCGTCCCACTCGGTCACAAGCGGATACGGGCGAGCAACCAGCTCGAGATCATCTCCATAGCTTTGCCCCGGAAAACCATGTCAAACACCGGCAAGTGAAGATCGACAATACCCAGCCATTCCTGCGGTCACTGGAAGAGGCTGGCCTGATCGATCCGCAGCGCTCGGAGGGCGGGCACCGGCGCTACTCCTGCCGCCAGCTGCGGCGAGCCGAACGCGCCCGCGAGCTGGTCGACCAGGGCACCCCGGTG
>JBPYFK010000118.1:0-80460 GCA_051984675.1 Pseudonocardiaceae bacterium | reverse complement strand
GACGGCGCGGAGACCGATCTCGATGTCGGTCACTACGAACGGTTCCTCGACCGCGACCTGTCCCGCCGGGCCAACGTCACCACCGGCCAGATCTACTCGGAGGTGATCGCCAAGGAGCGCCGTGGCGAGTACCTCGGCGACACCGTGCAGGTCATCCCGCACGTCACCAACGAGATCAAGGCGCGGATCCGGGCGATGGCCGAGCCGGACGAGGACGGCCGCACCCCGGACGTGGTGATCACCGAGGTGGGCGGCACGGTCGGCGACATCGAGTCGCTGCCGTTCCTGGAGGCGATCCGCCAGTTCCGCCACGAGATCGGCCGCGACAACTGCTTCTACCTGCACGTCTCGCTGGTGCCGTACCTGGCGCCGTCCGGCGAGCTGAAGACCAAGCCGACCCAGCACTCGGTGGCCGCGCTACGCAACATCGGTATCCAGCCGGACGCGCTGGTCTGCCGGTCCGACCGGGAGATCCCGGAGAAGCTCAAGCACAAGCTGGCGCTGTACTGCGACGTGGACCGCGAGGCGGTGGTGTCCGCCCCGGACGCACCCAGCATCTACGACATCCCGAAGGTGCTGCACCGCGAGGGGCTGGACGCCTACATCGTGCGCCGGCTCGGGCTGGCCTTCCGCGACGTCGACTGGACCGACTGGGACGAGCTGCTGCGCCGCGTCCACCGGCCCGCGCACGAGGTGACCGTCGCCCTCTTCGGCAAGTACGTGGACCTCCCCGACGCCTACCTGTCGGTGACCGAGGCGTTGCGTGCCGGTGGGTTCGCGCACCGGGCGAAGGTGGAGATCGCCTGGGTGCCCTCGGACGTGTGCGAATCCGAAAGCGGCGCGGCGACCGCGCTGTCCGGTGTGGACGGTGTGCTGATCCCCGGTGGCTTCGGGGTGCGCGGGATCGAAGGCAAGGTGGGGGCGATCCGGTACGCCCGCACACACCGGATTCCGATGCTGGGTCTGTGCCTGGGCCTGCAGTGCATGGTGATCGAGGTCGCCCGCAGCCTCGCCGAGCTGGAACGGGCGAACTCCTCGGAGTTCGAGGAGCCCTGCCAGCACCCCGTGATCAGCACCATGTCCGACCAGCACGACGTGATCGCCGGCGACCGGGACATGGGCGGCACCATGCGGTTGGGGTCGTACCCGGCGAAGCTGGCGGCGGGCTCCCTGGTCGCTGATGCCTACGGGGTCACCGACGTCACCGAGCGGCACCGGCACCGTTACGAGGTGAACAACGCCTACCGCGAGTCGCTGACCAAGGCAGGCCTGGTGTTCTCCGGGACCTCGCCGGACGAGCGCCTGGTGGAGTTCGTGGAGCTGGCCCGCGAGGAGCACCCGTTCTTCGTGGGTACCCAGGCGCACCCGGAACTGAAGAGCCGCCCGACTCGGCCGCACCCGCTGTTCGCGGCGTTCGTCCAGGCCGCGGTGAGCTACCGGGCCGCCGAGCGGCTGCCAGTGGAGTTCCCGGAACATGTGCAAGCCGGCGCCGCGAGCGTGTGAGAACGCCTAAGGTGTGCGACGTGATTGGGAGAAACCAGGCGGCACCGGCGGGCAAGCCGGTGACCCGGACCAACGGCGCGCACGAGTTCCGCACGCTGTCGACGGAAGACGTCTACATCGGCAAGATTCTCGCGCTGCGGGCGGACGAGGTGGCCATGCCCGGTGGTGGCCGCGCCCGGCGCGAAGTCGTCGAGCACCTGGGCGCGGTCGCGGTGGTCGCGCTGGACGCCGACGACCAGGTCACGCTGATCCACCAGTACCGCTACCCGCTGGGGCGGCGGGTGTGGGAGCTGCCGGCCGGCTTGCTGGACGTCGCCGGCGAGGACCCGCTGGTCACCGCGCAGCGGGAACTCGGTGAGGAGGTCGGCCTGGCCGCGCGGGAGTGGTCGGTGCTGGTCGACCTCGCGACCTCGCCGGGCTTCACCGACCAGTCGGAGCGGGTCTACCTGGCGACCGGACTGTCCGAAGTGGACCGGCCCGAACCGGTCTCGGACGAGGAGGCCGACCTCGTCATCCACCAGGTTCCGTTGGCGGAGGCGGTTCGGATGGCGTTCGCCGGGGAGATCGTCAACGCGCCGGCGGTGTCCGGTCTGCTCGCGGCGCAGGCGGTGCGCGAGGGGCGTGCCGCGGCTCGCCCGCCGCACGCGCCGTGGACGGATCGTCCGCACCGGCTGGCCACGCGGCTGAGCTGAAGGCCGGCAGTGAAGTCTTTCGATGACCTGCCGGCGCGGCTGCGCGGGGTCATCACGACGTACCTCGATCACTTGGCGGTGGAGCGCGGGATGGCCCGCGCGACCCTGGACTCCTACGCGCGGGATCTGCGCCGCTACGCCGACCACCTGATCTCCTCTGGGGTCTCCGCGCTCGGCGAGGTCCGCGCCGACCAGGTCGGCGCTTTCCTCGCGCTGCTGCGCGAAGGAAGTGAGCACGTTCCGCCGCTGGCCGCGCCGTCGGCGGCGCGGGCGCTGGCGGCGGCACGCGGGCTGCACCGCTTCGCGCACGCCGAGGGCCTCGTCGACGCCGACGTCGCACGTGAGGTCTCGCCGCCTAGCCCGCCTCGGCGGCTACCGAAAGCGCTGCCCGTGGACGACGTCCTGCGGCTGCTGGACAGCGGCGCGCCGGATGACCCGAAGGGGCTGCGCGACCGCGCGCTGCTGGAGTTGCTGTACTCGTCGGGGGCGCGGATCTCCGAGGTGGTCGCGCTGGACGTCGACGACGTCGACGCTGGTGAGCGGACCGTGCTCCTGGACGGCAAGGGCGGGCGCCAGCGGATCGTCCCGGTGGGGCGACCCGCGCTGGAAGCGCTGGACGCTTACCGGGTCCGAGCACGTCCGGCGCTCGCGGCGCGCGGTCGCGGCGGCGCGGCGCTGTTCCTGAACTCGCGGGGAACGCGGCTTTCCCGCCAGAGCGCGTGGAACGCGTTGCGCGCCGCCGCGCGACGCGCGGGGATCGAGGGCAAGGTCTCCCCGCACGTGCTGCGGCATTCGTTCGCGACGCACCTCCTCGAAGGGGGCGCGGACATCCGCGTTGTGCAGGAACTTCTGGGGCATGCGTCGGTGACAACGACCCAGGTCTACACCCTGGTGACGGTGACCACGCTTCGCGAGGTCTATGCCATGGCGCATCCGCGAGCGCACGGATGAGTATCAGATCTATTTCCGTCACTTGCGGCGAGCCGCGTTGCCGCAGGTCGTGAAAGGCGCTTAGGCTGCGGCCCGACGGAGTTTGCCCAGCAAGTCCTGGGCGTGCCCAAAGTTCCGGTACAACCGGACGAAACCGACCCGGCAGACAGGAAAACCCAGCCAACAGGAAGAACCGGTAGCAGCACGAATCCGGCAGACAGGCCGGCACGAGGAGACAGGGAGTCGTTAGGGTCATGTCGACACCGCAGCCCTCCGCCGACGGGCGGTCACGGGGCGCGGTCGATCTGAGTATCGCCCCTCACCGGGATGCCGCCGGCGCCGACGAGCGCGATGAGCCCGACCTGCGGGATGCCGGCGAGAACGGGCTTCGCGGTCCCACCGGCCGACCGGTCCGGCACATCCCCGAACCACCGTTGCTGGACGGGCACGGCCCGGCCACGGTGCTGGCGATGTGCAACCAGAAGGGCGGCGTCGGCAAGACCACCTCGACGATCAACCTCGGCGCAGCGTTGGCCGAGTGTGGGCGCCGGGTGCTGCTGGTGGACTTCGACCCGCAGGGCGCCCTGTCGGTCGGTCTGGGGGTGCAGCCGCACCAGCTGGACAGCACGATCTACAACGTGATCATGGAGCGTTCGAGTCGACTGGAGGACGTGGTGCTGCGCACTCCGGTCGAAGGCATGGACCTGCTGCCCAGCAACATCGACCTGTCCGCCGCCGAGGTGCAGCTGGTGGCCGAGGTCGGGCGGGAGCAGACGCTGGGGCGGGTGCTGCGCCCGGCCGAATCGGAGTACGACTACATCCTGGTGGACTGCCAACCGTCGCTGGGGCTGCTCACGGTCAACGCGCTGGCCGCCGCACACGGCGTGATCATCCCGCTGGAGTGCGAGTTCTTCAGCCTGCGCGGGGTGGCACTGCTGATCGACACGATCGAGAAGGTGCGCGAGCGGCTGAACCCGAAGCTGGAGATCAGCGGCATCCTGGCGACCATGTTCGACCCGCGCACGCTGCACTCCCGGGAGGTCATGGCCCGGGTCGTCGAGGCGTTCGGGGACATCGTGTTCGACACCGTGATCAACCGCACGGTCCGGTTCCCGGAGACCACGGTCGCCGGCGAGCCGATCACCCGGTGGGCGCCGCGCTCGTCCGGCTCCCGTGCCTACCGGGCGCTGGCGCGCGAGGTGATCGCCCGGCCGGTGAGCGCGTGACCCGGCTCCCGCTGCCCTGACCGGCGACCGGATAAGCTGCGAAGCCGCGGGTCGGGCCTGGGGGCGGAACACGAGGTTGAGATCATCTTCGGTCTTTCGAGAGCAGGGAGCTGGTGAGCGAGTCCACAGCAGCGGAGCTGGCGCCTGAGGAGGGCTCCACCGGCAACCGTTTCACCGTGCGGTTGGACAACTTCGAGGGACCGTTCGACCTGCTCCTGCAGCTCATCTCGCAGCACCAGCTGGATGTGACCGAGGTCGCTCTGCACAAGGTCACCGACGAGTTCATCGCCTACACGCGGGAACTCGGCGAGCGCTGGGACCTCGACGAGACCACCGAGTTCCTCGTGGTGGCCGCGACCCTGCTCGACCTCAAAGCGGCCCGGTTACTGCCGGCGGCGGAGGTCGAGGACGAGGAGGACCTCGCGCTGCTGGAGGCGCGTGACCTCCTGTTCGCCCGCCTGCTGCAGTACCGCGCCTACAAGCAGGTCGCCGCGCTGTTCGGGGAGTTGGAAGCCAACGCGCTGCGCCGCTACCCGAGGGCGGCGTCGGTGGAGGAGCGGTTCACCGGGCTGCTGCCGGAAGTCATGATCGGCGTGGACCCGCAACGGTTCGCCGAGATCGCGGCGGCGGTGTTCCGGCCGAAGCCGCCGCCCTCGGTGTCGTTGGACCACCTCCACCAGCACCAGGTGTCGGTGCGCGAGCACGCGGCTCTGCTGCGCGTGGTGCTGGCGGAACGCGGGCATGCCACCTTCGGTGATCTCGTTCGGGACTGCGAGACGACGGTGGAGATCGTCGCCCGGTTTCTGGCGCTGCTGGACTTGTATCGGGAGGCGATCCTGCTGTTCGAGCAGGATGATCCACTCGGTGAGCTGGTGGTGCGCTGGAGCGGCGGAAGCGTCGAGCAGGCGCGGGTGGACGCCGAAGCAGCCAGAACGAGCGATGAGGAAGAGGAGTACGGGTGAGTACGGACGAGCCGGACGAGGTCACTGCCGAGGCCAGTGCCGAACCGGCGGCGCGGGAGACCGCGGTTCAAGAGGCTCTTGAGCAGGACACCGGGGTTCACGAGGTCCCTGAGCGGGAGACCCCGGTTCAAGAGGCCCCCGCGGCCCCCACACCCGAGACCCCGGAGCCGGAGGAAGGCGCGACCCAGCCGGTGCCCGACCTGACCGAGGACGCGCGGTTGGATGCGGCGCTGGAGGCGCTGCTGCTGGTCGTGGATGTGCCGGCCGGTGAGGAACTGCTCGCGGACACCCTGCAGCAACCGGTGGAGCGGGTTCGTGAGGCGCTGCTGCGGCTGGCCCGGGCCTACACCGACGCCGAGCGCGGTATCGACCTGCGCAAAGCCGGCGACGGTTGGCGTTTCTACACCCGCGACACCTTCGCGCCGCTGGTGGAGGGGTTCCTGCTGGGCGGCCAGCGCTCGAAGCTGACCCGCGCCGCGCTGGAGACGCTGGCGGTGATCGCCTACCGGCAGCCGGTGACCCGTGCGCGGGTGGCGGCCGTGCGCGGTGTCAACGTCGACGGCGTCGTCCGTACCCTGTTGGCGAGGGGTCTCATCGAAGAGGCCGGAACCGACGCGGAGACCGCCGGCACCCTCTACTGCACGACCGAGTTGTTCTTGGAGCGGCTGGGGCTGTCTTCGCTGAAGGACTTGCCCCCGCTCGCCCCGCTGCTGCCCGAAGTGGATGCGATCGACGATGTCTGAACACCGTGAACCGACCACCGCCGCTGAGCGGGACTCCGGCGTCCGGCTGCAGAAAGTGCTGTCCCAGGCCGGGATCGCCTCGCGGCGCGCGGCGGAGGAGATGATCGTCGAGGGCCGGGTGAGTGTGAACGGTGAGGTGGTCACCGAGCTAGGCCGCCGGGTGGACCCGGAGACCGCGGTGATCCACGTCGACGAAACGCGCGTGATGGTCAACGACGAGACCGTGCACCTGATGCTGAACAAGCCACCGGGCATCCTGTGCACGATGTCCGACGAGCGCGGACGACCCTGCATCGGCGACTACCTGCGCGAGCGGGACGGGCGGCTGTTCCACGTGGGCCGGTTGGACCAGGACACCGAGGGGGTGTTGCTGATCACCAACGACGGCGAGCTCGCGCACCGCCTGATGCACCCGTCCTACCGGGTGCTGAAGACCTACCTGGCCGAGGTCGACGGGCCGATCCCGAAAGACCTGGGTCGCCGGCTGCGCCAGGGCATCAAGCTCGACGACGGCGTGGCGAAGGTCGACCAGTTCCGCCTGGTGGACATCCACCAGAACCGGGCGCTGGTGGAGCTGGTCCTGCACGAGGGGCGCAAGCACATCGTGCGCCGCCTGTTGAAGGCCGCTGGCCACCCGGTGCAGCGGCTGGTGCGCACGGCGGTGGGCGAGGTACGACTGAACACCGAGCGTCCCGGTGCGATCCGCCGGCTCAACAGGAAGGAAGTGGGCGCGCTCTACCGCGCTGTCGGCCTGTAGGCACCCGCGCATATCCGCCCGTGTGGCCGAGGCCAGGTGTCCAGCAGGCAGAATGGATGTTTGGTCCAGTAGTGGTAGTGCCGGCGGGCAGGCGATGAGGGAGGCTATCGACGTGGCAGACGTCGAACTGGGGGCGGATGCGCTGCGCGGCGTGGTGGCACTGGACGGTCCGTCCGGCACTGGAAAGTCCACAGTGGCACGCCGGCTGGCGTCGGTGTTACATGCGGCGTACCTGGACACGGGGGCGATGTACCGGGCGTTGACGCTGGCAGTGCTCCGCGCGGGGGTGGATCTGGACGATCCCGCCGCCGTGACCGGCGCGGCACGAGCCGCGACGGTCCGGGTCGGGGCCGGCCCGGTGCACCCGGCGGTGGAACTCGACGGGCGGGACGTTGGGCGGGAGATCCGCGGTTCCGAGGTGACCGGCGCGGTCTCCGCGGTCGCGGCTGTCCCGGAGGTCCGCCAGCTGGCGGTCGGCCAGCAGCGGGAACTGATCGAGGCCGCCCTGGCGGAGACGGGCGGCATCGTCGTGGAGGGACGCGACATCGGCACGGTGGTCGCGCCGGACGCGGGGCTGAAGGTGTACCTGACGGCGTCCGCGCACGCGCGGGCGAACCGGCGCGGCAAGCAGGACGCGGCCGCCGGCCGTGCGGCCGACCTCGATCGGGTGCTGGCTGACGTCGAGCGCCGGGACACGCTGGACTCGACGCGTACGGCGTCGCCGCTGCGGCAGGCCGACGACGCGGTGGAACTCGACACCACCGAGCTGGATGTGGCCGGTGTGCTGGAACGGTTGACGGAGCTAGTGCGGCAGCGCGGGTTGCTGCACCGGGTGGAGCGAGCCGGGCGATGAGTGGCGGACAGAACGAGAAGAAGCCGGTCGCTGGAGGTCAGCTCCCGGAGGGAGCGTCCCCGGTGCTGCAGCGGATCGGTCGATGGATCGGCGCGACGTTCGTGCGCGTGCCCTTCCGGGTGCGGATTCACCACGCCGAGCGCGTGCCGGCATCCGGTCCGGTGGTCCTGGTGGCGAACCACAGTTCGTACGCCGACGGCCCGCTGCTGTTCGGAATGTTGCCGCGTTACGCGGTGTTTCTGATCAAGCAGGAGCTGTTTCAGGGGCTGCTGGGCTGGTTCCTGCGCCTGCTCGGTCAGCTCGCGGTGCGGCGCGGGGAACCCGACCGTACGCCGTTGCTGGCCGCCGTGCGGGTGCTGCGCGCTGGCGGGCTGGTCGGTGTCTTCCCGGAGGGCACCCGTGGTGAAGGTGACGTGACCAGTGCCCAGCACGGCGCGGCTTGGCTCGCGCGCTCCACGGGGGCCAAGGTGCTGCCTGTGGCCTGCCGGGGCACGCACCGCCCGGAAGGCCGCCGGCGCCGGCTGCTCCCCCGGGTGGACGTGCTGTTCGGGGAGCCGTTCGAGCTCCCGGCCGGAAAGGGACGGGCAGCGCTGAGCGAGGCGACCGAACGGGTCCGCATTGAGCTTGCCGCCCTGGTTGGCGAACTCGACGCCCTCCGTGCGGGCGCGGGCGCAGCGGTGGCGGCAGCCGGCCACTCCGACATCACCCAGTACGGTGATCACAAGAAAGGGAACGAGGCGTGAGCGACGCGAACGACCTCGCCGCGCCGGAGTCCACGGCGCTGGACGGGACGTGGGCCGACGAGTCCGAGTGGTCGGCCTTCGACGAGGTGTCCGACGAGCAGCTGGACATCGACGAGGCTCCGCCGCAGCCGGTGCTGGCCGTCGTCGGCCGACCGAACGTCGGCAAGTCGACGCTGGTCAACCGCCTGCTGGGCCGCAGGGAAGCGGTCGTACAGGACGTGCCCGGAGTCACCCGGGACCGGGTGGCCTACGACGCGATCTGGAGCGGTAAGCAGTTCACGGTCGTCGACACCGGCGGGTGGGACCCGCAGGCCGAGGGCCTGCAGGCCGCCGTGACCACGCAGGCCGAGATGGCGATGGCGACGGCGGACAGCATCCTGCTCGTGGTCGACACGCAGGTCGGGGTCACCTCCACGGAGGAGGCCGCCGCGAAGGTGCTGCGCCGCTCGGACCGCCCGGTCCTGGTCGTCGCGAACAAGGTGGACGACCAGCGGGCGATGAGCGAGGTCGCGGGAATGTGGTCGCTGGGGCTCGGCGAGCCGATCCCGGTCAGTGCGCTGCACGGCAAGGGCTCGGGTGACCTGCTCGACAAGGTGCTGGAGTCGTTCCCGGAGACCCCGCGCGAGGCTTTCGGCGCCGCCGGCGGTCCGCGCCGGGTGGCCCTGGTCGGTAAACCCAACGTCGGCAAGTCGAGCCTGCTCAACCAACTGGTCGGGGAAGAGCGCGCGGTGGTGCACGACGTGGCCGGCACCACCGTCGACCCGGTGGACTCGCTCGTCGAGCTCGACGGCCAGGTGTGGCGCTTCGTGGACACCGCTGGGCTGCGCAAGCGGGTCAAGACCGCCAGCGGCATGGAGTACTACGCGTCCCTGCGCACCAAGGCCGCGATCGAGGCGGCCGAGGTCGCGATCGTGCTGGTCGACGCCAGCGAACCGATCAGCGAGCAGGACCTGCGCGTGATCAGCATGGTGGTCGAGTCGGGTCGTGCGCTGGTGCTGGCCTACAACAAGTGGGACCTGGTCGACGACGAACGCCGCCACCGGTTGGAGAAGGAGATCGACCGCCAGCTCGTGCGCGTGCGGTGGGCGGAACGGATCAACGTCTCGGCGAGGACGGGACGCGCGGTGCGCAAGCTCGCTCCCGCGTTGCGGGAGGCGCTCGACTCGTGGGACACCCGTGTCCCGACCGGGCGGCTCAACGCGTGGTTGCAGGATCTGGTCGCGGCGAACCCGCCGCCGGTGCGGGGTGGCAAGCAGCCGAAGATCCTCTTCGCCACCCAGGCACATCCGCGGCCTCCGACACTCGTGCTGTTCACGACCGGCTTCCTGGAGGCCGGCTACCGACGCTTCGTGGAGCGGAAGTTCCGGGAGACGTTCGGGTTCGTGGGCAGCCCGGTGCGGATCTCGGTGCGGGTGCGCGAGCAGCGCGGCGGCGGCAAGGGCGGGCGCAAGTAGCGCCCGCGTCGGGTGACGCGCGGCCAGTCGTCTCGACCGGCCGGGGCCGGGGAAAGCTACCCTGCTGGACGGACCGTCGGTGGTCCGATCGCTGGTCCAACTGGTGGTCCGGTGTGCGGAGGTGACCCGGTGAACGGTGCTGTTCGAGGAGCGACGCGCCCGGTGCGACTGGTGCTCGCCGACGACGAGCCGATGCTGCGCCGTGGGCTGCGCGTGCTGCTGGAGTCGGCCGGCACGATCAGCGTGGTCGCCGAGGCGGCTGATGGGGACGAGTTGCTGGCCGCCGTGCGCGTCCATCACCCCGACGTGGCGCTGGTGGACGTGCAGATGCCCGGCAAGGACGGCCTGGCCGCGCTTCGTGCGCTGCACTCCACCCCGAACCCGCCGTCCACGGCCGTCCTGACGACGTTCGACCTGGACGACTACGTCGCGGAAGCGCTGCGGATCGGTTCGCAAGGCTTCCTGCTCAAGGACGCCGAACCGGAGATGCTGGTCCGGGCCGTCCTGGACCTCGCCGCCGGGGGTGCGGTGCTCGATCCGCGGATCACCGCCCGATTGCTGCCGAAGATGCGCGGCGCCGTGGATACCGCGCGGGAGGCCGAACTCGTGCGCGGCCTCTCCGGCAGGGAACAGCAGGTTCTGCGCCTGCTCGCCAACGGCTCCTCCAACGCCGGGATCGGGGAGCGGCTGAACCTCACCGAGGCGACCGTGAAGAGCTACGTGTCCAGCGTGCTGAGCAAGCTCGGCGCGGAGAACCGGGTGCAGGCCGCGCTCATCGCCCAGCGGGTGAACGTGGCCAGCGAGGGCAACGGGCGGTGACGCGGCTGTTCGCTGGTACGTCGCTCTCATTGTCGCTGGTCAGGAGGTTTCGGCCGGTGGCGCTGGAGGTGGCTGCCATCGGTGTTCCCACTCTGGTCGTGCTGCTGTCCGCTCGGGACCACCCGGTGCAGGACGTCGTCGCCGGACTCGTGGGTAGCGCCGTGTTGCCGTTGCGGCACCGCTGGCCGGCGGTCGTGGTCGTGGTCTGCCTGCCAGGGCTGGTCGGCGGTCTGGGTTGGGGGCCGTTGTTGGTGGCGATGTTCGCGCTGGGCCGGGCCAGACCGCAGTTTCCCGCGCTCGCCCCGTGGGTCGTGCTCGCTACCGCCACGGCCCTCGCGCCCGTGCTCGTGCGGCAACCCCTGTCGATCTCCTCGTTCCTGCTGGCCGCGGCGTTCGCCGGGCTCGGTTCGGGCACCCCGGCCGAGCTGGGCGCGCTGGTCGCCACCCGGCAGCAGCTCGCCGCGAGCCTGCGCGAGTTGAAGGAAGCACGGGCCGGGGAGCTGGCGGCGCGTGCGGAGACGGCCAGGGCGGAGGAGCGTGCCCGCATCGCCCGCGAGATCCACGACGCCGTCGGGCACCACGCGACGCTGATCGCGGTGGAGTCGGCGGCCATGGCGGCGACCGCGACGGACCCGGCGGTGCGCGAGTCGGCCACCCGGCTGCGGTCGCTGGCCAAGGAAGCGCTCACCGAGATGCGCGCGGCGCTCGGCCTGCTTGCCGATCCCGCGACACGTTCGACCGGCCTGGATGCCTTGCCGGAGCTGGTCGCGCGGGCGCGCGAGTCGGGGATGAACGTCGACCTGCACAGCGAACTCGGCAGCGACGGCGACCGGGCGGCACGGGTCGGCCGGGCCGCGTACCGGGTCGTGCAGGAGGCGCTGACGAACGCATCGAAGCACGCCCCGGGCGCGCGGGTGCGTGTGCGCCTGGCGGAGACGCCTGACGAGCTGCGCATCTCCGTGGTGAATGCCCCCGAGCCCGGCCCGGTGGCGCCGCTGATCGAGCCTGGCGGCGACGGCAGCGGTGGCGGCTCGGGGCTGGCGGGCCTGTCGGAGAGGGTGCACATGGTCGGCGGCCGGCTCGAAGCCGAACCGACCGCCGACGGCGGTTTCGCCGTGCACGTGTCGCTGCCGTTGCTGATCAAGACCCCTGAACAACACGCGTGATCGCGCACGCGTTCTCGTAGGTCGCGTCGGGCTAGGGTGTTGGGCGCAAGGAGCTAGCCCGCCCGGCAGGACACGAAACGAGGTGCGATGCGATACCTGGACCTTGCCTCCGGCGCGCGGTTTCCGGTGCTGGGTCAGGGAACCTGGGGCATGGGCGAGCGTGGCTCGGACCGCGCGTCTGAGGTGGCGGCCCTGCGGCACGGCCTGGACCTGGGCGTCGGGCTGATCGACACCGCCGAGATGTACGGCAGTGGCGGCGCCGAGGAGGTCGTCGGGGAGGCCATGGCGGGCCGCCGGGACGAGGTGTTCCTGGTCAGCAAGGTGTTCCCGCACAACGCCAGCCGGCGTGGTGCGGTCCAGGCGTGCGAGCGCAGCCTGAAACGCCTGAACACCGACCACCTGGACCTCTACCTGCTGCATTGGCGTGGCGGAGTGCCGCTGGCGGAAACCCTGGAAGCCTTCGAGCAGCTGCACCAGGACGGCAAGATCGGTTACTTCGGTGTCAGCAACTTCGATGCCAGTGACATGACCGAGCTGTGGTCGCAGCCGGCCGGGCAAGAGTCGCTGACCAACCAGGTGCTGTACAACCTCACCCGGCGCGGGATCGAGTTCGACCTCCTGCCGTGGTGCCGGGAGCAGCACGTGCCCGTGATGGCGTACTCACCGGTCGAGCAGGGGCGCGTGCTGGGAAACGCGGTGCTCTGGAAGGTCGCACAGCGACATGGCGTGACCCCGGCACAGGTCGCCATCGCGTGGGTGCTGCACCAGGACGGCGTGTGCGCCATCCCCAAGGCGGCCACCCGCGAGCACGTCGAGCAGAACCGGGCCGCGCTGGATATCCGGCTCACCGCCGAGGACCTCGCGGATCTCGACACCGAGTTCCCACCGCCGACCCGCGCCACCCCGCTGGAGATCCTGTAACGCCGGGTTGATCGCGAAGCTGGGGTTCCGGCGGTTCACTTCCGCCGGAACATCCCGGCTATTCGTCCGGGTACTCGACCACGATGATGTGCAGGTTGCGCGGGCCGTGCACGCCTTCGACCCGTTGCAGCTCGATATCGCTGGTCGCGGACGGGCCGCTGATCCATGTCTGCGGTCGGGTCGGGGACAGGCGCGCGACCGCTTCGGGGACCGTGCCGACCACTTGGTCCTGAAGCACAACGCACAGGTGCACGTCAGGCAGCAGGGTCAGCAGCCGGCGCCCCTGCGCGGTGCCCGCGTCGAGCACGATCGTCCCGGTTTCCGCGATGGCCACGGCACATCCGGTCAGGGTCGCGCTCATGCCGTTGAGGTCGGCCACCGACAGCGGTTCGCTGTCGGGTCGAACCGGGATTTCGACCGCGCCGAGCCATTCGTTCGGGATGTCGACCGGAATCGCGAGATCGCCGGCACGGTGGGCCGCCAGTATGTCCGCGATCGTCCCGGGAAGGTCCGGTGCCGGAACCCGGTGGACGGTGGCTTCGTACTCGGCGGCACGCTCCCCGAACAGGCTGAGCACGTCCACGTCGGGTTCGGTGCTCGTGCGGTAGTCCCGAACCACTTCGGGCGCCGGCGGACGGTCGCTGAGCGCGGAACGCACGCGCCCGAGGACCGTCGAACGCGCGGAGTTCGTTTCCGGCTCGGAGGGCGACGGTGTCCTCGCCCTGGCCGGTTCGGGGCTGGCGTTCTCACTGTGGACTGATTCGGTCGCGGGCGCGGTGGAGTCATGCACGGTTATCGTCCTTTCCACCATTGGTGCGCTGCCACCATGCCCGGAACGACTCCGCTTCGGGCGCCTTCATGTCCCGCTGGGCGAACCAACCGGAAATCCAGCCGGACCCGGGAATCTTGCCGATCACGCCGTAGGGCCAGAACACCTTGCTGGCGGCGGAAGCGGCTCCCTGGACCGCCGCGAGCAGCCGCGGGTTGGTGAGCAGTCGCCCGGCGAGCTTCATGGTCGTCCGCTCGGCGCTGGGCGCGTGGTGACGTTCCTGCTTACGACGTACAGCCTGGTGACGCAAGTGCACCAGCACGTCCGGGATGTCGATCCGCACTGGACACACTTCGAAACAAGCTCCGCACAGCGACGACGCGTAGGGCAGGGACGCGGTCTGCGCGTCGACCGGCCGCTGGTTGATGCCGCGCAGCTGCGGAGTGAGGATCGCGCCGATCGGTCCGGGGTAGGCCGATCCGTACGCCCGCCCTCCGGTCCTTTCATAGACCGGGCACACGTTCAGGCAGGCGGAGCAGCGGATGCAGCGCAGTGCCTGCCGGCCGACGGGGTCGGCGAGGACGTCAGTGCGACCGTTGTCCAGCAGGATCAGGTGGAACTCCTGCGGTCCATCCCCTGGGGACACTCCCGTCCACATCGAGGTGTAGGGGTTCATCCGTTCCGCGGTGGAGGAGCGGGGCAGCAACTGCAGGAAGACCTCCAGGTCCTGCCAGCGCGGCAACAGCTTTTCAATGCCCAGCACCGTCACCAGCACCTTCGGCAGGGTCAGGCACATCCGGCCGTTGCCTTCGGACTCCACCACCGAGATCGTGCCGGTCTCGGCGATCGCGAAGTTGCCGCCGGAGACGGCGAACTCCGCGCGCAGGAACTTCTCCCGCAGGTGCCTTCGTGCCGCTTCGGCGAGATCCTCCGGGCTGTCGGTGAGCTCCGGGGGAGCGGCTCGGCCGACCTCGCCCATCCGCTGCCGGAAGATGTCCCGGATCTGGCGGCGGTTGCGGTGGATCGCCGGCACCAGCAGGTGCGAGGGCAGGTCGTGTCCCAGCTGGACGATCAGTTCCGCCAGGTCGGTCTCCCACGCCTCGATGCCCGCCTTGTGGAGTGCGTTGTTCAACTCGATCTCCTGGGTGGCCATCGACTTCACCTTGACCACCTCGCGTGCGTGGTGCTGGCGTGCCAAGTCGATGACGATGCCGTTCGCCTCGGCCGCGTCGCGTGCCCAATGCACCACGCCTCCCGCCGCGACGACGGCGCGTTCGAGCTGTTCCAGGTAGTCCGGCAGGTTCGCGAGCACGCCGTCCTTGATGGCCTCCCCGGCGCGCCGCAGGTTCTCCCAGTCGGGCTGTTCGGCGACCGCTTGGGACCGCTTCCCGCGGATCGTCGTGGTCGCGTGGCGTAGGTTCGTCCGCAACTGGTCGTCGTCGAGCGCCGCCTTGGCCGCCTGAGGAAACGGAGGCATGCCGAGGAAGGTCGGATGCCCTGCGGCCCTGGCATGCTTGCCGCTGCGCTGGGGCGTCTGGGTCACGCGTCCTCCTTGGTCATGGCGAGGATCTCGGCCAGATGTAGCACGCGCACGCCGTAGTGCTTGCGCGAGAGCAACCCCCCGATGTGCATCAGGCACGAGGTGTCGGCGGAGGTCAGGACCTCGGCGCCGCTGCCGACGACATCGCGCACCTTGTCGTCCCCCATCGCCACCGACGTATCCGGGTTCTTCACGGCGAACGTTCCCCCGAAGCCGCAGCACTCGTCCTGCCGGGGCAACGGGTACAGCGCGACGCCTTCGACGGCGGCGAGGAGCCGCTGCGGGCGGTCCCCGACACCCAGCAGCCGCTTGGAGTGGCAGGTCGGGTGGAAGGTCACTGTGTGCGGGAAGTACGCGCCGACGTCGGTCACGCCGAGGACGTCGACGAGGAACTCGCTCAGCTCGTACACCCGGTCGGCAGTGACGGCTACCCGATCCGGCAGCTGGCGGTCGGTTCCACTGTCCGCGGCCAGGCGCGCGACGGTCGGATGGTAATGGCGAACCATTGAAGCGCACGATGCCGACGGCGTGACGATCGCGTCGTAGCCGTCGAAGGCGCTCGCGAACCGCTGCACCAGCGGAACGCACTGCTCGCGGTAGCCCGTGTTGAAGTGCATCTGACCGCAGCAGGTCTGCGCGTCGGGGAAGTCCACCTCGTGCCCCAGCCGGCGGAGCAGGCGCACCACGGCCTTGCCGACCTCGGGGAAGAGCGTGTCGTTGAAGCACGTGATGAACAGCGCGATCCGCATCGGCACCTCTGGAGTGGTTGGGCTGACGGATTCAGTGAACCCGTTCTTCGCGGCACTTGCGAGCCGGCGCGCGACGCGCACACTCGGTGGTTCTTGTATCTATCTTAGATACAAGATGTCCGCAAGATGCAGGCCATACCAAAGTATGAAAAAACGTTTTATGCTTGGGTTAGAATTTCTGATCGAGGACCTCTAGGGGCGGTGCGATGGCAGCGAACAGCGCGGGGACGGCGACCGCCGGAGCGTCGGCGACCCGGCGACCCGCCGGAACTGGCATGGTCAGCATCAAGGACGTGGCCAGGGCCGCCGGAGTGTCGGTGGCCACGGTGTCGAACGCACTCAACCGACCGGACCGGGTGTCGGCGGGTACCCGATCGCGGGTGCTGTCCGTGGTCGACGAACTGGGCTACGTGCGCAGTGAATCCGCCCGGCAGCTGCGCGCCGGGCACAGTCGGATCGTGGCGCTGCTCGTGCTCGACATCGCCAACCCCTTCTTCGTCGACGTCGCGCGGGGGGTGGAGGACGCGACACGCGAGCGCGGGCTCGGGGTGATGCTGTGCAGCAGCGGGCAGGACGAGTCCGCCGAGTCGCTGTACCTATCGCTGTTCGCCGAGCAGCGGGTCCGGGGTGTGCTGGTCACCCCCGCCAACATCGGCGGCGAGAACCTGGCGTCGTTTCGCCGGCACGGCATCCCGAGTGTGCTCGTGGACCGCTCCGTCGGGGCAGAGGAGGGCTGCTCGGTCTCGGTCGACGACGTCGCTGGGGGCGCGCTCGCCGTGGGGCACCTGGTGGAGTGCGGACACACGCGCATCGCCTACGTCAGCGGGCCAGGGCAGCTCCCCCAGTGCCGAGACCGGCGCGAGGGCGCGCTCGACGCGCTGCGCGCGGCCGGGCTGCCCGAAGACTCCCTGGTGGCGCTGGAAACCGAGGCGCTCGACGTCGCCTGCGGCCGGGACGCGGCAGCGCGTGTCCTGGGGCTTCGTCCGCGCCCGACAGCGGTGTTCTGCGCGAACGATCTGCTCGCTCTGGGGGTGTTGCAGGCCCTGTTCGCGTCCGGGGTTCGGGTACCGGAGGAGATGGCGCTGGTCGGGTATGACGACATCGAATTCGCCGCGGGCGCGGCGGTTCCGCTGACGTCGGTGCGCCAACCGGCGTTCCGTATCGGGCGTACGGCGGCGGATCTGTTGCTGGACGAAACCTCCGACGAACCCGGTGACGGCGGTTCCTCGCCCGGGCCGCATGTACACCAGCGCGTGATGTACCAACCCGAGTTGGTGGTGCGGCAGTCCACCCTCGCGTCTCGCCAGGAAAATCCATAAATCGTTTCACGTTTCGCGTCGTACGCGCTGGCAGGCTCATACGAACGACGTAGGCCGCCTCCCTCGACGATACGATCCTCCGACTGCCGTCGGGCACCTACGCTGAAGCACTTGGAGGCGTCCGGGTACCTGGCTGTCCTGGGGGAATGACTGCTGTCCTGGATCGAAGGCTGCTGTGTGGGGTGAACACTGGGGGCGGCGCAGCGATGGCTCGACGTGTGCAGAACCGGTCCGGCCCGGGCGCGGGGCTCGCTCGGGACCGGGCTCCACTTGTGCTCATGTATCACTCGGTCGCCCCTTACCTGTGGGACCCCTACCAGGTCACGGTGCGGCCGGAACGGTTCGACGAGCAGATGCGCTGGTTGCGGCGGCGCGGGCTGACGGGCGTGTCCGTGCGCGAGATTCTCCAGGCCCAGCGGGACGGGGTCGCGGACGGGCTTGTCGGGCTGACCTTCGACGACGGCTACTCGGATTTCGTCGAGTACGTGCTGCCGATCCTGCGCCGGTACGGGTTCAGCGCGACGGTGTTCGTCCTTGCCGGATTTCTGGGTGGGGAGAACGTCTGGGATGCCAGCGGCCCGAGCAAGCCGCTGCTGTCGGTCGAGCAGATCGGGTACGTCGCCGCCAGCGGGATCGAGATCGGCTCGCACGGCCTGCGCCATGTACGACTGCCCGAGATCACGCCCGGGCAGCTGCGCGACGAAGTCGTGCGCAGCCGCACAGTGTTGCGCGAGGTGGCCGGACAGGACGTGCCAGGATTCTGCTACCCGTACGGCGACCTGGCTGAGCCCGTGGTGGACGCCGTGCGCTGCGCGGGCTACGACTACGCGTGCGCGATCAAGCGAAGCGCGTTGACCGGCCGGCTCGCACTACCGCGCACTTATGTGGGTGACCGCGATGGCGGGTTGCGCCTGCGGGCCAAGCGGGTACGGGACCGGTGGAATGCGGCGGTCAAGCGGGGCGAGCACGGGCGTCGTGCGTCCACCGTCGAGTCGCCCTCAGGCCCGTTCCGCCACCTCGACGAACCGGACTGGTTGTGGTGGAACAGCCCGTGAGAACCGGAAGGTCCCGCAACCTCAAGAGATCCCGCGCCCCAAGAAGTTCTGGGTTCCCAACAGATCCAGGGCCCGAAAAGAGCCCGGGTCCCAAAAGTTCCTACACATCGGGTAGGCCGTCTCACCCCGCTGCGGGAGGACTCCTACCACCGGTGCGTGCCATCGTTCTCGGCGAGGGGCGGTGCGCGTCGGCTCTGGGAGCCAGATTGCGGGCACCAGCTTTTCTGTGGGGTCAATGTGCGAAGTGGGGGAGCACACGATGGTGGCCGAGCAGAATCTCGCACTCGCGATCAACGGGCGGGAACATCAGCTCCGGGACCGGCTGGTGCCGTTCACGGCGGACCGGTCACCCTCTGACGGCAACGGTGATCGGTCCGGGGTGGAATCCGTTGCGGTCGTCGGGTTGGGCTACGTGGGGCTACCGACCGCGATCGCGGTGCACTCGCGGTGGTCGTCGGTGGTCGGCGTCGACATCGACGGCGCGCGGCTGCGGGCGATCGCGCGCGGAGCGGTCGATCTCGCGGAGGACGACAAGCGCCGGTTGGAGTCCGGCCTGTCGGCCGGGACCTTCCGGCTGACCTGCGACAGCGCGGTGCTGCACGGTGCCGACGCCGTGATCGTGTGCGTCCCAACTCCGGTGGACCAGCACCATGAGCCGGACGTGACGGCGCTGCGCCGCGCCTGTTCCACCGTCGTCGCGAAGGCCCACAGTGGACAGACGATCATCCTCTCCTCCACGACGTTCGTCGGCACTACGCGTGAGTTGCTCGTCGATCCGTTGGAGCAGCGCGGCTTCACCGTGGGCACGGACATCCATGTCGCCTACAGCCCCGAGCGCATCGACCCCGGCAACCCCGACCACCTCCATCGCACGACGCCCCGGATCGTCGGTGGTGTGACCGCGGAGTGCTCGGACCGCGCCGCTCGGATCGTCGGGCACATGACCGACTCGGTCTACCTGCTCAGCTCCCCCGAGGCCGCGGAGCTGACCAAGCTCTACGAGAACGTCTTCCGCGCGGTCAACCTCGCACTGGCCAACGAGTTCGCCGACGTGTGCGGAACGCTGGGCCTCGACCCGATCGAGGTGACCATCGCCGCCGGAACGAAGCCGTACGGGTTTCTGGGTAGTTTCCCGGGGCCGGGAGTGGGAGGGCACTGCATCCCGTGCGACCCCTACTACCTGCTGTGGCAGTTGCACCAGCGCCACCGCGCCGCCCCCCTGATCGAGCAGGCGATGCGCGCGATCGAAGTGCGACCCGCCCGGGTCGTCGAGCGCGCCGTCGAGGTGCTCGCCCAAGCTGGGCGGTCTCCGGCGGGGGCGCGGGTGCTCGTTGTGGGCGCCAGCTACAAGGCCGGCGTGAGCGACCTCCGCCAGTCGTCCGCGCTTCCCATCATGGCGGGCCTGGCCCGCCTCGGGGTGGACGTGCACTACTACGACCCGCTCGTTTCCGACCTGCGGCTTCCGAATGGAGACTCGTCGAAGACGTGGCTGCGCAGCGAGATCGCGCCCGCTGGCGCGGACTGGGACCTCGCCCTGATCCACACGGTCCATCCCGGCTTCGACTACGGCTGGGCACGTGACTGCCCGCTCGTGCTGGACGCGACGTACCAGTTCGACACGGCGCGTCATCGAGAGGTCGTCTAGGAGGGGTCGTCTAGGACCGGGTCAGACAGTGGTCTGCGGAGGGGGAACGACGTGATGACCGAACTGTCCGAAATCGACACCAGCACGCCCGCGGTCGTCCTCAAGCTCGACCGGAACGTGATGCACCACGGCGGTTTGGGGATCATCCGCAGCCTGGGGCGGCTGGGAGTGCCGATGTACGGCGTGCTGGAGACCGCACTGGCGCCCGGCGCGCACTCGCGCTACCTGCACGGGCGCTGGATCTGGCGTGCCCCGGCCGGAGATCCCGAGCGGCTGGTGTTGGGACTGCGGCAACTGGCCGAACGGATCGGCACGCCCGCCGTGCTGATCCCGACCGACGACGCGGGCGCCATCTTCCTCGCCGAGCACGGCGACGAACTGCGCGAGTGGTACCGGTTCGCGGAGCCACCGGCGGATCTGCCCCGGCGGCTGGCCGGGAAGGACTCGATGTACCGGTTGTGTGACGAGTTGGGGGTGGCCTGCCCGTGCCGGGTGCTGCCGTCGTCGTGGGAGCAAGCACGAGATTTCGCCGAAGACAAGGGATTTCCGCTCGTGGCGAAGCTCGCGCACCCCTGGCGGACGACCACGAAAATGCGAAGTACCACGCTGGTGCACACCTATGAGCAGCTGCGGGAGCTATGCCGTAGGGTCCCACCGCAGCGAAACGGCGAGTTGTTGCTCCAGGAATACATCCCCGGAGCCGGCGACGGCGACGCCGACTGGATCTTCCACGGATACTGCGACGCGGGTTCGATCTGCCGTTCTGCCCACACCGGAATCAAGCTGCGCTCCTACCCCGCACGGACGGGGTTGACGTCTTACGGTCGGGCGGTCGAGAACGCGCAACTGCGGACGCACGTCGTGGATCTGCTTTCCCGCGTCGGATTCCGGGGCATTGTGGACATGGATTTCCGCCAGGACAGCGCGGACGGCCAGTACAAGCTGCTGGACTTCAACCCGCGTATCGGCGCGCAGTTCCGGCTGTTCCGTGACACGGCCGGGGTCGACGTGGCGTTGGCCGCGTACCTGGACCTGACCGGGCAGCGGATTCCCGAAGGAGCTCCGGTGACCGGGCGGGGCTTCGTGGTCGAGAACTACGAGCCGATCACGGCGCTGCGCCAATGGCGCAGCGGAAGCCTGGGGCTGGCGTCGTGGGTGGCCTCCCTGCGGGGAGTGGATGAATTGGCGTGGTTCGCCCGGGACGACATGGTGCCCTTCGGCTTCATGTGCGCACGCATGGGCTGGCGCGCGCTGAACCAGTCGCTGCATCGCGAGCGGCGTGAGGCCGCGTGGACATGGCCACGCTACCGGCCGGGACGAGCAGCCAGGATCTGAACGACTCGTGGGTGGGGATCGGATATGGACAAGCCTGAGGTAGAAGAAGTCGGGGTCACGCAGCCGCTTGATCAGGGCACACTTGATCAGGGCACGCTTGATCAGGGCACAACTGAACACGCTCCGCCCTGGCATACCGCAGCGCCAAGGGGCGGCGGACGAGACGTGCTGGATGCCGCGATCATTGGCGCCGGGCCGTACGGGCTGTCGGTGGCGGCCCACCTCAACGGCGCGGGTCTGCGATGCCGGCAGTTCGGACTGCCGATGTACTTGTGGCGTACGGCGATGCCACAGGGCATGTTCCTGAAGTCGCAGGGATTCGCCTCCAGCCTGTCCGATCCCGACGGGACACACACGCTGGGGGACTTCTGCCGGGAAACCAGCCGGCACTACGCCGACTACGGCCTGCCGGTCCCGCTGGAGACGTTCGTCTCCTACGGGAAGTGGTTCCAGCAGCACTGGGTACCGGACGTCGAGGAGGTGCTGGTCACCGACGTCGCTCCGATGGATGACCACTACCTGCTCGCACTGTCCACTGGAGACAAGCTCCGCGCGCGCAACGTCGTGGTCGCGACCGGCCTGGAGTACTTCCCGCGCGTGCCGGACCAGCTGACGCACCTTCCTTCCGAACTGTGCTCGCACAGCACCGACCACGACGACCTCGACTTCTTCTGTGGCCGGGACGTCGTCGTCGTTGGCGCCGGCCAGTCGGCGATGGAAGCGGCGGCGCTGCTCAACGAGGGTGGCGCGAGCGTGCGGCTGGTCTGCCGCGCGCCGCACCTGGTCTGGAACGGTTCGCCGCTGTCGCGGGACCGGTCACTCGTGCGGCGTCTGCGCGAACCCGAGGCCGGCTTGGGTTCGGGCTGGTCAACGTGGTTCTACTCGCAGCAGCCGAAACTGTTCCGCCAGCTTCCCGCGCGTGCCCGGGTCCGGTTGGCCCGCACAGCGCTCGGCCCGGCCGGCGCCTGGTGGCTGCGAAGCAGGGTGGAAGGGGAACTTCCCGTGCTGGCGGGGCACCAGGTCCGCCGGGCCGAGTCGGACGGGGAACATGTCCGCCTGGAGCTGGACGGAGGTGACGAGGGCAGTACCGAACTGGTCGTGGACCACGTGATCGCCGCAACCGGCTTCCGGCCCGACGTCGCGCGACTGCCGTTCCTGAGCCAGTCACTGTCCTGCCAACTGCGCACGTTGGACCGAACTCCGAGCGTGGGCAGGGAGTTCGAATCGTCGATGCGGGGCTTGTTCTTCGTCGGCCCGACCGTGGCACCGTCCTTCGGTCCGGTGATGCGCTTCGTCTACGGCGCGGACTGCGCGGCACGACAGGTGACCCGGCGCATCACGGCGAACATCGCACGTCGCGGTGCGATGATGGGGGCGGCTCGATGAGCACGACCGATATTGGCGATGTCCACTGTGGACGTGCAAGCTTGGGAGACGGCAGTGGACATCCAGCTGTGCGATCGCGACGGCATTCCGCGGCTGGGTCGGCGGTGTTGCCATTGGCTGACTGCCTGGCGCTGGTAGTGGCGATCACGGTTATCGGCGTGACAGCCGTGTCCACGGCGTACGCGGTGTTCGTGCTGGCCCTGCTGGCTGGGCAGGGACTGCACCGCCTTCGGATCTGCCGGCGGGTGTCCGACCAGGTTCCGCGCCTTGCGGTAGCTGCCATCGTGCCTGCCGCGCTGCTGGGGCTGTGGGCACCGGTCGCCGGGACCGGCCGACTCGCGCTCGCGACGACGCCGCTCGTCGTGGCATTCCGAGGGGCGTGCTACGCGCTGCTGCGCGCAGCGCACCGCCGCGGCTGGTTGCTGGAGCCGACCCTGCTGGTCGGCAGCGGGAGCACGGCAGCACGGGTGGCGCAGATGCTCGTCGAGCATCCCGAACTCGGACTCAGCCTCTCACGTTGCCTTGCCGGTTCGTCGGCGAACCTGCCCGATACGGTGGCACGCCACGGAATCTCTCGTGTCGTTGTGTGTTTCGGTCGCGAGGCCGACGCTGATCTGGTAGAGCCGTTGCGCGCGTGCCGCCGCCTGCCGGTGGACGTGTGCGTGGTGCCTAGGCTGTACGAACTCGGCGCCGGCGTGCCGCAGGGTTGCCTCGACGAGCTGGGTGGAATACCGCTTGTCCCGCTGCGCCGGCACACTCGCGCGGACGTGATCACCAAGCGGGTCTTCGATCTGCTGGTCGGCACGGTCCTGCTGATCGCGGTCTTTCCGGCGCTGCTGGTGCTGGCGGTAGCCGTGCGTGCCCGGGACGGCCAGCACGCGCTGTTCCAGCAGGTTCGGGTGACTCACGCCGGCAGGCAGGCGGCGATGGTCAAGCTGCGTACGGTCACCGTCGGCCGTGGCGGCGACGATGACACGGCAGGCTGCTGGACCGTTCCGGCCGAGTACTGCACCCCGTTCGGCCGCTGGCTGCGCGCCACGCACCTCGACGAGCTGCCGCAGCTGTTCAACGTGCTGCGTGGGGATATGTCCCTGGTGGGGCCACGCCCGGAACGTCCGTGGTACGCGGAGCGGTTCGCGCGGGAGATCCCGCGCTATGACGACCGCCATCGCTTGCCGGGAGGCATGACCGGTTGGGCGCAGGTGCACGGGCTGCACGGGGACACGTCCATCCCGGATCGCGCGCGTTTCGACAACCACTACATCGAGTACTGGACCCCATGGTTGGACATCGTGGTCCTGGCCCGCACGGTCGCGATTGTGATGCGGGGGGTCGTGCGGGCCTCGAAGGGCCGGGCGGCGATCGGGGGCGCTGCCCGGCCCGCCCACGGCGTTGGAGGAGGGAAACGGCGGTGAAGGTGCTGCACGTCATCACCGGACTGGGCGTCGGCGGCGCCGAGTTGCAGCTGCGCTCGCTTCTGCACCACACCCGGCACGACGCCGAGGTGGTCACGCTGTACAACCCCGGCGAGGTCGCCAGCATGATCTCGTCGGACGGCGTGCCGGTGCACGACCTCGGTATGCGGAGAAACACGCAGGTGTCCGCACTGTGGCGGCTGCGGAACCGGATCGCGGCCGGGAACTACGACGCCGTGCACACCCACCTGTACCGGGCGTGCGTCTACGGGCGGTTGGCCGCGCGCCTGGCCGGCACACCGGTCGTTGTGGCTACCGAGCACTCCATCGGGGAGACGCATCTGGAGCGGCGACGCATGACACTGGGCGTGCGTGCTCTGTACCTCGGAAGTGATCTGTTCTCGGACGCCACGATCGCGGTGTCACCCACCGTGGTCGATCGGCTGGTGCGGTGGGGCGTGCCGGCACGCAAGATCGCCATGATTCCGAACGGGGTCGACTTCAGCCGGGTCACGTTCGATCCGGCCGCACGCCAGCGGGTTCGCGCGGAGTTCGGGCTCGGGGAGCGCGAGTACGTGATCGGCGTACTGGGGCGGCTCGACCCGAACAAACGCTTCGGGCTCGTGGTCGAAGCCGCCGCGCCACTGCTCGGGAACGGAACGCGGCTGCTCATCGTCGGAGAGGGTGCGGACCGCGCGCGCATCGAGCAGGTCGCCCGCGAACACGGGGTGCTCGATCAGGTGATCTTCGCGGGCGAGCGACACGACGTCGCCGCTGTTCTGTCCACATTGGATTTGTTCATCGCGTCTTCGAAGCAGGAGACCTTCGGGCTGTCGGTGCTGGAAGCGCTAGCCAACGGGCTTCCCGTGCTGTACACGACATGCCCGGCGCTGGAGGGCATGGACGTCGACCGGGCGCGGCAGGTGCCCGCCGACGTCGAGGGCATGCGCCAGGTGATCGCCGCCGAAGTGTCGGCAGGCCCACGCCCGCGCGCGGACGTCCCGCTGGTGCGGCAGCGCTACGGAATCGACGCCGTCGCTGAGCGCATCGACACGCTGTACGAGCGGCTCAGGACCAGACGCGTGCCGACAGATGGGGAGGTGGGTGTCTTATGAAGGCGCTCGTGACCGGTGCCGCCGGGTTCATCGGATCGCATCTGGTCGAGCAGTTGCTAGCTCGCGGGCAGATCGTGATCGGCCTGGACGACATGAGCACCGGGCAGCTCGACAACCTGGTGGCCATCGGCGAGCACCGCAGTTTCCGCTTCGTTCCCGGCACCGTGCTGGACCGCGGGCTGGTCGACGACCTGGTCAGCGAGGCCGACGTGGTCTTCCATTTCGCCGCCGCCGTCGGATCGTTCGTCATCCGGGACCGCACGCTGGACGCTCTCCTGACCAACGTCCACGGCACCGAGAACGTCGTGCACGCCGCGCACCGGCACGGAACCCGGCTGCTGCTCGCCTCCACCAGCGAGATCTACGGCAAGAACAGCAAGGTCGGGCTGTGCGAGGACGACGATCGCGTGGTCGGCTCGCCGTTGAAGTCACGCTGGTCCTACTCCGAGGCCAAGGCCGTTGACGAGAGCCTGATCGACGCCTACGTGCGCGAGGGCGGGCTGTGGGCGGTGATCGTGCGCCTGTTCAACACCGTCGGCCCGCGCCAGAGCGAGCACTACGGCATGGTCCTGCCCCGGTTCGTGAGCCAGGCGCTGCGGCAGGAACCACTGACGGTTTTCGGCAGCGGCCAGCAGGTGCGCTGCTTCTGCCACGTGCACGATGTCGTTCCCGCGCTGGTGCGGTTGGCGGATCTTGAGGATGCCCGCGGCCGGGCGGTGAACCTGGGCAGTGCCGAGCCGGTGTCGATCGAGCGACTGGCGCACCGGGTGATCCGGCTGACCGGCTCGTCCAGCGAGGTCGTCCACGTGCCCTACGAAGACGTGCTCGGCCTCGGCTACGAGGATCTGCAGCGGCGCATCCCGGACTGCACGCTGGCGCGGCAGCTTGTCGGCTTCCGTCCGCGATACGGGCTCGACGAGATCATCGAGTCGGTGATCGGGGAACAGCGGAGCTCCGCCGATGTCAACGTGACCCGACCCACCGGAACCTGAGCGTGAGGACAGTCCAATGGGTGACAACGTTGGCTCAGGCAACGGCGTTCGAGCCGGGTCCGGCGCGGTCCGAGCGGCGCGGGTGCGCCGCCAGCGGGGCAAGCTCGCATGGCTGGTCGCGCTGATCGGTGCGGTGGTGGTGCTGGTGAGCGCGTCGGCGGCACGGATTCCCACCCAACCGGCGAACCCGGCCGCCGCGGTTGTCGTGGCGTCGATTCCCTTCTGGAACCTCGATCAGGGGGCGAGCACGGTCCTGCGCAACCGGGGCGCGGTCGGTCAGGTCTCGCCGTGGGTGTACGGGCTCACCGAGCAGGGCCAGATCAGCGTCCAGTACCCGCCCGAGCAGTCGCAGGACATGGAACGCCGGGTGGCGGAACTGCGCGGATCGGCGTTGAACATGATGCCCACGCTGGCCAACGTCACGCACGGCTCCTGGGCCTACGAGCCGGTCGCCCGGATCATCCACGACCCGGGGTTGCGGAGGGAGCACGCGGCGTCCGTGGCGGCGCTGGTACGGGATCACAACTACGCCGGGATCGATCTCGACTACGAGGACCTGCACGCCGCCGACCGGGACGCGTTCAGCGCGTTCGTCGCGGAGCTCGCCGCGGCGCTGCACGCCGAACACAAGATGCTGTCCGTGGCGGTGTTCGCCAAGGCCACGGATGCCGGCGTGGACGAGCGCAATGTCGCGCAGGACTACGCGGCGATCGGTCACGTGGCCGACCAGGTTCGCGTGATGGGCTACGACTACCACTGGAACACCTCGCCGCCCGGTCCGGTGGCTCCGCTCGGCTGGATTCGTGACGTGCTCAACTACACCAAGACCCGCATTCCCCCGTCGCGGATCGTGCTCGGCGTGCCGCTGTACGGCTATGACTGGGTGGGGAGCAAGGGTTCCCCGATCTCCTGGGCGCAGGCCATGCAGCTGGCCAACGCGCACGGCAGCGCGGTGGGGTACGACCCCGCCGACCAGGCGCCTTGGTTCGCCTACACCGACGAACTCGGCCGTCGGCACGATGTGTGGTTCGAGAACCAGGCCAGTTCGGCGGCGAAACTGCGAGCCGCGCACGAGGCCGGGATCAGCAACGTGTACCTGTGGATGTTTGGTCCTGAGGACCCGGGAACCTGGTCCGCGCTGCGGCAGTCATTGCCCCAGACGTCCATCCCGCTGCGGGCGTGGGAGGGAGCTTCGCGTTGATTCCGTGGTGGCTGCTGGCGCCCGTGGTGTTCGGCGCGAATTTCGCGCTGTGGGGGACGATCGGGCTTGTCCGGCTGCTGGACGATTCGGCTACCCGTACGCGTCGTCGATTATCCCGTGCGCGATCGGCGGAACCGGGAGCTGAAAGCTCCACTGTGGATCATCAGCGAACACCGATCGCCATCGATGACGTAGCTGTCCTGATCCCCGCCCATAACGAAGCGTTGGTCATCGGGGACAGCCTGCGGGCCGTCGCCGCCGTGGTGCCGTTACGAAACGTGCACGTCGTTTCGGATAGTTCCACCGACGACACGTTGGACGTCGCCCGGAAAGCGGGCGCCCGGGCCATCGCGACACGCAAGAACGTGGGGAAGGCGGGCGCACTGCAGGAGGCCATCAGCCGGTTCCGGCTGGTGGAACGGTTTCGGGCGGTGATGCTGCTGGACGCTGACACGCACGTCACACCGGACTATTTCGCCGCCGCGCTGCCGTTGTTCGACGATCCGGGGGTGGTCGCGGTGGCCGGTTGTGTCCGAACCACCGCGAGTGGTCGCGAGCTATCCGCGATCGGCAACGTGCTGGTGAGCCACCGGCAGCGGATTTACGCGATCACCCAACGACTGTTGAAGTTCGGCCAGACCTGGCGGTATGCCAACGCCACGCACATCGTGCCGGGCTTCGCCAGCCTGTACCGCACCGAGGTGCTCCCGCACATCGACATGAACCCACCGGGTCTGGTGATCGAGGACTTCAACATGACCTTCGAGGTCTACCGGAAACGGCTGGGCAGGGTCGGCTTCAGCCTGTCGGCGGTCGCGGTGACCCAAGACCCGGACAACCTGCGCGACTACGTGCGCCAGATGCGGCGGTGGTCGCTCGGACTGTGGCAGACGGTCCGGCGACACCGGCCCCGGTTCGACCTGTTCACCGGGATGCTTGTCCTCCTGCTGTGCGAAATGCTGGTCAGCAGCGTGATGTTCGCGCTGCTTCCGGTACTTCTCGTGGTGCTCGCCGTCCCGGAGTTCGTCAGCGCGGTCCTCGAATGGCCGCCGGTGGCGGCCTTGCACGGCGCCGTGGCGGCGCGAGTCGGTCCAGGGCCGCTGCTCTACGGCGTGCTTGCTCCCGACGCCGGTCTCACGCTGCTGGTAGCCGCGTTCGAACGGCGACTCAGGATACTGTTCAGTGGACCGTTCTTCCTGCTGCTGCGTGTGATTGACGCGGTGATCGCGCTCTACACGCTGCCGTTGGCGTTTCTGACCTCCTCCAGTGGAACGTGGCGAAGTCCGGCCCGCCGCGCGGTGACGGCGGTCTCCTCGTCGAGGGAGTTTCCTGCTGATACGAGGGAACGGTCTCATGCGTCTGAATGAGGACAAATCGGGCGGCCAACGCCACACTGTGGCGATGACCGTGCTGCGGCTGCTCATGGTGGACGACCACCTGATGCTCACCGAAGCGCTCAGCGCCCACCTCGCGACCTGCCCGGACCTGCGGGTGGTCGGGAGGTGCGGGACCAGCGATCCAGGGGTGACCGAGGTGGTCGAGCGGTTACGGCCGGATGTCATCACACTCGAAGTGCAGCCGGCCGGGTCCGGCACGGGTGAGCTGCTGGGACGCCTGGCGACCGCGTGGCCGGGAGCGCACGTGGTCGTCCTCACCGGCGAACACGACGAGGGGCGCGCGGTGGAGGCCGCTCGCGCGGGCGCCGTCGCGTGGGTGCCGAAGGAACGCGGCGCGGACGAACTCGCCACCGTGCTGCGAGGCGCGGTACGGGGTCACTCGTGGTTCCCACCCGAACTGCTCGGCGCTGTACTGCGTGAACTGCGCGGGGACGTGCGCAGAGCCCGCGATCGCAAGGGGCCGCTGGACGTGCTCAGCGAGCGGGAGCGTGACGTGCTGCTGGGCATGGTGGAAGGCAAGGGCGGCCCGGAAATCGCCGACGAGCTGCTGATCTCGACCGACACCGTGCGCACGCACGCGCGCAGCATCCTGTCCAAGCTCCGCGTGCACAGCCGCCTGGAGGCGGTCCGGGTGGCGCGGGCCGCGGGCCTGCGCGCCTCCGATCAGCCGGATGACCAGGCCCGCGATCGGGTCCTGCTCCCGTTCGACCGCCACTACCGGGACCGTGAGCTGCCGTGACGCGGGTAGCCACGATCGTCACCCGCCTCGCGGGTGGCGCCGGCGTCATGGCCCTGCGCGGCGCGCTGGCCCTGCCGCCGTCGCAGTACGAGATCACCCTCATCACCGGCGAGCTTGAGGAGAGCAGCAGCGCACGGGCGTTGGTGGACTCCGCCGAGCGGGCGGGTGTCGAGGTCGTCGTCGAACCCGCGTTGCGTTCCCCGATCGCGCCGACCGACGATCTCGCCGCGCTCGGCCGGCTGACCGCGCTGCTCAGGCGGCGGTCGTTCGACGTCGTGCACACGCACTGCGCCAAGGCGGGCGCGGTGGGGCGGATGGCAGCTCATCGCACTGGAGTGCCCAGGATCGTGCACACCTTTCACGGCTTTCCGTTCCACGAGTTCCAGTCGCCGGCGCGACGGCAGGCGTATGTCTGGATCGAGCGGCGGCTGGGCCGGCTGACCGACGTGGCGCTGTGTGTCGGCGCAGGTGTGTCGGTGGAAGCAGTCCGGCGAAGGCTCGTGCCACCGGAGCGGGTACGCACCATAGGCGTCGCCGTCGACGCGGACGCGCCGACGCGCACACTGGAGTCCCGCGAGAGTGCCCGGCGTGCGTTGGGGTTGCCGGCGGACGCGACGGTGGTCGGGGCGGTCGGGAGGCTGACCTACCAGAAGGCGCCGGAGGATTTCGTCGCCGTGCTGGACAGACTCACCCGATCAGGTAATCACCCGGGCGTGGTGGGTGTCTGGGTCGGTGCTGGCGAGCGTGCCGATCGGGTGCGCGAGCTCGCGGACCGCACCCCTGCCCAGCTGGTTCTGACGGGTGACCGCGTGGATGTGCCGGACCTCCTGCCCGCCTTCGACGTGTTCGTCCTGCCCAGCCGGTACGAAGGTGTGCCGCTGGCCGCCGTCGAGGCCATGATGTGCGGGGTGCCCGTTGTCGCGACAGCCGTGAACGCCGTAGCGGACGTGGTCGTACCTGGGGAAACCGGGCTCCTTGTCCCGCCACGACGCCCGGACCTGCTGGCCGCGGCAGTCCGTCGCATGCTGGACTCGCCGCTCGACGCGGCTCGGATGGTCGAGGCAGGCCGAGCGCGGGTGCGCGAGCACCACGGTGAGCGGGCGCTGGGGGAGGCGTTGGCAGCGGCCTACGACGGTCACCGACGTGACGCGCTCACGCAGCGTCCGCTGTTCGGGTGATTCACGGTGTGACCGCGCGCCACCGGGAGCGTCGGGCTACCTTCGTAAGGTGTCACCCGGAAGACGCTCGGGCTTGTGAAGATCTACCCACTCCTGGGAGATCTGGGGCATCTGGAAGCTGGGGGCCGGTGCTCTGGGGTGAGAACGAAAGCTGGGGGAGGGAGAACGGCCGTGCACGCGACCCGGGACCGCGGATTGCTGCATGACCTGGGCCACGGGCTGGCCACGCTGTCCTGTCTGGCCGCTGGTCTGCACGACGATCCGGAGCTGCCGGTGGGAGTTCGGCAGCGGATGGAGCTGCTCAACCAGGAGATCTCGACGCTGATCGACCTCGTCCGCCGCCCGGATGGAGCCGGCGAAGGGGAGATCGTGCCGCTGCGCGAGTTGCTCGGACAGCTCGCGGACCTCGCCGCCGCGTGCACCCGGACCCGTGTACGCCTCCGCTCTGGCGAGGGCGTGGACCTACGGACCGATCGGGGATTGCTGTGGCGGATGGTCGCCAACCTGGTCGACAACGCGATACGCGCCGCCGGCCCGGCCGGGACGGTCGAGATCGGAATCGAGGTGGACGGCTCCGATGTCGTCATCGATGTCCTCGACAACGGTCCCGGCTTCGGTAGCGGGCCGCCCGGATGGGCCGGGTTGGGCCTCGGGGTCGTCACCGAGCTGGCCGACCGGTGCGCGGCAAGCCTGCGGGTCGAGCCGGCCGCCGTGCGCGGAACGCGCGCACGCCTGATATTTCGCTGTGCGCCAAGGAGGTGAGCATGATCGACCTGGTGATCGCCGACGACCACGAAGTCTTCGTCGACGCCCTCGTCGGTGTGCTCAACCGCAAGGGATTCCTCGTCACGGGCGTGGCCACGAGTCTGGCCGGAGCGGTGGAAACCACGCGGCGACTGGAGCCCGACGTGTGCGTGCTGGACCGCTACTTCACCGACGGCGACGCCGTCGAGGCGCTCGGCGGGGTCATGTCGGCCAGCCCGGGCACCAAGGTGCTCATCCTGACCGCGGACCGGGACGCGGACCAGATGTGGCGGGCCCTGCGGTCCGGTGCCAGCGGCTACGTGAGCAAGCTCTGCGACCTCTCGGCCCTCGCCGGGGCGATCGAGAAGGTTGTCGCGGGCGAGGTCGTTGCCGAGTTGGGCGAATCCAGACCAGCGCGCCCGCCGGAGGGCAGTCTCGACGCTCACCGGCTGGCCGCCCAGCTGACCGCCCGCGAGCGGGAGTGCCTGGGGTTGCTGGTCGCGGGCGCGGGAACCGGCGCGATGGTGCGCCACCTGGGCGTGTCATCGACGACCGTGCGCACCCACGTCCAGTCGTTGCTGACCAAGCTGGGGGTGCACTCCCGTCTCGAAGCGGTGTCGTTCGCGGTGCAACACGCGCTGCTGGATGACGCGTGGGTCGAACGCAGGGCTTCCGGATAGCGTCCTCTGTGGACTATGGAGTGAATCTGTTCTCGCACGTGCAACCGGTTGGCTACACTCGGGATATGAGTGATTCGGGGCAGCAGCGCAAGCGGCCGTACGGCAAGGGCGAGGTGATGACCGCCGTGGAGTGCGCCGCCCTCGAACTGCTGGCTACGCACGGTCCCGAAGCGGTTTCCGTCCGCGACATCGCCCACCGTGCCGGCGTCAATCACGCGTTGGTGCACCGCCACTTCGGAGGCAAGGACGAGCTGCTGCGAACGGTGCTACGGCGACAGTCCGACGCGATCGGTAGCGCCGCCAACGACCTGGACTCGGTTGATGTGCCGGCGGTCCTGCGGCTGCTGACCGAACACCCCACCTACTGGCGCGCGCTCGCCAGGACGGTTCTGGACTCGCCCGCGCTCCTCGACGACAGCGACTTTCCGGCCGCACGAACGTTTCTCGCTTTGCTCGGCCGAGAGACGTCGAGCGATGCGGAGCGTGCGGGCGCCGCTGTCAGTGGCGCCCTCGTGCTCGGATGGCTCGTCTTCGGCCCACTTCTCGCGCGTGCCGTGAACATTCCCGACTCGGCGGTGCCCCACCAGGCCGTCAGTGACGCGATGGTGAAGCTTGTCGGAGAGCTGAACCAGCCGCGCTGATTCAGCTAGCCACGCCGCGCGTACATGATCACTACCACGCCGAGCAGGCAGATGGTGGCGCCGATCACATCCCACCGGTCCGGCCGGAACTTGTCCACCACCACCCCCCAGACCAGGGAGCCGGCCACGAACACGCCGCCGTACGCGGCGAGCACCCTGCCGAAGTGCGTGTCAGGCTGGAGCGTGGCGATGAAACCGTAGGCGCCGAGCGCCAGAACGCCGGCGCCGACGAACAACACGCCACGGTTTTCGCGGACTCCCTGCCAGACCAGCCAGGCACCGCCGATCTCGGCGAGAGCGGCTAGGACGAACAGTGCGATGGAACGGGCTACGAGCATGGTGCCCAGCTTACTGCCGTTCGAACACGAGTTCACCTGATCTGGCGATGATTGTTGGCGCTGAGATCAGCCACAATGGACGCATGAATGCCAACGCTACCGCGATTACCGCGCTGCTGCGGGAGATTCAGGACGAGCCCATCCTTGGATGTGACAACGATGTGGTGCTTGAGGGCATCCGCGAGATGTCGAACGGAAGCCGAGACCCGGCAACACCGCAATACCGGACTACCTCAGAACTCCCACCTGCTACGGCCATGCTGGGTTCGGCACGGGAAAGACACTCCCGCGCCAAACCCAGCCCTGCGCGCACTCACTCGCTCTCTTGTGGCAGCGGGTGGGATCGGTCAGGCACGAAAGGTCCACAATGGATCAGTCGCGTTCTCAGTGCCTACAGCAAATGCTCAACGCGTATCGGTAGTTCGTGAATGCGGCGGCCGGTGGCGTGGAAGACGGCGTTGGCGATAGCGGCGGCTGCGCCTACCTGGCCGATCTCACCGCATCCCTTCACTCCGAGCGGGTTGACCACCTTGTCGTCGACCTCAACAAGCTCGACATCGACGTCGGGCGCGTCGGCGTTGACCGGGACCAGGTACTCGCCGAGGCTCGCGTTCGCCCACCGGCCATCGCGCGTGTCCATCAGCGTGGACTCCAGCAGCGCCTGGCTCAGGCCCCACATCATGCCGCCGATGATCTGGTTGCGCGCGGTTTTCGCGTTGAGCACCCGACCTGGTGCGAACGCCCCGACCATTCTCCGTACTCGCACGATCCCGAGGTCCGGGTCGACGGCGACCTCGGCGAACTGCGCGCCGAACGTCGCGAGCCCATACGGCACGTTCGGCGGTGGTGGCGTCCAGCTTCCCAGTGCCTCCATGTCGGTCATGAAGTTGCGCTGGAGAAACTCGCCATACGACTCCCCGGTGTGGGGCTGGTCCCGGAGCTGCATGCGCCCGTCACGCACGACCACCGTGCTTGGGTCGGCGCCGTGCAGCGGCGAGTTCTCGTCGTCGATGGCCTGGCTGATCATCTGGTCCCGGAGCGCGGTCGCCGCTGCGTGCACGGCCGCGCTGACCATGCCCGCTCCGGCCGAGCCGACCGCCGCCGCCGTGTTGGGCAGGTTGGTGTCGCCGTACTCGAACCGGAGACGCTGCACGGGTATCCCGAGGCCGTCAGCAGCCACCTGGGTCATGACTGTCGCCGAGCCGGTCCCGAAGTCCTGAGTGGCGGCCTGCACCACCGCGTTGCCGTCGACATAGAGCCGCGCCCGGGCCCGCTGGGGTTGCATCGGCCCGTAGTGCGGGTAGCCGGCGGTGGCCATGCCGGTGCCGATCAGCCAGTTCCCGTCCCGCTGCGAGCGTGGCTGCGGGATGCGTGCCGACCAGCCGAAACGCTCCGCGGCGCGGCGGTAGCACTCCTGCGCTCCGTCGCTGGACCACGGGTTGCCGCTGGTCGGGTCGGTGTCGGCGTGGTTGCGCACGCGCAACTCCAGAGGGTCCATGCCGAGCTGGTAGGCCATCTCATCCATGACGCACTCCAGCGCGAACATCCCGGACGTCTCACCGGGGCCTCGCGTGAAGGTCGGCGTCATGGTGTTCCCGCGCACGAGCCGGTAGATGCCTTCGTAGTTCGGACAGCCGTACGCCTGCCCTGCGATGCCCAGGGAGGGCTCGGCCCAATCGTCGAACGGTGAGGTCAGCGAGAGCTTGTGGTGGCGCAGCGCGGTGAGCTGGCCTTCCTTGGTCGCACCGAGTTCGATGTACTGCTCCTGCTCCTCCCGGTGACCGACCGAGCTGAACATCTGCTCGCGGGTGAGCGTCAGCTTCACCGGCCGACCGATGTGCCGGGCCGCCAGCGCCGCGAGTGTCACGTGCGGCCAGATCATCGCCTTGCATCCGAACCCGCCGCCGACGAACTTCGTGATCACGCGAACCTTCGAGGTCGGGATGCCGAGCAGTTCGGCGACCGTGAGCTGGGTGGCCGTGATGCCCTGGGTGGCGTCGTACAGCGTCAGCTGGTCGCCGTCCCAGACGGCAGTGGTGGCCGACGGCTCGATCGGGTTGTGGTGGTTCGCCGCGAAGCGGAACGAGCTTTTCACGCGCACGTCGGCTTCGGCCAGACCGGCTTCGACATCACCGCGCACCGCGCGGCCTGGCATGAGGCCGGCGAAGATGCGGTCCGGCTCGTAGGAGTCGTCCCGCCCCTGGCCCAGGGTGGTGACCGACTCGGTTCGGTGGTAATGCACGTGCACCAGGCTCGCCGCGTGTTGGGCGCGTTCCAGCGTGTCCGCGATGATGACCGCCACCGGCTGACCGGCGTAGTGCACGACGTCGTCCTGCATCGGGAAGAAGCTCTCGCCCGGAGCGGCGTGACCCGCCAGGGAGGGCAGGAGCCGCGGGCGTGTCGCAACCCGAGGCAGGTTCCGATGCGTCAGGACAGCGAGCACGCCTTCGGTCCGCTGAGCCTCGCTGGTGTCGATGTCCGTGATCTGGCCGCTGGCGATGTGCGCGCCCACGAGCACGGCGTACGCGGTGTTGGTCAGGTTGATCTCCGCGGAATACCGGCCGGCGCCGGTGACCTTGGCGACGCCGTCGACGCGATCCACGGGCTGCCCGATCGCAGGAGCGGTCATCAGTGCCCTCCCATCCCGGTTGCGGTCTGGAGCGCTCGGATGATCGTCCGTTGTGCGAGTTCGATTTTGAATCCGTTCCACTTGCGTGGCACGGCGGTTTCCAGCTCCGCGGCTGCCGCCTCCGCGAAGCGCTCCAGCTCGGCGCTGGCGCCGAGCAGGAGTTCCTCGGCGCGGCGAGCGCGCCAGGGCTTGGTGGCGACACCACCGAGCGCCAGCCGGATCTCGCGGAACACGCCGTCGTCGACCCGCGCGGCGACCGCGACCGACGCCAGGGCGAACTCGTACGACTCCCGGTCGCGCACCTTGAGGTAGTGGGAGTTCCGTGCCACCGGAAGCGGTGGTACCTCGATCGACACGATCAGTTCCCCGTGCTCCAGCGGATGCTCACGATCCGGTGTGTCGCCGGGCAGGAGGAAGAAGTCGTCGATCGGGATGCTTCGCGCGCCGTTGGGTCCCTCGGTATGCACGACCGCGTCGAGCGCGACCAGGGCGACGGCGGCGTCTGAAGGGTGCGTGGCTATGCAATGCTCGCTGGTGCCCAGCACCGCATGGCCACGGTTGATGCCGTCGAGCGCGGCGCAGCCGCTTCCCGGAATCCGCTTGTTGCAGGCTGATGCGGTGTCCCGGAAGTAACCGCAACGCACCCGCTGCATGAGGTTGCCGCCCGTCGACGCCATGTTGCGCAACTGCGGGGACGCTCCGAGCAGCAGTGACTGGGCCAGCATCGGGAACCGCTCGCCGCACGCCTCCGCGGCGTCACTCATCCGGGCGAGTGCACCGATGCGCAAGCCGCCGTCCGGCAGGTCCTCGATCTCGCGCAGCGGTAGCGGGTTGATGTCGATCAGCCGGGCCGGCTGCACGACGTTGAGACGCAACAGATCGACTTCGGTCGTGCCACCGGCCAGGAATGCGCTTCTGGGGTCGGTGGTGACCGTGGCGACCGCGTTCATCACGTCGGTCGCACGCGAGTAGCTGACCGGGCGCACGGTGGCTCCTAACGTTCGCGCGCCTCCCGGATAGCGGCGCGGATGTTCTGGTAGGCGGCGCAGCGGCAGATGTTGCCGCTCATCCACTCGCGGATCTCCTCGTCGCTGGTGGCATGCCCCTCGTTGAGCAGGGCGACCGCGGACATGATCTGCCCGGGCGTGCAGTAACCGCACTGGAAAGCGTCGTGGGAGACGAAGGCTTGCTGCATCGGGTGCAGGTTCTCCGGTTCGGCCAGTCCCTCGATCGTGGTCACCTCGTGGCCCTCGCACATGATGGCCAGTGTCAGGCAGGCCAGCACGCGGCGGCCATCGACCCAGACCGTGCACGCCCCGCAGGTGCCTTGATCGCATCCCTTCTTCGCGCCCACCAGGTCGCAGTGTTCGCGTAGCGCGTCCAGCAGGCTGACGCGCGGCTCCAGCGCGAGCGTGTTGGTGACGCCGTTGATCGTCAACGTGACCGGAGCTGCGCCCGGTCCGAACTCGGTAGGCACGGCACGCTGGCCTGGCGCCGTGACCTGCTGCTGTTGCCGCTGACTTTCCATCTTCGTACCACCCCCGGACGCACCCCCAATGCTGCTCCGATCGTCTTGCGCTCGCGACCTGAGCGGGGCACGTCAACCCGGCATATCCGCTGTCCCGGTGACAGCTCGGACACCGTGACAGGCCGGAAATGTGCGGTATCGGGGCGCGGTCCACTGTGGATCAGGCACACACTGGTGGAGTGGAGCGCGTCGTGCTGCACGTGGATCTCGACCAGTTCATCGTCGCGGTCGAGCTGCTGCGCCGTCCCGAACTGCGGGGACGGCCGGTGCTCGTCGGTGGTACCGGCGATCCGACGATGCGCGGTGTGGTGGCCGGGGCCTCGTACGAAGCGCGGGGCTACGGCGTCCGTTCCGGCACGCCGCTGCGGACCGCGGCGGCTCGCTGCCCGGACGCGGTGTTCCTCCCCACCGATCGCGATGCCTACGAGGAGGCGTCCGAGGCGGTGATGGCGGTCCTGCGTGACGTCACAGGCACGCTGGAGGTGGCCGGATGGGACGAAGCGTTCCTGCTGGTCGACACCGATGACGCGCAGCGCACCGCGCGGTCGATCCAGGCGGCGGTGAGCGAAGGCACCGGTCTGGCGAGCTCGGTCGGGATCGGGGACAACAAGCTGCGGGCGAAGCTCGCCTCCGGTCTCGCGAAGCCGGCGGGCGTGTTCCGCCTGGACGCCGCGAACTGGTGGGAGGTGATGGCCGAGCGCCCGCCAGAAGCGCTGTGGGGTATCGGCCGGAAGACCGCGGCGCAGCTCGCCGAGTACGGCGTCAGCACCGTACGTGAGCTGGCGAGCGCGGAGGTCGCCACACTGTCGGCAGGGTTCGGCCCCGGCCGTGGCCCCTGGCTGCGAGCGCTCGCGCACGGAGCGGACTCCACGCCCGTCAGCGCCGAGCCGTACCGGCCGCGTTCGCGGGGCCGGGAGGTCACCTTCCAGCGGGACCTCACCGACCTCGACGCCGTGCGGGCGGAGGTCCGGCGACTGGCCTTGATCGTGGCGGACGACCTCGCGGCGCAGGACTTTCTGGCCCGCCGGGTCGTCGTGAAGCTGCGCTTCGCGCCTTTCACGACGCACACCCACGGCGTGCCACTCGAAACGCTGACACGGGAGCCGGCACTGATCGAGCGGGCGGCCGTCGCCGCCTTCGAGGCGTTCGACGTCAAGCGTGCGGTGCGGCTGGTCGGTGTGCGCGCCGAGGTCGGGGCATAGCCGTCCCGAGGCGGATGACCAGCCCTGACACCCGGGTTAGCGCAGGTGCTCGGCGAAGAAGGTCAGCACGCGTCGCCAGGCGTCCTCGGACGACTCGTGGTGGTAGCCGAAACCGGTGACCCGCGCCAGGGCGTTCAGCGGGCCGAGCGGGAGCCGGTTGGCGAAGCTGTGCCCGGCTTCGGGGTACTCCTTCACGTCGTGGGTGACGTTGCGCTCCGCCAGGGCGGTTTCCAGCTTCGCCGCCGCGCCCGGAAGGGTCCGGTCCTTCGCGCCGAACGACGCGACGACCGGGCATGCACCGTCCAAAATAGACTCGTCTGCTGGGAGTTGACCGTAGTACGGCGCGGACGCGTCGAATCCCCGGGAGGCGCCCACCAGCGCGAAGCCGCCGCCCATGCAGAAGCCCGCGATGCCGACCTTGCCGGTGCAGTCGCCACGTTCGGTCAGTGCCGCGCGGGCGGCGTCGATATCGTCGACCGCCTGGCCTTCGCCGCGCTGGAGCGCACGGAAGACCGAGCGCACGCAGCGCGCGAAGCCACCACGCGCGTACAGGTCGGGGACGATCGCCAGGTAGCCGGCGGTGGCGAAGCGCTCCGCGATCGAGCGGATGTCGTCCCCGAGGCCCAGGGCGTCGTGCACGATGACCACACCTGGCCACGGGCCTGGGCCGGCGGTGGCCGAGAGGGGCGTAGCCAGGTAGGCGGGGATCGATCCGTCCGCCGTGCTGATCTGGGTGGAAGCCACGGCCGAAACCTATCCGATCTCGCCGGGGTGGGGACCTCTTGATCTGTCGGATTGTTATCGGGTGTTTCGGTGGCCATTCGTCGCCGCAACAGTGCAATTACTGAGAGTGAATGATCGGGTGCGTATCGTGCGCCGTGGCTGGGAGTGCAGGGGGTGGGGACAGCGGGTGAGTCGCCGTCGGTATGTTTGTGCCGGTCCGACCATGACGATCCCGACAGGACGACCCCGACAGGACGACCTTGCCCGGAGGCCGTTTCCACACGCCCAGATCTCTTGTGCCCAAGATCTCTCAATCCCAGCATGCCGGTTAGTCTCGCCCAGTGCGCGGTCCTCGTTGAGCCCATACTGCTTGAGCATGGGACATGAGTTCCGACGGCGCCGACGGATCGGTGCGCACCTGTGCACGTGAGCAGTGAGGAAGCAGTGGTGGTGATCGAACAGCGCGGGGACATCCAGACCCGCGGCGAGTGGGACGCGCGGCCAGCGGTTCCCGAATGCGGAGGTTCGCGAGCCGATGTCTGAGGTCACGAACAACGAGGGAATCACGAACATCACGAACAACGGCATCACCCGGCGGTCCCGGGCGGCCCTGCGCGCGGGCGCGGTAGCTGCCGGAGCCTCACGGGCCGCCGGTTACCAGGGCCAGGTGATCCTGGGGCGGATCGCGCTGATGTTGCAGCCCAATGTCCTGTCCGAGCTGGCCCGGGACCGGGAAGTGATGCTGGTTTCCGGGACCAACGGCAAGACGACCACCACGGCCATGCTCGCGGCGGCCATGTCCACCCGTGGGCCGGTAGCCAGCAACTCCAGCGGGGCCAACATGCTGGACGGGCTGGCCACGGCGATGGCCGAACAGGACGCGCGCACGGTGGTCGGCGAGATCGACGAGATGTACCTGCCGGCGGCGGTGCAGCAGACGAACCCGGTGGCCGTGGTGCTGCTCGGGTTCTCCCGGGACCAGCTCGACCGTGCCGGTGAGGTGCGCAAGGTCGCCACCCATCTGCGGGCGCTCGCCCAAGACTACCCGGACCTGATGGTCGTGGGCAACTGCGACGACCCCTACGTCGTGTACATCGCGAACCAGTTCCGCCGCGCGGTCTGGGTCTCCGCCGGATCGAGCTGGCAGGGCGACGCTGGGAACTGCCCCAACTGCGGTAACCGGCTGGACCTCGGTGACGACGCGCAGAGCCACTGGGAGTGCGGGCGCTGCGGGTTGCAGCGGCCCACGCCGCAGTGGCGGCTGAGCGGGGAGAAGCTGCTCACCCCGGACGGGCGGACGCTGCCGCTGACGCTGCGGCTTCCCGGCGCGTTCAACTTCATCAACGCCTCGATGGCCGTCGCGGCCAGCAGCTCGCTGGGAATCCCGGCGGAGACGGCGGTGCACGGTGTGGCGGAGCTGAGCAGCGTCGCTGGCCGCTACAAGGTGGTGCGGGTCGGACAGCACGAGCTGCAGCTGCTGTTGGCGAAGAACCCAGCCGGCTGGGCGGCGTCGCTGGACCTGCTGTGCAGCACCCAGGATCCGGTGATCATCGCGATCAACGCCCTGGAGGCGGACGGGCGGGACACGTCCTGGCTGTATGACGTGGAGTTCGAGCGGCTGGCGGGCCGGCAGGTGATCGCGGCCGGCGACCGTGCGTACGACATCGGGGTGCGGTTGACCTACGCTGGCGTGACCCATATCACCAGCCCGGACCCGCTGGCGGCGCTGGGCCAGCTCGCTCCCGGCCAGGTCCTCGCGGTCGGGGACTACACCAGCTTCTTCCGGCTCCGTAATCGGTTGGGGGCACAGGCATGAGCAACTCCAGCATGAGCAACTCAACCGTGCAGATCGCCGTGCTCCTGCCGGACCTGCTGGGCACCTACGGCGATCGGGGCAACGCGACCGTACTGGCCCAGCGCCTGCAGTGGCGCGGGCAACCGGCCGAGGTCCTGGAGGTCACCTCCGACCAGCCGATCCCCGGCAGCTGCGACATCTACGTGGTCGGCGGTGGCGAGGACGTCGCGCAGATGGAGGCCACCCGCCTGCTGGAGCGCAGCCCCTTCCGCACGGCGGTGGAGCAGGGGGCGAACGTGCTGGCCGTCTGCGCCGGGCTCCAGATCCTCGGACGAGCCGCCCTGGACAGCAACGGCGAGTGGTACTCGGGTCTCGGGCTGCTCGATGTGACCACCCGGCCGCGCGAGCAGCGTGCGATCGGTGAGCTGGTGAGTAAGCCGGAGCCGGGGACCGGGCTCGGGGACGAGCAACTGACGGGATTCGAGAACCACCAGGGGGGCACCGAACTGGGGCCGTACGCGAAACCGCTCGCGCGTGTGGTCACCGGCGTAGGCAACGGGGACCTGACCGAGGGCGTGATCAGTGACCGGATTGTGGGTACCTACATGCACGGTCCGGTGCTCGCCCGCAACCCCCAACTCGCTGACCTGCTGCTGACCCGGGCCACCGGGCTCACGCTGGCGCCGCTGCACATCGAGGAGATCGACGAACTCCGGCGCGTCACCATCGCCGCGGCGGAGAAGCGCAAGCAGTCGTCGAGCGGCCGGCTGCGCAGCGCGCTGACTCCGCGTCGGTGGTTGACCCCCGGCCTGCCGAACCCGGCCAAGGACGGTGGCCCGGCGCGGTAGCGGGCCCGCGAGCTAGCCGGCCTTGCTGGGCTGCCGGCGCGCGCCGGCACGTTCTCTGCGCAGCAGCAGGTACTCCCGCACGATCAGGATGATGATCACGACGTCCCCGGCGGCGAAGATCGGCAGGGCGAGCGAGTGGGTGCGCACGGCGCGGATCAGCTCGTAGACCACGAACGCGCCGAGCGCGACGGCGGCGATCGGGTACGCCGGCATGACCTTCAGCAGCAGCGCGAGCACCAGGCCCACCTTGATCACTCCGTGCAGCAGCAGGAAGAAGATCACGAACCAGCGGGTGCCCCCTGCGGTCAGGGCGGAGGCGGCGTGCTCCGCGTCGGTCGCCAGGGCGCCCGTGGGGCTGCCGAGCAGGTCCCGGACGACCACGAAGTGCACGAACGCGGTGATGGCAGCGGGCCGCATGAAGATCAGCAGGACGCCGCAGACCAGCTGTGCCACGCCGTCCAGCCCCTTGAGCAGGATGGCGATGCGGAAGAGTCTCTCGGTCGTGCTCACGTGCCGGGTATCCGCCGTCACGTCCCCATCATCCCGCTCCTGGCGGAGTTCGAGTCGACAGTGGGGCGAGGATCTGGGCGTATGCTGAACCCGTCGGTCTCCTTCTCGGGAGTGAAGGAGCGAGCGTGGTCAGCAGGCGGGCCGCATCCGCCTTCGGGGTGGTGGCGGCCGTGGTCGTGGCGGCAGCGGTCATCATCGCGGTGAGCCTGCTGCGGGTGAACGGTGCTCCACCGGCCCACCACCCACCGGCGGCGCAGCCGTCGACCACGCCTGTCGCGCAGCAGCCTCCCGCCGTCATCATCAAGATCGACAACGTTGCCGCGGCACGCCCGCATACCGGGCTGGCGGCGGCCGACGCGGTCTACGTGGAACCGGTGGAGGGCGGGCTGACCCGCCTGGCGGCCGTCTACTACACGCACCTGCCCAGCGCGGTCGGACCGGTTCGCAGCGCTCGCGAATCGGACCTCCTGCTGTTCCCGCAGTACGGGCGTCCCACGTTCGCGTACTCCGGGTCCGTACCCGAGCTGCTGCCGATCCTGCACGCGGCGCCGTTCGTGAACGCCTCGCCGCAGGAGGCGCCGGGGGCGTACTACCGGGACAACTCCCGGCCCGTGCCGCACAACCTCTACGTTCACCCGGACCAGCTACCGCAGGGCGGCCCCGGACCGGAGGCCGTCCTCCAGTCCGGCCCCGCCGGCCCGGGCGGGGTCCCCACGCCCAGCCAGCACGTCCAGTACCCGGCGGCGTCCTACGACTTCCACTGGTCGGCCGCGACCGGGCAGTGGCTGGTGTCGATGGACGGCTCGCCGTTCGTGTCCACCGAGGCGGGTCAACTCGGGCCGACGACCGTGATCCTGCAGAAGATCTCGGAGCTGCCGGGGCACTACAAGGAGGACATCTTCGGAGCCGTCGCGCCCATCGCGCAGACGGTCGGCGACGGCTCCGCCGTCGTCCTGCGGGACGGCCAGGCGTTCCAAGCCACCTGGTCACGGCCGAGCCCGCAGGCTCCCACCCGGTACTCCACCTCGACCGGTCAGCCGTTGCCGGTCGCCCCAGGGCAAGTCTGGGTCTTGCTCGTGCCAGCCTGAACTAGCTGGAACCGCCGGTGGCCTTCTGCGGCGGCACCTGTTGCCAGTTGGGCTGGGACGGCTGGACGTGGTGGGCCGGTCCCTGCCCGAGCACGCCCAGCATGTTCGTCGTGATCCGGTCCAGTACCGCCGCCGGGCACGACTGGGTTCCTGGCTCGCACGGGTCCAGCGCCGGAATCCAGTTGTTGGTGCCGCTGTCCCACACCCCGGCCCCGCTGCGCGGATCGGTGTAGTAGGTCATGTCCGAGTAGAACGTCGGGCCGTCGCTGAAGCCGTGGGTTTCGGCGTTCTTCACCGGCAGCGGGGAGTGCCCCATGATCTGCAGGCCCGGCGGGTGGTCGGTCTGGGTGGTGACGCCGTCCGCGTCGGAGCTGACGACCGCGGGGATGCTGTCCCCGTTGTGCAGGCCGGTGCCCTGGTAGATCCACGACTTCTCGTCCGAGACGACCAGCGGCTCGTGCGGGGTGTTCGGGTGCAGGAAGCCGACGTAGTCCTCTCCCACGAAGGGGGACTCCGGCCAGTTCGCGGGCGGGTTGCTCCAGGTGTTCCCGGTGACCTCGCCCGGATCACCTTTGCCGTTGAGCGGGTCCTCTTCGGAGTTGCGGTAGTCCACCAGCTGGCGGTCCGGCCCGATCGGCGAGGGCTGGGTCCGCACGTGACGCAGCATCCCGCTGGCACCGAAGAACGCCATGTTCACGCCGTGCGTGGCGGATGCGTTCTGGGCCGCTTGCCGTTCCTTCAGCGACCAGCACTCGTCATGACCCAGGGACAGCAGCGCCCGGTGGTTGGCCGCCACCTCGGGGTGCTGCTGGACCGCGAGGTCGTTGACGTAGGAGACGTCGAGGCCGTGCTGTTCGAGGTTGCGCACCAGCGGTGCTTCCAGATCGAGGAAGTCTCCGGCGCCCTGCCGGTCGCCGTACGGGCGGTCGTAGGAGACCACGCGCGCTCGCGAGCACAGCGGGTAGCCCCCGGAACACGAGCTGTCCCCGACGTAGTAGTCCGAACCGCCGTAGGTGTTCCACGCCTGCCAGGTGAAGACGTCGTTCTTCACGGCGTATGCGGCGTGGCTGGCCGGGTTCCAGACCGTCAGCGGCACATAGCTCTGCTCGTTGTGGTCACCGACCAGCTTGAACAGGTAGTCGCCCTCGACGAAGTCCTTGGTGATCGGCACGGTCAGCGACGGGCGCCAGTTGTCGCAGGACACCATGTTGGTCCCGCCGGCCTTCGGGCACGGTGGCTGGGCCACGCCCGGCACGGGCTGCGACTGCCACACCAGGCGTCCGCCGGTTCCCTGGTAGTAGCCCAACCGGTACGCCTCGACGTGGAACTGGTGTGCGGTGGTGTTCACGAACAGGCGAACCGGCTGGCCGCGCTGCACATAGGTCTGGTCGGCGAAGCCCTCGACCAGGCCCGGCGGTGCCGGCTTGGGTATCCGCCAGCTGGGCGTGCCCGGGCGGCGGTTCTCGTCCACCACCCACTGCGCGCGCACGCCCCCACTGGCCAGATCCTTCGCCGTGGTCTCGCCCGGTTTCGCCCCGGGCTGCCCACCTTCCGAGGAGGGCGGTCGGTTCGTGCCCGCTGGCGAGCAGCCCGCGACGACCAGCAGCAGTACGAGCGCTCCGACACCGATGATCCGCCTGCGCATCATCACTTCCTCACGCTAAGCAAGTCCCTGTACCGCGCGGAACCGAGTCCATTGTGGATACATCTGGAAACCCGACGCTGCCCCGATGGATCACGCGGGCTGGTGCTGGACACCTTGCGCCTGCGGGGCGGGTGGAGCCTGCTTCAGGGCGGACATACCCTGCCACTTGTCCCACGGCACGGTCCAGTCGTAGATGTCCCCGTCCGCCTCCGACAGCTGTATGCCGGAGTTGGTGACCTCGACAGGATCGCCGTACAGGACGGTGTCGAAGTACTCCCTGGCATTGTCCGTGGAGAGGTTGACGCAGCCGTGCGTGACGTTGCTCGAGCCCTGGTTGCCGGTGCTTTCCGGGTTCGCGTGGATGAACTCGCCGTTGTTGGAGATCCGCACGGCCCAGTGCTCCACGACGTCGTAGCCGTATTGCGGGCTTGTCATGCGCTGGTCCTCGGCCTTACCCATGACCACGTGGGTGCCTGACCGCGTGTTGCGGTCCGGGCTGGAATCCAGGCCGTAACTGGCCGGGTAGGACGCGACCTGCTGCCCGTCCCGCATGATGACCATCTGGTGGCTGGTCACGTCGGCTTTGACGACCTGCGACCGTCCCACAGTGAAGTGCGACGTGAGATTCTCCTTGCCGTAGTTGCCGTTACCCATGGGAATACCGAAAAGCCCGGCGTTCACCGTGACGTTGGTGCCCGGCTTCCAGTAGTCCTTGGGGCGCCAGTGCACGCGCGAGTTCCCCTCCTGGGAATCGGGAAGCCACGCCCACGACCCCTCGGTCGGCACCGACGTCTGCACCGAAAGCGCCCGTTCCACGGCCGGTTTGGCGCTGTCGTCGACCTTGCCGTCGAAATCGATCGAGATCGGCGCGCCGACCCCGACGGTCTGCTGGTCATCGATGTTGAGCGTGCCGCGCACCACGTTGGCCGGGTTGACCGTCGTGAACGATCCACCGACCGGCACCGGTTGGGCGCCAGGGTGCTTCGCGGTCCCGGACCAGGTGTAGGTCTTGTTGTAGTCCAGCGGCTCGCTCACCGTCCAGCTGCGCTGGTCCCGGGCCAGCGTGCCGGCGATCTTCTTCCCGTCCGAACTGGTCAGGGTCACACCGTCGAGCTTGCCGCCGGAGACGGTGACCGCCGGTTGGCTGTTCGGCGGAATGTTCGTGCTGCCCACGCCCGGCTGGAGGGCGATCTTCGGTGGTGGAACCGGCGCCGGCGCCGCCCCGCTGGTACAGCCGGCCAGCGCTAGCGCGAGAGCCGCCCCCACACCGGCAAGTTTGCCGTTCCCCACATTCCCTAAGTGGCAGAAGCGCTTGATTGCAAAAGACACGCCGCTCACCGCCCTCGGCTGTTTGCCAGCAGCATCTGTCCGTATCTGACGGTAGGCCGGTGGATGCGAGCGCGCCGGTTTTAATCCGAGGTTCTCGGCAGTGTGGGCTACACGTCCGGGACGTTTCGCTGGGTGGGCGATCAGCGTGGAATTCCCGCTGTCGTGTGGTGTGTGTATGGCGCTGTGCTGCGGGAACGCTCACCTTCGAGCGTGCCCAAGAACATTTCGCGCTAGCAAGGAATGTGACGGTATGTCGTTGATTCAACACTCCTGGTAGCAAAATGCGGTGCTTGGCGAATTTGCGACACGGGGCTGTTTCGCTGGTTACGCGTCGGTGGTGGACTCGGTGAGCACCCGGCTGCGCAGGATGTCGTCCGCCTCGACCAGGGTGAGATCCAATTTGGACACTGATCCACCCGTCGACACGAGTCGATTGGCGTGGCGAAGCCGCATCCGGTCGAGGGCGTTGCGGACGCTGCGCGCGTTGGCGAAGCGCGGCTGACGCATCCGCTGGCGAAGGTATTCCAGGAACGCGGCCCGAGCCTCGGCGGAGAACTGGTACCCCTCGTTGACCAGCATGAGCTCGCCGATCTGCATCAGCTCGTCGATGGCGAAGTCGGGAAACTCCAGGTGATGGGCGATGCGGGAAGCCATTCCAGGGTTGGACCCGAAGAACGCGTCCATCCGGTCCCGGTAGCCGGCCAACACGATGACCAGGTCATCCCGCTGCTCTTCCATGACCTGCAACAGGATCTCGATCGCTTCCGAACCGTAGTCGCGCTCGTTCTCGGCGCGGTAGAGATAGTATGCCTCGTCGATGAGCAGGACCCCGCCCATCGCGCGTTTGAGTACCTCCTTGGTCTTGGGCGCGGTGTGCCCGACGTACTGCCCGACCAGGTCGTCCCGGGTCACGCTGACGAGCTGGCCCTTGCGCAGGTAACCGAGGCCGTGCAGCAACTCCGCCATCCGCAGTGCCACGGTTGTCTTGCCCGTGCCGGGATTGCCGGTGAAACACATGTGCAACGTCGGTCTCGACGTGCTGAGCCCGAACCGTTGCCGCAGGCGGTCGACCAGCAGCAACGCGGCGATCTCGCGAACGCGTGTCTTCACCGGCGCCAGCCCGATCAACTCACTGTCGAGCCGGTCGAGCGTCGCGGAGATGTTGAGCTTTTCCTGCTCCGCGGCGAGATCGACGGCAGCGTCCGCGGGCAGGGACTCGGCGGCGTCCAGCCGTTCGTCGTCTCTCTGTTCGGCCGACTCGCCGGACGGAGTGGAGTGGGGACGGGGCATGGCGAAGCTGGTGGAAGTGGATCGCTCGTTCAATGCGCAACTCCGTAGCGCGCACCGCGCGGCTCGTCGGCGGCGTAGGCGTGCAATGTGTAACCGATCTGCCGGTCACTGGCTTCCTGGCGGTGGAGCCGGAAACCGGGTTCGTGCGGCGGGCGGTTGACGATGAAGCTCAACGCGGTGGTCTGCCGGCCGAGCCGGGCGTCGTACGCGGTCACGCGGACGTAGTGGTTCGGGTACGCTTCGCGGCACGCGTCCACTTCGTAGAGCCCGGCCGCGGCATCGACGATGTCGAACATCGGCAGGCCCCACATCTCCCACAGCACGTTGCGCGGGTGCGGGTCGTCGGTGAACTCGATCGCGATCGCCCAACCTTGATCGATGGCGTACTGGATCTGCGCCCGGATCTCGTCATTGGTCAGCTCTGGAAGGTACGAGAACGTACCTTGGGTGATGTGCATCAGATCCCTCTCGGGGTAGGATTGAGTGTCTTCTTAGGACAGTGTCATGTGGACACTATGCGGTCGGCGTCGGTACCACGTCGGGCGTGTCGGTCGACTCGTAGGTGAAGGTGATGTCGCCCCAGGTGTCCAGCGCGGACTGCAGAGCCCTGGAGTGCTTCGCCGCGTGTTGGAGGATCTTCTCGCCGTCCCGGACGAAGTCACGGCCCTCGTTGCGGGCCTTGATCATCGCCTCCACGGCGACCCGGTTGGCCTCGGCGCCGGCTGCGATGCCCATCGGATGTCCGATCGTGCCGCCACCGAACTGCAGAACCACGTCCTCGCCGAGGTAGTCCAGGAGCTGATGCATCTGACCCGCGTGAATGCCCCCGGACGCGACCGGCATGACGCCCGGCATCGAACCCCAGTCCTGGTCGAAGAACAAGCCGTGCAACGGGTTCATCGGTGTCGAGAACTGCCGGAGAGTGTCGTAGTAGCCACGGGTGGTGTTCGGGTCGCCTTCGAGCTTGCCGACCACCGTGCCCGCGTGCAGATGATCCACACCGAGTAGCCGACACCATTTGGCGATGACGCGGAAGCTCACGCCGTGCGTCTTCTGCCGGGTGTAGGTGGAGTGGCCGGCACGGTGCAGGTGCAGCAGGAGGCCGTTGTCCCGTGCCCACCGGGACATCGACTGGAGGGCGGTGTAGCCGGCGGTGAGATCGACCATGATGACGACACTGCCGAGCTGCTTGGCGAACTCCGCCCGCTCGTACATGTCCTCCATGGTCGCCGCCGTCACGTTGAGGTAGTGCCCCTTGATCTCGCCGGTGGCCTCGGCCGCCCGGTTCACCGCTTCCATCACGAACAGGTACCGGTCGCGCCAGCGCATGAACGGTTGCGAGTTGATGTTCTCGTCGTCCTTGGTGAAATCCAGCCCACCGCGCAGTGCCTCGTACACCACGCGGGCGTAATTGCGCGCGGACAGCCCGAGTTTCGGTTTGGTGGTGGCGCCGAGCAGCGGTCGGCCGTACTTGTTCAGATACTCGCGCTCCATGACGATGCCGTGCGGCGGCCCGGGGAAGGTCTTCACATACGCGAGCGGAACGCGCAGGTCCTCCAGCCGCAATGCGCGCAGCGCCTTGAAACCGAAGACGTTGCCGATGATCGACGAGGTCATGTTGGCGATCGACCCTTCCTCGAAGAGGTCGATGTCATAGGCGATGTACGCGATGTACTCGTCGTCGCGCCCGGGAACGGGGTCGACCCGGTAGCATTTCGCCTGGTAATGGTCGTAGGTGGTGAGTCGGTCGGTCCAGACGACCGTCCAGGTCGCGGTGGAGGACTCGCCCGCCACCGACGCGCCCGCCTCCTCCGGCGAGACACCGGGCTGGGGAGTCACCCGGAAGGCCGCCAGGACGTCCGAGGCGGACGGCACGTAGTCCGGGTTGTAGTAGCCCATCTTCGCGTAAGGGATGACTCCGGCACTCCAGCGATCCGCGTCCGCTGCCATCGGTTCCTCCTCCGCCCGCCGGCATCGGCGGTCCGTTCCGGTCGCTCTACGGCACCCACGATGGATCGCGAATCAGTGGCTGTCTATTGAGAATCCGTGTGCGATCATCAAGTATTCCTTTGATTGTTGAGGACTCCGATGATGGTTGAAGACTTCGCCAGCCGAGGGTTTCGGGAGTGCCGATGACGTTGACCCAGCTCCGCACGTTCCTCACCATCGCCGAGACCGGCTCCATCCGTGCGGCGTCCGAGCGGCTGGTGGTGACCCAGTCGGCGGTGTCGGCCTCGCTGGCCGCGCTGCAGAAGTCACTGGGTGTGCCGCTCATCCAGCGGGAAGGCCGGGGCTTGCGGCTGACCGACGCCGGTGAGACCTACGCGGAGTACGCACACCGCGTGCTGGGGCTGCTCGAAGAAGCCCGCAACGCCGCCGTCGCCGTCGCGAACCCGGAACAGGGGGAGCTGCGGATCGCGGCGCTGACGACGGCGGGGGAGCAGATCCTGCCGGACCTGCTGACCGGTTTCCGCCGCCGTCACCCGCACGCCGGCGTCGTGCTCGAAGTGGGAAACCGGGACCGCGTTCGGGCTCTGCTGGATCGGCACGAGGTAGATCTGGTGCTCGGCGGGCGACCGATGGTCGGCCGGGAACTCGCGGTGCACGCGATCCGCTCGCACGAGCTGATCGTTGTCGCGGCTGCCGATCTCTTCGCGCAGGTGCCGCGAGACCAGGTACGCGACTGGCTGGCCCGGCAGACCTGGTTGCTGCGCGAACCCGGCTCGGGCACCCGCGCAGCCACCGAAGGGCTGCTCGCGGGATGGGATGCCGAGCCACGCACCCTGACGGTCGGATCGAATGTGGCGGTCCGGGAGTCCGTGATGTGCGGGCTCGGCGTCAGCCTGATCTCCCGGGACGCCGTTGCCCGGGAACTCGACGCCGGTCGGCTGGTCGACGTGCGGATTCCCGGAGCGCCCATGCTGCGGAACTGGTCTCTGGTCGCCCATCCGGGACGATTACCCGCCACGGCCGCGCTGTTCGTTGAGCACGTGCTTGACGAAGGTGGCTTCGAGCTACCAGCGTCTGCCGACGACGAGCTCAACTGTTCGCGGTGACGGGGACGTCCAGGCGGAGGGTGGTTCCCCGCTCGGCAGGGCCACTGTGCAGCTCAAGCGTCCCGCCGAGCAGCTCAGCGCGCTTGCGCATCCCCTCGATGCCGTATCCGCTCGGTCCGGCGGCGCGCGGGATCGCGGCCGGATCGAAACCCACGCCGTCATCGCTGACTTCGAGAACAACCCGATCCCCGCTGGCACGCAGGCGGATTTCCGCGCCGCGTGCGCCAGCGTGCTTGACGACGTTCTGCAACGCCTCCTGCGCGACCCGGTAGACGGCGGTCTCGACATGCTCGGGGAGCTGGTAGGAGGCGACATCGACATACACGCTGATGTCGGGCGTGGAGTACGCCAGGCTCTCCAGACTCGCGGCCAGCCCCAGGTCGTCCAGTACCGGGGGCCGCAGCCCGGCGATCGCGTACCGCGTCTCGTCCAGCGCCGCCGCGGCCAGCTCCTGCGCCCGCGCGATCTGCTCGGCAGCGCGCGCCGGCTCGGTGCGGACCAGGTCCCCGGCGGCGGACAGGTGGAAGGACAGGCTCACGATGCGCTGGCTGATCCCGTCGTGGATCTCCCCGGCCAGCCGCCGCCGTTCGGCTTCCTGCAGCTGCACCGTCCGCTCTGTGAACCGTTCCAGTGCTTCCTCTCGCTCGGCCAGCCGGTGATACAACCGGGCGTTCTCGATCGCGCCGGCGACCAGCCCGGCGACCGACCGCAGCAGCTCCACGTCGGTGGTGAACTCCCGCCGCCGTTTGCTGTGCAGGTTGAGCACCCCGACGAGGTGTCCCAGCCGGCTCACGATCGGCACTGACACCATCGAGGTGAACTCGTGCCCATGCAGTTCCGGGATGTACTTGTAGCGCGGGTCGTCCTGCTTGTTCTCGACGATCACGGCGGGTTCGCCGTTGGCGGCGACCCATCCGGCCATGCCCTCGCCAACGGCCAGCTCGATGCTGCCGGCGAGCTTGTCGAACGGTGCGGTGGCCCCGCGCAGAACCAGCCGCTCGCCGGAGTCGTCGAGCAGGTGCACGAAACACACGTCCGTGGCGGTGGTCTCGGTGATCACCGCCGTCACGCCCTGGACGATCTCGTCGAGATCGAGCCCGCCGGAGATCGTCTCGATGATGCGCATGAGCAGCCGCGACTCCTGCTCGGCGTCGGCCATGCCCAGGTAGCCCATGCCGCCATTGCCCCTGCTCGCATTGCTCCTGCCCCCATTACCCCTGCCCCCATTACCCATGCCCCGGTCGTGGGCGCTCAATGGAAGACTCCTTCGCGCAGGGCTGCCGCGACCGCGCCGGTGCGGTCGGACACGTCGAGCTTGCGGTAGATGGCGCGCGCGTGGCTTTTCACGGTCTCCTCGCCGACGAACAGTTTCGCCGCGATCGCCCGGTTGGACAGCCCGGCGACCAGCAACGCCAGCACCTCACTCTCGCGCTGGGTGAGCCCGAGGTGCGCTCCGGGCCAGAACTCGCCACTGCGCAGCCGCGCCGCGGAGATCGCCACGCGGCTGGCCAACGCGGGGTCGACGATCGTCTCGCCCCCGTGGATGCGAGTCAGGTACCCCACTAGCTCGGCACCCTGAATCCGCTTGAGCAGGAACCCCACCGCGCCCAGCCGAAGCGCCTGGTACAGGTACTGCTCGTCGTCGTAGACGGTCAGGAACACCACCTTGCCGGTCGGGTGATGCCGCCGGATGTCGGCACACAGATCCAGACCGCTGAGGCTGCCCAGCCGCACATCCAGCAGCACGATGTCGGGTTGGTGTCTGGTGACCATCCGCACGGCCTGCTCGCTGGTGCTCGCCTCACCGGCGATCTCGACCTGGTGCCGGTAGGGCTGCAGCATCGCGTTCAGCCCGTCGAGCACCATCTGGTGGTCGTCGACCACCACCAGCCGTAGTGGTCGCTGTTGTTCGCCGCCCATGACGCAGAAGCGTGGCAGGCCCGAGCACGCATAGGAAGCCTCTCTACACGCCCGGCCGTGTTCGCGCCCGGACCTGGGCATGGAACGCGCCTCCCCCTCGCGGGGGAGGCGCGAACCCCGACGCTGGCAATACGCTCGACTTTCTTGCCGGGATGTCCCGCACCTCCGCGAACGACCTTCGCGACAGCGACCGCACCGACTGTGACCTCGCCGGGACAGCGACGTCCGCGACTCGACACGGCCGAAGGCACCGAACACTACGGAGGAACCCGTGCCCGACAAGCTGATCCGCATGCTGCGCGCCGCGAGTTCGCCCCAGGGCGACACGCGCTGGCGCCCGACCCTGCTCGGCCTCGCCGGGGACAGTGCCGCCGGAAAGACAACCCTGACACGCGGCCTTGTCGCCGCTCTCGGTGAGCGGAGCACGGCGATCTGCGTGGACGACTACCACCGCTACGACCGCGCGGAACGCAAAGAACTCCCGTTCACTCCGCTGCACCCGGACTGCAACTACGTCGGGATCATGGAGCAGCATCTGCAGCTGCTCGCCGCCGGTCAACCCGTCCTGAAACCCACCTACGACCATGGCGACGGAACGCTCACCCGGCCCCAGCTCGTGGAACCACGGGATTTCCTTATCGTGGAAGGGCTTCTGCCGCTGCACACCAAGCCCGCCCGGGCATGCTTCGACGTGACCGCCTACCTCGACCCGCCCGAATGCATCCGTACCGAGTGGAAAGTCCGCCGCGACGTCGCGAAACGCGGGTATTCGCGCACCCAGGTGCTCAGCGAGATGCGGCGGCGGGAGCCCGAGTCGGAGTCGTTCATCCGCCCCCAGCGGCGGGACGCGGACATCGTGATCAGTTTCGCTCCGTCGCGCCAGCGACACGAACCGCCGGACACGCCGCTGTCCGCGACGATCCGCCTCCGCCCGACCATCCGGCATCCCAACTTCGCCGAGATCCTGGCGAAAGCGCCGACGAACGCGGTCCATCTCAAGCTCATGCGGGACACCGACGGTAGCCCGGTTGACGCGCTGCACATACACGGCCACGCACCGGAGGAGGACAGCATGATGGTGGCCAAGGCGATCTGGGACCGCCTGGAACGCGACGATCCGCTACCGGACTGCCTGGGTGTGCTGGACAACGGGCAACGCAATGAGCCGCTGCGACTCGCGCAACTCATCTTGCTGTATCACCTGCTGCGAACAAATCATTAGGCATTCTTGCCGAAAGAACCGGGCTGCTTCTCTGCGGCGTGCGTACGATTGGAGGTACTGGAGGTAACTCGTGCAGGGGGTGGGTGGTGCTGCTGCTCGTCCTCGTGATTGTTGTCCTTCTCGTCGTTGTGTATCAAGTCCGCTGAGCGCCGTGGAAATCCCCGCTACGGACGCGGATCGTCTCGGTCTGCGAGCCGACTGTACGAGCTGCTTCGCGCTGTGCTGTGTCGCGCTGCCTTGTCCGCCCCAGCCGACTTCGTGGCGGACAAGGGCGCCGGGCACCCGTGCGAACCTGCGTGTCGATTTCCGCTGCGGGATACACGAACACCTGCGCGAGCCGGGATTTCCCGGCTTTCACCATCTTTCCGGTCATGCGGCAGCTGCACGAGCTGCTCTGGTATGTGAGCGAGGCGCTGTCACTACCAGCAGCGCGTCCGGTGCATTCCGATCTTCGGACTGCTGGAACGCATCGATAACACCGCACACGGGAGAGCCGACGCCAGCGACCAGGATCTCACAGGCTGCGCCACAGCAGCCGGGTCGCGGTTGCCGCGATTGAGGCGAGCGGCGGCTTGGGCTTCTCCTTCGCTTCAGGAGCGCTCTCCGGCATGATCCGGTATCCGAAGTACATGGCGCGGCGAGCCGTCGCGGGTGCGACGTCGCGCAGCAGCTGGCTGGCCACGCCCCCCGGCCGCTCGACCACCTCGGGCCGTTTGGTCAGTGCTTTGACGACCAGCTTCGCGGCCTTTTCCGGGCTGCTGGCCGGCAAGGCTCGGTAGATGCCGGTTGGGGCGACCATCGGCGTGCGCACCAGGGGCATGCGCACCGAGGTGAAGGTGATCCCGTCGCCCAAGGTCTCCCGACCCGCCGAGCGCGAGAAGGCTTCCAGCGCGGCCTTCGAGGCGAGATAGGCCGAGAATCGTGGTGTGTCGGTCTGCAGGCCCATCGTCGTGACGTTGACGATGTGCCCGAAACCGCGTTCGCGCATGTGCGGCAACAGGCCGAGGATCAACCGTAGCGGGGCGAAGTAGTTCAACGTCATGGTGCGTTCGAAGTCGTGCAGCCGGTCGACCGCGAGGTGCACCGACCGCCGGATCGAGCGACCCGCGTTGTTGACCAGCATGTCCACTGACTCGTGCTGGTCGAGGATCTGCTTGACGAGCGCGTCGACGGATTCGCCGTCGGTCAGGTCGCAGGGATGGACGTGTGCGGTGCCTCCAGCCGCCACGATCTCGTCGCGTAGCGCGGTCAGCTGGTCAGCACGGCGGGCGACCAGCAGAACGGTCGCACCCTGCTCGGCGACGGCCAGGGCGCTGGCCCGCCCGATTCCCGAGGATGCTCCGGTGATGAGGATGCGGCGCCCGCTCAGGGAACGCCCCCGGCTCGCCCGCCAGAACCGGTCGGGATCGAGGTGCTCCGCCCAGTACCGCACGAGGCGGGCCGCGTAATCGCCGAACGCGGGAGGCTCGATGCCCGTGCCGCGCAAGGCCACCTGCGTCGCGTGGGAGGCGAAGGTGGTCGGAAGGGACATGTGCGGAATGACCTGCGGTGGTATTCCGACCTCGGTCAGCACTGCTTCGCGTGCCTGCTTCCCGCCGGGCAGGAAGTCCACTGTGGACCTAGCGACGCGGCCGCTCGCTCGCCCCAGACGGCGTAAGGGCGCGGTCCACCGGACAGGCACCGTCGCGACGACCCTCGGCGCGTTCAACGCCTCCGCGAAGCGGTTGTAGACCTCGACGAGAGTCTGCGGCCGTGGCGAGACCAGGTGGTAGGTACTTCCCGATTCGGCCTCGGCGTGCATGAGGTGGTCCATGGCGTCCACGACGTAGTCGACCGGCACGATGTTGGTCACACCCAGGTCCGGCATGGCCAGCGGCAGGCGTGCCGGGAGCCGACCGAGCCGCCGGATCGCGGACAAGAAGTAGTACGGGCCGTCGACCTTGTCCATCTCGCCGGTTCGGGAGTCGCCGACGACCGCGCCGGGCCGGTAGACCCGCCACGGCACGGCGGTCTGCTCCCGCACGAGACGCTCGGCCTCGAACTTGGTCGCGTGGTACGGGGACGGCAGGCCCTGCCCGAGGTCGAAGTCCGCCTCGCTGAACGTGCCGTGATGGTCGCCGGCCACGGCGATCGAGGAGACGTGGTGCAACCAGCGGGCACTGGCCTGCTCGGCGAACGCGATCACATTGCGGGTGCCGACGACGTTCGCGTCCTCGTGGTCCTGGTCAGTCGCGCTGAAGTCGTAGACCGCGCCGAGATGCACCACGTGATCGAGCGGGTCCAGCACCTGGCCCGGGTCGATCCCCAGCCCCGGTTGGGCGAGGTCTCCGATCACCGGAACGATCGCCTCCCGCCGGGGCAGGTGCGCGGTCAGCTCCGCGAGTCGCTCGGCCGACCGTGACCTGACCAGGACATACACCCGCGTGCAGTCCGCTCGGCGAAGCAGCCGGTCAACCAGGTGGCGACCGAGGAAGCCGGTGGCGCCGGTGACGAAGTACGTGGACATCAGGACCTCCTTGGCCGAGAGATCCTCGCATTATCTACCCGTCAGTAGGAAGTGGTGCAGGTGGATTCTTCCCTGGCGACTGCGCTGCTCCGCGCTTCGTGGTGGCCGGGCGTGGGCCTTCCACTGCGTGGGACTGGTGCCCGTTGCCTTGACCCTGGTTGCCGGCCCTGCATAGCGTGATCAGCGTGGCGCAACTCTGTGATGACTTCTCCCGCAGGAGCTACGTCGACTACGGCGACGTAGCCAGCGCCCTCTGTCGTTGATCCAACTCTGTCGTTGATCTGAGCGCTATTCGACGACCGACGCGAGAGCGCGCGGTGTTGTCGAGCGTCTCCGCTCGTTGCTGGCCTGCAGCAACGGATTCCCGTACCTGCCTTTGTGGATTCTCGATTCCGCGCTGGAGGAAACCAGTGAGCACAGTTCCGTCGACAACCGCTCCCGCGCGGCTGCGGCCCGCGAACGACCGCGCACGCGGGACCGGGAAATCCGCGTCGCCGAGGCGGCAAGCGCTGATCAAGGTGGTTGCCCAGGTCATGGTAGAACCGGACCGGGTGACTGAGGTGAGTGAATTGCTGGCGCGGGAACTGCACGGGTTCGTCACCGAGTCATCCGGCCCTGCCGTGGAAATACAACTGGAATCGGCGCCGGTGGAATCGGCGCCGGCGCGACCACCGAAACCAGAATTGTCGGTCGTGTCCGATCGGGACGACGACTCCCGACCGTTGCGGCTGAGCGTTCCGTCGCGGGTGGCCGCGGTGCGCGGAGTGCCGGTCAAGCTGACCCGGCTGGAATTCGATCTGCTGCTGTTCCTGTGCGAGCGGCCCGGGCAGGTCATCGGACGCCTCGAGCTTCTGCGCTCCGTATGGAAGATCGACTACGTCTCCACGCGCACGGTCGACGTGCACGTCCGAAGGTTGCGTCGAAAGCTCGGTCCCGCGCTGGATCTGATCACCACGGTGCGCGGTGTCGGTTACCGGTTGGACAACTCCCGGGAAGTGCGGATCGACTACGACAGCGTGTTTGCGCTGCGCCATGCGGGACGGGGGTAGCCGCATGCCAGCCGGCGGTTGCCGCGTGCGGCTACTGCCCCTCGGCGACCGCGGTGGATCCGTGTGTCATCCACGTCGGTTCCCCGCAGTGTTGTCGCCAGGTGCCGACGTGGACCCACCTGCGGCCCGAGCCCCGGGTGGTGAGCACGATCGGGCGAACGCAGTGCGGACAGGGCTGGGGCACGGAGTCGACGGGCATCAGGCGATCCTGGCTTCGTGGGGTTCGGCGCGGTGGGGTTCGGACGGTTGGTGGTGTGACGAACGAGTTTCGGAACCGGTCCGGGCCTGAGGGCGGGACAGGGAGATGCTGGCCTCACAGGTGCGCTCGATCTGGCGGGTGGCGGAGTTGTTCGGGTTCCGGCCGCACCTTGGGCAGGTCACCGAAACCGTCGCGGTCAGCTCGTCGACTGCGACCGTGGCCGCCGAGCGGCAGTCCCGGCACCAGCGGTGTCCGGTGAGCTCGATGACGTGCATGGGGGACGCGATGCACTGGTGAATCCACCGGCGGTGAACTGGGCAGGTGACCCGTTCGAAGGGGGAGAGTCCGGCTTCCTCGGCACTGTCCTCGGTGCGGAGAGTCGCCTCCAGGCGCTCGGCGGGGTCGTCGATCGTGTGAGCGAGCGGGGCGGTGGGGCCACTGTGTCGCACGGAGCGCTCCGGCTGTCGCGGGATATGCGTCACCTCGGGAGCGTCGGTTGTCGCAGGCGTGCCGGGACGGTTCTTCGACCGGCGCGGCAGGGACTGCTGGGGCATGGTTACCTCGGGGCTGCTTCGAGATGGCGGCTGCGTTACTGCCTCAACAGTGGCGCATAGGCCGAAGGTCCCTCGTCGGGCAACCTACGTAGACCCCCACGTAAACCGCGCCATCTACGTAGGTCCCGGGCCGCCTCGCGCCCGCAGCCACTCGACCAGCCGGTCGACGAGTGCCGCCTGAGCGGGGATGATCTTCCGGTGCGCGGTGTCGACGTCGCACCACTGCGCCCGGTCGACCTCGGGAAACTGCCGGGTCACCCCCGAGCGCGGTGGCCACTGCATGTCGAAGAGGTTGCTGCGCAGGGTGGAGACGTCGAAGTCGCCCTCGGCCGCCCAGGCGTGCACCTGCTTGCCGCCTCGCTGCTTGACCTGGCCCAGGTCGATGAGGTCGGCACCCGACGGTGCCATACCCGTCTCCTCCTGGAACTCGCGGAGCGCGGCGTCGATCGCGTCTTCGTTGTCCCCGTACTCGCCCTTGGGGATCGACCACACGCCGTCGTCCTTCTTCGCCCAGAACGGACCACCCGGATGCACCAGAAGGACGCTCAGCTGGCCGTCCGACACGTGGAACAGCAGGATTCCGGCGCTCTGTCTGCTCACCCTCGGTCCCGTTCTAGAGCTCGGCTGGTTCCAGCAGTGTCTCGCCGTCGTTCGGGGTGGACTCGCTCGGGTTCTGCTGGACCAACCGGTCCTGGGCGAACTGAGTGTTGTACAGGTCGGCGTACAGGCCGTTGCGGGCGAGCAGGTCGGCGTGCTTGCCGGCTTCGACGATGCGCCCGTCGGAGATCACCAGGATCCGGTCGGCCTCGCGGATCGTGGACAGTCGGTGGGCGATGACCAGCGACGTCCGTCCCTTCAACGCTGTCTTGAGCGCTTGCTGCACCGCCGCCTCCGACTCCGAGTCCAGGTGCGCGGTGGCTTCGTCGAGCACCACGATGGGCGGGGCCTTGAGCAGCAGGCGCGCGATGGCCAGGCGCTGTTTCTCCCCACCGGAGAGCCGGTACCCACGGTCACCGACCACCGTGTCGAGGCCGTCGGGAAGTTCGGCGACGAGGTCGTCGAGCTGGGCCGCGTGCAGGGCGTCGAGCAGCTCGGCGTCGCTGGTGCCCGGACGTGCGTAGACGAGATTGGCGCGAATGGTGTCGTGGAACAGGTGCGGGTCCTGAGTGACCACGCCAACCGTCGAATACAGCGAGGACAGTCGGACGTCGCGAACGTCGTGCCCGCCGATGCGCACGCTGCCGGTGTCCACGTCGTAGAGCCGTCCCGCGAGGTGGGTGATGGTTGTCTTGCCCGCGCCGGACGGCCCCACCAGCGCGATCATCTGGCCCGGCTCGGCGTGGAAGGAGATGTCGTGCAGAACCTGCTGGCCGGGCGAGTGGTCCTCGCGAGCGGTGGACTGCAGCGACGCCAGCGAGACCTCGTCCGCGGAGGGGTAGCGGAACGAGACCGACTCGAACTCCACGTCGGCTGATCCGGGCGGCAGGGCTACCGCGTCCGGCTTCTCCGCGATCGTCGGGTTCAGATCGAGGACCTCGAAGACGCGGTCGAAGCTCACCAGCGCGGTCATCACGTCCACGTGCACGTTGGACAGGGCGGTCAGCGGCCCGTACAAGCGGTTGAGCAGGGTCGCGAGGGCGACCAGCGTGCCGAGTTGGAAGGCGCCTCCGAGCACCAGCATCCCACCGAAGCCGTAGACCACGGCCGTGGCCAGCGCCGCCAGCAGCGTCAGCGCGACCATGAACACCCGGCTGTACATCGCGGAGATGACCCCCAGGTCACGCACCCGGGCAGCCCGCTGCGAGAACGCGCCGGACTCCTCGTCCACCCGCCCGTAGAGCTTGGCCAGCATGGCTCCGGCGACCCCGAACCGCTCGGTCATCAGCGAGCTCATCTCGGCGTTGACCGTCATCTGCTCGCGAGTGACGCGTTGCAGCCGGCGACCGACCCAGCGCACCGGCAGCAGGAACAGCGGGAGCAATACCAGCGAGATCACGGTGATCTGCCAGGACAGCGTGAGCATGGTGGCCAGCACCAGGACCAGGCTCAGGACGTTGGAGACCACCGCCGACAGCGTGCTGGTCAGGGCGCGCTGCGCGCCGATCACGTCCTGGTTGAGCCGGCTGACCAGCGATCCGGTCTGGGCGCGCAGGAAGAACGCGATGGGCATCCGTTGCACGTGGTCGAAGACCTCGGCCCGCAGGTCGTAGATCAGCCCCTCGCCCAGCCTGGCGGAGTACCAGCGCTGGAGTAACGACGAGCCGGCGTCCAGCACAGCGACCAGCGCGACGGCCAGCGCGAGCCAGACGATCACGGACGCCTGCCGGGGAACGATCCCGTCATCGATGATCGCCTTGAACAGCAGCGGGTTGACCACGCCGAGCACGGCGGACGCGGCGACGAGCAGCAGGAACGGCACGATGTCCCGGAGGTACGGGCGGGCGTACCGCACGATGCGACGGCCCAGCCCCGGGGACAGGCGCTGTCGGGTCACGGACGTGTCGCTGCTGAAAGAGCGCATCGTCTCCCAGCTCATGCCAGCGCTCATGGGTTCGGTACCTCCCAGGTTTCGCGTGTCGTCGCACGCGATCGTCCGACCTCCAGCTGGGTAGAAGTCAACACGATCGGGCTTGGTCACGCGAACGACGGTCGGTAGGGGTGAGCACTGGGCAGAAAAAAGCAAGCATGAATGCTTGATTTTGGCCCGGGGCGGTGCCAGGCTGCGTGCCATGTCGCTGACCGGAGGGGCGCCGCAGCCAGAGACACCGCCCAGCTCGTCGACACCCGGCCCGTTGCGCATCGGCAATGCTTCGGGCTTCTACGGGGACCGGTTCGCCGCCGTGCACGAGATGCTCACGGGCGGCCCGCTCGACGTGCTGACCGGCGACTACCTCGCCGAGTTGACCATGCTGATCCTCGGCCGGGACCGGATGGCCGATCCCGCCCGCGGCTACGCCAAGACGTTCCTGCGTCAGATGGAGGAATGCCTGGGCCTGGCCGTGGAGCGGGGCGTTCGGATCGTCACCAACGCGGGCGGGCTCAATCCTGCGGGACTGACCGACGCCCTGCGCGCACTCGCGGACCGTTTGGGGCTCACAGTCCAGATCGCGCACGTGGAAGGTGACGACCTGCTCGCCCGCGCCGACGAGCTCGGGCTGGGCACGCCCCTGACCGCCAACGCCTACCTCGGCGCATGGGGCATCAGCGAGTGCCTCCAGGCCGGGGCGGATGTGGTGGTGACCGGTCGCGTCACCGACGCATCGTTGGTGGTAGGACCGGCCGCGGCGCATTTCGGCTGGGCACGCGACGACTACGACGCTCTCGCGGGCGCGGTCGTGGCCGGCCATGTGATCGAATGCGGAGCCCAGGCCACCGGCGGGAATTACGCCTTCTTCGCTGAGCTACTCGAAGCGGGCTACTCCCTGGACCATCCGGGCTTCCCGCTCACGGAGATCCACGCAGACGGCTCCAGCGTGATCACCAAGCATCCGGGCACCGCCGGGGCGGTGACGGCGGGCACCGTCACCGCCCAGCTGCTGTACGAGATCGCGGGCGGTCGCTATGCCGGCCCGGACGTCACCGCCCGGTTCGACACCATCCAGATCCAGGACGTCGCCGACGGCGTTAGCATCAGCGGGGTGGCCGGCGAGCCTCCGCCGCCGGAGCTGAAGGTCTCCCGGAACACCCTGGGCGGCCATCGCAACGAGGTCGAGTTCGTGCTGACCGGGCCGGATATCGAGGCGAAAGCCGCGCTGGCGCGCCGGCAACTGGAAGCCGCGCTAGCCGACGCCCCGCCAGCGGAGCTGCGCTGGTCGCTGGCCCGCACCGACCGGCCCGACGCGGCGACGGAAGAGGAAGCCAGCGCGCTGCTGCGCTGTACCGCCAAGGACCCCGACGCCAGCACGGTGGACCGTCGGTTCAGCGGCGCCGCGGTGGAGATCGCGCTCGCCAGCTACCCCGGTTTCCACCTCACCGCTCCTCCGGGCAAGGCTCAGCCCTACGGCGTTTTCACGGCCGCGTCCGTGGACGCGAAGCTCGTCGAACACGTCGCCGTGCTCCCACAGGGGAAGCGGGTGGTGATCGCTCCTGCGGCGGAGACGAAGATGCTGGAACCGCTCGATGCCCCGGAGTTGCCCGACCCCCTGCCGCCCGGCCCGACCCGCAGGGCCGCGCTGGGACGGATCGCGGGCGCGCGCAGCGGAGACAAGGGCGGCGACGCGAACGTGGGCGTGTGGGTGCGCACGGACGCCGAGTGGCAGTGGATCGCACACGCGCTGACGGTGGAGGAGTTTCGCCGGCTGCTACCCGAAGCGGCGGACCTGCGGGTGACGCGCCACGTTCTGCCCAACCTGCGCGCGCTGAACTTCCTGGTCGAGGGTCTGCTGGGTGAGGGCGTCGCCGCGAAGGCCCGATTCGACCCGCAAGCCAAGGCGGTCGGGGAGTGGCTGCGTGCACGCTCCCTCGATATCCCGGAGGTGCTGTTGTCGTGACCGATCCCTTCCGTACTCCCGAGCGCGAGGAGCTGCGCCGGACCGTGCGGCGATTCGTCGAGAAGGAGGTCCTGCCGCACCTGGACAGCTGGGAACGCGACGGCGAGTTGCCACGGACACTGCACGGGGTTGCCGCGGACCTGGGACTGCTCGGCGTGTCGTTCCCGGAATCGGTCGGCGGCGGGGGCGGAGACATCATCGACGCCCTCACGGTCGTGGAGGAGATGCACTACGCCGGCGGGTCCGGTGGGCTGGTCGCGTCGCTGCTGACCGGTGGGATCGCACTCCCGCACCTGGTCATCGCCGGTGATGCCGAGCAGATCGACCGGTGGGTCCGGCCGGTGCTGAAGGGCACGAAGATCGGCTCGCTGGCGGTCACCGAACCCGACGGAGGGTCGGATGTGGCCTCGCTGCGCACGACCGCGAAGCGAGACGGCGATCACTACGTGGTCAACGGCGCGAAGACGTTCATCACCTCCGGCTGCCGGGCGGACTTCGCGACGACGGCGGTGCGCACGGGCGAGCCCGGCGCGCACGGGATCTCGCTGCTGGTCATCGAGCGGGACACGCCGGGCTTCACCGTGTCCCGCAAGCTGGAGAAGATGGGATGGTCCTGCTCGGACACGGCCGAACTGTCCTTTGTGGATTGTCGTGTCCCGGCGGCGAACCTGGTCGGGGAGGAGAACTCCGGCTTCGTCCAGCTCGCCCAGCATTTCCTCAGCGAGCGGGTGAGCCTGGCGGCTCAGGCCTACGCCGGAGCGCAACGCGCGTTGGACCTGACGGTGCGGTGGTGCCGGGCGCGCGAGACGTTCGGGCGCCCGCTGATCTCCCGCCAGCACGTCCAGCAGACCCTCGCCGAGATGGCCAGGCGGGTGGACGTGGCTCGTAGCTACACGCACGAGGTCGCCCGCCGTTCCCTGGCCGGCGAGGACGTGATCGCCGAGGTCTGCTTCGCCAAGAACACCGCCGTCGAAGCCGGCCTGTGGGTCGTTGACCGAGCGGTGCAACTGCACGGCGGCCTCGGGTACATGCGCGAGGCGGAGGTGGAGCGGCAGTACCGGGACATGAAGATCCTGGACATCGGCGGTGGGACGACGGAGATCCTCACCAGCCTGGCCGCGAAGCGATTGGGGTACACGGGATGACGATCTTGAAGTCCACTGTGGACACCGGGACCGAGGAATTCGTCGCGAACCGGGATGCCATGCTGTCGAAGCTCGCCGAGATCGAGGCGGAGCACGCCAAGGCGGTGGCCGGCGGTGGTCCCAAGCGCGTCGAGCGTCACCACAACCGGGGAAAGCTGCTGGTGCGGGAGCGTATCGAGCTGCTGCTCGACGAGGACGCGCCGTTTCTGGAGCTCTCCCCGCTGGCCGCCTGGGGAACCGACTACCAGGTCGGGGCCAGCGTGGTCACCGGAGTCGGCGTGATCGAGGGCGTCGAGTGCGTCATCATCGGCAATGACCCGACCGTACGCGGTGGCACGAGCAACCCCTGGACGGGCAGGAAAGTCTTCCGGGCTCACGACATCGCGCGGCAGAACAGGATGCCGCTGATCAACCTCGTCGAGTCCGGGGGCGCGGACCTGCCCAGCCAGAAGGAGATCTTCATCCCTGGCGGCCAGCTGTTCCGCGACCTCACCCGGCTCTCCGCGGAAGGCATCCCGACGATCGCGCTGGTGTTCGGCAACTCCACCGCCGGCGGCGCATACGTGCCGGGGATGTCCGACCACGTCGTGATGATCAAGGAGCAGTCGAAGGTCTTCCTCGGCGGGCCGCCGCTGGTGAAGATGGCCACGGGTGAGGAGTCCGACGACGAGTCCCTTGGCGGCGCCGAGATGCATGCCCGCACGTCGGGGCTGGCGGACCACTTCGCGGTCGACGAGCACGACGCGATCCGCATCGGTCGTCGGATCGTGGCCCGCCTGAACTGGCAGAAGCAGGGACCAACGCCAGCCCCGCACGTCGAGGAGCCACGCTGGGACACCGAGGACCTGCTCGGCCTGGTGCCCGACGACCTGAAGGCGCCGTTCGACCCACGCGAGGTGGTCGCGCGGATCGCGGACGGCTCGGAGTTCGACGAGTTCAAGCCCTCCTACGGGCCGAGCCTGGTGACCGGGTGGACGACGCTGCACGGCTATCCGCTCGGCATCCTGGCCAACGCGCAGGGTGTGCTGTTCAGCGAGGAGGCGCAAAAAGCCACCCAGTTCATCCAGCTCGCGAACCAGGCGGACACGCCGTTGCTGTTCCTGCACAACACCACCGGCTACATGGTCGGCAGGACCTACGAACAGGGCGGGATCATCAAGCACGGCGCCATGATGATCAATGCCGTGTCGAACTCCCGGGTCCCGCACATCTCGATCATGATGGGCGCCTCCTACGGTGCCGGAAACTACGGGATGTGCGGGCGTGCCTACGATCCGCGTTTCCTGTTTTCCTGGCCCAGCGCCAAGTCCGCGGTGATGGGGCCGCAGCAACTTGCCGGGGTGCTGTCGATCGTCGCACGCCAGAGCGCTGCCGCCGCCGGCAAGGAGTACAGCGAGGAGCAGGACGCCGCGATGCGCGAAGCCGTGGAGAACCAGATCGAGGCCGAGTCGCTGCCGATGTTCCTCTCCGGTCGGCTCTACGACGACGGCGTCATCGATCCACGGGACACGCGCACCGTGCTCGGTCTGTGCCTGTCCGCGATCCACAATGGACCGATCAGGGGCGCCGCCGGTTACGGCGTCTTCCGGATGTGAGGGGCGAACCCAGGTGATCAGCACGCTGCTAGTGGCCAACCGGGGCGAGATCGCGCGCCGCGTGTTCCGCAGCTGTCGGGACGCCGGGATCTCGACGGTGGCGGTGTTTTCCGACGCGGACGCCGGCTCGCCGCACGTCGACGAGGCGGACGCGGCGGTGCGCCTGCCGGGCAACGCCCCGGGCGAGACCTATCTGAGCACCGATCGCGTGCTCGCCGCGGCCAAGGCCAGTGGCGCGGACGCGATCCACCCCGGATACGGCTTCCTGTCGGAGAACGCGGCCTTCGCCCGCGCTGTCGGGCAGGCGGGACTGCGCTGGATCGGCCCGCCGCCTGCGGCGATCGAAGCGATGGGGTCGAAGATCGAAGCCAAGCGCCTGATGTCCGAAGTGGGCGTTCCGCTGCTGCCCGAGCTGGACCCGGACGAGGTCTCCGAAACGGATCTGCCGGTGCTGGTCAAGGCATCCGCGGGCGGTGGGGGTCGCGGCATGCGGGTGGTGCGTTCGCTGGCGGACCTGCCAGCGGAGATCGCCGCCGCCCAGTCCGAGGCGGCCTCGGCGTTCGGCGATCCGACAGTGTTCTGCGAGCCCTACCTGGAAACCGGCCGGCACATCGAAGTGCAGGTGATGGCCGATGCGCACGGTGCGGTTTGGGCGGTCGGTGAGCGTGAATGCTCCATCCAGCGGCGGCACCAGAAGGTCATCGAGGAAGCTCCTTCACCGCTGGTCGATGCGCACATGCGCGAGCGGCTGCGGACGGCGGCCCGCGACGCCGCCACGGCCATCGGGTACGTGGGTGCGGGAACCGTGGAGTTCCTGGCCACCGACGACGGCCGGTTCTTCTTCCTGGAGATGAACACCCGCCTTCAGGTGGAGCATCCCGTCACCGAGTGCGTCACCGGGCTGGACCTGGTTGACCTCCAACTGCGGGTCGCGGAGGGGGAGCCGCTGCCGGCGGCGGAACCCCCGGAACCGCGCGGCCACGCCATCGAGGTGCGCCTCTACGCCGAAGACCCGGCCCAAGGTTGGCAGCCGCAGAGCGGGACGATCCGGCGCTTTGCCGTGCCCGGCGTGGAGGTGGAGTTCGGCCTACCGGCCTCGCACGGAGTCCGCCTGGACGGTGGTGTGCGCGATGGCTCGATCATCAGCACCCACTACGACCCGATGCTGGCCAAGGTCATCGTCTGGGGACCGAATCGCCGTGCGGCCGCCCGGAAACTGGCGGACACCTTGGCGCGCACGAAGATGCACGGCCTGGTCACCAACCGGGACCTGCTGGTGCGGGTGCTGCGCCATCCCGCTTTCGCGGCGGGGGAGACCGACACCGCGTTCTTCGACCGGCATGGCCTGGATGTGCTGTCCCAACCCCTCGCGGGCCCGGAGGTCGAAGAGGTCTCGGCCCTGGCCGCCGCGCTGGCGGACGCCGCCGCCAAGCGCGCGACCGCGGCCGTGGGCGGGCGGCTGCCCAGCGGCTGGCGCAACGTCGTGTCCCAGCCACAGTGCAAACGGTTCCAGAGTCCTTCCGGCGCCGAGTACGCGGTCTCCTACCGGCTGACCCGAAACGGCCTGGTCGCCGACGGCCACGAGAACGTGACGCTCGTCAGCTCGACCCCGGAGCAGGTGCGACTCGACGTCGACGGCGTTCAGCACACCTTTGACGTGGCCCGGTATGGCTCGCTCGTCTGCGTGGACTCGTCGCTCGGGCCGGTGACGTTCACCAGGCTCGCACGGTTCCCCGACCCCTCCGAGCAGGTCACACCCGGCTCACTGCTGGCGCCGATGCCCGGCACGGTCGTTCGTGTGGCGGTGTCCAAGGGCGATGCCGTGTCGGCGGGGCAACCGTTGCTGTGGCTGGAGGCGATGAAGATGCAGCACCAGATCGCCGCGCCGACCGACGGGGTCGTCGACGAGTTGCCGGTGCGCGAAGGCCAGCAGGTGGACGTGGGCACGGTCCTCGCCGTCGTCCGCGCCAACGACGAATCCTGACCGCGATCCGACGAGCGCGAATCCACTGTAGACATTGAGGAGGCCGGGATGGACTTCGAGGAAAGCGAGCAGCGGCGGGCGTTGCGGGAGGCGGCGCGCGATCTGGGCCGCCGCTTCGGCCACGACTACTACCGGCGCAAGGCTCGCGCCGGCGAATACGCCAGCGAACTCTGGAGCGAGGCGGGCAAGCTCGGCTACCTCGGGGTCAACCTCCCCGAGGAGTACGGCGGTGGCGGGGCCGGTATCGGCGAGCTGGCCGTGGTGCTGGAAGAACTCGGGGCGGCCGGCTGCCCGCTGCTGCTGATGGTCGTCTCGCCGGCGATCTGCGGGACGGTCATCGCCCGGTTCGGCACCGACGACCAGAAGCGTCGCTGGCTGCCCGGGCTCGCCGACGGCTCGAAGACGATGGCGTTCGGCATCACCGAGCCCGACGCCGGGTCGAACGCGCACGAGATCACCACGGTAGCCCGGCAGGACGGCGACGGCTGGGTGCTCTCCGGCCGGAAGGTGTTCATCTCCGGGGTCGACGTCGCGGACGCCGTCATGGTCGTGGCCCGCACGGAGGACGCGGCAACCGGCAAGCTCAAGCCGGCGCTGTTCATCGTGCCCACCGACGCGCCGGGGTTCGAGCGGCACGCGATCGACATGGAACTCACCAGCGTCGAGCGGCAGTTTTCGCTGTTCCTGGACGACGTGCGACTACCGGCGGAGGCGCTCGTCGGCAGCGCGGACGCCGGCCTGCTGCAACTGTTCGCCGGGCTGAACCCGGAACGGATCATGGCCGCCGCGTTCACCATCGGCATCGCGCGGTACGCCCTGGACAAAGCCGTGGACTATGCCAAGGAGCGGTCCGTGTGGGGCCGCCCGATCGGCGCGCACCAGGGCCTGGCGCACCCGCTCGCCCAAGCCAAGATCGAGATCGAACTGACCCGGTTGATGATCCAGAAGGCGGCGTTCCTCTACGACACGGGCAAGGACCTGGAGGCCGGCGAGGCGGCGAACATGGCCAAGTACGCCGCGGGCGAGGCCGCCGCCCGGGCGGCCGACCAAGCGGTCCAGACCCTCGGAGGCAACGGGCTGACCAGCGAGTACGGCGTGGCGGGGCTGGTGACCTCAGCGCGCGTGGGCAGGATCGCGCCGGTGAGCAGGGAAATGATCCTCAACTTCGTCGCCCAGCACTCGCTGGGGTTGCCCAAGAGCTACTGACCGGTGACGCGGAGGCCCCAGACTCGTCGGTCACCTGACTCCTCGGCACTGTGACCTGGCCCGCGTCCTACCCTGGTAGGTCCCCGGACGGAAGGTGGCAGCGGGTGACCGATGCCGTTGCGCGCGAGGTGCGCGAGCCACAGCAGGATCGCAGCCGGGCCACCCGGCGCCGCCTGCTGGAGGCCGCCATCGAGTGCCTGGCCGAGTTCGGCTGGACCGGCACGACCGTGTCGGTCGTCGCCGAACGCGCGGGCGTCTCGCGCGGCGCGACACAGCACCACTTCCCGACCCGGGAGGACCTGTTCACCGCGGCCGTGGAGCAGGTGACACATGTGCGCCTCGACGAGATCCGTCAGGAGGCCGCGAAGCTCCCGCGCGGAAGCACGCGGACCGAGACGATCGTCGAGATGCTGGTGCGGGCCTACACCGGCCAGCTGTTCCGGGCAGCCCTGCACCTGTGGGTGGCCGCTGCCTCGGACGAGACGCTGCGGGCGCGCGTGTTGCCTCTGGAGGCGCGGGTGGGACGCGAGGCGCACAAAGTGGCTGTCGAGTTGCTCGGGGTGGATGAGGCGCGGCCCGGCGTACGCGAGACCATTCAGGGAACGCTGGATATGGCACGCGGGCTGGGCCTGGCGAACACGCTTGCCGATGACACGAAGCGGCGTCAGCGGATCGTGCGCGAATGGGCGCGAACGCTCGACGCTGTCCTGAGGTGAGCGGCTGTCCTGAGGTGAGCCCCCGCATGTGATGTGTATTACACCCATTTCGTGGCACTCGATCCCTCGTTTTCAGGGTTGCTTCAGCTGCGGGAACGAGTGTCGGAGTTGTCAGCGAAGGATGACCCAGACACGAGGAGCGTGTGAAACACATGTTGCGGAAGACGAAGGTGTCGCTGGGCGCGGGTGCGGCAGCGCTCGGCCTCATCGGCGTTGTGGGTGGGGGCGTCGCCTTCGCCGACAACGGCAGCAACCCGGCGCCCGCACCCGCCAGCGCGCAGCACCAACCACAGGCGGCGCACAAGCACCGCCAGCGTGCGGGGCTGCTCGCCCGCGTGGAACACGGCGAGTTCGTCCTCAACGGCAAGCAGCACCGCGTTGTCGATGTGCAGCGCGGCCAGGTGGTGACGGTGAACGCGAACTCGATCACCGTCAAGAGCAACGACGGGTTCCAGGCGACCTACGCGGTCAACGGCGACACGAAGGTCCGCAAGGACCGCAAGCAGTCCGCGATCGACCAGGTCAAGCCCGGCGACCGGGTGGCCGTCTTCGCGACGAAGAACGGCACGACCGACACCGCGAACCGCATCAACGATCTGGGAGCGGCTAAGCGGTAGTCCTTCCGGGACCAGCGTCCACGCATACTGGCCGCATACCGGCACGGACCGCCTGCCCGCTTCCCCGGGACCAGGCGGCCCGTGCCGTTTCCAGGGCTCTGGACTCTTTTCACACCCAAGCGATTGCCAATCGTTGAGGGCGATTTCCATGGCGGATGCAGGTGATGATCTCGCCCGGGAAATTGCCAATTCTTGGATTAATTCCAAGCTTTCCAAGCCTGCAAAGCGGCTCGTCGCCGACCGATTCCGCACTCACTGTCGCTGATGTTGGTCGCCGAGTCCGGGGCCTCCAGGAGCCGTCGGAGCTACCGGCAGGACCAGCCGGAAGGCCGCGCCCGGCGTTCCGGCTGGCGGCTCTTCGCACGTCAGGTCGCCGCCGCCGGCGCGGGCGAGACCCCGCGCGATCGTCAGGCCCAGGCCGGAACCGCCGGTCCTGCGAGTGCGGGCCTGCTCCAACCGGACCATCCGGTCGAAGATCCGCTCCCGCTCGCTGGCGGGCACGCCCGGACCGGTGTCCCGGACCCAGACCTCCGCGACACCGTTCGGCGGCTCAACGGAGATCGACACCTGCCCGCCGCCCGGGGTGGCCTGGCAGGCGTTGTCCAGCAGGTTCGCCAGGATCTGGGTGATCCGAGCCGGATCGCCAGTGGCTACCGCCTGCTGCCCGGTCACTCCCACGTCGAGGTTCGGGTGCACGAGCCGGACGCGGTCGGCCTCGGAGCAGGCCAGCTCCAGCAGGTCCACCGGCTCGTGGCGCAGGTCGACCCCGGCGTCGATGCGGGCGAGGTCGAGGAGGTCGTTGACCAGCTGCCCGGCTCGCCGCGACTCGCGGACCAGCAGCATCTGCAGGCGCTCACGCTCGGCCGGGTCCGCGTCAGGGGCTTGCTGCACCACCGCTTGCGCCGCTGCCTGGACGCCGGTGAGCGGTGTGCGGAGCTCGTGCGCGGCATCGGCCACGAAACGCTTGGTGCGTTCTTCGGACTCTTTCGACGCGGCTTCGGCGGCCCTCGCCTGCCGTTCCGCGCCCTCCAGCGCGTCGAGCATCTCGTCGAACGCTCCCGCGGTGCGCCCGAGTTCGGTGTCGGTGCGCGCCGGTGACAGCCGCCGGCCGCGGTCGCCCTGGGCGATGGACCGGGCCAGCCCGGTCATCGCGTCCAGCGGTGCGAGTGCGAACCGGACCGTGACCACCAGCAGCCCGGCCGTCAGGATCAGCGCGCACAGCCCGGTGAACACCAGCACCTGCAACAGGGTGCTCTGGGCCCGGTCGAGCACCGAGGTATCAGCGGTCACCGTCAGCGTCGCCCCGTTGACGTTCCCCCGACCGGTCAGCCGGACCTGCCGGGGAGCGGACTCCTGGACGGCCGCGGGATGGTCGTTCAGGCTTCCGAACGCCCTGCCGTCCGGCAACACCAGCTCGGCGCGTACGGAACGCGCGTCCACCCGGCGGATCAGCATCTCCGGGGCGACACCCTGCCTGGCCAGTTGCTGGGCAAGCTGCACGCGATCGGTCAGCACGGTGTTGAGGCTGCGTCGGTACTGGGCGGCGAACAGGGTGTTCACCAGGAGCACGAGCCCCACCAGCACGACGCAGAGCACCAGCAGCACACCGATCGTCACGCGCCGGCGCAGAGACACCGTGTGTAACAGCCGCTTGCTCATGGCTCACCCGCACGAAGGACGTAGCCGAGCCCGCGGACGGTGTGCAACAACCGGGGCCCGTATGCCTCCAACTTCCGGCGTACGGCGCTGACGTGGACCTCCACCAGGTTGGTGTCGTAGTTCTCGTAGCCCCACACCGCAGTCAGGATCTGCAGTTTGCTGACCACGCGTCCGCGCTGGGCGGCGAGGTAGTCGAGCAACTTGAACTCGGTCGCGGTGAGGTCCACCTGCTGACCGCCGCGCAGCACGACACCGCCGTCGGCGTCCAGGACCAGGTCCCCGACCTGCACCGTCGACGACGCCCGTCCCAGGCGGCGCAGCACGGCGCTCACCCGGGCCACCAACTCGGCGAGGTCGAAGGGCTTGATCACGTAGTCGTCGGCACCGGAGGTGAACCCGCGCAGCCGGTCCGGGACCCCGTCGCGCGCCGTCACCATGACCACGCCCGCGTTGGAGGACCGGTGGACCAGCTCCAGCAGCGCGAAGCCGTCGCGGCCAGGCAGCATCACGTCCAGCACCACCAGATCGGGCCGGAAATGGGCGAGGTCCTTCTCCAGGTTCCGCCCGTCCGGGCGGTCGACGACCTCGTGCCCCGCGTCGTGCAGTGCCGAACGCACCGCCAATCGAATAGCCTCGGAATCCTCGATCACCAATACTCTCGCCTGTGCCACGGCATCCATTCTGCGCCCGCGATATCCTCGTTCTGTCGAATGTGCGCGGGAACCGCATAATGACACAGGAAATTCTCAGCCTCCTACCGGTCCATTCTTACGGACCGGCAGCAGGCTGACTGGGATGGATCGCAGGGCCCGAGGGTTGGGGGTATCGGTGGCGTTGTCGGGGGATGGGTGGCGAACGGTCAGGTCACGGGTCTTCCCGAGTCCGTCCGCGACTCCGTTCACCGTCTGGTACTCGGTGATACTGCTGGGCACCACCGTGATTCTGCGCTGGGCCGATCCAGGGCTGGTCGGCAAGATGCTCGCATGGTCGAGCACTGACGCGCACAACCTCTGGCACCATCCGCTGTCCGCGCTGTTGGCCAGCGCGCTGTGGCTGCCCGGGTCGACTACGGAGTCGTTGACGTTCCTGGTGCTCTTCGTCTTCGTGCTGGCCGCGCTGGAGCGGCGGGTCGGCTGTGGGTGGACCGCCGCGATCTTCGCCAGTGGCCATGTGGTGGCGACCCTGCTCACCGAACTCCCGATCGTGCTCGCGATCCAGACCAAGGTGCTGCCCAAGGTCGACGGGCGTTGGCTGGACATCGGGGTGAGCTACGGGCTGTTCGCGGCTGTCGGGGTGTTGTTGCTGATGCTTCCCGGACGCGTCCGGTGGATCTTCGCGCTGGCCGCCGCCGCCCTGATCGGCGTGCTTTATTCGCAGGAGGACGATCCCTCGACGCTGGGCGCGATTCTCACGGCCGCCGGGCACGCGCTGGCCGGGCTGGTCGGCGTGCTCGGCTGGCGGCGGTGGCTGCTGCGGCGTGGGCTGGTCGGATCGCTCGGGCGCACCCGAGCCACCGTCACCCCTCGTGTTGCGGCTGAGCGGCGCGGGGATGCGGCTGCGCTGTGAACTGGCCGGTCCAGGCGGCGCGCGCCCCGGACTCGCCGATCCGGTAGACCTGCACGACGGACCCGACGGACACGACGAGCGCCAGCAGCGCGACGATCACGGTCATGGCGGCGCCGCCGGGGCCCGCGAGGAAACCGGATCGCTGCTGATCCTGCTCGGCCGTGGCCCGCGCGGCCAGGATCTGTCGGACGGCCACCGCCGCGGCCACCACGAACAGGCCGAGGGCCCAGGGCAGCATGTTGTCGCCGAGATCCGTGTGGGTGCGCACCAACGGTGTTTCGGGCACCCGACGCTCCAACCATTCACCGGCGTTGGTGGTTAGCGGGACGGTGATGAGCGTGACCAGCGCCAGCACGGCGGTGAACAGGCTCAACCGCCGCCGTGCCGCCGGCCAGAGGGCCGTGAGCACCAGCAACAGCGCCGTGAGGGGTACGAGCACGACCACAGCGTGGACGAGCAGGACGTGGGCCGGTAATCCGTTGATCGTGCTCAACGTCGGTTTCCTCCAGGACTGGAAAGGCTGAAAGGTGGGTAGCCTGTTCAGATGAACGGGCTGCCCACCGCGAGTCGCGTGCTCAAGGAGTTTGTAACAGCCGAACCTGTGAGTGTCCTGTGAGTTTGCCCAGCATTGGGTTGGCCCGGTCTTGAGCAGGCCCAATGTCGAGCAAACCCGGTGTTGAGCAGGCCCAGATCCACGGTGGACGGATGGCCACGTGCTAAGCCTCGGTCGCGCCGGGCTTGCCGTTCTCCACCTTACCGGCGAGGCGGCGGGAGAATCCCGGCTCTTCCGGGGCGGTGATCTCCAGGTCGTACCAGCCTTGATCGGTGGTCCAGCGTACTTCGCGCTGCTCACCGGGTCGAAGGTGCACGTCGTCGGTGCGTTCGCGGGCCGATCCGACCGCTCCCGTGAGTCGGAAGGTCAGGTCGCGGTCCGATCCGTTGTGCAGCGTGATGCCGAGTGACTGCCCCGAAGGGTCCCCAGCGGATGTCACGGTCGCCGCCGCCGCGGCGCCGTTGACGCGTCCGGCGAACGAACGCAGGAAGCCGTTGGGGCCGTGAACGGCGAGCCGGTAGTCGTTCCCGCCCAGCGTGAGTTTCTCGGTGTGGGCATCACTGACGTCGACATGCCGTGGCGCGTCGAACTCCTTGCGGTAAGCGTAGATCGCGAAGTGAGCACTGCGCGCCCCAGCGTTCTCCAATGCGATGTTCAGCGCCTTACCCACCAGCTGGGCGGACGCCTCCGGGCGGTAGGGGAGGGCGCGCGCCGGCCGCCGTCCCTCCTCCTGCGGCGGCATGACCTGGTTGGCAGGCGGCTGCGGCGTCCAGGGCTTGATCTGCGGAGGCACTGGGCCGGGCTGCCGCACGCGCGGGACTGTGCTGCCGGAGGTGAAGTCGAAGGAGGAGGTCAGATCGCCGGCGGCGGTCCGGCGCCAGGAGCTGATGTTCGGCTCACGCACGCCGGTCCACTCCTCCAGGAAGCGGATCACCGACGTGTGGTCAAAGACCTCGGAGCACACGTTTCCGCCTACGGTCCACGGGGAGACCACCGTCATCGGCACCCGGTGGCCGAAACCGAGCGGCTTGCCTTCGTAGTACTCGTCGGTGTGCTCCGGCGGCGGGACCGGCGGCGGCACGTGGTCGAAGTACCCGTCGTTCTCGTCGAAGGTGAGGAACAGGGCGGTCCGCGACCACACGTCCGGGTTCGAGGCGAGCGCGTCGAGGACCTGGTAGACGATCTCGGCGCTGTTCGCCGGGGTCGACTCCGAGGGGTGCTCGGAGTCGATCGTCGACGGCACGATGTAGGACACCTTCGGCAGCCGGCCGCTGTGCACGTCGTCGCGGAAGCTCTCCGCGAGCTTGCCACTCGGCACGCGGCGCAGCCCGCGCTGGTAGAGGCTGCGTTCGGCCGGCGTGAGGGTGGCAACACCCGCGTCCAGTTGGGACAGCATCTTCTTCCGCGTCGCCTCGTCGGCCTTGACCACGTGCTCGAAGAAGGTGTGCGTGCTGCGGTAGTCGCCGGCTTTCGCCAGGGCCTTGCGGGCGATCTGTTTGAACCGGGCGAAGTACTCGACCGAGTTGCAGCCGTAGTTGTCCCACTCCTGGTACGTCTGCCAGGAAACGCCGGCCTGTTCCAGACGTTCCGGGTAGGTCGTCCAGTCGTACCCGGGGTGGGTGTCCTCATTGGACGCGTCGTTTCCGACGACGCGGCGCCGCGTGCCGGGTTCGTAGCCAACCGTGCCGGTCCAGAGGTACAACCGGTTCGGGTTCGTCGGCCCGCGTAGCGAGCAGTGGTAGGAGTCGCAGAGGGTGAACGTCTCGGCCAGTTCGGTCTGCAGCGGGACGTCCCGGCGGTCGTAGAACGCCATCGCGCTGGCGGATTTCGCGTTCACCCAGCGGTCGACCCACCCGCTGGCCCACGCCTCGTGCCCGGTTTCCCAGCTGTGGTCCAGTGAACCCAGGTACTGGACGTCGCTGTCCGGGCGATGCGCCTGCTCGGCGGCGAGCCTGGCGGAGAACGGCAGGACACGCCCGCCCTTGCCGTCCGGCTGCGCGAACACGGAATTGCCGTCCGGCAACTCCAGGGCGGTGCGGTCGGCGAAGCCGCGCACCCCGCGCAGCGTGCCGAAGTAGTTGTCGAACGAGCGGTTTTCCTGCATGAACACCACGACGTGCTCGATAGCGCGCATTCCCCCGGGCCGGGCAGGGGTGGCGAGCGCCTGCCGCAGTGCGGGCGGAAGCATCGAACCCGCGGCGGCGCCTCCCAGCACGCCGGCGCCGATGGTCAGGAACCTGCGTCGGGACAGGTCAGACAAGGCGAAGTCTCCTCCTCGCGAATGGACTGGCGATGACCGGCGGAAATACGGCGCAAGGAAAAGGCGTGACCTGTTGGCTCGCGCGTGATCACACCGAGGCTGAACCTAGCCGCGAGAGTCGCGCGGGTATGGCGCGTTGGCACAAAATCGCCAAGAATCCGCTGGTCGGGGGTTGTTCAGCGGCGCCCGGACGGAACCTGAAGACTCACTGGGAGCGGCCTGATAATTGCACTGAAGAATGCTGGGAAAATGGTCGAAATCGGTCGTTCTGGTGCGATTGTCCCTGTTTCGCGATCATGCGTTTCGGCATGCTTGTGCCCATGAACAACGGTCAACCACCGGGCGGGCAGATGCATGGCTACTACCAGCACGGGGTTTCGCTGCTGACCGGGTGGCTGCCGTGGACCGTGCAGATCGTGGCGGTTCTGCTGCTGGTCGCGGCGATCGGCTGGCGCAGCCGGCGCTGGCGACTGGTGTACCTGCCGGTGGCTGCCGGGATCGGCGCGCTCGGCGCCCTCGTGGTGAAGTGGTATTTCGACGACAGTGGCCTGGCCACCGACCCGGCGCCGATCTCGTTGTGGCTCTGGATCGGTGTTTTCGTGGCCACACCGGCGATTTTCGCGCTGGGGTGGCGCAGCGCCAGGTGGTGGAGGCGCGGTGTGTCCGCGCTCACGATCCCGGTCAGCGTGGTGTGCGTGGGGTTGGTGCTGAACCAGTGGGTCGGCTATTTCCCGACGGTCTCGCAGTTCTGGGGCACGATCACCTCCGGTCCGCTGCCCGGGCAGATCTCCGAGACCGACCTGGCCGGGTTACGGGGTAAGGGACCGACCATGACCACCGGGCGGATCGTCGAGGTCGACACCCCCGACACCGCGAGCCACTTCACGCACCGGCAGGAATACGTCTACCTGCCGCCCACGTGGTTCAACGGTCCCCAGCCGCCCGCCCTGCCGGCGATCATGATGATCGCCGGTGAGTTCAACACCGCCGCCGACTGGGTCCGCACCGGCAACGCACTGACCACGATCGACGACTACCAGCACGCGCACGGCGGGTACGCGCCCATCCTGGTGTTCGTGGATGCCGGCGGTGCCTTCAACAACGACACCGAGTGCGTCAACGGCCCCCGAGGCAACGCCGCCGACCACCTGACCGCGGATGTCCGCCCCTACGTGACCTCGCATTTCGGGGTACCGACGGACCCGAAGCAGTGGGGAGTCGTCGGCTGGTCCATGGGCGGGAGCTGCGCGGTGGACCTTACCGCGATGCACCCCGAGCTGTTCGACAACTTCGTCGACATCGCCGGGGACCTCGGTCCGACCGTCGGGGACAAGCAGCAGACCGTCGACCGGCTCTACGGCGGCAATACTGCCGCGTGGGCACATTTCGACCCGATGACGGTGCTCGCGCACCACGGTCCCTACGCCGATACGGCCGGTTGGTTCGCCAACAGCAACGGCGTCGGTGCCTTCCGCCCTGGCGGGAACCACCGTCCAGGCGGTGGTGGGCCAGGTGGTGGTGGTCCGGGCGGCGGTGGTCAAGGCGGCGGCCGGCGGGGCGGTGGCGGCGGCATGAACTACCAGGACCAGATGGCCGAAGCCCGCGAGCTGTCCGCCGCCATGGCCAAGGTCGGCATCCTCACCACGCTGCACACCTACTCCGGCGGGCACACCTGGCAGTTCGCCTCGCGGGCCTTCACCGAATCGTTGCCGTGGATGGACGCGCGCCTGCGCGGCCTGCCTCAACCGAACCTGCCCCAACCGAACCAGCCCCAACCGCAGCCGAGCCAGAACGGTGGGGTTCCCGCCGCGCGGCCGACCGGGGGAACTCCTCCGGCAGTCCAGGCGGCTCCGAGGAGCGGATAATGTGCGGCGACCGGGGGTCGGCGGCGTGGAGCGGCCATGCGCTGGAAGCCTTCAAGACGCGGGAAGCCTTTCCGCCCGAGAGACATCCTTCTCGGCGGGCTCGCGATGGTGGCTGTCCTGATCCTGGTCGCCGTCGCGATCTCGGCGTCGGCGACCGCTCCGCCGCTCGGGGAGTGGCGCAGCGGTCGCCCGCAGCCGCAGGTCATGCTGCCGGTGCCACCCGCGGCGCTACCGCCGGCCCCGGCACCCGGGACCGTGTTGCGGGACGGCACGCCAGCCGAGGTCGGGCTGAACCCGGTGCCGATCGCCCTCGCGCAGCGGCAGATCGCGGCATGGACCGAGCCGTCACGGGGGCATCCGCGTCCGCTGTACGCCGGTGAAGTCAGCCTGCTCGCACGCGACGGTGTGATCCTCAGTCGCCAGGCCTCGGGCTACGAGCTGCGGTATGCCGACGCCCAAGGGACTCCGTTACCCGCGCAGCAGCAGGAGAAGGTCACCACCGGGACGATCTTCGACCTCGCCTCGCTGACCAAGCTGTTCACGTCGATCGCGGTGCTGCAGCTCGTCGACGACGGACGGGTCCGGCTGGACGCTCCGGTCGCCGACTACGTGCCAGAGTTTGGTACCAACGGCAAGCAGCGGATCACCGTGCAGCAGCTGTTGACGCACACGTCCGGCCTGCAGGCCAAGATCGAGCTGTGGCGCCTGCCCCCGCAACAGCGCCTCAACGCCGTCCTGGATGCCCGGCCACAGCGCCCGCCCGGGACGGCCTACCAGTACTCCGACCTGAACATGATCACGCTCGGGGTGCTCGTCGAACGACTGTCCGGCCAGTCGCTGGACCAGGTGATCCACGATCGCATCACCGCTCCGCTCGGAATGGCCGACACCGGCTTCACACCGTCCGCGGACAAGCTGCATCGCATCGCGGCGACGGAGTTCGAGACCGAACCGCCGCGCGGTCTGGTGCGCGGCGAGGTGCACGATGAGAACGCCTGGTCACTGGGGGGTGTCGCAGGCGAGGCCGGGATCTTCTCCACCGCCGACGACCTGGCGGTACTCGGCCAGACCATCCTCAACGGCGGCGTCTACCGGGACAGGCGCATCCTCCGGGACAGCACTGTGCGGGCGATGCTCACCAACTACAACACAGCGTTTCCGGGTAACTCCCACGGGCTGGGCTTCGAACTCGATCAGCGCTGGTACATGGCCGGTCTGAGCGGGCCGCACACGGCCGGGCACACCGGCTTCACCGGTACCTCGCTGGTGATCGACCCGGTCTCGCGTTCGATCGTGATCCTGCTGACCAACCGCGTGCACCCCACCCGGAACGGGGATTCGATCGACCCGGCGCGGCGGGAGTTGGCGCAGGGCATGGCCGAGTCGATCGCGACCGCGCCGAAACCCGGGCGGTAGGCGACGGCGGCGAACCTGGGATGGGTAGGCTGACGCCGGTTCTGACAGGACTTCCGCGGCACCCAGTATGGCGGCGGGGCAGCCTACGTTAACGGATACTATTCTGCGTCCAATGCTGAATGCTGGGGAGGAAGTAACCGAGCGGTCCACCTCGGGCGTGCGTACCGGCGCCGGCCCGGGGCAGCCTGATCACGCCCTGCGGCGGCGCGACTCGGCCACGCGGCGGCTGCGGCTGTTCGCGGTGATTCTGGGCCTGCTGGGGACCGTGCTGTCGCTGTCCGTGCCGTTCCTCCCAGAGCATTACGACATCACCACCCTGAAGTGGCCGACCGCGCAGGGCACGCAGGCGGTGTCGGCGCCGCTGGTGTCGTACTCCCCGCTCTGGCTGGACGCGAAGGTGCCGTGCGCGGCGGCGCAGAGCCTGGATGCCCGGTCGACCAACGGTCCCGGAACGCTGCTGAGCACGAACCCGCCGAACTCGGACAACGGCAAGCTGACCGGGCTGATCCTGCAGGTGCAGCACGGCCAGGTCACGATGCTGAGCAAGGGGCAGCAGGTGGGTACCGCCGCGCTCCTCGGCGGTGATTGCGCGATCAACCTGCATGTGGACGGGTCCACCACCACGGCCCAGGTGGGATCGAAACCGCTGGCCAACTTCCACGGCCAGGACCGGCGCCCACAGCTGACCGGGATCTTTTCGGATCTCAATGACAAGATCGACCCGGTCAAGGGCCTGTCGTTCCAGGCCCGGGTCGATGATCGGTGGGACAGCTACCCGGGCACCCTCAAAGACATCGCGATCGCCGGGTCCGTGCTGGCGTTCCTCGGCAGCGTGATCGTGTTGCGCCGGTTGGACGTCCGCGCCGGACGCCGGCCTCCGCGTTGGGCGCCGCGCGGGTGGTGGAAGCCGACGTGGCGGGACGTCGCGGTGCTATTCACGCTGGTCGTGTGGTGGCTGATCGGGGCGATGACCTCGGATGACGGCTACATCCAGACGATCGCGCGAGCGCGCTGGGACGCTGGGTACATCACCGACTACTACCGGTGGTTCGCGGTCCCGGAAGCACCGTTTGGCTGGTTCTACGAGCTGTACTCGGCGATGATGCGGATCAGCACGGCCACGCCGTGGGTCCGGCTGCCCGCTCTGGTGATGGGCATCGCGAGCTGGCTGTTGATCAGCCGTGAGGTGTTGCCACGGCTGGGGCAGCAGGTCCGGCGCAGCAACGCGGCGGGTTGGGCCGCGGCGGCGGTGTTCCTGGCGTTCTGGCTGCCGTATGACAACGGATTG
>JBPYFK010000117.1:0-59634 GCA_051984675.1 Pseudonocardiaceae bacterium | reverse complement strand
AGATGCTCAAGGGCGGCGTGATCATGGACGTCGTCACGCCGGAGCAGGCCAAGATCGCTGAGGATGCCGGTGCGGCGGCCGTGATGGCGTTGGAGCGGGTCCCGGCCGACATCCGCAAGGACGGCGGCGTGGCCCGGATGTCGGACCCGGACATGATCGAGGGCATCATCAACGCGGTGACCATCCCGGTGATGGCCAAGGCCCGCATCGGGCACTTCGTGGAAGCCCAGGTGTTGCAGGCCCTCGGGGTGGACTACATCGACGAGTCCGAGGTGCTCACGCCCGCCGACGAGGACAACCACATTGACAAGTGGGTGTTCACGGTCCCCTTCGTGTGTGGTGCGACGAACCTCGGCGAGGCGCTTCGGCGCATCGGTGAGGGCGCGGCGATGATCCGCTCCAAGGGCGAGGCGGGCACCGGCAACGTCGTCGAGGCAACCCGCCACATGCGGCAGATCCGCTCCGAGATCCGGCGGCTTTCCGTGCTGGGCGAGGAGGAGCTGTTCGCGGCGGCCAAGGAGTTGCGTGCGCCGATCGACCTCGTCCAGGAAGTGGCCTCCGCCGGCCGGCTGCCGGTCGTGCTGTTCACCGCCGGTGGCGTGGCGACCCCGGCGGACGCGGCGATGATGCGCCAGCTCGGCGCGGAGGGGGTGTTCGTCGGCTCCGGCATCTTCAAGTCCGGTGACCCCGCCAAGCGTGCGGCGGCGATCGTGAAGGCCGCGACCTTCTACGACGACCCGGACGTGATCGCCAAGGTGTCGCGGGGCTTGGGCGAGGCGATGGTCGGCATCAACCTCGACGACCTCTCGCCGGAGCAGCAGTACGCGAAGCGCGGTTGGTAACGGCCGCGTACAACGGAAATCCGTCGTCCGAAGTAGACAGTGCAATGTAGTCACGCGGGCTACTTCGGGCGCGCTGTCAGGCTTGGTGAGGAGAGGTTCGGCGGTGTCCGCGGCTCAACCAGTGATCGGCGTGCTCGCGCTGCAGGGAGGTGTGGCCGAACACCTCACGGCGCTCGAACGGGGCGGCGCCTCGGCCCGCCCGGTCCGGCGGGCCGAAGAGCTCGCCGCGGTGCACGGGCTGGTCATCCCCGGTGGCGAGTCCACGACGATGACCAACCTACTGGCGAGTTTCGACCTGTTCGAACCGCTGCGCGGGCGGATCGCGGCGGGCATGCCCGTCTACGGCTCCTGCGCTGGGATGATCCTGCTCGCCTCGACCGTCCTCGATGACTCCCCCGAGCGCGCTGCGGCCGTCCGGCCGCTGGAGGCGCTCGACATCGTCGTCCGGCGCAACGCCTTCGGCCGCCAGGTCGACTCGTTCGAAACGGACGTCGACTTCGAAGGCGTTCCGGGCGGGCCCGTGCACGCGGTGTTCATCCGCGCACCCTGGGTGGAGAAGGCGGGTTCCGAAGTGGAGGTGCTCGCGACCGTGCCGGATGTGCGAGCCGCGGGTCCGGCCGCCGGTAGGATCGTCGCCGTTCGGCAGGGGCACGTGCTCGCGACCGCCTTCCACCCGGAGCTGGTCGGCGGCGACGAGCGCGTGCATCGCCTTTTCGTGGAGACCGTGCGCGCGGCCTGATACTGGCAGGGACGCGTAGCGCGTTCGCGGAATACGGAGGAGAGATGAGCGGCCACTCCAAGTGGGCCACCACCAAGCACAAGAAGGCCGCCCTCGACGCCAAGCGTGGCAAGCTGTTCGCGAAACTGATCAAGAACGTCGAGGTGGCCGCGCGGACCGGCGGGGGAGACCCGGAAGGCAACCCGACTCTCTACGACGCCATCCAGAAGGCGCGCAAGAACTCGGTGCCGATGGACAACATCGAGCGCGCCCGCAAGCGCGGTGCCGGCGAGGAGGCCGGCGGGGCCGACTGGCAGACCGTGATGTACGAGGGCTACGCGCCCAACGGCGTGGCCGTGCTGGTGGAGTGCCTGACCGACAACAAGAACCGGGCGGCCGGCGAGGTGCGCACCGCCATGACCCGCAACGGGGGCTCGATGGCGGACGCCGGATCGGTGGCGTACCTGTTCAGCCGCAAGGGCGTCGTGCTGCTTCCGAACAACGGGCTGGGCGAGGAGGACGTGCTCAGCGCCGTGCTGGAAGCGGGGGCGGAAGAGGTCAACGACCTCGGTGACAGTTTCGAGGTGCTCAGCGAGCCCAGTGATCTGGTCGAGGTGCGCAAGGCCCTGCAGCAGGCGGGCATCGAGTACGACTCCGCGGAGGTCAACTTCCTGCCCTCGGTGAACGTCCCGCTGGACGCCGAGGGCGCGCGCAAGGTGTTCAAGCTGATCGATGTGCTCGAAGATCTCGACGACGTGCAGAACGTCTACGCGAACTTCGACGTGGACGACTCGGTGCTCGAAGAGGTCAACGCGTAGGGACGCTGCGGCCCGCGTTGACGCAATCTCCAGTGTTCGGCGCGGGCCGCACTGCACGCACTTTGACGTCTCCAATGGGCGTTCTGGGCCCAATGTTCTGGGCTAATGGTCAGGGCCACTGGTCAGGGCTCAAGCCGCCGTGCCCGGGCGAGCCAGGCCGCCGCGTCGTACTTCGCTCCCGCCGGGAGGCCGAAGCGCTCGCTGTCCTCGGCGCGGACGACGGCCCGGTACGTGCTGGGCCGGAGATCTTCCAGTTCCCAGCCGGTTCGGAACGCATCGCGAATCGCGGTGTCGCTGATCCGGGGGCCGATGCCCGGCTCGGTGTCCGAGAGCGCGAGCACATGCACACGCCCTCCCGGGCGGCAGACGGCGTGCAGGCTGCGAGCATAGGCGAGCTGGTCCTCCGGGCTGAACACGTGAAACAGCGCGCTGTCGATGACCGTGTCGAACCGGGGTGTCTCGCCGAGACGCTGCGCGTCCGCCACCTCGAAGTGCGCCTCGACGCCGTGCTCGGCGGCGTTGGCGCGAGCGAGGTCAACAGCGCGGGGAGAGAAGTCCACTCCGAGGACGCGATAGCCCAGGCGCGTCAGATGAATGGTGTGCTCCCCGGCGCCGCTTCCGGCATCAAGGACCTCTCCCCGGATCCAGCCGTCGCGCTCCAGGGCGACCACCGCGGGCTGCGGCTCTCCGATCACCCACGGCGCGGAGTGCGACTCGTATGCGGAGTCGAAGGTGGTCACCGGGACAGAGGCTGCCATCGTGTGCTCCCGTCGAGACTGCTGGTCTCCGTCCCGGACAGCCTCAGACCTCGACCACACTGGAAGTCAAGCGGCAGCGGCCAAGGGACCGCGGCCAGGGGCTTAGGCGCGCTTCGCGTAGTCGCTGGCGCCGTACCAGTCCACGAGGACGACGTCCTCGTCACCGACGACCCACGCGTCGTGGCCTTGCGGGAGCGAGCTGACCGAACCAGGCCCCGCCTCGAACTCGCTGCCGTCGGACATCAGGAAGTGCAGCGTTCCGGCGACGTGATACTGGAAGTGCGGCGCCTCGCACCATTCGGTCCCGGTGATCGGCCGCACGTGGCGACTCCACTGCCAGCCCGGATGCAACGTCAGGCGCCCGATCGTGCCGCCGGCCATGTGGAGCACCTCGCCATAGCCGTGGTCGAACTCGCGGACCTCATCCGGCTCAGCGAAGGCGCGGGATTCGACGATCTGTGCGTGCTGCGTAGTCATGATCCACTCCCTGGCTTTCCCCCGACGTGACCATCGTTTCTCCCCGCCGACGGGAGGCCAGAGGCTTTCTACCCGCACTGTGGTCCCGGCTGGCTCCAGGTGCGCGGCATAACGATATACACCCAATTGGGTGAAGTCTGAGGCAGAATGGCCGAGTGGTCCACATCGAGGATGTCCGAGACAAGGAGCTGCGCGCCTGGCTGCTACGCACCGCTGAGCAGTACGGCGCGGGGGTACTGCACGTCGCTGGCGACGGGAACCGGGCGCCGTTCGCGTTCTCCGTGGGGGCCTGGCGGCGCTTCGGCGCGCCCGAGGTCGTGGTGATCGGGCTGGCGCGCGACGTCGCGCACGAGGTCGTCAACACGTACGTGCGGCGAGTCGGGGCCGGCGAGCACTTCAAGCCGGGGGAGCTCTACGAGGGCTTCGTCGCGGAAAGCGCCGTCACCTTTGAGAAGGTCGCCAAGGGGTACTACGCCGAGTTCTTCGGCAGTGCCATGCTCGTCTATCCCGACGCGAACTTCCCCGCGGTGCAGCTCGTTCTGCCCACCCCTGAGGGGAAGTTCTCCTGGTACCCGGACGCCCCGGCCGGATTCGCCGACTTCCAGCCGTTGCTCAGCGATTCGGGCCGACCGGAGAGCTGGACACCCGGCGTTGACGGCCCCTGATCTCCCGGGCTGCCGTGTCGCTGCATACCGACCCGGCTCGCGCACGTTAGAGTTCGAACGGTTGTTCGCGAGTTGATCTGGGAGAGGATAGCGGCGTGCGCGTGCTCGGAGTCGACCCCGGCCTGACCCGCTGCGGGATCGGCGTGGTCGACGGCGGGCGCGGTCGCAGCGTGCGGTGCGTCGCGGTGGACGTCGTGCGCACGCCTGCTGACGCCGAGCTGGCCGACCGCCTGCTGACCATCGCGGACGCGGTCGAGGAATGGATGCGGCTGCACCAGCCCGACGTGGTCGCGATCGAGCGCGTGTTCAGCCAGCACAACGTGCGCACCGTGATGGGCACGGCCCAAGTCTCTGGCGTGGTGGCGCTGGGGGCGGCACGCCGCGACGTGCCGGTCGCGTTCCACACCCCCAGCGAGGTGAAGGCGGCGATCAGCGGCTCGGGACGCGCGGACAAGCGGCAGGTCACCATGATGATCACCAAGCTGCTCGGTCTGAGCACCGCGCCCAGGCCCGCCGACGCTGCGGACGCGCTCGCACTGGCCGTCTGCCATCTCTGGCGCGCACCGATGGCCGGGAGGCTGGCGCAGGCCGAAGCCAGGGCGGCGGAACTGGCCCGCAACCACCGGGCACGGCTGGCTGAGGCGGCCAAGGCGAGGCAGGCAGGAGGATCGAGAGGATGATCGCTTCGGTACGCGGGACCGTGCTGTCCGTCGGACTCGACCACGCCGTGGTCGAGGTCGGCGGCGTGGGCTTCGCGGTGTACGCGACCCCGACGACGCTCGCCGGGCTACGCCGTGGCGAGGAAGCCAAGCTCGCGACCTCTCTGGTGGTCCGGGAGGACTCCCTGACCCTGTACGGGTTCGCGGACGCGGAAGCGCGCGAGCTGTTCGACCTGCTCCAGACGGCTTCCGGGGTGGGGCCGAGACTGGCTCTGGCCACCCTCGCCGTGCTGCAACCGGACCAACTGTGCGGCGCGCTGGCGGACGGCGACCTCGCCGTACTGACCCAGGTTCCCGGCATCGGCAAGAAGAGCGCGGAACGACTGGTGCTGGAGTTGCGGGACAAGGTGAGCGCGCTCGGCGGGACGTCCACCGGCGGTGCGCCGGCGCCGGCGACCGACAGCCGCGTGCGCAACGAGGTCGCCGAAGCGCTGGTCGGCCTCGGGTTCTCGACGAAACAGGCCGAGCAGGGTGTGCAGGCGGTACTCGCCGAGAACGGTACGGCGGGCAGCGACACGGCGACGGTGCTGCGCAAGGCGCTGGCGGCATTGGGGCCGAAGTGAGCGACGCGGAGGGCGCGAGGCGCGACGACCGAAGTCCCCAGCTCTCGCCACATCAGGTGACGACCGAGCAGGAGGTCGAGGCGAGCCTGCGGCCTCGGCGGCTGTCCGAGTTCGTCGGGCAGGCACGGGTGCGCGAGCAACTCGAACTGATGCTGCGAGGTGCCCTGCAGCGCGGTCAGCAACCCGACCACGTGCTGTTCTCGGGACCTCCCGGGCTGGGCAAGACCAGCCTGTCGATGATCATCGCCTCCGAGTTGGGTGCCTCGATCCGGGTGACGTCGGGTCCCGCCCTGGAACGCCCCGGTGACCTGGCGGCGATGCTGTCCAACCTCGCTGAGGGCGACGTGCTGTTCATCGACGAGATCCACCGCATCGCCCGGGCCGCCGAAGAGATGCTGTACCTGGCGATGGAGGACTACCGGGTCGACGTCGTGGTCGGCAAGGGGCCGGGCGCGACCAGCATTCCGCTGGAGATCGCCCCGTTCACCATGGTCGGAGCGACCACCCGGTCCGGGTCCCTGACCGGGCCGCTGCGGGACCGCTTCGGGTTCACCGCCCACATGGAGTTCTACCAGCCGGACGAGTTGGAGCAGGTGATCCGCCGGTCCGCCGGAATCCTGGGCGTGGACCTGCGGCCGGATGGCGCCGAGGAGATCGCCCGGCGCTCGCGCGGCACGCCGCGGATCGCGAACCGGCTGCTGCGACGGGTCCGCGACTACGCCGAGGTCCGCTCGGACGGCGCGGTCACCCGGGACGTCGCCCGCGCGGCGTTGCAGGTCTACGACGTGGACGAGGTCGGACTGGACCGGTTGGACCGTGCCGTCCTCGGGGCACTGGTGCGGTCGTTCAAAGGCGGACCCGTGGGCGTGTCGACGCTGGCGGTGGCCGTGGGGGAGGAGCCAAGCACGGTGGAGGAGGTCGTCGAGCCCTATCTCGTCCGTGCGGGCATGCTGGCCCGCACCCCCCGGGGTCGGGTCGCGACCCCGGCAGCCTGGCAACACCTGGGCCTGACCCCAGCGCGAGCCGACGGGGCCAGGATGCCGGGACTGTTCGACAACGCCGTTCAGCTCGACGGCGCCGTGCAGCCGCTCGACGAGCCGGCGGGCGAATACGATCAGTGATCGTGCGACACTCTGGGTAATGAGATACATCACTGATCCACGCGGAACTCCAACGTGATTGCCCATGCTCTAAACTCCGCCACCGGCAACTGGCGGGCGTGGCGACTCTCCAAGTCGCCATTGGAGCTGTCGAGACCTGCGACGTTGCTGGCACACTGGCCTTCGTAACCGAACAATTCGGACGTAGCTGCCCTGTGGGCGTCCTTTCGGGCCCACGGCGTCCGCCGAATGGAGCAAGATGCAATCCCTGATCTTCCCAGTGCTCATCGCGCTGCTCGCGGTGCCGCTGTTCCTTCAGATGCGTAAGCAGAAGCGCGCTGCCCAAGAGCAGCAGCAGATGCAGAAGTCGCTCACGGTCGGTGACCGGGTGATGACCACTTCGGGTCTCTTTGGCACCGTCGTGGGCCTCAACGACGACTCAATCGAGTTGGAGATCGCCCCGGGTATTACCACCAGCTGGCTGATGGCGGCGGTCCGCGAGCGCGTCAAGCCCGAGACCGACGAGGACGACTCCGACGTCGAAGACGACGAGATCGACTCGGACGAGACCGAGGCCGAGACCGAGGCCGAGACCAAGACCGAAGCCGGCGAGGCCAAGAAGACCGAGGTCAAGGCCCTCGACGAGTAGTTTCCCACTACCGTCGGTGCACCCCGGTCGACGGCCAGTGGCGATCCCGTGCGCTTGCGCCCTCACCCCGCCTGTCACACTAGGTGAGGGCGCAACGCCGTGATCACCTTCCGGTTCGTTGCGGCCAACCCGCTGACGCAGACCTGAGGAGACGGACGCAACGTGGCACCACCGGCTGGGCAGATCCGCCCAGGGCGTTACCTCGCGATCTTCGCCTTGATCGTCGTCGCGCTGTACGCGCTGGTGTTCCTCACCGGCGACGGCAAGCCGACGCCCAAGCTCGGGATCGATCTCCAGGGCGGAACCCGGGTCACGCTGACCGCGCGGACCCCCAACGGCGCACCGCCCGCCCAGGACTCCCTCAACCAGGCCCGGCAGATCATCGAGACCCGGGTCAACGGCATGGGGATCAGCGGTTCCGAGGTCTCCCAGGACGGTCAGAACCTGGTCATCACCGTCCCCGGCGCGGGTGGCGCGCAGGCCAAGCAGCTCGGGCAGACCGCCGAGCTGAACATACGCAAGGTCGTGCCGAACGCGACCGCGCCGGTGCCGCCGGGCGCCAAGCCGCCGGCTCCGCCGCCGCCGACGACCCCGGCCCAGCAGGCCGCGGCGATCGCGGCGGCCAAGAGCGCCCGCCAGAGCACCGATCCGGGGGTCCAGCGGCAAGCGCTGCAGCAGCTCAACTGCACCAGCGAAGACCCGTTGCGCGGTAACGACGACCCCAGGCTCCCGCTCGTCGCCTGCAACCAGCAGGGCACCCAGAAGTACATCCTCGAACCGGTGCTGCTGCCCGGTAAGGAAATCCAGAGCGCCAACGTCCAGCCGCCGGGCCAGCAGAACCCGGGTTGGTCCATCAACCTCCAGTTCAAGTCGGACGGCGCGAAGACCTGGGCGGACTTCACCAGCGCGAACGTGGGCCAGTTGGCGGCGTTCACGCTGGACGGCTCAGTGGTCTCGGCGCCGGTCATCAACCAGCCGATCCTCGGCGGGACCACCAGCATCTCCGGGAGCTTCAACCAGCAGAGCGCGACCGACCTCGCCAACATCCTCAAGTACGGGTCGCTGCCACTGGCGTTCGACCAGTCCCAGGCGCAGACGATCTCGCCGACGCTGGGACTCGCGTCCCTGCAGGCGGGCCTGATCGCGGGTGGCCTGGGTCTGCTGCTGGTCGCGCTGTACTGCCTGGCCTACTACCGGGCGCTGGGCGTGCTGACGATCCTGTCCCTGGGCCTGTCCGGCTTGCTGGTCTACGCGGTCCTCGTCCTACTCGGCCGGTGGGTCGGGTTCACCCTGGACCTGGCCGGGGTCGCCGGGTTCATCGTGGCGATCGGCATCACCGCGGACTCCTTCGTCGTGTTCTTCGAGCGGCTGAAGGACGAGATACGGGTGGGGAGAACCTTCCGGTCGGCGGTGCCCAGGGCCTGGGTGCGGGCGCGGCGCACGATCCTGTCCGCGGACACCGTGAGCTTCATGTGTGCCGCCGTGCTCTACATCCTCGCCGTCGGCGAGGTGCGGGGCTTCGCCTTCACGCTCGGGATGTCCACCGTGCTGGACCTGGTCGTGGTCTTCCTGGTGACTCACCCGCTGGTGGCTATCGCCTCGCAGAACAAGTTCCTGTCCAAGCCGTCGATGTCCGGGCTGGGGGCGGTCCAGCGGTTGGCCGCGCAGCAACGGGCCGCGCGCAAGCGGGCTTCCTCGACCGCAGCCGTGAAGGAGGCGTGACGTGGTGAGCCGGGATCACGCGGAGATGAACAACGACGTGGACGAGGGCGTCACGGTGTCGGGCGGCGGTTTCCTGCAACGCCTCTACACCGGAACCGGCGCGTTCGACATCATCGGCAAGCGCAAGCGTCTCTACCTGGTGCTCGGCGTGCTGGCGCTGATCTGCGCGGCGTCGATCGGCATTCGGGGCTTCAACTTCGGCATCGACTTCGAGGGCGGGACCCAGATCCAGCTGCCGTCGGTCGGCGCGCATGGGTCGATCTCGACGCAGGCGGCGCAGCAGTCCTTCACCCGCGCGGTCGGGCAGGCGCCGGAGACGGTGCAGATCGTGGGCAGCGGCAACGCCCAGACCCTGCTGATCCACAGCCGCTCGCTGACCACCGCCCAGACCGGCAACGCTGAGACGGCCCTGTTCCAGGACCTGCAGCCGCTCGGTGCGGGAGGCAAGCCGAGCCAGCAAGCGATCAGTGACAGCGCCGTCAGCGGAACCTGGGGCGGGGAGATCACCCGGCAGGCCCTGATCGGCCTCGGCGTGTTCCTCGTGCTCGTCACCGCGTTCCTGGCGTTCTACTTCGAGCGCTGGATGGCCGTCGCCGCGCTGATCACGCTGGGGCACGACATCCTGATCACGGCTGGTGTCTACTCGCTGGTCGGCTTCGAGGTCACCCCGAGCACGATCATCGGCCTGCTCACCATCCTCGGGTTCTCCCTGTACGACACGGTGGTGGTCTTCGACAAGGTCAAGGAGAACACCCGCGGCCTGCTCGGAGTGACCCGGCGCACGTACCCGGAGGCGGCCAACCTGGCGATCAACCAGACCCTCATGCGGTCGATCAACACGTCGTTGATCGCGTTGCTGCCGGTGCTGGGGCTGCTGACCGTCGGCGCCGGCCTGCTGGGCGTCGGCGTGCTGGAGGACCTCGGGCTGGTGCAGGTCACCGGCATCCTGGCGGGCACGTTGTCGTCGATCGTGCTGGCCACGCCGCTGTTGGTGGACCTCAAGATGCGCGATCCGAAGTACCGCGCACACGAGCAGAAGGTGTACCAGCGCCGGGAGAAGCAGAACCACCACCCCGAGACGTCCACCAGCGAGGCAGCCGCGCCCGAGACGGGGGCCAGCGAGTCCACGTCCGCGATGGCGACCGCCGGGAGCGCGCCGGCACGCTCGGGAGCGAGCGGGCGGCGAGGCAAGGCAGCGGCCCGACCTTCCGCGAAGGGCGGTCGGCCCAGCGGCAAGAAACGGCGGTGACGCTTCGCGAGTTCCCCGGGCCGGGTGATCGGTCGGGCTGAACAGGGCGGGCGACTCACAGCCTGTGAACCGCCGCTCGGCTCCCCGTGCGGCTACCCGGGAAGGTTGGCTGCCCGAACAGCGTTATTCTCAATGCCCGGGTCGCAACTCGACCCGGGATGTTCGGACGAGCAGCCAGTCGCCTTCAGCCCGGGAGCGTGCGGTGAGCCAACACCACGTCGAGTCCCCAGCCGACCCGGGGCCGCAGCAGCCGCGAGCCGCTTCGGCCACCCGGCGGGTGCGGGCCCGGCTGGCACGGCGCATCACCGCGCAACGTCCCGCGCAGATCAAGCAGGTCCTCGAACCGCTGGCCGCGGTGCACCGCGAGCTTCACCCGCAGGCCGACCTCGCCCTGTTGCAACGCGCCTACGACATCGCTGAAGAGAAGCACGCTCACCAGCAGCGCAAGTCCGGCGACCCGTACATCACGCACCCGCTGGCCGTGGCGACCATCCTCGCCGAACTCGGGATGGACACCACGACGCTGGTCGCCGCGCTGCTGCACGACACGGTGGAGGACACCGACTACTCACTGGACAAGCTGCGCACCGACTTCGGTGACGAGGTCGCTCATCTGGTCGACGGCGTCACCAAGCTGGACAAGGTGAAGCTCGGAGCGGCGGCCGAGGCCGAGACCATCCGCAAGATGGTCATCGCGATGGCCCGGGACCCCCGAGTGCTGGTGATCAAGCTCGCGGACCGGCTGCACAACATGCGCACCATGCGGTTCCTGCCCCCGGAGAAGCAGGCCCGCAAGGCGCGGGAAACCCTGGAGGTCCTCGCACCGCTGGCGCACCGGCTGGGCATGGCCACGATCAAGTGGGAGCTGGAGGACCTCGCGTTCGCGATCCTGCAGCCCAAGAAGTACGACGAGATCGTGCGGCTCGTGGCCAACCGCGCGCCGTCCCGGGACACCTACCTGCGGACCGTCATCGACGAGCTGTCCGCCCAGCTCAGCACCTCGCGGCTGAACGCCAAGGTGGAGGGTCGGCCGAAGCACTACTACTCGATCCACCAGAAGATGATCGTGCGCGGTCGGGATTTCGACGACATCCACGACCTCGTCGGTGTGCGCCTCCTGGTGGACGAGGTGCGGGACTGCTACGCGGCCATGGGCGTCGTGCACGCGCTGTGGCAACCGATGCCCGGACGCTTCAAGGACTACATCGCCCAACCCCGGTTCGGCGTCTACCAGTCGCTGCACACCACGGTGATCGGCCCGGACGGTAAGCCGCTGGAAGTGCAGATCCGCACCCACGACATGCACCGCACCGCTGAGTACGGCATCGCGGCGCACTGGAGATACAAGGAGTCCAGGGGGCTCAACGGACGGTCCGGCAAGGGCGCCGTCGAGGTCGACGAGATGGCGTGGATGCGCCAACTGCTCGACTGGCAGCGGGAGGCCGCGGACCCGGGCGAGTTCCTGGAGTCCCTGCGCTACGACCTGGCGACCCGGGAGATCTTCGTCTTCACCCCGAAAGGCGACGTGATCACGTTGCCGTCGGGCTCGACCCCGGTGGACTTCGCCTACGCCGTGCACACCGAAGTCGGCCACCGCTGTATCGGCGCGCGGGTCAACGGCCGGCTGGTGGCGCTGGAGCGCAAGCTGGAGAACGGCGAGGTCGTCGAGATCTTCACCTCGAAGGCCGAGGGTGCCGGGCCGAGCCGGGACTGGCTGTCCTTCGTGGCTTCCCCCCGGGCGAAGACCAAGATCAAGCAGTGGTTCGCCAAGGAGCGCCGGGAAGAGGCGATCGAAGCCGGCAAGGAGGCCATCGCCCGGGAGGTCCGCCGGGTCGGGCTGCCGGTGCAGCGGCTGGTGTCGGCCGACTCGCTGGCGGTGGTCGCGAAGGACCTCCGCTACGTCGACGTGACCGCGCTGTACGCGGCGGTCGGGGAGAACCAGGTCTCGGCGCAGCACCTGGTGCAGAAGCTGATGTCCATGCTCGGCGGGGTCGAGCAGGCCGAGGACGAGGTTGCCGAGCGCTCGACGCCGTCCACCTTGCAGCGCCGCCGCACCAGCGCGGACTCCGGCATCGTCGTCAAGGACGCCGAGAACGTGTGGTCCAAGCTCGCCCGCTGCTGCACCCCCGTGCCAGGCGATGACATCCTCGGGTTCGTCACGCGCAACGGCTACGTCAGCGTGCACCGGACGGACTGCACCAACGCCGGCAGCCTGCGCGAGTCCCCGGAACGGCTGGTCGAGGTGTACTGGGCGCCATCAGCGTCGTCGGTGTTCCTGGTCGCGATCCAGGTGGAGGCGCTGGACCGGCACCGGCTGCTGTCCGACGTCACGAAGGTTCTGGCGGACGAGAAGGTCAACATCCTGTCCGCGTCCGTCACCACCTCCAAGGACCGGGTCGCGGTCAGCCGGTTCTCGTTCGAGATGGGCGACCCGAAACACCTCGGCCATGTGCTGAAGGCAGTGCGCGGCATCGAAGGCGTATACGACGTCTACCGCGTGACTTCGGCGGGTTGATCAGGTGTCGGCTGGGCGGAGTAGATGGTCGCTTAGCGGAACCTCAGTCGTCGCCTGGCTCCGGGATCACCCACATCAGGTAGGTCACTACATCACGTCGGTGCTGTGTCAGTACGGGGACACCCCGTACCCCGGGCCATCGCCAGACGACGACTGAGAACCCGCGGCGGTGCGAGTTGCGGGCGGGGTTCAAGCGGCTTCGCCGCTTCAAGGGGCGCTCAGCTCGCGATCGTCGCCTGGTCGATGCGCATCGGGAGGTTCGGCGAGCCATCGCCTTCGCCCATGGTCGGTTGCGCTCCGGCAGCCGCGACCTTGTCCAGCACCGACAGCCCGGCGTCGTCGATCCGGCCGAACGCGGTGTACTGGGGCGGGAGGTAGCTGTCCTGGTACACCATGAAGAACTGGCTGCCGCCGCTGTTGGGTTGCTGCGTTTTCGCCATCGCCAGCGTTCCGCGCGGGTAGACGCGGGCGCCTCCCTGGCCGTACGGGGCTGGGGCGGGACGCAGGTCCTTCGGAGGCTCGTCCTTGATCGTGTAGCCAGGCCCGCCGGAACCCTGGCCGGTCGGATCGCCGCACTGAAGGACCTTGAGGCCATCGCCGGTGGTGAGCCGATGGCAGGGGGTGCCGTCGTAGTAGTGGGAGGTCACCAGGTGCGCGAAGCTCTGGACGGTGCACGGGGCGGCGGTGCGGTCCAGGGACAGGCCGACAGCGCCCTGGCTGGTCGCCAGCGAGACCCCGACCGTGCCCGTCGTCGGCGTCGGGTTCGGGTCCGGTGGCAGGCCGACCGGCTTCGACGCGGGCTCGGGCGACTTGACGTAGCCGCACGGGCCGCCGGTCGTCACCGGTTTCGGCTGGTTGCTGGCCTGGGCCGCAGGTGCCTGCGCGGAATCGTGTGTGAAGTAGAACACGCCGCCGATCACCACGAGGATCGCCACCACGACGCTGCCCAGGGTGATCAATCGCCGGCGCTTGGCCCGTTCCACTTGGCGCGCGAGCTGGCGTTCCAGCTTGCGCTTGGCCGCCGCGCGGCGCTGCTCGTTGCTCGGCACCTGCTCCCCTCCCCGTCTCGATGATGATGTTGTTTGACAGGAGTTTAGTTGCGCGGGTTCGGCGGAGAGCGCGCAACCGTCATCGTTAGGCTGTTAACCGTTGGGCCAGAACTAACTGGGCAGAAACGAGAGGTCGTACCCGTGCTCGTGGTCGGGTTTCCCGCCGGACCGTTGCAGGCGAACTGCTATCTGATCGCCAGCGGCGAGGGACAGCCGTGCGTTGTCGTCGATCCTGGTCAGGACGCCGTGGAGGCCCTCGACGGCCAGCTGCGCAAGCATCAGCTTTCGCCTGCCGGGGTGCTGCTCACGCACGGCCACTTCGACCACGTCTTCTCGGCCGCCGAGGTCAGCCACACTTACGGTGTGCCCGTGTGGATTCACCCGGACGACGAGTTCATGCTGGCCGACCCCGGTGCGGCACTCGGACCGCAGGGGCGGCAGCTGCTGGGTGAGATGCTGACCATGAACGCGCCTTCGGATGTGCGCACGCTCGACGGCGGCGCTGACCTGGAGCTGGCCGGTATCCGAATCGAGGTCATCCACAGCCCCGGCCATACCGCCGGGTCGATGCTGTTCGGAGTCGCGACCGACGAGGGCGGCCGGTTACTGCTCACCGGCGACACCCTGTTCGCGGGCGCGATCGGCCGCACCGACCTGCCCGGCGGCGACCACCAGCGGATGCTGACGACCCTGCGGACGAAGCTGCTCACGCAGGACGACGCCACTGTGGTCCTGCCGGGCCACGGACCGACCACCACCATCGGGCGCGAGCGCGCGGGAAACCCGTTCCTGCAGGATCTGGGGGAGACCGAACGCGACGCGAGCTCGGCCCCGTGACAAGGACTGAAGACCGACACTGATGAGTACTTTCAGCGCCCCCAAGGGAATCCCGGACTACTGCCCGCCGGACTCCGCCACCTTCCTCGCGGTTCGCGACACCCTCGCGGACGCCGCCCGCCGTGCCGGTTACGGCTACGTCGAGCTGCCGGTGTTCGAGGACACCGCGCTGTTCGCGCGCGGCGTCGGCGAATCCACCGACGTCGTCAGCAAGGAGATGTACACCTTCGCCGACCGTGGTGGGCGGTCGGTGACGCTGCGCCCGGAGGGCACGGCCGGCGTGATGCGCGCGGTGATCGAGCACGGGCTCGACCGGGGCCAACTACCGGTGAAGCTGTACTACGGCGGCGCGTTCTTCCGGTACGAGCGGCCGCAGGCTGGCCGCTACCGGCAGTTGCAGCAGGTCGGGGTGGAGGCCATCGGTGTGGACGACCCGGCGCTGGACGCAGAGGTGATCGCCATCGCCGACGAGGGGTACCGGCGGCTCGGGCTGACCGGGCACCGCATCGAGATCACCTCGCTGGGGGACAGCTCCTGCCGTCCGGCCTACCGCGCCAAACTGGCCGAGTTCCTCGCCAAGCTCCCGCTGGACGACGACACCCGGCGTCGGGCGGAGCTGAACCCGTTGCGGGTGCTGGACGACAAGCGGCCCGAGGTCGTGACGATGCTCGAAGACGCGCCGTTGATGGTCGACCACCTCTCGGCGGAGAGCAAAGAGCACTACGAGCAGGTCAAGGCTCACCTGCGGGACCTGGGCGTGTCGTTCACCGAGAACCCACGCCTGGTCCGCGGGCTGGACTATTACACGAAGACCACGTTCGAGTTCGTGCACGACGGCCTTGGCGCGCAGTCCGGCATCGGCGGTGGCGGCCGGTATGACGGGCTGATGGCTGAACTCGGCGGCGCCGAACTGTCCGGCGTCGGCTTCGGTCTCGGCGTTGACCGCACCGTGCTGGCCTGCCAGGCGGAGGGGTTGTCCGTCGGCGACCAGGCGCGTTGCGACGTCTACTGCGTGCCGCTCGGCGAGACCGCGAAGGCGCGCCTGGTGGCGGCTGCCGCGGCACTGCGGGACGACGGTGTGCGGGTGGACATGGCCTACGGCGGCAAGGGCCTCAAGGGCGCGATGAAAGCCGCCGACCGCTCCGGTGCCCGGTTCGCGCTGGTGCTCGGCGAGCGGGACCTCGCCGAGGGCGCCGCGCAGCTCAAGGAGCTCGCCACCGGGGAACAGCGGTCACTGCCGCTGGACGCGATCGTCACCGAGGTCCGTACCGCCCTGGCCAACCGGAACCAGTGATGGACGCCGAATACCAAGCCTCCGAGGGTGAAGGCTCGTCTGGAGCGAACAAGGGCGGGTCCGGTGAGGTCTCTTTGGATCTTCTGGACCCGGCCGCCGTTCGCGCGAGGGCGCGCCTGTTCGCGATCGCGGCGCTGATCACCGGGGTCGTGCTGGGCATTGTCGTGGGCGCGCTCGCCGGAATGCAGGGGTTCGGTATTCCGGCCTTCGTCGCGACGACGGTGATCGTGGCTGGTCCGCTCCTTCTGCTGGCCTACAGCGAGGCCCGCAAGACCTACTGGCTGAGCGGCACGCGAGTGGCTGCCCGAGCGCTCGGGACCCGCGTGGTCGACCTTGGCTCGGCGCGGAGCCTGGACATCCTGGTCACCGACATGCGGGGAATGTGCACGATCAGCCTGCTTGCCGGCGGGCCTCCCAAGGGGTCGACCCTCACCGTCCCGCTGGCGATGTACGCGGGCGCGGGTGGTCGCGAACTCGGCGTGTACGCCCTGCGCCGGTTGGCTGACGCGCTGGCGGCCTCGGGCGATACCCGTGCTCTGGTGCTTTCCGAGCTGCTGGTCGCGCAGCTGCGTGCGGAGGCCCGAAGCGTGGGGGCGGCGCAGCGCCCGCTGTACCGCTTGGCGTCGCAGGTTCCGAAGCGGCGGGTGACGCAGACGTTGAGCCCGGACACCGTCGCTCATTTCGTCACCACCTTGGACTGAGCAGCCCTGAATCCCGCTGGTAGGCGCCGCATGGCAATTCGGTTGCCCACAATTGACTTGCGCACAATATAAATTCCGCATAGCATCGCGCTCGCCGACACGGACGAGAATGGAGTGCTTGCCATGGCAACGCTGTACACCGCCGAAGCCACCGCCACCGGGGAGGGCCGGAACGGGCGCGCCCGGTCGTCAGACGGCGTCCTGGACGTCGAGCTGGCCGTGCCCGCGGAAATGGGCGGCTCAGGTGCCGCGGCCACCAACCCGGAGCAGCTGTTCGCGGCGGGCTACGCCGCTTGCTTTCACGGCGCTCTGGGCGTGGTCGCGCGGCGCAACAAGGTCGAGCTGCGGGACTCCTCGGTGAGCGCGCAGGTCGGCATCGGCAAGAACGACGCGGGTGGGTTCGAGTTGAGCGTCGTTCTGCGGGTCGGCCTGCCGGGCTTGGAGCGCGACGAGGCGCAGCGGCTGGTCAAGGAAGCCGACCAGGTCTGCCCGTACTCGAACGCGGTCCGGGGCAACATCGTGGTCGAGCTGCAGGTGGCCTGAAGGTCGCCTGTCCCTCGATAGGGGAGCCCTGCTGGACAGCTTCACCGAATAAATGTTCGAATGGACCCGTGCGATGGGAACGGCAGCGGGTCAGCGGCGACGCCATGGTCGAGGGAGTTCTGCCCCTCGACCTGGCGGTCGCGGAGCAGAGCGCTCGCGGGACGGGGCGGGCCGGGCTGGCGCAGCCGGGTCCGGGCCCGGTCGAGGCCGGGATCGAGGACGCGCTCGCGATCGAGATCCAGGCGAAGTCGATCATCAACCGGGTGCCGGGGGAGTCGCAGGTCCCGTTCCGCTGGACCATCAACCCGTACCGGGGCTGCTCGCACGCCTGCGTGTACTGCTTCGCGCGGCGAACGCACGAGTACCTCAACCTCGACACCGGCCATGACTTCGACAGCAAGATCGTTGTGAAGACCAACGCCGGTGAGTTGCTGCGGCGCGAGCTGTCGAGTCCGAAGTGGACCGGCGAGCCGATCGCCATGGGCACCAACACCGATCCGTACCAGCGTGCCGAAGGGCGCTATCGGCTGATGCGGGAGATTCTCGCGGCCCTTCGCGATCATGCGAACCCGTTCTCGATCCTGACCAAGGGCACGCTGATCCTGCGCGACCTGGACCTGATCGTCGAGGCGGCCGAGCGCGCCGACGTGTCGATCGCGGTCTCGGTCGGATCGGTGGACGAGTGGCTGTGGCGGACCGTGGAGCCCGGGACGCCGGCACCGCGCCGGCGGCTGGAGGTGGTGCGAAGGTTCGCGGAGGCGGGCATCGGCTGTTCGGTGCTGATGGCGCCGATCCTGCCGGGGCTCAGTGACGCGCCGGAGCAGATCGACGAGACGGTGGCCGCGATCAGCGCGGCGGGCGCTTCGAACCTGACCCCGATCGTGCTGCACCTTCGCCCGGGCGCGCGCGAGTGGTACCGGGCCTGGTTGCAGCGGGAACACCCGCATCTGGTGCCGTTGTACGGGCGGTTGTACGGCGAGCGGTCCTACGCGCCCCGGTCGTACCAGCGCGACGTGCTGGCGCGCGTCGAGGAGGCCAAGAGACGTCACGGCCTGGGCCAACGCACGGCGAGGAACGTCCGAGATGTCGAAGCTGAGACTTCAGAGACGGTCCCACAGCTACCCCGGCAACTGAGCCTGCTGTGACGCCGTCCGCCGGGTAGTCCCGAGCACGGAAACGGGAAACCTGGTGGCGTCGGTGCATGGTCGGTTGGCTAGCCTGGGAGTCCTCCGAACAGCACGACCATCCGATCACGTTCGCAGAGGAGATTCAGTACCCGTGATGCGCACGCACCAGGCCGGATCGCTCCGAGCCGAGCACGCCGGGCAGACCGTCACCCTGACCGGGTGGGTGGCGCGCCGTCGCGATCACGGTGGGGTGATCTTCATCGATCTCCGGGACGCGTCGGGTGTCGCGCAGGTCGTCTTCCGTGAGGGCGAGATGGCCGAGCGCGCCCACCGGCTGCGTGCGGAGTTCTGCGTTCGGGTCGTGGGGACCGTCGTTCGCCGCCCCGAGGGCAACGAGAACCCGGAAATCGGCACCGGCTACATCGAGGTGACCGCGACCGAGCTCGACGTGCTGTCCGAGGCGGCGCCGCTGCCGTTCCCGCTGGACGAGCACCTGGAGGTCGGGGAGGAGGTCCGGCTCCGGCACCGCTATCTCGACCTCCGGCGCGGCGGGCAGGCCCAGGCCATCCGCCTGCGCAGCGAGGCCAACCGGATCGCCCGGCAGGTGCTGTTCGACCGCGAGTTCGTCGAGGTCGAGACACCGACCATGACCCGCTCGACGCCGGAAGGCGCGCGGGACTTCCTGATCCCCGCCCGGCTGCAGCCGGGCAACTGGTACGCGCTGCCGCAGTCGCCGCAGCTGTTCAAGCAGCTGCTCATGGTCGGCGGGGTGGAGCGTTACTTCCAGATCGCGCGCTGCTACCGCGACGAGGACTTCCGCGCTGACCGGCAACCCGAGTTCACCCAGCTCGACATCGAGATGAGCTTCGTCGAGCAGGACGACGTGATCGAACTCGGCGAGGCGATCCTCGGCGCGCTGTGGAAGCAGCTCGCCGACCACGAGATCCCGCGCCCGTTCACGCGCATGACCTACGCCGACGCGATGGCCCGCTACGGCACGGACAAGCCGGACCTGCGCTTCGGTGTGGAGCTGACGGAACTCACCGACTACTTCCGGGACACGCCGTTCCGGGTGTTCCAGGCGCCCTACGTCGGAGCGGTCGTCATGCCCGGCGGAGCGGACCAGCCGCGCCGGCAGCTCGACGCCTGGCAGGAGTGGGCCAAGCAGCGCGGGCACAAGGGACTGGCCTACGTCCTGGTGGGTCAGGACGGCACGTTGTCCGGGCCGGTCGCCAAGAACCTTTCGGAGTCCGAGCGGGAAGGGCTGGCCAAAGCCGCCGGTGCCGAGCCCGGTGACTGCGTCTTCTTCGCCGCCGGCGAGCGCAACCCGGCGCGGGCGCTGCTCGGCGCCGCGCGTCTGGAGATCGGCGACGTCTGCGGCCTGATCGACCACGACGCGTGGTCGTTCCTGTGGGTCGTGGACGCACCCCTGTTCGAGTCGACGGCCGAGAGCGAGGACGTCGCGGTGGGCAGCGGCCGGTGGACCGCCGTGCACCACCCGTTCACCTCGCCGGCCGCCGAGTGGATCGACAGCTTCGACCAGGACCCGGAGAACGCGCTGGCCTGGGCCTACGACGTGGTCTGCAACGGGCACGAGATCGGCGGCGGCTCGATCCGTATTCACCGCAGCGACGTGCAGCAACGGGTGTTCAACCTGCTCGGGATCTCCGACGAGGAGGCCCAGGACAAGTTCGGCTTCCTGCTGGAGGCGTTCAAGTACGGTCCGCCGCCGCACGGCGGCATCGCGTTCGGCTGGGACCGGATCTGCATGCTGCTGACCGGCGCGGAGTCGTTGCGCGACGTCATCGCCTTCCCGAAGAGCGGCGGCGGGCTCGACCCGCTGACCGGCGCTCCCGCACCGATCACGGTAGAGCAACGCAAGGAGGCGGGCGTCGACGCCAAACCGACCGGGAAGCCGCACGGGAGTCTCTCGGTCGAGCGAAGCGATCTCGTCGAGAAGCAGGGTTAACGCTGCGTACCAGCGCGATGAGCGCGGTGTCATTCACCGGCCGTGGTGGGTGTGCTGTTCCCGCGGATGATGTTGCCGCTGGTCACGGGGTCCTGGCCGATTCCGTCGAGGTGGCATTCGACCGGCTGAATGCGGATCGGACCGGGCGTGTCGACGATTTTCACCGGGTATCACCGGATCGTTCGACTGATGCAACGCGGCAGTCGTGGGAGGCCGTCATGGTGGAAGTGACCGCGAACACACGCGACCGCCGGCAGTGACCGGGCCGTCACGGGATGTGGCGACTTGACCGGTACATCCGTCCTTGGCCGGCACAGTGCGAGTATGGTCTGGAGACGATGAGCGTGGAGATCACCGCCGGTCCCCCGGAGGTCCGTGTTCCGGCCGGTACCGAGGCGACCGACACCGTCAGCACTGCTGAGAGTGTGCTCGCGAAACGGGTGGGAGCCTGCGTCCGCCTCGCCGACCCCGAAGACCTCGGGGGCAGTGACCGTTCCGTCGTGCTCCGCGTACGGGTGGCGGAAACGCCGTTCGACATGCCCCGCACCCTGGTGTTGAAACATTACGGAACACGGCCCGGCACCGAGTCGTCGGACCCGTTCGCGCACGAGGCCGCCAGCTTACAGCTGGTCACCGCGCTGACCCCGGAAGACCGGCTGGGGCCGGAACTGATCGCGCAGAGCGCGGACGAGCGGTTGCTCGTGCTGGAGGACCTCGGCCGCGGCTTCACGCTCGCCGACGTGCTCTTCGGCGAGGACAGCAGGGCGGCAGAGCAGGCCCTGCTGTCCTGGGCTCGCGCGCTCGGCCGTGTGCACAAGACCATGGCTGGCCGGGAGCCGGACTTCGACGCGTTGATGCGGCGGCTCGGCGCGAAGTCCTGGGTCGACCCGATCGGCGAGGACGCCAAGCGCGCCGTGCCCGACGTCCCCGAGCTGCTGGAACACGTACTCGATGTGACGACGCCGGAGGAGGTCGTCAGCGCCGCGCACGATGCGGCGGCGCTGCTGGCGTCCAGCAGGTACCGCTCGTTCAGCCCGTCGGACATCTGCCCGGACAACAGCCTGGTGACCGGCAACGGTGTCCGTTTCCTGGACTTCGAATGGGGCTGCATGCGGGACGTGGCGATGGACGCCGCGTTCCTGCAGGTGCCCTTCCCGTCCTCGTGGTGCAGCTACTCGATCCCGGCCGGGATCTCCGAAGCGATGCTGTCCACCTGGCGCTCCGAGGTGTGCGGCGCGTGGCCGGAGCTGGATGACGACGACGTGCTCATGCCCCGCCTGTTCGACGCGAAGCTGCTGTGGGTGTGGTTGTCTACCTGGTGGTTCCTTCCCCGCCCCGGGCAGCCGGACACGCCGGTCGACGCGCACATGCCCTCGCCGCGCCGCAGCACCGCGCTGGTCGACCGGTGGAGCCGGCTCGGAGCCGAGGCCGAAGCCGCGGGTCGGGAAGCGATCGCCGACCACGCCACCCGCGTCGCGGACGCGCTGATCGCGCGCCACGGATCGGACGCCGCCGAACTTCGCTGCTACCCCGCGTTCAGGTCATGATCGCTGGTTAACACCGATCGTTGGGGAACGCGTCGGCAGGCTGTCACGTCACGATCACCGGGATAGAGCCGGCGTAGGTGATGGTGGTCGCCGTGACAGTGGAGTCGGCAGAGACTGATCAGTCGTTCCCGGGTAGGCAGGCGGTCCAGGGTGCGCAGTCGTTCCAGCGTGGGCGGCGGTTGCCAGCGACCGGCCAGGCGACAGGTTCCGGGCAACGCAGGGTGCGCGATCTGGTCGCGCTGGGTGATTCCACGACGGTCGGGATAGGCGACCCGCGCCCCGGCGGGGGATGGCGAGGGTTCGGGCCGTTGCTCGCGGAAGCACTCGGCGGACCCGGCGAGGTCCGGCTGGCGAACCTGTCGTCCTCTGGCGCCCGCGTGCACGACGTGCGCCAGCGCCAGCTCGCGCCGGCGGTCGCGCTGGCCGCTGACGCCGTGGTGCTGGTGGCCGGCATGAACGACACCATGCGCGCCGATTTCGACCCGGCCCGGATGTACGCCGACCTCGACTCCGTGTTCGGAGCGTTGGTCGCGTCGGGAGCCCTGGTGCTCACGGTGCGCTTCCACGACCACGCCCAGGTCTTCCGGCTGCCCGGCGCACTTCGCAGGTTCCTGGTCGCGAGGGTGAACCAGCTCAACGACGTGATCGGTGCGGCGGCCGTCAAGCACGGCACAGGCGTGCTTGACCTCGGGCACCTGCCCGGGGTGTACGACCGGAGGGCGTGGAGCGTGGACCGCCTGCATCCGTCCGAGCTCGGGCACCGGATGCTCGCGTCCGGGTTCGCGGACCTGATCTCACGGGCGGGGTTCCACGTCCCCCACCCGGTTCCGCTGGACGCGCGCGACGCCGCCCGGCACAGCAACTGGGACCACGCGATGTGGCTGATCGGCAGGGGGATTCCGTGGCTGTGGCAGCGTGGCCGTGACCTCGTGCCGTACTCCACGGGGATTCTGATGCGTGACCTGGCCGAGCGTGCGAAGGCCAGGTGGCAGCGCCGCGACCCGGCACGCGAGCCGTTCGGGATCTCCGAGGAAGCCGAAGCCGACCTTCAGCAACCGGCATAACCTCCTGTCAGCACCCCCGGGTAGCGTCGGCCGCGTGACCGACATCGACGAGGGGCTGTTCGGAGTGGAGATCGAACAGCGCGCCGGCGAGCAGCTCGCGGAGAACGCGCCGCTGGCGGTGCGGATGCGGCCCCGGTCGTTGGACGAAGTGGTCGGCCAGGACCACCTGCTCGGGCCGGGCGCGCCCCTGCGGCGGCTGGTGGAAGGCGCGGCGCCGGCCTCGGTGTTGCTCTACGGCCCGCCGGGCACCGGCAAGACGACCTTGGCGAGCCTGGTGTCGCACGCGACCGGGCGCCGGTTCGTCGCCCTGTCGGCGCTGTCGTCCGGGGTCAAGGAAGTCCGCGGCGTGATCGACGAGGCGCGGCGGCGGCTCGGGCGTTCCGGCGAGGCGACCGTGCTGTTCATCGACGAGGTGCACCGCTTCTCCAAGACCCAGCAGGACGCGCTGCTGGGAGCGGTGGAGGACCGCACGGTCCTGCTGGTCGCGGCCACGACGGAGAACCCGTTCTTCTCCGTGGTCGCGCCGCTGCTGTCGCGCTCACTGGTCCTGGAGTTGCGCAGTCTGGGTGACGACGACGTGCGGGAGCTGGTGCGCCGCGCGGTCGGCGACGAGCGGGGTTTGGGTGGCGCGTTCCGCGTGGACTCCGACGCTGAAGATCACCTCGTGGCCCTCGCCGGTGGGGACGCGCGCCGCGCGCTGACCGTTCTGGAGGCCGCTGCCGAGGCGGCCGGTTCCACCGAAACCCACGCGATCGACCTCGCCACCGTGGAGTCCACAGTGGACAAGGCGGCGGTGCGTTACGACCGGGACGGCGACCAGCACTACGACGTCATCAGCGCGTTCATCAAGTCGATCCGCGGGTCCGATGTGGACGCTGCGTTGCACTACCTGGCGCGCATGGTGGAAGCCGGCGAAGACCCCCGGTTCATCGCACGGCGGCTCGTCGTGCACGCCAGCGAGGACATCGGTATGGCCGACCCGACCGCACTGCAGACGGCCGTTTCGGCCGCGCAAGCGGTGCAGTTCATCGGGATGCCCGAGGGACGGCTGGCGCTGGCGCAGGCCACCGTGCACCTGGCCACCGCGCCGAAGTCCAACGCCGTGATCAGCGCGATCGACGCGGCGCTGGGGGATGTGCGTGCCGGCAAGGCGGGCGCCGTTCCGGCCCATCTGCGCGACGGTCACTACAGCGGAGCGACCCGGCTCGGCCACGCGCAGGGATACCGCTACCCACACAGCAAGGCCGAAGGCGTGCTGGCACAGCAGTATCCGCCGGACGAGCTGGTGGGCGTCGACTACTACCAGCCGACCGCGCGTGGAGCCGAGCGCGTGCTCGGGGAACGCCTGCCGAAGCTGCGCGGCATCGTGCGCGGCGACGGCTCAGAGCCGAGTTGATCCCGGAGGTTGACCTGTTGAGCGACAACCGCATCGTCGTGACCCGGAAGATCCCGCACCAGGCCGAGGAAGTGCTGCGCGCCGCTGGAGACGTCCGGGTCTACCGTCAGGATCGCCCGTTATCGCAGGCTGAGCTGCTCGACGCGGTACGCGGTGCACACGCGGTCGTGTGCACCGTGCAGGACAAGATCGACGGCACACTGGTCGAAGCGGCCGGGCCGCAGCTGCGGGTCGTGGCGAACGTGGGGGTCGGCTACGACAACATCGATGTCGACGCTGTGACCGAGCACGGCGTCGTGGTCACCAATACGCCAGGCGTGCTCGTCGACGCCACCGCCGACCTGACCATGGGGCTGCTGCTGATGGTCACCCGCCGGCTCGGGGAGGGCGAGCGGCTGATCCGCTCCGGGCAGCCGTGGTCGTTCGACCTCGCGTTCATGCTCGGCTCGGGCCTGCAGGGCAAGACGCTCGGCATCGTGGGCCTCGGCGGCATCGGGGCCGCCGTCGCCCGGCGCGCCCGCGCGTTCGGCATGCGCATCGCCTACACCGGGCGCCGCCGCGCCCCCAGCGAGACCGAGCGCGAGTTGGACGCGCGCTACCTGCCGCTGGAGGAGCTGCTCGCGGAGTCGGATGTGGTGTCGTTGCACTGCCCACTCACCCCGCAGACCCGGCACCTGATCGGCGAGGACGCGCTGGCCCGCATGAAGCCGTCCGCGGTGCTGGTCAACACCAGCCGGGGCCCGGTGGTCGACGAGTCGGCGCTGGCCAAGGCATTGCTCGCCGGGAGGCTGGCGGGAGCGGCGCTGGACGTCTTCGAGCGCGAACCGCAGGTAGAGCCCGAACTGCTTGATCTGGACAACGTCGTGCTCATCCCGCACCTGGGCTCGGCCACGGTGGAGACCAGAACCGAGATGGCGCTGCTGGCCGCCCGCAACGCGGCCGGCGTGCTGGACGGCTCCGGGCCGTCCACGCCAGTCGCGTGAGACGGGACCAGTCACGTGAGGCGGGACCAGTCAGGTGAGGCGGGACCAGTCAGGTGAGGCGGGCGCGCTCGGCGGCCATGAGCACCTCGGTGCGCCCCGGCTCGACGAGTTCGCCGATCGTGGTGAACCCGGCGGCGGTGAACGACCGGACGGCCGGCTCGTTGGCCACCGCCGGGTCGGCGAGAATGCGCTGGCAGCCGGGCTCGGCCTCGAACAGGCCCCGCGTGACGGCCTCGATCACCCGGCGACCCAGTCCCTGCCCGGTGCGACTGATGTCCCCGATCGCCAGCCGGATCGCGAGGTCGTGTTCGTGGACCTCGGTGACCTTGGCCATCCGTTCGGAACGCGCCCAGCGCGCCTCCAGGTATGCGACGGGTTCGGAGTCGTGGAGGACCACACACGGAAGCCGACCGCCGTCCCGCAGGGCCGTGATCTCGCGTGCCCAGCGTTGCGCGGTCCACGCCTGGTGCCAGAACGCGGCCACGTGCGGAGCGTGCATCCAGGCGTAGACGACCTGCAGGTCGTCCCCGTCGGGATCGACGACGCGGGCCTGCCAGGGCGAGCGCACCAACGGCAGCGACGGCCCAGCCGCGGCAGCCGTACCGCTGGCATCGGTCATGGGGGTGCTCACACGCGACTCCAACTCGTCGGACGGTCTGGAGAGCACCAACAGGCCCTGTGGCGGGGACAAACATGGATACCACGAACACGTTCCCGGGAACTAGGATCTCGGCCGTCTCTGGCCGCCGCAGAGGCCAACGCCACACCGGCAAACCGCAGGCGGGTGACCGATGGTGCTCCGACCGGGCGGACACCCTGCCGCGAACGGTGCACGGTAGGCTGATCACGATCAGCACATCGGTGTTGAGCCGCAAACCGACCCCACCGACCGACCTGTGACATCCGGGAGGGCACGTGACGCCCACGCAGATCGCCGCGCTGATCGCAGCAGGCGCGTTCGTGCTGCTGGTCGTGCTGCTGGCGATCCCGCTGGTCAAGCTCAGCCGCACGCTGGACGAGGCGACCATCGCGATCCGCAAGGCGCACGAGAGTTCCGAGCCGTTGTTCACCGGCGCCAACACGACGATCGACCACGTCAACACCCAGTTGGAGCGGGTCGACGGCATCACCGCCAACGCGCGCTCGATCAGCGGCAACGTTTCCGCGCTGTCCTCGCTGTTCACCGCCACCCTCGGCGGTCCGCTGGTGAAGAGCGCGGCCTTCTCCTACGGCGTGAGCAAGGCGCTGCGCGCCCGCCGGAAGCGCAAGGAGGAGCCCGCGGGTCGGCACTCCCGCCGCGCGCTCAAGGGAGGCCGCAAGTGAGGCGCCTGTTCTGGTTCGGTGCGGGCGTGGCCACCGGTGTCGCGCTGACCCGCAAGGTCAACCAGACGGCCCGGAAAGCGACACCCGCCGGGCTCGCGGAGAACCTCGGTGACGCGGTGCGCGAGCTCGCCGGCGCGGTCGGTACCTTTGGCGCTGAGGTTCGCGCCGGCATGGAAGAGCGTGAGCAGGAACTCGCCGACGTTGTTGCCGAGCGCACCGGCGTGGACACTGGAGCGAGCCGGAGCACCCGCGGTGACCGTGCTGGGGAGACCGATCGTCGTGCGCGAGCGCGCCGGGCGGGACGCTGAAGCTCGCCTGACTTCCGGCGCTCGGCCTTCCGCCGCCGCCGCAGCCGTACCCGGCCCGCCCGTATCCGTTGAAGGACACCACCGTGCAGACCCACGAGATCAACGAGCGTTTCCTCGAACACTTCCGCTCCGCCGGCCACACTGTCGTGCCGAGCGCGTCGCTCATCCTGGACGACCCGAACCTGCTGTTCGTCAACGCGGGGATGGTGCAGTTCAAGCCGTACTTCCTGGGCGACGCGCCCGCCCCCTACCCGCGCGCGACGAGCATCCAGAAGTGCGTGCGGACCGCGGACATCGACGAGGTCGGCAAGACCACCCGGCACAACACGTTCTTCCAGATGGCCGGGAACTTCTCGTTCGGTGACTACTTCAAGGAAGCTGCGATCGACCACGCCTGGCGGCTGGTGACCGGCTCCCAGGCGGAGGGCGGCTACGGGTTCGACCCGGAGCGCATCTGGGTCACGGTGTACGAGAACGACGACGAGGCCGCGCACCTGTGGCGGCAGGTCGCGGGGGTCCCCGCGGAGCGCATCCAGCGTCGGGGGATGGACGACAACTTCTGGTCCATGGGCGTGCCCGGCCCGTGTGGCCCGTGCTCGGAGATCTACTACGACCGTGGGCCGGAATACGGCCCGGACGGCGGTCCGGTCGTCGACGAGAGCCGCTTCCTGGAGATCTGGAACCTGGTCTTCATGCAGGACCAGCGGGGCGAGAGCACCGGCCCGGGCAAGGGCGACTTCGACGTGCTCGGTCCGCTGCCGGCGAAGAACATCGACACCGGCATGGGTGTCGAGCGCGTGGCCTGCCTGCTGCAGGGCGTGGACAACGTCTACGAGACCGACCTGGTCCGGCCCGTGATCGCCAAGGCCGAGGAGCTCTCCGGCCGCCGCTACGGGGACAACCACGCCGACGATGTGCGGTTCCGCGTGATCGCCGACCACGCCCGTTCGGGCGTCATGCTGGTCGGTGACGGCGTGACGCCGGGTAATGAGGCGCGGGGCTACGTGCTGCGGCGGCTGCTGCGCCGGATCGTGCGCTCGGCGCGGCTGCTCGGTGTGCGTGAGCCGGTGCTGGGCGACTTCACCGCCGTCGTGCGGGACGCCATGGCCCCGAGCTACCCCGAGCTGGTCACCGAGTTCGACCGGATCGACTCGGTGATGCGCAACGAGGAGGACGCCTTCCTCGCCACCCTGTCCACCGGATCGAAGATCTTCGACATGGCGGTGCGGGAGACCCGCAAGTCGGGGGAGTTCGTGCTACCCGGCGACAAGGCGTTCCAGCTGCACGACACCTACGGCTTCCCGATCGACCTCACCCTGGAGATGGCCTCCGAGCAGGGGCTGAAGGTCGACGAGCAGGGCTTCCGCCAGCTCATGGAGGAGCAGCGCAAGCGGGCCAAGGCCGACGCCCAGGCGCGCAAGACCGGTCACGGCGACCTGTCCACCTACCGCACCCTCCTCGACGAGCACGGCACGACCGAGTTCATCGGCTACACCGACCTGGAGTCCGAAAGCCGGGTACTCGGCCTGCTGGTGGACGGTGCTCCGGTGCGGGCCGCGGGAGCGGGCACCGAGGTGGAGCTGGTGCTTGACCGCACCCCGTTCTACGCGGAAGGCGGTGGGCAGATCGCCGACACCGGCCGGCTCGTCGGCCCGGGTGTGGAGCTGGAGGTCCACGACGTGCAGCGCGCGGTTCCCGGGCTGTTCGTGCACCGGGCCCGGGTGCTCGCGGGTGAGGTCGGCTTGGACTCGACGCTGGAGGCCGCTGTGGACTCCCAGCGGCGACACGCCATCGCCCGCTCCCACTCCGCCACGCACCTGGTCCACTCGGCTGTGCGCGGCGCCTACGGCAAGCGCGCGGCGCAGGCCGGCTCGCTGAACTCGCCGGGACGCATGCGGTTCGACTTCACCGCGCCCTCGGCGGTGTCGGCCGGGGTGTTGGCCGGTGTGGAGGAAGAGGTCAACGAGTACCTGCAGCACGACGTCGAGGTTGACGCCTACACCACGACCATGGACCGGGCGATGGAACTCGGAGCCGTCGCGCTGTTCGGCGAGAAGTACGGCGACCAGGTCCGGGTCGTCGACATGGGCGACTACTCGCGGGAGCTGTGCGGCGGCACGCACGTGGGTCGCGTCGGCCAGCTCGGCGTGGTCAAGCTCGTCGCGGATGCGTCGGTCGGCTCCGGCGTGCACCGGGTCGAAGCGCTGGTCGGCATGGACGCCATGCGCTACATCAGCAGGGAGCACCTGCTGGTCAGCCAGCTCGCCGAGCAGTTCAAGGTGCCGCGCGAGGAGCTGCCCGAGCGGATCTCCGGCATGGTGACGCGGTTGCGCGAGGCGGAGAAGGAGATCCACCAGTTGCGCATCGCCGAGGTGCTGCGCTCCGCCGGCGAGCTGGCCGATCGTGCGCAGGACGTGCACGGCGTGCGCCTGGTCGCGGAGCAGGTGCCGGACGGCGTGGACGGCAACGCTCTGCGCGCGCTCGCGGGGGAGGTTCGGGGCCGGTTCGGCGCCACCCCGGCCGTCGTCGCGCTGTTCTCGGCGGACCGCGAAGCGGGCAAGGTCAGCTTCGTGGTGGCCGTCAACCGCGAGGCGCAGGACCGTGGAGTGGCCGCGGGCAAGCTGGTGCCCCGGTTCGCCCCCGAGGTCGGGGGCCGGGGCGGCGGTAAGGCCGACATGGCCCAGGGCGGCGGTTCGAACCCGGACGGTGTCACGGCCGCGATCAGCACCCTGCGCACCGAACTCGACCAGGTGGTGGCAGGAGGGTGAACCCCGAGGTCCGGCCGGACCGCCCTGGCGGGGCCCATGACCCTGGGCCGGGGCGCCGGCTCGGCGTGGACGTCGGCGCGGTCCGAGTCGGGGTGGCACTGAGCGATCCGTCACCCTTTCTAGCGACGCCACTGGTTACCCTGAGGCGTGGCGGTGGCGATCTCGACGAGCTCGCCGCGCTCGTCGGCGAGCACGAGGTCGTCGAGGTCGTGGTTGGCCTGCCCACCACGCTGGCGGGTCGCCAGGGCAGTGCGGCCGAGGCGGCCGCCGCCTACGGCGAGGAACTCGCCGCTCGGATCGCGCCCGTCCCGGTGCGGTTCAGCGACGAGCGACTCACCACCGTGACCGCGAGCCGGGTGCTCACTGAGCGGGGCGTGCGCGGCAAGCGGCAGCGCCAGGTCGTGGACCAGGCGGCAGCGGTGGAGATCCTGCAAGGCTGGCTGGACGCGCGGGCCGCCCGGACCGCACGAGAGGAACCTTCGTGAACGACGATCTCGGCCTGTTCTCCGACGACGCCGACGAGCCGCTGCCGTACCAGCGTGGTCGCCGCGGCCGGCGGGCGGCTCGGGAAAGCCGGGAGCGCCAGCAGCGCAGGCGGCGCAGCCGTACCCTGACCGCGCTGGGCGGCGTGTTCGTGTTGCTGCTGGTCGCCGCGGGCGTGGCCTACGGCGGCATGCAGTTGCTCCAGATCGGCTGGTACGACGACTACCCCGGCGGCGGGACCGGAGCAGTGGTCGTCGAGATCAAGGCTGGGGACTCGACCAGCGAGATCGGCCAGACCCTGGTGCACCAGGACGTGGTGGCCAGCACCAAAGCGTTCACCAAGTCCGCCCAGAGCAACCCCGGCGCCAACGTCAACGACCTGCAGCCCGGCTTCTACCTGATGCGGCACCGGATGTCCGGTGAGTCCGCCGTGAAGCGGATCACCTCACCGGATGCCAAGGTGGGCCGGCTGGAGGTCCGCGCGGGCACCCGGCTGGAGGACCAGACCGGCCCGGACGGGCACAAGGTTCCCGGCATCTTCAGCCAGATGGCTGCGGCGAGCTGCACGAACCTCGACGGGCACCAGCAGTGCCTGACCACCGACCAACTGCGCCAGATCGCCGCCACGGCTGATCTCGGTTCGCTGGGCGTGCCCAGCTGGGCTGTGGGGCCGGCGTCGAAGGCCGAGCCGAGCAGGCGGCTGGAAGGTTTGATCGCGCCCGGCGTCTACGACGTGCGACCGGGCGAGCCGCCGGACCAGCTGCTGCGCTCGGTGCTGACGGCCTCGGCGGCGCAGTTCCAGGCAGCGGGATTGCCGCAGATCGCCGAGGGCACCGGGTACGGCCCGTACGAGGTGTTGATCATCGGATCGCTGTCGCAGAGCGAGGCCGTGGAGAAGGATCTCGGCAAGGTGTCCCGGGTGATCGAGACCCGGCTGTCGAAGCGGATGCCGCTGCAGTTCGACTCGACGATCAACTACCCGCTGGACAAGCCGACGCTGCTGACCAACGACGCGGACCGGGCGCGGCCGGGCCCGTACAACACCTACATCAACGTCGGCCTGCCGCCCACCCCGATCTCGGCGATGAGCAAGGAGGCCATCCTGGGCGCGGCCAAGCCCGCGCCCGGCGACTGGTTGTACTTCGTGAAGTGCTACCCGGACGGCACGTCCTGCTTCAGCCAGAACCAGGCGCAGCACGAGCAGGCGATCAGGGATGCGCAGGCCCGTGGTGCGTACTGAGCTTTCGGGGCCTCCTGACCTGCCGGGGCCGCGCAGGGCCGGGGTCGTCGGCTCTCCGGTCGAGCATTCGCTGTCACCGGTGCTGCACGGCGCCGCCTACTCCGCGCTGGGTCTGGACGACTGGACCTACGAGCGCATCGAGCGCGATGGCGACGGTCTCGTGGCGCTGGCCGGGCAGCTCGGGCCGGAGTGGGTGGGGTTGTCGGTGACCATGCCCGGGAAGCGTGCCGCGCTGGGCCTCGCGGTCGAAAGCACCGCCCGCGCCAGCGCTGTGGGCGCGGCGAACACGCTGGTGCGGCGTCCCGACGGCGGTTGGAACGCGGACTGCACCGATGTGGACGGCGTGACCGGGGCGCTGCGGGCCGCCGGGGGCATCACCACGGCCCGCAGCGGTCTGGTTCTGGGCGCGGGTGGTACCGCCGCGGCGGCCTTGGCCGGCTTGGCCGAACTCGGGTTGACAGCGGTGACGCTGGCCGTCCGCGAGCCGGCACGTGCCAGCGAGGCGCTGGAGGCCGCGCAGCGCCTTGGTCTGTGGGTGCACACCGAGCGGATCGACTCGATCAACCTGGCGAAGGCGGCAGCGGACGCCGATGTCGTCGTGTCCACGCTGCCGGCGGGCGCGGTCGACGCGCACGCGGATGCCCTCGCGTGCTCGGCCTGTGTGCTCGATGTCGTCTACCACCCGTGGCCCACGCCGCTGGCTACTGCGGTCCGGGCGGCCGGTGGGAGGCTGGCGACGGGCTTGGACATGCTGCTCCACCAGGCATTTGGGCAGGTGGAGCAGTTCACGGGATGCTCCGCCCCGAGGGAACGGATGCGGGACGCGCTGCGCGAAGCCACCGGCGGCAAGGTGCCACTGCCCCTGTGACGGCCCCCGTCTCGGTCTTCCGCCTTAAGCACCGTCTTACGCAGCACCGTCGGGTTCGGGGTCGTCGAGTTCCGTACCGACCAGCTGGGCGAGTTCGTCGAGTGCCGAGTCGGCACCGTCTCCTTCAGCGGTGAGCACGACCTCGTCGCCGTAGCGGGCGCCGAGCGTCATCAGTCCGAGGATGCTGCTGGCCTCCACGGGCTGGCAGCCGTCTTTGCTGATCGTGACCTGGATCGTCTGGGCGGCGGCGGCCTTGGCCAGCAGGGCGGCGGGGCGCGCGTGCAGGCCGACTTTGCTGGCTACGGTGACCCGACGTTCGGGCATGACTCTCCGTTCGGGGTTCAGGGCAGGTGGCGACCCGTTCGGGGCGTGGCATGGGCGAAGGGCTGCGCACCATGTTCGAACGTGACCAGCCGAAACCATGCTTTGTCACGCGAATGGGTGTCAAGTTGACTAGTCCAAATGGGTGCACTGGTCGACGTCTAACGGACGAGTGATCGCGCCTGACACGCCGACCTTCACGCAAGGAATGACCGACACGGCGGTTCTTCGGCGTCACGCTTTCACCATGTTGAGGTCGATCTCGTCGGATTTCGCGTTCTTTCGGCTTGCGGGAGCGGGTCTCGGCGGTGCCGGGGCCGGGTTCGCCGCCGGATGGCTCGGACAGTGGCTGTTGGGACGCCTGCGCCGTGGCGTGCGCGTCCGGCGTTCATGCTGCGAGGTGCCGATCGCGGCGATGTGGGCGCTGGTGGCGATGCGCCTGGCCTGCGGCGGGCTCCCCGGGTGGTGGCTACCGGTCCCGTTGTCGTTTGGCTGGTTCGCCGTGCTCCTTGGCGTGTGCGACCTGCGGGCCCGCAGACTTCCGAACGCGTTGGTGATGCCAGCGCACCTGACACTGGCCACGTCCCTGCTGGTCTCCGGGCGGCACGTACCTGACCTGGTCGGACGAGCGGTGCTGGGTGCGGTGGGCGTGGCAACCTGCTACGCGCTGGTGCACTGGGTCGCCCCTTCGGCGATGGGAGCCGGTGACGTGAAACTGGCCGGTGCCGTCGGCGCCGCTGTCGCGAGCGTCTCGTCGTCGGCCCTTCTGGTATGGACCGGCCTGGCCACGGTGGCGACACTGCTGTCAGCGGTGGTCCCGCCGGGGTGGAGAGCAACCGTGCCGCACGGCCCGGCGATGCTGCTGCCCGCGTGGTTGATCACCGCGCTCCTGGTGCCTGGACCACCCGGCAAACCCGCAGGGCTCGGGCTCGTGGGAGGATCTCAGATGTGTTGCGTTGGATGACCGCTGGGGAATCGCACGGTCCAGCGCTGGTCGCGGTGCTGGAGGGCATGGTGGCCGGCGTCGAGGTGACCCGGGCGGAGATCGCTGCCGAGTTGGAACGGCGCAAGCTGGGGTTCGGGCGCAGCCCCCGGATGAACTTCGAGGCCGACGAGCTGGAGATCATTGGGGGTATCCGGCACGGCCGCACGCAGGGTGGCCCGATCGCGGTACGCATCGGCAACACCGAGTGGCCGAAGTGGGAAGAGGTCATGTCCGCCGACCCGGTGGACGCCGAGGTCCTGGCATCGCTGGCCCGCGCGGAGCCGCTGACCCGCCCCAGGCCCGGGCACGCCGACCTCGCCGGCATGCAGAAGTACGGCTTCGACGAAGCGCGCCCGGTGCTGGAGCGCGCCAGCGCGCGGGAGACCGCGGCCCGGGTCGCGGTGGGCACGGTTGCCCGGCAGTTCCTGCGGCAGGTGCTGGGAGTGGAGCTGGTCAGCCACGTGATCGCACTCGGCGGGGTCAGCGTGACGGACGGGCCGCTGCCGAACCCAGAAGACCTGCGGGCGATCGACGAGAACCCGGTGCGCGCGTTCGGTGACGACGTGACCGAGCGGATGATGGCCGAGGTGGAGGCGGCGAAGGCCGACGGCGACACCCTCGGCGGGGTGGTTGAGGTGATCGCCTACGGGTTACCGCCTGGCCTCGGGTCGCATGTGCATTGGGACCGCAAGCTCGACGCCAGGCTGGCGGCGGCGCTGATGAGCATCCAGGCGATCAAGGGTGTCGAGATCGGCGAGGGCTTCGCCAACGCCGCCCGCCGGGGCAGCAAGGCGCACGACGAGATCTACCCCGGGGGTGACGCCTACGGCGTGCACCGGGGCAGCAACCGAGCCGGTGGCTTGGAGGGCGGCATCACCAACGGTGAGCCGCTGGTGATCCGGGCGGCGAAGAAGCCCATCTCCAGCCTGCCACGTGCACTATCCACTGTGGACGTTTCGACGGGCGAGCCGGCGACGGCGATGCACCAGCGGTCGGACATCACGGCGGTGCCGAGGGCGGCGGTGGTCGCGGAGACGATGGTCGCCTTGGTGCTGGCCGAAGCGGTACTGGAGAAGTTCGGCGGCGACTCGCTGGCGGAGACCCGGCGCAACGTCGAGGGCTACCTCGCGGCGCTCGCCGACCGGCTCGGAAGCGATGCGCACGGGAAGGGGCGCGAGCGCGGATGAGCCCGTATGTCGTGGTGATCGGTCCTCCCGGGAGCGGCAAGACCACGATCGGTCGTCTGCTGGCCGAGCGACTTGACCTGGCGTTCCGGGACACCGACGCGGACGTGGAGCGCACGGCAGGTAGGAAGATCGCGGACATCTTCACCGAGGACGGGGAACCCGCCTTCCGCGAGCTGGAAGAGCGAGCAGTGGCCGTCGCGCTGGAGGAGCACGGCGGCGTGCTGGCGCTCGGTGGCGGGGCGGTGCTGTCCGAGCGAACCCGCAAGCTGTTGGCCGAGCACACGGTTCTGTTCCTGTCCGTGGGACTGGCGGAAGGCGCGCGGCGGACCGGCCTGTCGACGGCCCGGCCGCTGCTGGCCGGAGTCAACCCGCGAGCCACGTTCAAGGCGCTGCTGGAAGCGCGGCTGCCGCTGTACCAAGAGGTCGCCACCGTGGAGCTGACCACGGATCACCGCGCCCCGGGCGAACTCGTGGACGAAGCGGTCGCGGCACTGTCCGAGCAAGCCACCGGACCGTTCGGCAAGGGGAAAGGGCCGTTCGGCAAGGGGAAAGGGCTGTCACAGCAAGAAAGAGGGATGGGATGACCGAACCGGTTCGGATTCGGGTCGCCACGGAGCAGCCCTATGACGTGGTGGTCGGCCGTGGCCTGCTGGGCGAACTGACCGACGCCGTCCGGGACCGCTCGACGGTGGCGATCGTGCACCAGCCGAGCATCACCGCCACCGCGGAGGCGGTCCGCGACGAGCTCGGCGCGGCGGGCATCGACGCGCACCGCGTCGAGATCCCGGACGCCGAGGACGGTAAGAGCCTCGCGGTCGCGGGTTTCTGCTGGGAGGTCCTCGGCAAGATCGGGATGGATCGCGCGGGCGCGATCGTCTCGCTGGGCGGGGGAGCGGTCACCGACCTGGCCGGCTTCGTCGCGGCCACCTGGATGCGCGGGGTGCGCGTGGTGCACGTCCCGACGACCCTGCTGGCGATGGTGGATGCCGCTGTCGGCGGGAAGACCGGAATCAACACCGAGGCGGGCAAGAACCTCGTCGGACTGTTCTACGAGCCCTCCCAGGTCCTGGTGGACCTGGCGACGCTGGAGTCGTTGCCCCGCAACGAGCTGGTCGCTGGCATGGCCGAGATCGTCAAGGCCGGCTTCATCGCGGACCCGACGATCCTGGACCTCATCGAAGCCGACCCGCAGGCGGCGGTGGACCCGACCGCGGACGTGCTCGGCGAACTCGTCCGCCGGGCGATCCAGGTGAAGGCCGACGTCGTCGCCTCTGACCTGCGGGAGTCGAGCCTGCGGGAGATCCTCAACTACGGCCACACCCTCGCTCACGCCGTGGAACGGCGGGAACGCTACCGCTGGCGGCACGGCGCCGCCGTCAGCGTCGGCATGGTGTTCGCCGCCGAACTCGCCCGGCTCGCGGGCCGGCTGGATGACGAGACCGCCGACCGGCACCGCCGGGTGCTGGAGGCGCTCGGCCTGCCCACCTCCTACGACCCGGACGCGCTCAGCCAGCTGCTGGAGGCGATGCGCGTGGACAAGAAGACCCGGTCCGGGATTCTCCGGTTCGTCGTGCTCGACGGGCTCGCCAAACCCGGCCGCCTGGAAGGCCCCGACCCGTCTCTGCTGGCGGCGGCCTACTCGGCGCTCAACTCCGGCGGTGAATCGAAGAAGACAAGGACGGAAGTTCTGCTGTGAAGGTCCTGGTACTCAACGGTCCGAACCTCGGTCGCCTGGGCACGCGCGAACCCGGTGTGTACGGCACGACGACCTACGCCGATCTCGTGGACCTGTGTGAGCGGACCGCCAAGGACGCGGGCATCGAGGTCGAGGTCCGGCAGACCGACTACGAGGGCGAGATGGTCGGCTGGCTGCACGAGGGCGCCGACCGGGGCCTACCGGTGGTGCTGAACGCGGGAGCGTGGACGCACTACTCCGTGGCAGTGCGCGACGCGTGCGCGCAGGTCACCGCGCCGGTGATCGAGGTGCACATCTCCAACGTGCACAAGCGCGAGGAGTTCCGGCACCACAGCTACCTCTCCGACATCGCCACCGGGATCATGATCGGCTTCGGGGTTCAGGGGTACGCGCTCGCACTGCGCTGGCTGGCCGAGCAGCAGCAGGGCTGACCAGCTCCGCCGAACGAAGCCGCAAACGACGCTGTAATCGGTTCCGCGCGGGACCGCAGCACTTGCGATCCCGCGCGGAAGCGGTGGAACACCCTTAGCGCGCGGCTGCAGCGAGCTCGCGAGCCTCGCTTTCCGAACTCGCGGACGGGCCCGAGCCCGGCAGCGGCTTGCCCGCCGACTCCTTCGAGAAGTACATCGCGATCCCGCCGATGACACCGGCCGCCATCAGGTAGTAGGCCGGCCACATCAGATCGCCGGTGCCGCCGACGAGGGCGGTCATCACGGTTGCCGTGGTCCCGCCGAACAGCGACACCGACACGTTGAACGCGATCGACAGGCCGCCGTAGCGGATGTTGGTCGGGAACAGTGCCGGCAACGTCGAGGGCATGGTGCCGCTGAACACCACCAGCTGCAGTCCCATGATCAGCAGTCCGGCGAACAGGGAGACCGGCGTGTCCTTGATGACCAGCATCACGGCCGGGATGGACAGGACGACCAGTGCGACACAACCGGTCAGCACGACCGGTTTGCGACCCACCCGGTCGGACAGTCGCCCGATGAAGGTGATCGCGAGCATCATCACCAGCATCACGGCGATCTGCATGATGTAGGACGTGGTCTCGCTGACCCCGCCACCACGGTGGTGTTCCGGCAGCGTCTCGGTGATGAAGGTCGGCATGTACGAGGTGAGCATGTAGTTGGTGACGTTGAACACCAACACCAGCCCCACGCACAGCAGCATCGCCGGCCAGTGCTTGACGAAGATGCTGCGGAACTCGCCGCCGGAGTTCGACTCGCGTCCCTCCGACTCCTTCGCCAGCTGCGCGAACGCCGGGGTCTCCTCCAGCTTCATCCGCAGGTACAGACCCACGATGCCCAGCGGCCCGGCGACCAGGAACGGGATGCGCCAACCCCAGCTGAGCAGGTCGTGCTCGGACAGCGTCGAGGACAGGAAGGTGACGATCCCGGCCCCCATCGAGTAGCCGGTGAGCGTGCCGAACTCCAGCCAGCTGCCCATGAAGCCGCGCTTGCGGTCGGAGGCGTACTCCGCGATGAACGTGGACGCGCCCGCGTACTCACCGCCGGTCGAGAAGCCCTGCACCAGCCGCGCGAGGAGCAGCATCACTGGTGCGGCCAGGCCGATCGTGTCGTAGCCGGGGATGATCGAGATACAGAACGTCCCGATCGCCATCATGATCATGGTGACGGCCAGCACCTTCGTGCGGCCGATCCGGTCGCCCAGCGGTCCGAAGAACAACCCGCCCAGCGGGCGCACCAGGAAGGCCGCGGCGAAGGTCGCGAACGCCGCGAGCAACTGCGCGGTCGGGCTGGACCCGGGGTAGAAGACCTTGCCGATGGTGCCCGCCATGTAACCGAAGACACCGAAGTCGAACCACTCGGTGACGTTCCCCACAGCGGCGGCGCCCACCGCTCGCCGGATGATGGCCGGGTCGACGACGGTGACGCCGTCGACGACCTGCTTCGCCTCCACCCCCGCGGCGGAACCCCCAGCGTTCTGCGGGTCCTGCGCGTGCGTTGCGGGCGTATTCGTGTCGGTCACGCCGGACACCCCTTCCCGGCCCGGCGGAAAACCTCGTAACCAGGCGCGGTGTCGTTGCGATACGGATGATGGGTGATTCTGTTGTCAGCGGTCCGGTTGCGGACCGCCTGGTGTCGGTCTGCGTTACGCATCGCCGAGTGATCTTAGTAGTTGGTGGGTAAATCTCGGGGCGGAATGCACTAAAGACGGAAAACTTGCGTATGTCCGCCATCGGCGGCTGACCGCACACCGGCCGCGTCGCGCGCGGCCGGTGTAGTCCTTGTCCACCTAATTCATGACCCGTGGTTGGACCGGACGCTCTAGGCTTCGGTTATGCCTGAATCGCACGCCCACCGCCGGAACATCCTGCGCGAGCGGTTGCGCGAGCGGGAGCTCGACGCGCTGCTGGTGACCAACCTGCTCAACATCCGTTACCTCACCGGCTTCACCGGCTCGAACGCGGCGCTGCTGGTACACGCGGCCGATCAGCCGGGCGCTGAGCGGGGGACCGTGTTCAGCACCGATGGGCGCTACCTCACGCAGGCCAGCCACGAGGTGCCGGACCTGGAGCGGGTCATCGAGCGGTCCAGCGATCAGGCGCTGGCCGGCCGGATCGCTGCGGACCCCGCCGGTCACCGCCGGGTGGGTTTCGAAAGCCAGCACGTGACGGTCGAGCAGCACGACCGGTTGGGCGCCGCCGTGCGGCCGGCGGAACTCGTGCGTGCCCCTGGACTGGTCGAGCGGCTGCGGCTCATCAAGGACGAGGCGGAGATCGAGGCATTGCGGATGGCGTGCGCCGCCGCCGACCGCGCGCTCGCGGATCTCATCTCCAGCGGTGGCTTACGCCCCGGCCGTACCGAGCTGGAGGTGGCCCGGGAACTGGAAAGCCGGATGCTGGAGTACGGCGCTGCCGGGCCGTCGTTCGAGACCATCGTCGCGGCTGGCGCGCACTCGGCGGTGCCGCACCACCGGCCCACCGAGACCCCGCTGGCCAGCGGCGACTTCGTGAAGCTGGATTTTGGCGCCCTGGTGGACGGCTACCACTCGGACATGACCCGGACCCTGGTGCTCGGCAATCCCGCCGAGTGGCAGCGGGAGCTGTACGAGCTGGTGGCGACCGCGCAGGCAGCCGGCCGCTCAGCGGTTCAGGTGGACGCGAACGTGCGCGAGGTGGATACCGCCGCACGCAAGGTCATTGAGGACGCGGGATACGGCGAGCAGTTCCTGCACGGACTGGGGCACGGCGTGGGTCTGGAGATCCACGAGGCGCCAGCGTTGTCCCAGCGCGGGGACGGTACCATTGCAGCCGGGATGGCGGTCACCGTCGAGCCTGGCGTGTACCTGTCGGGGCGCGGCGGCGTCCGCATCGAGGACACCCTGGTCGTGCGTCCGGGCACGCCAGAGCTCCTCACACTGACGACGAAAGACCTCGTCGCCGTCTGAGTTCGCCTCGACCCCGGGTTGGACAGGTTCTCGTATGCGCTGCTGGGCGAAACGAGGCCGTGGTCGAACGCGGTCGGCCGCTCGGACGCGAGCCCCTGGACGACGACATCGGGGCGCGAAGAAGACCCGCACCCACATCAGCACAGGAGAGACCCCAACGTGGCCACCACGAACGACCTCAAGAATGGACTGGTGCTCAATCTCGACGGCCAGCTCTGGTCCGTCGTGAACTTCCAGCACGTCAAGCCCGGCAAGGGCGGCGCTTTCGTGCGCACCACGTTGAAGAACGTGATGTCCGGCAAGGTCGTGGACAAGACGTTCAACGCCGGAGTCAAGGTCGACACGGCCAACGTGGACCGTCGCGAGATGACCTACCTCTACAACGACGGCACGGACTTCGTGTTCATGGACCCCGACACCTACGACCAGATCATGGTGTCGCCCAACGTCATCGGTGACGCGTCGAAGTACATGCTGGAGAACAGCGAGGTGGTCGTCGCGCGGCACGACAGCGAACCGCTGTACGTCGAGCTGCCGGCGTCGGTCGAGCTGACGATCTCGCACACCGACCCGGGCGTGCAGGGCGACCGGTCGACCGGCGGGACCAAGCCGGCGACCCTGGAGACCGGCGCGGAGGTGCAGGTCCCGCTGTTCGTCGAGACCGGGGAGAAGATCAAGGTCGACCCCCGGGACGGCCGCTACCTCGGCCGCGCGAAGTGATCGCCGGCTCCCTGATCGCGGACCCCCTGATCAAAGGGCCGGTGGTCACCGGTCACCTACTCGGAAAGAGGGTGTGACGTGGGCGCACGGAGCAAGGCGCGCAAGCGCGCGGTGGATGTTCTCTACGAAGCGGACCTGCGGGAGATCGACCCCGTCACCTTGGTTTCCGAGCGCGTCGGTTCGACCGACGTCCCACCCGTGAACGACTACACCGTCACGCTGGTCGAAGGCGTCACGGCGAACCGCGAACGCATCGACCAACTGCTGACCGAGCATTCCGAGGGCTGGACGCTGAACCGGATGCCGCCGGTGGACCGCGCGGTGCTGCGCCTGGGCCTGTTCGAGCTGCTGTGGTGCGACGACGTCCCGGACCCGGTGGCCATCGACGAGGCCGTGGAGCTGGTCAAAGCGCTGTCCACGGACGATTCGCCCCGTTTCGTCAACGGGGTGCTCGGGCGGATCGCCGGCATCGCCGGCCGGCTCCGCCGCTCCCTGCGGCCCGCCGCGCAGCAGACCACGGACTGAAGCTCGGCCAGCCCCGAGCGGGCTGTAGCGCGAGTACGAGGCTTCGCCCGTACCCGCGCTACAGCCCGCGTCGCGGCACCAGCCGCGTCACTCCTCCCGGGCCGGCCTGGCCTCGGGCGGCAACACGCCCCACTCGATGAGCTGCTCGGTCAGCTCGCCGGGGGACATGTCGTAGATGATGGCGAGGGATCGTAGGTCCTCTGTGCGGATCGACAGCACCTTGCCGTTGTAGTCGCCGCGCTGGCTCTGAATGGTCGCCGCGTAACGCGCGAGCGGCCCGACCTTCTCGGCGGGCAACTGCTGCAACCGTTCGAGGTTGATCACGACCTTGGTGGCGGGCTCGGCTCCAGAGGGCACGCGCCCTTCGGGGAGGAGCTCGGCTACCGGCACGCCGTAGAAGTCGGCAAGCTCAGCGAGCTTCTGCACGGTCACCGCGCGGTCGCCACGTTCGTAGGACCCGACGACCACGGCCTTCCACCGTCCGCCTGACTTCTGCTCGACGCCGTGCAGCGAGAGACCCTGCTGCTGGCGGATGGCGCGGAGCTTGCCGCCCAGCGCCTTGGCGTAGTCGCCCATGTGGCGTATCTCCGTTTCGTTCAACCCGTCGCCGGCATTACCGCCGGAGGGAAAGCTCAGATCGATACGGAGAGTAATGTTCGCTTGTGAGCGTCACCAGGTCAAGTTGGTCTTACTGCGACGGGCGGGCGAGTAATGCCACACCACCCGGAAGATTGACCACTGAGCGCTGATAACGTAGAGGTCAGCCCGGCCCCGAGCGGCTCAAAAGACCGGTTCAGCCGGGTTCCAGGCGTCCTTTAAGGACCCGTCCAGTGAGGCGGGGAAGGAGGTCCACCGTGGCGTCACGCCGCACGGCGGGCGCGACGGACCAGGCGGGGGAGCGGGAGCTTCTCTCGGCTGGTGACGTTGCGCGCACGATCGCCAGGATCGCACATCAGATCATCGAGAAGACCGCATTGGACAGCGGCTCGAACGGCCGAGTCGTGCTGCTCGGTATTCCCACGCGGGGAGCCCACCTGGCGCGGCGCCTATCCGCGAAGATCGACGAGTTCAGCGCTGTGACGGTCCCCACGGGTGCGTTGGACGTCACATTACACCGCGATGATCTCCGACGGCGCCCGAACCGCCCCCTGGAGTCGACCAGCCTGCCGCCCGACGGCATTGACGATGCCCTCGTCGTACTCGTCGACGACGTGCTGTTCTCGGGCCGCACCATCCGGGCCGCTCTGGACGCCCTGCGCGACCACGGCCGCCCGCGAGCGGTACAGCTCGCCGTGCTCGTGGACCGCGGGCACCGCGAGCTGCCGATCCGGGCCGACTACGTCGGCAAGAACGTGCCGACCTCGCGCAGCGAGGAGATCGCGGTCCGGCTGGCCGAGGTGGACGGGGTCGACAGCGTCCAGCTGCGGCGAGGCGGGGAGGGACACTGATGCGCCACCTGCTGTCCACCGAGGGACTCGACGCCGCCACCGCCACCGCGATGCTGGACACGGCGGACAAGCTCAAGCAGACGTTGCTCGGCCGCGAAGTCCGCAAGCTGCCGACCTTGCGCGGGCGGACCGTGGTGACGATGTTCTACGAGAACTCCACCCGCACACGGGTGTCGTTCGAGGTCGCCGGCAAGTGGATGAGCGCGGACGTGATCAACGTGTCCGCCGGCGGTTCGTCGGTCGGCAAGGGTGAGTCGCTGCGAGACACCGCGCTGACCCTCTCCGCGGCCGGAGCGGACTGCGTGATCATCCGCCATCCGGCCTCCGGCGCCGCGCAGCGGCTTGCGGACTGGCTGGAGGACACCGGCACCCGCGTGGTCAACGCCGGTGACGGGATGCACGAGCACCCCACCCAGGCGCTGCTGGACGCGGCGACGCTGCGCGAGCGGCTCGGCGAGTTGGCCGGACGGCGGATCGCCATCGTGGGTGACCTGCTGCACAGCCGGGTGGCCCGGTCGAACGTGCACCTGCTGCACGCACTTGGCGCGGAGGTGTCGCTGATCGCCCCGCCGACCTTGGTGCCCGCCGGCGTCCGGGAGTGGGGCGCCGAAGTGGGCCACGACCTCGACGAGGTACTGCCCGAGTTGGACGCGGTGATGCTGCTGCGGGTCCAGGCGGAGCGGATGCGGGGAGGCTTCTTCCCTTCCGCGCGGGAGTACTCGATCGCCTACGGCCTGAACGAAGCCCGGCTGGCGAAGCTGCCCGAGCACGCCGTGGTGCTGCACCCCGGTCCGATGCTGCGGGGTATGGAAATCGCGCCCTCGGTGGCTGACTCGCCGCGCGCGACCATCAATGACCAGGTGCGCAATGGCGTGCACGTGCGGATGGCCGTCCTGTACCACCTGCTTGCGGCTGACGAAGAGCCGGCCATGTAGTCCACCGGCCTGTCGTTCACGGGCCATGTAGTCCACGGGCCATTGCGGAGAGGAGATCGCGGCGTGAACCGCCGGAGCAACCCAGACGCTGCGCACGGCAGCGTGCTGCTGAGAGGGGTCCGCCCGTACGGGCAAGGTGACCCCGTTGACGTGCGTGTCGAGGACGGTGTCATCGCCGAGATCGGGGCTGCCGGCGATGGCTCGCGACGCGATGGCTCCCGACGAGATGGTTCGGGAGACGAGAGCCCGGTGGACGAGATCGTCGAGGCCGACGGCGCGGTGCTGCTGCCGGGCTTCGTGGACCTGCACACGCACCTGCGCGAACCGGGCCGCGAGGACGCCGAGACGATCGAGACCGGCTCGGTGGCGGCCGTCCTCGGCGGTTACACCGCCGTGTTCGCCATGGCGAACACCGACCCGGTGGCCGACAACGCCGTGGTCGTCGAGCACGTGTGGCGGCGCGGGCGCGAGGTCGGCCTGGTGGACGTGCACCCGGTGGGGGCGGTCACGGCGGGCCTGGACGGCGCTCAGCTCGCGGAGTTGGGGGACATGGCCCGCTCGGCGGCTGGCGTGCGGGTGTTCTCCGACGACGGCAAGTGCGTGCACGACCCCTTGGTGATGCGCCGGGCGTTGGAGTACACCAAGGCACTGGGGGGTGTGATCGCTCAGCACGCCGAGGAGCCGCGCCTGACCGGGAACGCGCAGGCGCACGAGGGCGCCAATGCCGCTCGACTGGGCCTGGCGGGCTGGCCGGCACCCGCTGAAGAGGCCATCGTCGCGCGGGACTGCATCCTGGCCGGCCACACCGGCGGAACGCTGCACGTCTGTCACGTGTCCACCGCCGGCACGGCCGACGTGCTGCGCTGGTGGAAGTCGCGGCAGGCGGACGGTCAGGTCTCCGCCGAGGTCACCCCGCACCACCTGCTGCTCACCGATGACCTGCTCGCCACCTACGACCCGGTGAACAAGGTCAACCCGCCGCTGCGGACCGGCGAGGACGCGCAGGCACTGCGCCAGGCGCTCGCCGACGGGACGGTGGACTGCGTCGCCACCGACCACGCCCCGCACGCCGCCCAGGACAAGGACTGCGAGTGGCAGTCGGCGCGGCCCGGCATGCTCGGCCTGCAGACCGCCCTGGGAGTTCTCGTGCGGACGATGGTGGAGCCGGGGCTGCTGGACTGGCGCGGGCTGGCCCGCGTGATGAGCGAGCGGCCGGCGCGGATAGCCGGCCTGGCCGACCAGGGGCGACCGGTCGCCGTCGGCGAGCCGGCGAACCTGACGCTGGTCGACCCGGACGCGCGCTGGACCGTTCGGGGTGCGGAGCTGGCGAGTCTCGCGGCGAACACGCCGTACGAGGGCATGGAACTGCCGGGACGCGTGATGACGACGCTGCTGCGCGGTCGCATCACCGCCCACGAGGGCAAGGTCAGGTACTAGGGCATGGGTCAGGTACTGACGATGGAACGCGCATTGTGGGTGGTGGCGCTAGCGGCAGCTGTGGCGCTGGTCTTCTACGCGATGCGGCGAGGCTGGGTGAACCGGGGACAGCGGCAGGCCGTGGGGTTGCCCGCTTTCCCGGAACCACCGGAGTTGGGTACGGAACTGCTGCCCGCCGCGACCGGCTTCTACGTCGGCACGACGTTCGCCGGCAGCTGGCAGGACCGGGTCGTCGTGGGGGACATCGGGCACCGCGCGAGCGCCACGGCCCGGTTGGGCCGTCCGGGCCTGCGACTCGACCGCGACGGCGCTAGTCCACTGTGGATTCCCGCCGAGTCGCTCCGGGCGGTCCGCATCGACAACAAGCTGGCCAACAAGGTGCTGCCGGGCAGCGGGATGCTGGTGGTCACCTGGCAGCTGGGGGAGCGGGAGCTGGACACCGGCTTCCGCTGTGACGACAAGACGACGCAACAGAAGTGGGTCGACGCGGTCCGGGCGCTGCTCCCGGCTACCGGCGATGTCGCCACCCAGGAGGGAAAATGACGGCGCAGATGAACGTCCCCGCAGCGCTGGTGCTGGAGGACGGCCGCGTGTTTCGCGGGGAGGCTTACGGTGCGGTGGGCCGCACCTTGGGTGAGGTCGTGTTCTGCACGGGTATGACCGGTTACCAGGAGACGCTGACCGACCCGTCGTACCACCGCCAGATCGTGGTGCAGACCGCTCCGCAGATCGGCAACACCGGTTGGAACGACGAGGACGACGAGTCGCAGCGGATCTGGGTGGCCGGTTACGCGGTGCGCGATCCCGCCCGGGTGCCGTCGAACTGGCGAAGTGTGCGGTCGCTGGACGACGAGCTGCGGCGGCAGGACATCGTGGGGATCTCCGGGCTGGACACCCGGACGCTGACCCGGCACGTCCGGGAGTTCGGCGCGATGCGCGGCGGGATCTTCTCCGGCGACGCGCTGGTCAGCGAGCCGGAGATGGTCGACGCGGTAGCCGCGAGCGCGGAGATGACCGGCGCGGACCTGGCCGGTGACGTCACGACCGCGCAGCCGTACGTGGTTCCCGCGGTGGGGGAGAAGCGGTACACGGTCGCCGCGCTGGACCTGGGCATCAAGTCGAACACGCCGAGGATGATGGCGGCCCGAGGGATCGAGGTGCACGTGTTGCCACTGTCATCCACGGTGGATGACCTGGTGGCGATCGGCGCGGACGGCGTGTTCCTGTCCAACGGTCCGGGTGACCCGGCCACGCAGGACCACGGTGTCCAGCTGTGCCGGGAGATCCTGGACCGCAGGTTGCCGCTGTTCGGGATCTGCTTCGGAAACCAGATCCTCGGCCGCGCGCTGGGCCGCGGCACGTACAAGCTGCGCTACGGCCACCGGGGGATCAACATTCCAGTGATCGACGCCGACACCGGCAAGGTGTCCATCACGGCGCAGAACCACGGCTTCGCCGTCGAGGGCGAGCCGGGGGAGCGGTTCGACACCGACTTCGGGCGCGCGATGGTCAGCCACCACTGCGCCAACGACGGTGCCGTGGAGGGGCTGAAGCTGCTGGACGGCCCGGCGTTCTCGGTGCAGTACCACCCGGAGGCGGCTGCCGGCCCGCACGACGCCGCCCCGCTGTTCGACCAGTTTGTCTCGCTCATGAAGGTGAACCGATGAATCACACGGAAGCTGTTGGGCGAGACGAAGACATGCAACACAGCGTTGATCTGACGAGTGAGGCCCGCTGATGCCGAAGAGGACTGACATCAACCACGTGCTGGTCATCGGGTCGGGGCCGATCGTGATCGGTCAGGCGTGCGAGTTCGACTACTCGGGGACGCAGGCGTGCCGGGTGCTGCGGCAGGAGGGCCTGCGGGTGTCGCTGGTGAACTCCAACCCGGCGACGATCATGACGGACCCGGAGTTCGCGGACGCGACCTACGTGGAGCCGATCACGCCGGAGTTCGTGGAGAAGGTGATCGCGGCTGAACGCCCGGACGCGCTGCTGGCGACGCTGGGCGGTCAGACGGCGTTGAACACGGCCGTCGCGCTGCACGAGCGTGGCGTGCTGGAACGCTACGGCGTGGAGCTCATCGGCGCGGACGTCGAGGCGATCCAGCGCGGTGAGGACCGCCAGCGGTTCAAGGACATCGTGCGCACGGTCGGCGGCAGCGTGCCCGAGAGCGCGGTGTGCAAGTCCATGGAGGAGGTCCGGGACTTCGTCGCCAAGCACAGCCTCCCGGTGGTGATCCGGCCGAGCTTCACCATGGGCGGGCTGGGCTCGGGCATGGCGCACACCCCGGAGGACCTGGAGCGGATGGCCTCGCAGGGGCTGGTGGAGTCGCCGGTGCACGAGGTGCTCATCGAGGAGAGCGTCCTCGGTTGGAAGGAATACGAGCTGGAGTTGATGCGCGACCACAAGGACAACGTGGTCGTGGTCTGCTCGATCGAGAACGTCGACCCGATGGGTGTGCACACCGGTGACTCGGTGACGGTCGCGCCGTCGATGACCCTGACCGACCGCGAGTTCCAGCACATGCGCGATGTGGGGATCGCCGTGCTCCGCGAGGTCGGGGTGGACACCGGTGGATGCAACATCCAGTTCGCGATCCAGCCGGAGACCGGGCGGATGGTCGTGATCGAGATGAACCCGCGGGTGTCGCGGTCGTCGGCGCTGGCGTCGAAGGCGACCGGCTTCCCGATCGCGAAGATCGCGGCGCGGCTGGCGATCGGCTACACCCTGGACGAGATCCGCAACGACATCACCGGCGAGACCCCGGCGAGCTTCGAGCCGACGCTGGACTACGTGGTCGTGAAGGTGCCCCGGTTCGCGTTCGAGAAGTTCCCGGGGGCCGATCCGACGCTGACGACCACGATGAAGAGCGTCGGCGAGGCGATGTCGCTGGGCCGGAGCTTCACCGAGGCGCTGGGCAAGGCGATGCGGTCGATGGAGACCTCGCGGTTGGGGTTCTGGACCAAACCGGACCCCTCCCAGAGCGACGGCAGCGCGGCCACGCTGGAGTCCACGCTGGCCGACCTGCGCACCCCGCACGACGGCCGACTGTACACAGTGGAGCGTGCGCTTCGTCTGGGCGCGACGGTGCGGCAGGTCCACGAGGATTCCGGGATCGACCCCTGGTTCATCGATCAGATCGCGTCCCTTGTGGAGCTGCGTGCCGAGATCGTGGCCGCGCCGGTGCTCGACGAGTCGCTGCTGCGGCGAGCCAAGCGGGCCGGGCTGTCGGACCGCCAGCTGGCCGCCCTGCGACCGGAGTTGGCCGGTGAGGACGGCGTGCGCGCGCTGCGCCACCGACTGAGCGTGCGGCCGGTGTTCAAGACGGTGGACACGTGTGCGGCCGAGTTCGCCGCGCGGACGCCGTACCACTACTCGGCGTACGAGTCCGACCCGGCGGCCGAATCCGAGGTCACCGAGCAGCGCGAGAAGCCGAAGGTGATCATCCTCGGCTCGGGGCCCAACCGCATCGGGCAGGGCATCGAGTTCGACTACTCGTGCGTGCACGCAGCCATGGCGCTGCGCGAAGCCGGGTACGAGACGGTGATGGTCAACTGCAACCCGGAGACCGTCTCCACCGACTACGACACCTCGGACCGCCTGTACTTCGAGCCGCTGACCTTCGAGGACGTCCTGGAGGTCGTGCACTCCGAGCAGGCTTCCGGCACGCTGGCCGGGGTGATCGTGCAGCTGGGCGGGCAGACCCCGCTGGGGCTGTCGCAGCGGCTGGCCGACGCCGGTGTGCCGATCGTCGGCACGACGCCGGAGGCGATTCACCTGGCCGAGGACCGGGGCTCGTTCGGCGAGGTGCTGACCACGGCCGGGCTGCCCGCGCCGAAGTACGGGACCGCGACGTCGTTCGACGGTGCCAAGCGGATCGCCGACCGGATCGGCTACCCCGTGCTGGTCCGCCCGTCCTACGTGCTCGGCGGGCGGGGCATGGAGATCGTCTACGACGAGGCGTCGCTGGAGAACTACATCGCCCGGGCGACTGAAGTGTCGCCGGAGCATCCGGTCCTGGTGGACAGCTTCCTCGACGACGCGATCGAGATCGACGTCGACGCGCTCTTCGACGGCACGGATGTGTACCTCGGCGGGGTGATGGAGCACATCGAGGAGGCGGGCATCCACTCCGGTGACTCGGCGTGCGCCCTGCCCCCGACCACCCTCGGCCGCCAGGACATCGACGAGGTCCGCCGCTGCACCGAGGCGCTGGCGCGCGGCCTGGGCGTGCGTGGCCTGCTCAACGTCCAGTACGCGCTCAAGGACGACACCCTGTACGTCCTGGAAGCCAACCCGCGTGCCTCGCGGACAGTTCCGTTCGTGTCCAAGGCGACCGCGGCACCGCTGGCCAAGGCAGCCGCACGGGTCATGCTCGGCGCCAAGATCGCCGATCTGCGCGCGGAAGGCATGCTGCCGGCCGTGGCCGACGGCGCAGACCTGCCCAGCAACGCCCCGGTGGCCGTCAAGGAAGCCGTGCTGCCCTTCCACCGCTTCCGCACCCGCGAGGGTCACGGCGTGGACTCGCTGCTCGGACCGGAGATGAAGTCCACCGGCGAGGTCATGGGCATCGACGTCTCCTTCGGCCCGGCGTTCGCCAAGTCCCAGACCGGTGCTTTCGGCTCACTGCCGACATCTGGACGGGCGTTCGTCTCGGTGGCGAACAAGGACAAGCGGGCCATGGTGTTCCCGATCAAGCGCTTGGCCGACCTCGGGTTCGAGATCCTGGCCACGATCGGGACCGCCGAAGTGCTGCACCGCAACGGCATCCCGTGCACTGTTGTGCGCAAGCACAACGAGGTGGTGGACGACGGCACCCCCGACGTGATCGACTTGATCAAGGCCGGTGAGGTCGACATCGTGTTCAACACCCCGTACGGCAATCCCGGACCGCGCGTCGACGGCTACGAGATTCGGACCGCGGCCGTGTCCCGCGACATGCCGTGCATTACCACGGTTCAGGGAGCCGCGGCAGCCGTCCAGGGCATCGAGGCCGCGATCCGAGACAACATCGGGGTCCGGCCCCTACAGTCCCTGCAAGCGGCACTGCGAGCGGACCAGGTACGCGAGGACCAGGGTGGTGAAGGTCGTTGACCGGTGTTTCCGGGGCCTCGGGCGTTGGAGCGACGTTCGGGCAGCGGCTGCGGGACGTCGTGGCGGCTCGCGGCCCGCTGTGCGTCGGCATCGACCCGCACCCGGCGCTGCTGCACGCATGGGGGCTGGACGAGAGTCCGGCTGGGCTGGAACGGTTCGCGCTGGCGGCCGTGGAGGCACTGGCCGGCGAAGTGGCCGTTTTCAAACCACAATCGGCGTTCTTCGAGGTCCACGGCTCGGCCGGGGTGGCGGTCCTGGAGCGGGTGATCGAGGCGGGCCGCCAGGCCGGCGCGCTGGTGCTGCTGGACGTCAAGCGCGGCGACATCGGGTCGACGATGACCGCGTACGCCCACACCTATCTGGACGAGCACTCGCCGCTGGCCGCCGATGCCATGACCGTCTCCCCGTACCTGGGATTCGGCTCGCTGGCGCCGGCAGTCGGGATCGCGGAGCAGACCGGGCGCGGGGTGTTCGTCCTCGCTCGCACGTCCAATCCAGAGGGCGCCGGGGTGCAGCGGGCGGTCAACCCGGAGGGGCAGTCGGTCGCACAGTCCATTGTGGATGCCGCTGCCGCGAACAACGCCGGGATCGAGCCGCTCGGGCACGTGGGAGTGGTCGTGGGCGCGACGAGTCGCGACCATCAGCTGGACCTGTCGGCGTTGAACGGCCCAATCCTGGCACCGGGCATCGGAGCCCAGGGCGGGACGGTGCAGGGCCTGCGCGCCACGTTCGGCCCGGCCCTGCCCAACGTCCTCCCGGCGACCGCCCGGGAGGTCCTGCGCCACGGGCCGAGCGCGCACGAACTGCGCGCGTCGGCGCGGAAACTCCGGGACGAGCTGGCGGTCCTGCTCGAAGGTTGAGGCCAGCCTGGCTGACTTGGTTGGCGTGGCTGGCTCTTGGTTCGCTTGGTTGGCGTGACTCCGGCTGGGGCGGTTCTACAGCCCTACCGCCCCGTCGATCCGCTCGCGGAGCAGGTCAGCATGCCCGTTGTGCCGGGCGTACTCCTCGATCATGTGGATCAGCACCCAGCGCAGTGACACCGTCCCGCGCCACGGGCTCTCACCCACGATGTCCAGGTTGGGGGCCTCGGCGAGGAAGCGATCGGCGAAGTCGGTTTCGTCGCGCCAGGCTTGCCACGCCTCGGCGACGACCCCGGAATCAGGGCCCGCGACATCGAAGGCTCCGTCCGGGTTCGCGTCCGACGAGAACCGAGCCGAGATGTGCTGACCTGCTAGGACACGTCGAAACCAGTGGCGCTCGACGTCGGCGAGGTGTCGGACCAGGCCAAGCAGGGACAGCGTGGAAGGCTCCACGCAGCGGTGCGGCAGCGCGGTGTCCACGCCCGCGCACTTGAGTTCCAGAGTGGCACGCTGGTGCCGTAAGAACTCGACGAGCATGGTTCGCTCATCCCCTGTGCCTGGCGTGGTGGGCCGAGGATCATGCTGGGCATCAACGAATATTCCGGCTCTACGGCGTCCAGTGGTCATGCCGTGCCGTCCAGTTGCCATACCTTCGAGCATGAGCGATTACGTAGCGTCCTGTCATCTGGATTTTATTCGAACAATATTCTGTCAGATGGGCGGACTGTCCTTAAAGGACGCCTGGACCCTGAGGCAGGAGCCAGGTTGAAGGCGGTGCTGGAACCGCTGGCCAAGCCCCGCCCTGCCAGTGACCGCACGCCGGACCCGCGTTCGGCGGCCAAGCGCAACGCCGACGCGCTGGTGGAGATCCTCGACCGGATCTCGGGTGCGGACTGGGTAGGAGCTGCGCTCGGCCGTCGGCAGCGGCACGCTGACCGACACCGGCCAGCCCCTCACGGCCGCTACCGCTCGACGCATCGCCTGCGACTGCAAGGTGCTGCCTGCGGTGCTGGATGGTGAGCCAGCCGATGGATGTGGGGCGGCAGTCCTACACCGTCCCCCGGTACCTGCGTAAAGCCGTCGAACTCCGCGACGGCGCGTGTGCGTTCCACGGCTGCAACCAGCCACCGGGCACCAGCGAGTGCCACCATGTCGTCCATCGGGCTGATGGGGGCGAAACCTCACTCGGTAATCTCGTGATGCTCTGCGGTGGGCATCATCGGATCGTGCATGCCCAAGGTTGGGATGTCTCCGTCAGTGATCAGGGTCGGCCGGAGTTTGTTCCGCCCGCCTGGGTGGATGTCGAACGCAAAGCCGAGACCCGGCAACACAGCAATATCCGGCAACACAGCAAGACCCGACAACTTGAGAATGCCCACCTGATACAGAAATGCTGGGTTCGGCCCGGGAAAGACACGCCCGCGCCGAACCAGCCCTGCGCGCGGTCAGGCCACAAGGTGTTCGACGGCGTCCTGCACATCGGCCTTGTAGACCTCGTTCAGGAAGTACAGCTTGTCCGCGAGCGCGCCCAGCCGTTCTGCGCCGACTACGATCCGCGCGTCCTCCTGCGTGATCGCGAGTGCGTTGTAACTTGCCATCTCCACCACGATCTCGCCGTGGTCCGCGTCGGCCGGGATCTTCCAAACAGGGTGCATCATCACTCTCCCCGATATCGTCGGTGCTGCTTGTCTTTCCTTGACTACGGCTGATCGTTTGCTGCCGTGACACAACAATCAGAGGTTTTTTCGCGGGCACGCAACGCTTCTTTCGGGTGAGCGACCTTACGTGCCCGCGTGGCAACCGGGGATCGTTGCTGGCAGGAAGTCGATCGCCGAGTCGTCAGGAGTACACAGTGGCCGGACGTGTGGGAATCCCGGTGCGGGTGCGCCGTGTGTCGAGCGAGCTGAAGGATCTCCGTCTTCGGAACGGTCTCAAAGCCGAAGAGGTCGCCCGCTCACTCGGGATGTCCATGAGCAAGCTCAGCCGCATGGAAACGGGCCAGCGCGGTCTCGAGGCCGACGACGTGTCCGCCCTGCTGGGCCTGTACCGCGTGCCGGCCCGCCGGCGGGAGGAGCTGCTCGCGCTGGTCCGTCATGGCCAGGACCGCAACTGGTGGCAAGTCCAGGACGGCGATCTGCCGGCACTGCTGCCGGACCTGATCCGGTTCGAGCGGGAGTCGCGCTTCATCTACAACTACGAAACGATGTTCTTTCCCGGCCTGCTCCAGACCGGCGAGTACATGAAAGCGCTGGCAGAAGGGAGCAACGAAGATCTGACGCAGGAACAGGCAGACCGGCTGGTCACCCTGCGCATGGAACGCCAGGTACTGCTCAACGACCGCCAGTCACCGGCCTTGCATGTGCTGATCGAGGAGACGACGCTTCGGCGACCGGTTGGTGGCCCAGGAACGATGTACCGGCAACTTAGCCACCTGACGAACTCGGCAGCCAAGCACCACGTGACGGTCCAGGTTGTTCCGGTGTCGGCTGGAGCGCACCCGGGCCTATACGGGCCGTTCGTGATCCTTGAGTTCGCCAGCCAGCCAAGTCTGCTCTACCTGGAGCAACGGGGAAACAGCGCCTTCGTGGAAGAGCCCGAGGTTGTTGCTGCGTCGAAACAAGCCGTTCAGAGGTTGCGCCGGGTGGCGCTCTCGCCAGAAGATTCGAACGAGTTGGTTGCCAGCCTTGCAAGTGAGTGGTTTGCACAGCAATGAGGAGCACGACATATGGCGGACTTCGATCCCTCCCGTGCACGCTGGCGCAAGAGTAGCCGCAGCGCCCCGACCGAGGCCAACTGCGTTGAGGTGGCCTTATCCGACGAATCCGTCGCAGCACGAGACTCCAAGAACCCCGAGGCGGGCGTCCTGGCGTTCTCCGCTCAGCGCTGGGCCGACTTCCTTGACGGACTTCGCCGCGGCCGTTTCGACATCTGATCCAGCCTGCGCCCGAGGTCCCGGACCCGTCGGGTGATCTCCTCCGGCGCTTCCACGCCGCACTCCGCTCCGAGCGCTGCTACTGCCGCGATGTACTGCACGACCAGCTCCGCGGAATCCGCGCTGAGCCGGAGGGTGCACTCCTCGGGACCTTCAACCGCAACGTCCCCGGGTATCGACGCGAACAGGCGCGCTCGCACGGTTTCGGCGGGCAGGTGCACCGTCACCCGCGCTGTATAGCGGTACTCGGCAGTCGCGAACGACCGCGTCAAGTAGGTCGCCGCATCCGGCGCAGGCAGGTCTCGCGGACTGAAGCTCCGGCGCGTGCGCCTGGGGTCATCGATTCGATCCACCCGGAACGTGCGCCAGTCTTCGCGTTCCGGGTCATACGCGAGCAGGTACCAATGCCCCTGCACAGTCACGACGTTGTGCGGTTCGACGCGCCGGCCGCTGACCTCCCCGCCCCTGCTGAGGTAGCGGAAGGCGAGGATCTCGCGGTCGCGGCAGCACGACGCGAGCACCGCCAGCACCGCCGGGTCGGCCTGCGGCACAGCTCGATGCGGTACCGCCGCGGTTGCGCTGCTCAGGGCCGTCAACCTCGGGCGCAGGCGCGCTGGTAGGACCTGTTCCAGCTTCGCCAGGGCTCGCGCCGAGCTTTCCTCGATGCCGGCGACGCTGCCGCGCGCCGCCGTCACCAGTCCGATGGCCATGGCGACGGCTTCGTCATCGTCGAGCAGCAACGGCGGAAGGTTCTTGCCGGAGGCCAGCCGGTATCCGCCCGCCGTCCCGGTCGTGCTGTCGACCGGGTAGTCCAGCGCGCGCAGCCGGTCGACGTCTCGGCGGACCGTCCGGTCCGTGACACCAAGCCGTTCGGCCAGCTCGCGGCCGGACCACTCGCGCCTGCTCTGCAGCAGCGCCAGCAGGCGGAGCAGCCGCCCCGGCATCCCACTGCGCTCCGATTCCTGACCCACGAATCCAGATTCTCCCTCCTTGCGGACACAGACTGTCCGCAAGGCTTCGTAGCTTCGTGCCATGAGCGAAGCAACACGCGAAATCAACACGCGCGAACTCCGTACGCGCGGACCCGTGTACACGCCGGGCACGGACGGATACGACGACGAGCGCGCCGGCTTCCAGCGCTTCACGGCGCACCGACCCGCCGTGATCGTCGCGGCGACGGGAGCTGAGGACGTCCGCGCTGCCGTCGGCTTCGCCGCCGCACGGCGCACCCCGGTGGCGGTTCAGGCGAGCGGTCACGGGCTGAGCACCCCGGTCGAGGGCGGCGTGCTGATCAGCACTCGCCGGATGTCCGGGACTCGGGTGGACCCGCAAGCCCGCACGGCGTGGGTCGAGGCCGGAGCGACCTGGGGAAACGTGATCGACGCGACCGCACCCCACGGCCTTGCGCCGCTGTCTGGAAGCTTCCCGGGTGTGGGCGCGGTGTCCTACACCCTCGGCGGCGGCGTCGGCCTCCTGGCTCGGCGATTTGGGTTCGCCGCCGACCACGTACGACGCATCGACCTGGTCACCGCCGACGGGCAGCCGCGTCACGTCACAGCCGACACCGACCCGGACCTGTTCTGGGCGCTGCGCGGCGGGGGTGGCAACTTCGGCGTGGTCACCGGTATGGAGATCGACCTGATGCCGGTGGCTCGGATCTACGGCGGCGCGCTCTCCTTCGACGTCGAGCAGGTGCCCGAGGCGCTGGACGGCTGGCGGCGATGGACCGAGACCGTCCCCGAAGAAATGACCTCGGGAGTGACGCTGCTCTCCGCGGCGCTGTGCGGCCGTCCTATCGCCCAAATCCAGATCTCCTACCTGGGGTCGGCGCGGGAGGGACAGCAGCTGATCGAGCCGCTGCGGGCGCTTGGACCACGGCTCGACGACACGTTGCGCGAGCTGCCGTACAGCGAGTCGGGAGCCGTGTTCGACGAACCAGACCAGCCGCACGCGTACCGCTCGACGAACCTGCTGCTCAGCGACCTCGCTCCGGGGGCGCTGGCCGGGCTCCGGGAGCTGGCCGCCAAGTCGACGCCCGCCCCGTCGACATCGGCCCCGTCGACGTCCGCCCCGTCGACATCGACCCCGTGTGTCGTCGGGCTCCGCCATCTCGGCGGCGCGCTCGCGCGCCCGCCTCAGCCGCCCAGCGCAGTGGGCCACCGCGAGGCCGCGTACTCGCTGACCGTCCTGTCACCGGTGCAGCCAGGTGAGGAGGACGCCGTACGCGCCGTACACCGCGAAGCCCTCGGGCCGGCGTCCGAGCACGCGATCGGGCGCTCGCTCAACTTCAGCTACGGCCCTCTCACCGGCGAGCAGGTGCGTGCCGGATTCGCCCCAGATGACTACCGGCGCCTGATCGAGCTGAAGGGGCGGTACGACCCGGAGGCGCTCATCCACTGCAACCACGCCATCCCGTCTCCCGCTCATCAGGTGTCACATCAGGTGTGACGTGCGTTACTTTCGGGCGGATTTTTCGGCCCTGAAGCGGCCCTGAAATCGAGATCGCGGCCACCGGGCCAGGAGCGGACATTTCACCCCTGGGTGACCTGCGATGACGCGCTCTGCTTGGCTCAACCGACCGGAAATCGGACAGTTCGTAAGAGTTTTGCTGCGGGTTAGTGCACTTCAGCGCGCTTGTTGGTAGTACTTGCAGAAGCTCGGTGCCTGTGCAAGCCGTGTACGGGGCGCAACACGAGCTAGGCGGACGGGTTCCCTGCTGAATCCGGCTCACAAAAGTCGGACCCCCCTGAGGGCCGGCTGGGCAGGATGGGTACCGTTCGCCGCACCGATCAAGAAAACCCCTAATGACGGAGGACATGGTGGCCCTTCCCCAGCTGACCGAGGAGCAGCGGGCCGCGGCATTGGAAAAGGCGGCTGCCGCCCGTCGCGCCCGGGCTGAGCTCAAGGAGCGCCTCAAGCGCGGTGGAACCACCCTCGCCGAGGTGCTGGACACCGCGGACAACGACGAGGTTCTGGGCAAGATGAAGGTGTCCGCGTTGCTCGAAGCCCTTCCCGGCGTTGGCAAGGTCCGCGCGCAGCAGATCATGGAGCGCCTGGAAATCGCCAACAGCCGCCGGCTCCGTGGGCTGGGCGAGCGGCAGCGCAAGGCGCTGCTTGCCGAGTTCAGCGGCGAGTGATCGACACTGTTGATGGCGCTGGGCCGGGCCTCGGCGGCAGTGCTGAGGCCCGGCTCACCGTCCTTTCCGGTCCGTCCGGTGTAGGCAAGTCCAGCGTGCTTGCCGAGCTGCGCAAGCGCGCGCCGCACGTGTACTTCAGCGTGTCGGTGACCACCCGCCCGCCACGCGAGGGCGAAGTCGACGGCGTGGACTACTACTTCGTGGACGCCGATGAGTTCGCGCGGATGATCGACGCCGGTGAGCTGCTTGAGTACGCGCAGTACGCGGGCAACTACTACGGCACGCCTCGGCGCCCGGTGGAGGAGGCGCTGGAGGGCGGACGGCCCGCCGTGCTGGAGATCGAGCTGCAGGGCGCCCGCCAGGTACGTCGTGCCATGCCCGACGCGCAGCTGGTGATGTTGCTGCCGCCGTCGTGGGAAACCCTGGTAGGGCGGCTCACCGGACGTGGTACGGAAGACTCCGAAGTCGTCCAGCGCCGGTTGGAGACGGCCCGGCGCGAGCTGGAGGCCCGGCCGGAGTTCGACGCCGCCGTCGTCAACGACGACGTGCGGGTCGCGGCCACGGAATTGATATCCTTGATTGTCGGCCCGGGTGTGAGCCCGCCCAGCTTGAGTTGAGCCCAGCTTGAATGAATCCAGTCCCGGCGAACCCCGTTCCGAGTGAGCAGGGCAGCAGGGTCTGTAAGCTGGACATTCGGCCGGAGCCGCCGCAGCGGCGCTGACCCGACCGCCACAACGACCGCCGTTCACGCACGAGAGCAGGAGCTTCCACGTGAGCACCCCCGCCGCCGCCCTGGCTGCGCTCAACAGCAGCAGCCCTTCGCACGAAGCGCCGGAGGGCATCACCAACCCTCCGATCGACGACCTGCTGGAACAGGTCAGCTCGAAGTACGCGCTGGTGATTTTCGCGGCCAAGCGTGCCCGCCAGATCAACGACTACTACGCCCAGCTCGGCGAGGGCCTGCTGGAGTACGTCGGTCCGTTGGTCGAGCCGGGACCGCGCGAGAAGCCGCTGTCGATCGCGCTGCGCGAGATCCACGCCGGTGTGCTGGAGCACACCGAGGGCGAGTGACCGACCCCAGTAGCTGGCTCAGCGACGAGTAACCCGGCAACCCAGTGACCCAGCAACGTTCCGCGGACCACGCACCACGTGTGGTCCTTGGCGTTAGCGGCGGTATCGCGGCCTTCAAGGCATGCGACGTGCTGCGCCGCCTGACGGAGTCCGGCCACCAGGTGCGCGTGGTGCCCACGGAAGCCGCGCTGCGCTTCGTCGGCGCGGCCACGTTCGAAGCCCTGTCCGGTCAGCCCGTGCGTACCGGCGTGTTCAGCGATGTCGACGAGGTGGCGCACGTCCGTCTGGGGCAGGAAGCCGATCTTGTCGTCGTCGCGCCCGCGACGGCGGATCTGCTGGCGCGTGCCGCGCACGGGGTCGCGGATGACCTGCTCACTTCCACGCTGCTGACCGCGCGCTGCCCGGTGCTGATGGTGCCGGCGATGCACACCGAGATGTGGGAGCACCCCGCGACGCAGGACAACGTCGCGTTGCTGCGTCGCAGGGGTGTGACCGTCGCCGAGCCCGCCAGCGGGCGCCTGACCGGGCCGGACACCGGCAAGGGGCGGCTGCCCGAGCCCGCCGAGATCGTGGACCTGGCACGGTTGCTGCTGGCTGAGCCGGCGTCGCTGCCGAGGGATCTCGAAGGCCGCCGGGTCGTCGTGTCTGCCGGTGGGACGCGGGAACCGCTGGACCCGGTCCGCTTCCTGGGGAACCGGTCGTCCGGGCGCCAGGGTTACGCGCTCGCGCGGGTCGCCGCCCACCGGGGTGCGGACGTTGTGCTGGTGTCCGCGCACACGGCGGACCTCATCGACCCGGCAGGCGTTCGGGTGGTGCAGGTGGGTACCGCCGAGGAGATGCGCGACGCGATGTTCGCCGAGTCCGACGGCGCCGACGCTGTCGTGATGGCGGCGGCGGTGGCCGACTTCCGGCCGGTTGACCAGGCGGATCACAAGATCAAGAAGACCGACGTGGACCCGGAGCCGATCCGGCTCACGCGCAACCCCGACATCCTGGCGGAGCTGGTGGAGGCGCGCCGGGCGGGCAAGCTGGACGTCCCGGTCATCGTGGGTTTCGCCGCCGAGACCGGCGACCCGGCGACCAGCGTGCTGGAGCACGGCCGCAAGAAGCTGCCTCGCAAGGGCTGCGACCTGCTGGTCGTGAACGCGGTCGGGGACGGCCAGGCCTTCGAGGTGGAGGAGAACGCCGGGTGGCTGCTGGCCACCGACGGCACCGAGCGGCGCCTCCCGCACGGTGCGAAGTCCCTCCTGGCGGCCACATTGTGGGACGCTGTGCGAGAGCAGTTCGCGATCTGAAGCGTCCCGCCAGTAGTGTGATCTCGGAGTAACCCTCCGCGCCAATTGATCGCACGTTTCGAGTGGGGAGAACCGTGAGTACGAGCCGTCACTCCGACCGCCGGTTGTTCACCAGTGAATCGGTGACGGAGGGCCACCCGGACAAGATCTGCGACGCGATCAGCGACGCGATCCTGGACGCCTTGCTGGCCCAGGACCCGCGCAGCCGGGTGGCGGCGGAGACGCTGATCACGACTGGCCAGGTGCACATCGCTGGCGAGGTGACCACGGAGGCGTACG
>JBPYFK010000116.1:0-5530 GCA_051984675.1 Pseudonocardiaceae bacterium | reverse complement strand
TGCCGGAGAAGCCGTATGCGACGACGCCCAGGGCGTTGACAGTGACGTACAAGGTGAACATGGAGCAGATCCTCCACTCGCTACGCCAAGAATAGCGCCGATGGTGTGTCGGATTGGTTGATGGGATGGGAGGTGAGTGCGAGAGGTCAGTACGCGAGCCCGATGGCCTGTCCGATCGTCGCCGTATCGTCCACGGCAGCGAACATGGCGTGCGCCGTATCGGCGCGGGAGATCGCGTAGCCACGAGGCACGTTCCCCCCAATGACGGTCCGGTACGTGCCGGTCAGCGGCTTGTTCACAAGTTTGGGTGGCCGCACGACCGTCCAGTCCGTGCCGCTACGCCGGATCTCCTCCTCCATCATGGTCAGATCCGCGTACACGTCGCGCAGCAGGGCACTAATGAACGGGAACAGAATCCGGCGGTTGAGGAAGCTGTCACCTTCCGGAACCGGGCCGACCGGTGCCGCGCTGACTGCTACGAAACGCCGTACACCGGTTTTCTCCATGGCACGCAGAATCCCGCGCGTGGCGCTGGAGGCGACTGGGCCGTCCTTGCGGCCGCGTGGGCCGACTCCCGAAATCACGGCGTCGCTGACCTCCAGCGCGGGCCAGAGTAGCTCGGGCTCGGTCAGCCCCGACACCGTCGCTATCTCGAGCGCAGGGTGGCGAACGTCGAACCGGGCGGGATCTCGTACTACTGCGGTCACTTTGTGCCCGGCGTCCAGGGCCTGTCGCACGACATGCCCGCCAATACCTCCGGTTGCGCCAAAGACTGTCATCTTCATTGTCTGCCGCCTGTCTCGGTTGGCCTCGTGTGCTGCTCTCTTGCGGTGGCGCGCCCGGCTACTCGTCCTCGGTACGCCTGAAGGCGTGCAGGTGCCGGACGGCGCTCGTCGCACGTGCGTCCTTGTCGGTGGGGAGGGAGTTGAAGTCGATGTCGGCGCCAGCTGTCCTCGAGTGCGACGACGGCGGGTTGCGGCACTGCGATGTCCCACGGTGCGACCTCGAAGGACTCGACGCCTTCCATGGGTGGTTTGCCCTGGTAGAGGGCTTCGAAATCAAGGTCTGCGATGGGGTCCGACGGTGGACAAATTTGCATCCTGATCCCTCCTTCATCGCATATCGCCTGGGTGATCCGTCTTCCAACGCCGCCGGAGGCTCGCCGGCTGGGTGACCAGCGGGTTCCCGCTGGTCGCATGCCATGACAGGCGCGTTAGGTCTGCGGCGATTCGCCGAAGTGGGCGATGACCTGGTATAGGGCCGGGTTCGCGGAAAACTGCACGGACGGGTCGTCCCTAAGCTCCCGTAGGCTCGCCTGGAAGTGGGGGTTCGACGTGGCGGCTTCCCATGCCTCGCGGCTGCTCCAGTGGGCAACATTGATCAACTGAAATCGGGTCTCCGACGACATCGCCCGGTGCAGTGTGGAATCCAGGAATCCGGGCGCGGTGCTCATGATTTCCGCGCGCTCGCGCCACCGTTCGGCGACGGTGTCGACCTGCTCGACGGGTACCTCGAAGACGTTGATCAACGTAACGGGTCCGGTGTCGTCATTCATCAGTGTTGTGCTCCTTGTTCCCGGTTCGATATCGACCTCGTGACCAAGGCACCGTGCTGGCCAGGGCCGCGGGGCGGTGCATGGCGTGTTCGACCTCTCGCCGTTCAGCCTAATACGCCTCCAGCCTGATTGTCACTAACGATGACAATCCAGGCTGTTAGCATTATGGGATGGCTGAGGTTCCACAACGTGCCCCGAGTCCCCCGCTCACTGACCGGGCCAGCTTCTTGCTTTCCCAGCTCGGTTCCCACAGCGCGCAGGCGTTCGCGAACCAGTTGGCGCCCCTCGGTGTGCGGCCGAGTCACTTCGGGCTGCTCATGCACCTGTCGCAACGCGAGGGACAGTCCCAGCAGGAGCTCGCCGATGCCATGGGCATCCACCGCAACGTGATGGTCGGACTCGTCGACGAGCTCGAAGATCGCGGACTCATTGAACGCCGTCGGCACCCCGCTGACCGGCGCGCCCACGCCATTCACCTCACCCCGGCCGCCCACGACCTGCTGCCTCGCGCCAAACGCGTCGCCGACGAGCAGGAGGCGGAGCTGCTCGCCGGAATCGACAAGGACGACCGCACTTACCTCGTCGCGCTGCTACAACGCCTCGCCGGCCACACGGGACTCCACCCGGGCATCCACCCCGGGCTGACCGATACGCAGTCCTCTACGCGCAGCCGGCGGTGCTGAGTTGACCTCGCCCGGGCTTGCTCGGTGAGCCGCTGGTCACCGCCGTGCAGTCCGGGGTCGTAAAGCGTGTCGTCCTGCCAACACGCTCACAGACTCCTTTACTTCGCTGAGTAGGCTTGCGAAGTACCGATGCTGGTCGTCGCGGGTGCGGTCAGGCGATGTCACCGAGGAGTCCTTGACCGTCCCTGCGGGGTTCGGCCGTGCCCTTGCCGAAAACTGCATCCGTGCAGGTCATGCCACATTCTGGTACTCCTGGAGGATGCCGCCCAGCCGGTCGTGTCGACGTATGTTGAGAGGCTCGACTTGCTCTGGTTCCGCGAGCGGCATGGGCAAGGGACGTAGTGGGCGGGCATTGGCGATGCCCTGTGAGGCCGGTGAGAATCGTAGAACTGTTCGAACTCGCGTAACGCATGGAGCAGGTGCCGCTGGTTCCAGATCAAGGTGCGGTCCAGCAGCTCGCGTCGACAGGTCTGCACCCATCTCTCCATAATTGAGTTCCAACGCCGAGAAAATCCTTCACGACTACACCCGTCACTTCAACGCCCACCGACCCCGCCAAAGCCGAAACCAGCTCGCGCCCCCTCGACGACCCGAACGTCAAACCACTGCCAACAGCTCGGATCAAACGTCGAAAGCTGTCACAGGCCTCATCAACGAATACCACCAAGCAAGCTGAACGCCAGCGAAACCCCAGCTCACAGCCCGTGAAGCCATTTTGAAACGCTATGGGACGGCCTCCGCCACGATGGGAGTGAGGGTGCCGTCGTAGTCACTGGCGACCAGCAGGCGTGGCTGGCGCGCCAGCTGCACGATCACGCGGCGAAGCTCGGCGGGGAGGGCTTCGGCGGTCAACGCCATCCTCCTGGGGAGGTGGCTGGACGGGGGCAGGTGCGGAGGCTTTCCGCGCTTTCCTTGTCGGTGCTGGAGACGTCGACACTGGTCGTGGCCGCCAGCCGTTCTGTGATCAACGCGCTCTGACTTGCCGGTCAGAGCCCTCTTCAGCGCCGCTGGTCTCGAGGTAACGCAGGACCGCCAAGGCGCCGGCTGCTGACCACGCCTGGGGACTACATGCGGCGGGATAGGCGGTGACCGGTTCCCCCGCCCAGAAGTCCGAACCGCCATAGAGTTCCGGCAAGCGGTAGTGACAGGCGGGTGCTGCTCGCAGCAGTCCTTGGGCCAGCGACCTTGCTTGTGCGTGATGACCTTCGCTGGCTAAGCCCAGAACGGCGACAGCGGTGTCGTGGGGCCAGACGCTGCCACAGTGGTAGCTCAGCGGGTTGAACGCGGCGGTATCAGCCGAAAGGGTCCGCAGGCCATACCCCGCATCCATTGTTGGTTTGGCGAGCTGCCGCGCCACGAGTGCTGCTTCGTCGGGCTCGAGGAGACCCGTTCCGAGGAGGTGGGCCATGTTCGACGCCGGTCCTGTCACTGGTCGTTTGTCGCCATCGAGGGCGACCGCCGGATAGTGGCCGTGGCTGTCCGAGACCCAAAACGCGTTGCGGAAGCGAGCGCGCAACTCGCTCGCCCAACGGCGCCACTGCTGGCCGTTGTCACCGAAGGCGTCTAACACCTCGGCGCCGCCCAGCGCGGCTGCATACGCGTAGCCCTGCACCTCGCACAGGGCAACGGGCGCTTCGGCGGCGCGGCCGTCGTCCCATCGGATGCCGGTAGCAGAATCTTTCCACCCCTGGTTGACCAGGCCGTCGGATGCAGACCCCGCGTATTCCAGCAATCCGTCACGGTCTGGATCGCCCGGACCTGTGACCCACCTCAACGCAGCCCGCAGCGCTGGCAGCAGGTCCTCGACCTCTGGGCGAGACATGCCCGCACGCCAGACCTCGTGCAGGAGGCAGATCCACAATGGCGTTGCATCGATGGTTCCGTAGTACACAGGTGGCAGGCGCAGCCCGGTTCCGCCTTCTGGAGAGGGGATGTCGACGGCGGTGCGCCGTAGCTCGTGTGGAATCTTGCCCGGCTGCTCTTCAGTATCGGGGTCGTACCGGTTGCCTTGGTAGGTGGCCAAAGCACGCAGGGTCCCCGCAGCCAACTCGACACTCCACGGGAGCAGAAACCGCGCCGTCCACAAGGCATCCCGCCCGAACAGGGTAAAATACCATGGACTTCCCGCCGCTACGAATGAATCGCGGCTGTCATGGTGAGTCAATAACATCGCCCGCAAATCGGCGAGGCACCGCTGGCGGAGCCGATCCACGTCGCAGGCCGCGCCGGCGTCCTCGGCTGGGAGCAGTGCCGCGGCATTCTCGGGAGGAGAAGGTAGGAAGGTACTGTGACCGCCGGATTCTTCCTGTCGAACGGTGAGCTCGACGGTCCACGATCCCAACGGCGGCACGCTTGCCAGCCACGTCCACACGACATCACCTGTGACGACCACGATCGTCGAGGCCGGCTGACTGGGGGTGACGAGGACCTGGCTTTCTTTCCGAGACCACGTCACGGCGTCCTGCGTGACGGTCGGAACCACCTGCCCACCGTCGCGTCCCGCCCGGATCGCATCGACAGCGGCCAGGTCCGCTCGCGCCGTGAGTACGACTGTCAACTCCATGGGAGTCAACGAGTTATTGTGGATAGTCCATACGTCGCGCACGCCCCCTGCCCACACACTCCGCTTGCGGACGTAACGAAGCGTGGGATCGCACTGCGGTGCCTCCTTCAGCCGAAGACAACCGTGGAATTCCGCCTGGGTGGTGTCTGTCCGAGAGCCGGTGGCCACTAGGTCAGCGTCCTCGATCGCGAACTCCAATCGGGAGATGGCCCGACGATCGTGTTGATACACGCCTTGCACCCCGGTACCAAGGAACTGGCCATCCGGCGCGCTGAGGGCCACCGTAGGCGCACACAGCACCGTCACCAGCTCATGCAGCGGCACCTGTCGTCTGCTCGCCATCCACCGGCCTCCCGTGTGCCGTTGGGTACGTCGTCCTGTCTGTCTGCGAAACGCACGTGAAGCTCAAGCCCCGACTTTCTCGAAGGGCGACCGCAAACCCATTCGATGGGAGGTCCCAACGAGTCGATGCCCGTCGACGGTTCTTGACCTTGCCCACCGTCACTCTTTGTCCGGTGGTGCTTTCAGGCGATGACACCGGGCCGCAGACGCCTCATGGTGCGTTCCCGAGCCGTCGACTGCGCTGGTGCACGCCGGGCTTCCCGTAGGGGTAGTCGGCGGTGTCGGGGTCGCTGGCTTCATCCAGCAGGCGGGTTTCCTGGTTGGAGAGGCGGATGTCGGTGGCGGCGAGGTTGTCGTCGAGTTGTTCGATGGTGCGTGCGCCCAGGA
>JBPYFK010000115.1:0-124914 GCA_051984675.1 Pseudonocardiaceae bacterium | reverse complement strand
AGGAACACGTCGTCGAGCGTGGGCTCTCGAACGAACAACGACTCAGGCTCGAGCCCGTCCTGCTCGAGGACGCGCACCACGCTCACGACCGATCGGCCGCTGTCGGCAACCTGCACCGCGACCGTGTGCCCGTCGTCCGCCACTTCAGCCGGCCCGACGCGCTGGAGGTGGGCCGATGCACGTCGGGCAGCTGCCGCATCGGCGAGACGTACCTCGACGATCGTGTTGCCCAGGCTCGCCTTGAGCTCTGCGGCAGTGCCCTCGGCGATCACCTGGCCGTGGTCGACGACGACGATGTTGTGGGCGAGCCGGTCGGCCTCCTCCAGGTACTGGGTGGTGAGCAGGACGGTCGTGCCGTCGGCCACGAGCGTTTCCACGATCCGCCACATACCCAGCCGGCTGGCGGGGTCGAGCCCGGTGGTGGGCTCGTCCAGGAAGATCACTTCCGGGTGCCCGACCAGGCTCGCGGCGAGGTCCAACCGGCGGCGCATGCCGCCCGAGTACGTGCGGGCCGGGCGCTTGGCCGCGTCGGTGAGCTCGAACAGGGCCAGCAGCTCGTCGGCGCGTTGCCGGGCCTCACGCCTGCTCGCGCCGAGCAGCCGGGCGATCAGCACCAGGTTGTCCCACCCCGACAACTGACCGTCCACCGCGGCGAACTGGCCGGTGAGGCCGATCCGCGCGCAGACCTGGCGGCTCTGCCGCACCACGTCGAATCCGGCCACCCGCGCGGCGCCCGCGCTCGGCGGCAGCAGGGTGCTCAGGATGTTGACCAGAGTGGTCTTGCCAGCACCGTTGTGCCCCAGCAGCCCGAGCACCGTACCTTCCGGCACCCGCAGGCTCACGTCGTCGAGCGCGGTCACCTTGCCGAACCGCTTGCTCAGGTGTGTCACCTCGATGACCGACTTTTCCATGATGTCCTTCCCACAGCCCCCATCAGCCGTGCACAGCTCCGTGGATCAGGAGATCGACGCGCCGCGCGATGGCCTCTCGCTTGTCCTGGTCCTGGTCCTGCTCCGGGTCGAACCTGATACTGATCAGCAGACCCAGATACATCCGTGCGAGCTCGTCGACCGGCATCCGTAGCCGCCGCTGGTCCGGGCGCAGCTGGGTGGCGAGCGCGTCCGCGAGATCACGCATGAACGGTGGCGGGCCGCGATGCTCCTCGGGCTTGGGCCCCGGACCGTGCTCGCGAATGTCGTAACCGGTGGTCGCCAGCGTGCGCATCAGCTCGCTGAACCGGCTGAAGTGCTCCTCGAACAGCACCCCGGCCTCGATCAGGCGCTCGGCGAGCCCCGCGTCAGCGGGCACCTCGCGAACCCGGGCACAGACTTCGTCGGTCCGAAACGCCTCGGCCACGCACGTGCGCAGCAGCTCGTCCTTGTCACTGAAGACGCGAAAGACCGTGCCCTCGGCGATCCCGGCCGCTTGGGCGATCTGCTTGGTGGTGATGTTGGCCCCGTGCTCGGCCAGCAACGGCAGGACAGCGCGCACGATCGCGGTCCGGCGCTCGTCCGAACTCATCGCGGGCGCCCTCCGGCGGGTGTGCTCCGTGTCCACAGCAACCAGCATATGAGTGAGTCCTCACTCAGTCAAGCGGATCGCCGGGTCCGGCCCTACCCGCTCACAAACACAACGCGCCCACTGAGCGCGGTGCCCAGTGGGCACGTTATGCGGCGATCAGACTCTTACGACCCCTGCTTCACCCCGGTGACCTTGAAATCGGCCTTGTCGTGCTTGGCCCCCGGGCAGGTGAGCTGGTAGCTGCCCGGGTCGAGGTGGGCGCTGAAGTCACCGGACAGCCCCGGCGTGACGTCCTCCTTCTCCGCCAGGTCGTTGCCGCCGGAGAGCAGCTCGGCCTCCGTGACGTTGCCCGCGTTCGTGTTGTGCAGGTGGAAAGTCACCGTTCCCGCCGGAAGCGAGGCGGGCGACGGCGCGCAGCCGTCCGGCGTCAGCTCGATCCTGACCTCGCCACCCTCCCCCGGCTTGTTCGGCGGCAACTGCTGGCCGCCGCAAGCAGCGGTCGCGAGACCGACGGCGGCCAGGGACACCAGCGCCGCCGTCCGGCGCACCAGGGCATGCGTGTTCACAGTGGACAGCTCCGTTCTTGAAAGTACTCGGCAGGACCCGCGGTTCAGGACAACTCGGTGGCTTCAACGGCGACCGTGGCGGGTGCTGTGACCTTCGGTCGCGCGTTCCGTGGCCAGACGACGAACACCACCATCGGCACCGCGTAGATCAACCATCCGGCCGTCTCCACCACCGTCGGGTGCGCCTGAATCCCCAGCACCCCACCGAAGAGCGCGTACAACGGCGTGCCCGGGCGCACCAGCCACGACAGGTCGAGCGCCTGCTGCTGACCCACCGCCACCCAGCCGGCCTCGTGCCCCGAATGCAGCGCGGACATCACCAACCCGGCCGCCACCAACACCAGCACCGCACCCGTGATTCGGAAGAACCGGGAGAGGTTCAACCGCACCCCACCCCGGTAGACCCCGTAGCCGGCCAGCGCGGCCAGCAGGATGCCCAGCGCCGCCCCGGATCCGGCCAACCAGGCGCTGCCGCTGGACTGGAAGGTCGCCAGCAGGAACACCGCCGTCTCGAACCCTTCGCGCAGCACCGCTAGAAACGCCATCACCACCAGCGCACGCGCCGAACCACTGTGCAACGCCTGCGCGGCGGCCCCCTCCAACTCACCCTTCAATCCCCGCGAGTGCTGGCTCATCCACACGATCATGTACGTGACCATGCCTACCGCGAGCGCGCCGATCACCGTCTCCAGCCCCTCCTGGGCACGGTGCGGGAGGCTCTGCGAGATCACCTGGAGGACGATGCCGATCGCAAGGCACAGCAGCACCGCGGCGCCCACGCCCAGCCAGACCTGACGCAAGGCATCCCGCCGCTTCTGCTGCCCCAGGAAGGCCGCGATGATCCCCACGATCAACGACGCTTCCAAGCCCTCGCGTAAGCCGATCACGAACGTCGGCAGCACAGCGCCCTCCGGTCTGGTTTAGGTGTGCCTTGCCTGATTTAAGCGAGGCTCAGCTAAAGCCGTCAGGGCATCTCTTGTCAACCAGGTGTGATGCGGCAATCGAAGCGCGGGCTACTCGCGTCACGAAGCGGTTACCTAGCGCAAGCACAGCAATGGGTCGCGCAGCCCCGGCGTGGCTGCGCGACCCATTGCTGTTGCCCGGCTGCGGTCAGGCGTGGGCGCTGTTGAGCGCCCGCGCGACAGACACGACGCGCTTGGCCTGGACGGCCGCGGCGGTGCGGGTCTCGTCATCGACCTTGAACTGCCCCTGGCCGTCGACGTGCGCGGTGCCGTAGGGATTGCCGTCGGCGAACTTCGCGCCGTCGGTGTACCCGGGAGCGACGAGGATGCCACCGAAGTGGTGAATCGTGTTGTACAGCGCCAGCAGCGTCGACTCCTGACCACCGTGCTTGGACGCGCTGGAGGTGAACCCGCTGTAGACCTTGTCCGCCAGCCGGCCCTGCGCCCACTCGCCACCGAGGGTGTCGATGAACTGCTTGAGCTGGGAGGAGATGTTGCCGAAGCGGGTGGGGCTACCGAAGATCACGGCATCGGCCCACACCACGTCGTCCGCGGTGGCTTCCGGGACCGAGCGGGTGGCATCGACGTTCGCGCGCCAAGCCGGGTTGGCGTCGATCGCGGCGTCGGGGGCGAGCTCGGGTGCGCGGCGCAGGCGCACCTCCGCGCCGGCGGCCTCGGCTTCGGCCACCAGCGTGTTCGCGATCTCGGTGCCGGTACCGGTGGACGAGTAGTAGATGACGCTGAGCTTGACGGGGTCACTCATGAACTCTGACTCCTTCGCCGCTGCCGCTGGACGCGGCAGGCTTATCCCTTCCGAGCTAAAAGCTACCGCGAAAACATCTTCTTAGCAAGAGATTTCCCCGCTAGACATTTGGGCTAGACTGGACGGTGATGGACACGCCAAGCGAGGGGCGAACCGTGAGCGCCGAGGCCGTGAGCAGGGAAAGCTCGAACCCGACTACCGATGACGACGAGCTCGTCACCTGGTGGGGCCTGGTGATCGAGGGCTACCACGCGACCAGCGAGCGTGTGGAGTCCGAGATCAGTGCGCGCTTCGGGCTCGCTCCGGCGTCGTTCGACATCCTGCTGCGACTCGTGCGCTCGCCGGATCACCGCATGCCGATGACGCGACTCGCTCGCGAGGCCGCGCTCAGCAGCGGCGGGTTCACCAAGGTCGCCGACCGCCTCGCCGCCGCCGGGCTGATCGAGCGCAAGCCCTGCCCCAGCGACCGGCGGGTCACCTACGCCGCGCTGACCGACGAGGGCCTGACCATCGCCCAGCAGGCCAAGCATGCCTGCGCCGAACTCCTTCGCCGCCACGTGCTGGCCCCGCTCGGAGCGGAAGCGGCCTCCGCGCTGGCGGATGCCATGCGGACGCTGCGGGCGGTCAACGGCGATACGGACCAGGCGACTTCCGCGCCGGAGTAACCCGACCACGAGCCAGCCAGATGTCCTCTGTGGACTGATCCTTGACCCGGGACTTCGGCTCTCTCTAGTGTGGTGGCCGTCACCATGCGCGAGGAGCGGGCCATGTCCGGTGCGCACCGGGAACTCCGGGAACTGGGTCACAGCGGTGTCGTTGTCTCCCGGCTCGGTCTCGGCACCGCGCCGATCGCCGGCCTGTACGCCCCGGTCGAGCCCGAACTCGCTCGTGCCACGCTCACGGCCGCATGGGACGCCGGTATCCGCTACTTCGACACCGCTCCGCACTACGGGCTGGGACTAGCCGAGCAACGATTGGGGGATTTCCTCCGCCAGGAACGCAAACCCGGTGTCACTGTGTCCACAAAGGTCGGACGGCTGCTGCGTCCGGGGGCACCGGAGCGGGGCGAGGACGAGTTCTGGGGGACGCCGGAGCTGGTGCGCGTGCGCGACTACTCCGCCGAGGGCGTGCGCGCTTCGCTGGCGGAAAGCCTCGAACGCTCCGGGCTCGAAGCATTCGACATCGTCCTCATTCACGACCCCGACGACCACTGGGAGCAGGCCGTGGGGCAAGCCTATCCCGCGCTGGAGAAACTGCGCGCGGAAGGCGCCGTACGGGCCATCGGTGTCGGCATGAACCAGGCCGAGATGCCCGCGCGTTTCGTCCGCGAGACGGACATCGACTGCGTCCTGCTGGCCGGCAGGTACACCTTGCTCGACCGCACGGGCGGCGACGAGCTGCTGCCGCTGTGCGCGGAGCGCGGTGTGGGGGTGGTGGCCGCCGGGGTGTTCAACGGCGGCATTCTCGCTGATCCACGCGCCGGCGCGCGCTTCGACTACCGGCCCGCCGGACCGGGGGTTCTCGCCCGGGCCCGCGTGCTCGCCCAATGCTGCGCTGCCTATGGTGTGGCGCTGCCCGCCGCCGCCTTGCAGTTCCCGCTGCGGCATCCGGCGGTGACGTCCGTGGCCGTGGGCATCCGTACGCCGGAGGAGCTGCGCGCGGACGTCGACCTGATCAACATCACGATTCCCGATGGCCTGTGGGAGGAGCTGGAGTCGCTTTGAGGCACGGCCGAGTCGATACCCATCACCACGTGTGGGATCTCGCGGTCCGGGACCAGCCCTGGATCGACCCGGTGGACATGGCCGCGCTCCGGCGGAGTTTCGACCTGACCGACCTGCGACCCCATGCTGCCGCCGCCGGCGTGGACCGCACGATCGTAGTGCAGACCGTGCCCGAGCCCGAGGAGACGCCCGAGTTGCTCGCGCTCGCGGCCCAGTCCGATCTCGTGGCGGCCGTGGTCGGATGGGTCGATCTCACGACGCCCGCCGTCGCGGAGAACCTCGCGCGGCTGCGCGAGGGGCGTGGCGGAGCGCATCTCGCGGGAATACGGCACCAGGTGCAAGACGAGCCCGATCCGTGCTGGCTCACGCGCCCGGACGTGCGTCGCGGCATCGCGGCGGTGGGTACCTCCGACCTGGTCTACGAGTTGCTCGTCGTACCCGGCCAGCTCGAAGCCGCGATCGCGACCGCACGGGCATTGCCCGAGGTGACCTTCGTGCTCGATCACCTTGGTAAGCCCCCCATCAGCAGCGGTCGACTCGAACCGTGGGCAAGCCAGGTGCGTGCGCTGGCGCGAGAGTCCCATGTCTACTGCAAGCTGTCCGGCATGGTCACCGAAGCGGATGGGACGGCCTGGACCACGGACTCGATCCGCCGCTACGCCGACGTCGTGCTCGATGCGTTCGGTCCGAACCGGCTGATGTTCGGCTCGGACTGGCCTGTGTGCCTGCTGGCCAGCGACTACGGCGGCGTTGTCGGATTGGCCGAAGAACTCACCAGGCACCTCGGCGAGGACGAGCGGACACAGATCTTCCGGCACACCGCCGAACGCGTCTACCAGCTCCACCCCAGAGGCGAGGCGCAAGACGGAACCGGGTGACGCCGGCACGCGCCGGCATCACCCGGTATGCGTTATTCGCTTTTGTGCCCAAGGCGCACGTCGTGCTGAACCCGCTCACCATCGACCAAGCGGACGCTCGCGGTCACCGGTGGGTACCCGGTGGCGACGATCGTGTACTCGCCCTCGGGGACGTCGTGGATCGCGTACCCGCCCTGATGGTCGGTGATGGTCGCCGCGACCGGGGTCCCCTGCGGATCGAGCAGCGTCACCCGCGCGTCGGTAACCGGCCGGTTGTCCACTGTGGCCAGTGCGAACCCCTGCACACCGGAGGTCCCGAACAGTTCGATGTCCTCGCGCGTCTCCCCCGACTCCGGGATCAGCACCGTGCACGCGGCCGGGCGGAACCCGGACGCGCTCGCCGCGAGCGTGTAGCTGCCGGAGACGGTGTCGCTGAACCGGTAGCTGCCGTCCTCGACCGTGACCCGCTTGCCCACGACCTCGCCATGCCCGTCGGCCAGCGTCACGATCGCCCCTTCGATCGGGGACGGCTGCCCGGCGGCGCGCACCACGCCGGTCAACTCGCTGTTGCCGCGCAACACCACATCGAAGTCCTCGGGACCGTCACCGACCACGACCGTGGACGCCCGCGGGCGGTGGGAGGTCGCGGACGCGATCAGCACGTACGTGCCGCTGCCGGGAGTGTCGATCTCGTAGCTGCCATCCGGTTGGGTCCGCACGCGCCCGATCTGATCGCCGGCAAGGTCGATCAGGGTCAGCGCGGCGTGCCCGACGGGCGTCCCGTCAGCCCTGCGCAGAAACCCGCGCACCGCACGCCCGGGCCTGGTGCCGTTGCCGTTGCTCGTCTGGACCGTCGGCAACGCCGCCGCGGTACCGCCGCGGTGCCGGCCGCCGTGACCGTTCGTCACCGGATGACCGTTACCCTGCGCCAGCTCAGTGACAGCGGGAACGCCGGGCAGGGATTCGGTGTCCGCTTCGCTCGCCCTGGCCTGCAGACCGGACTGGGTGCGCAGCGGGATCTGCTTGAGGAACAGCAGCACCAGCAACGCGAGCGCGGCGATACCCGCGACGCAGAGGAACACCGTCTGCATCGAACTGGCGAACCCGACCAGGAAGGGGCGGGCCAGGCGGGGATCAAGGCGCTGGATGAACGACGAGTCCTGCAGCGCGCCGCCGGCGTTGCCGCTGCCGCCGGTCGCGGCCTGGCGGATCATCTCCAGCACCGGCCGGTTGTTCGGGTTGGTCAGCACGGCGGGATCGTGCAGGGCCGCCTGGAACGGCACGGTCGGCGCGATGGACTGGAAAGCGTCCCGAATCCGGTCGGCCACCGTGCTGAACAGCACCGACAGGAACACCGCGGTCCCCATGGTCCCGCCCATCTGGCGGGAGAACGTGGTGGACGCCGTGGCCACGCCCATGTCCCTGCTGGACACCGCGTTCTGGACCGCGATGGTCAGGGTCTGCATGCAGTTGCCCAGCCCGAAACCGAGCAGGACCATGTAGAGGTCGGTCTGCCACAGCGCGGTGTCCGCGTCCACGCGGAAGTGGAACAGCAACCCACCGGTGGCCAGCAGCGCCGTCCCCACGATCGGGAAGGTCTTGTAGTGGCCCGTCCGCGAGGTGATCTGGCCGGACAGCACGGCGCCGCACAGCATGCCGAACACGAACGGCAGCATCAGCAGGCCCGCCTTGGTCGGGGACGCCCCCTGCACGATCTGCAGGTACTGCGGGATCAGCGCGATACCGCCGAACATTGCCATGCCGACCAGGAAGTTCCCGACCGCGCCCACGCTGAAGATCGAGTTGCGGAACAGCCGCAGCGGGATCAGTGCCTCGTCCTTCATGAGGTACTCGACCAGCAGGAACATCAGCACTCCGAACATGCCGATGCCGTAGCAGATCCAGGCGCTGGGCGACTTCCATCCCCAGTCACGTCCCTGCTCCGCCACGATCAGCAGCGGCACCAGGGCGATCGAGATGGTGATCGCGCCGAACCAGTCGATGCGGTGTTCCCGGCGCGTGTGCGGGATGTTGAGCACCTTGGCGACCACGACCAGTGCGATCGCGCCGATCGGCACGTTGACCAGGAAGACCCAGCGCCAGCCGGTGAGGTGGAGGATTTCGGGCTGGCCGGCGAGGAATCCCCCGATCACCGGACCGACCACGCTGGAGATCCCGAACACCGACATGAAGTAACCGGTGTACTTGGCACGCTGCCTCGGCGACACGATGTCGCCCAGGATGGCCAGCGCCAGCGACATCAGGCCGCCCGCGCCCAGCCCCTGCACGGCGCGGAACGCGGCGAGCTCGTACATCGACTGCGAGAACGTGCAGGCGACCGAGCCGACGAGGAAGATCGTGATCGCGGTGAGGAAGAACGGCTTGCGCCCGTAGAGGTCGGACAGCTTGCCGTACAGCGGGGTCGCGATCGTCGAGGTGATGAGGTAGGCCGTCGTTCCCCACGCCTGCAGACTCAGGCCGTGGAGGTTGTCGGCGATGGTTCGGATGGCCGTGCTGACGATCGTCTGGTCCAGGGCGGCCAGGAACATCCCCAGCATCAGCCCGCTGATAATCGTCAGGATCTGCCGGTGTGTGAGCGCACCCTGGTGATGGTCGGGTGCGGTATCCGCACGGTTGGGTGTGGTATCCGCACGGTTGGGTGCGGCTTCCGCTACCGTCGTCGGCGGAGCGGCGCTGCGCGTCATCGATTCTCCCCGTGATCGACGAACCGGTCCCCGCCCCCGCCGGGTGCCTGCGGTTCGTAGCTCTCCAGTTCCGTGTTCATGCGGTCCAGCAGCGTGACCAGCTGCCGGACGTCGTCTGCCGGCCAGCTCGACAGCATCTGCGCGAGCTCCCGGTTGCGCTGGTCGCGATGCCGTCGCAGCAGGCGTTCGCCTTCCGCGGTCGCGGCGAGCAGGCAGGCTCGGCCGTCCTGCGCGTCGACCTGGCGCTCGACCAGGCCGTGCCGGACCAGCCCCGCGACCTGCCTGCTCACGGTCGAGGTGTCGGAGTGCACGATCTCGGCCAGTGCCGTGGTGCGCTGCGGTCCGCCACCCACCAGGTGCATCAGCAGGAAGTAGGCTGCGGTGTCCAGCGTGCTGTCCTGACCGAAGCGTCGGGCGAAACGTGCCTTGATGTGTCCGATCAGCCGGACGAGCCGCGACAGTTGGAGCAGCAGGGCGTCCGCGTCCTGGATGTCCTCCCGCGTAGCGGGTTCGTCCTGCTCTCGGTGGTTCGGGTGTGAAGACGCGGTGAGCATCCCACGCCTCCCTTGGTTGTAGCATACAACAAGTTGCTTGCTACAACTATGAACTGGTCGGGTTAAGAAAGCAAGCCAGTACCCTCCGGTTGCTCTGTGATTCCCGTTACCAGCGGTGCTCGCCGTCCTCGGCACGGGCCGATAGCCCGTGTTTCGGACGTGATGACAGCGGAATCCTGGAACGGGAGGGAAACCGCATGCACGCATTCCCTGATCGAGCCACACTGCGGGCCGCCATCAAGCTGGCCGGCCGAGCACCGTCGCTGTTCAACGTGCAGCCGTGGCAGTGGCGCGTCGTGGGCAGCTCGCTGCACCTGTTCTTCGACTCCTCACGGGCGCTTCCGGCCACCGATCCGCACGATCGGGAGCTGACGCTGAGCTGCGGTGCCACGCTGCACCACGCCGTCGTCGCGCTGCGCGGTCTCGGCTGGCGGGCGGAGGTGCAGCGGCTGCCCAACCCGGCCGAGCCGGAGCTGCTCGCGACCCTCGACATCGCGGCGCGGGTACGCCCCTCGGTCGCCGACATCACGCTCGCGGAAGCCGCCCACGCCCGGTACTCCGACCGCCGCCCGTACGCGGATCGGGAGGTGCCCGGCGACCTCCTGGACACCCTGGTGCGAGCCGGCCGGGACGCCGGAGCCGACGTCCTGGTCGCCGTGGACGAGCAGCGCTACTGCCTCGCCCAAGCGTTCGTCAAGGCGTCGGCGATCCACGGAGCCACACCCGAGTACCGCGCCGAGTTGGCGGCATGGACCGGGCGGGACACGCTGAGCACGGAAGGCGTACCCGGGCCGCCGACGCCCGAACCAGGCACGCAATACGGCGACCTCGTGCTGCGAGATTTCGGCCGAGTCGCCGTCGCCCCCGGGGAAACCGGGTCCGAGCGCACGGCGGGAAGCATCCTCGTGATCAGCACTTCCAGCGATAATGCGCTCGCGTACGTGCGAGCCGGTGAGGCGACGAGCGCGGTGTTGTGCGCCGCGACGAGCCACGGCCTGGCCAGCAGCCCACTCAGCGAGGCATTCGAGATCGACCAGACCCGCACCGAGGTCCGCCACGGCGTGCTCGCCGACCACGGCTACCCGCAGCTCGCGGTCCGGGTCGGCTGGCCGGCGGGTGCGCAAGAGGCACCGCCGACCCAACGCCGTCCGGTCCACGAAGTGCTGCGTGACCGCGCGGACGACCAACCCGGATCGCAACCGTGAGCACGCTCGACCCCGTACGCCACCAGGCGGTCTTGTTCAACCTGGACGGTGTTCTCACAGCCACCGCTACCGTGCACGCGGCTGCATGGCGCCAGCTGTTCGACACCTACCCGGCCACCGCGGGCGTCCGCGTGTTCGCCGACGTGGTGAAGTTGCTGGAGTCCCTACGCGAGCACGACGTGCGCACAGCCGTCATCACAGCTAGCCGCAACTGTGTGTCGGTGCTCGAACGCGCCGGCCTGTCGGCGCTGACCGATGTGCGGGTGGACGGGGTGATCGCGGACGAACTCGGTCTCGCCGGCAAGCCCGATCCGGCGATGCTGTGCGAGGCGACCCGCCGGCTCGGCGTCACGCCGTCGGTCTCGGTGCTGGTCGAGGACTCCCCCGCCGGTGTGGAAGCCGGCCGGCGAGGCGGCTTCGCGCTGGTCATCGGTGTCGACCGGGCGGGTCGACCCGACCGGTTGCGACGGGCCGGCGCGGATGCCGTGATCACCGAGCTGACCGAGATCACCATCTCCCCCGACCCGCCTGGTGGTGCCGCGCGTCGCCTGTCTGAGATACCGGGCGCGCTCACGTGCTGGGACGAGCTGGCGGCGCGTCTGCGGGACCACCGGCTCGTCGTGCTGTGCGACTTCGACGGCACCCTGGCTCCCATCGAGCGCGACCCGGCCACGGTCCAGTTACCGGCCGCCAGCCGGGAAGCGCTGCGGGGGCTCGCCGCGCGGTGCCCGACGGGGGTGCTCAGCGGCCGGGACCTGCGGGATGTGCGGCGCCGTGTCGGCCTGGACGGCATGTGGTACGCGGGAAGCCACGGTTTCGAGCTGGTCGGGCCGCAGGGCGAGGTCAGCGTCCACGAGGACGGCGAATCCGCGCTGCCGGACCTGGACCGCGCCGAGGGCCAGCTGGCCGGCGAGTTCGAAGGTGTGCCAGGGGTGCTGGTCGATCGCAAGCGCTTCGCGCTGGCCGTGCACTACCGCAACGCCGAGCCGGGCGCCGTCGGCTCAGTGCAGGCCGCCGTGCGCCAGGTCGCGGACAGGCTGCCCAACCTCAAGCTCACCTACGGGCGCATGGTCAGCGAGCTGGTACCGGACGTCGACTGGAACAAGGGGCGCGCACTGCTGTGGCTGCTCGACCACCTGCGGCAGTCCGAGCCCGACGAAGCAGGTTCCGTCGAAGTGGTTCCGCTGTATGCCGGCGACGACTTCACCGACGAGGACGCGCTGCGGGTGGTCCGTGACCGGGGTGTGGGAATCGTGGTGCGCAGCAGCGAGCACGGCGACCGCCGCACCTGGGCGTGCTACGCCGTCGACGGTCCGACCACGCTGACCGCCCTGCTGGTCCGCTTGGCGTCCCTGCCGCCCGCCGGCCACTCCACACGAGCCGGCAACGTGATCGGGTGAAACGTGCTGTTTCGCGCTCGCGATCACGGTCGGCGACCCCTTGCACGCGCACTGCGACACCTTCGTCAGCGCCTCGATGCGGGGCGGCGATCCCTCGGCGGTCGCGCATGTCGGCGCGTGCAAGATGAGCGACTGCGCGCACAACGTCGACCTGGAGTGCCAGGCGCCCGGTATCACGGTGGGCTACCAGGAAAACGCGGTGGACTGCCTGACCTACCAGCCCGCCTGAGTCCAGCAGGCGGACCACCGCGAGCCCGGTCAACCGGCTCACCACGGCGTACGCGTTATCGTGCTCCGGCAACGGGGTGACGACAACGAGGTGCGGGCCACCGGTGAACGGGACGGAAGCCAGCCTGGCGCGGCGGCTGGGCACCAGCGACGCCGTGGTCATCGGGCTGGGTTCGATGATCGGGGCAGGAGTCTTCGCGGCGTTCGCCCCGGCCGCGCGTGCCGCGGGAACCGGCCTGCTGCTCGGGCTGGTGATCGCGGCCGGACTCGCCTACTGCAATGCCACCGCCTCCGCTCAGCTCGCGGCGGTGTATCCGACCTCCGGTGGTACCTACATCTACGGGCGGGAACGTCTGGGTGACTGGTGGGGATTCACCGCAGGTTGGGGTTTCGTGGTCGGCAAGACCGCGTCGTGCGCGGCGATGGCGCTCACCTTCGCCTCCTACGCCGTACCGGGTTCCGGGTGGGCGCAACGCCTGGTAGCGGTCGTCGGCGTGGTCGGGCTCGCCGCCCTGAACTACCGGGGAGTCACGAAAACCGCCGCACTGACCCGCATCCTGGTGGTCGCGACGCTGGTGGCCCTGACCGTGGTGGTCGCGGCGATCGCGACCAGCGGCGCAGCCCACGTCCAGAACCTGGGTGGCTGGGCGAGTCTCGGTTCCGGCGGTCCGTACGGCATTCTGCAGTCGGCGGGCCTGCTGTTCTTCGCCTTCGCCGGCTACGCGCGCATCGCGACCATGGGCGAGGAGGTTCGCGACCCGCGGCACACGATCCCCCGGGCGATCCCGATCGCGCTGGGGATCACGGTCGTGGTCTACCTGTTGGTCGGCGGGTCGGCGTTGCTGGCGGCCGGGCCCGAACGGTTGGCCAGCGCCGTCGCGCCACTGACCGTCGCGGTGCAGTCCGCCGGCGCGGGCGCGGTCGCCCCGGTGGTGCGCGTCGGTGCAGCGCTGGCCAGTCTGGGCGCGCTGCTGGCGCTGCTCGCCGGGATCGGGCGTACGAGCCTGGCGATGGCACGCCACGGCGACCTGCCGGGATGGCTGTCGGCGGTCCATCCGCGTTTCCGCGTGCCGCACCACGCCGAGATCGCCCTCGTTGTGGTCGTCAGCGCGCTCGTATCCACTGTGGACATCCGTGACGTGATCGGCTTCTCGTCGTTCGGGGTGCTGGTCTACTACACGATCGCCAATGTCTCGGCCTACACCCAACCCGCCGACCAGCGCCGGTGGCCCCGGGCGCTGCACCTGCTCGGCGCCATCGGATGCCTCGTCTTGGTGGCCACCCTCCCCGCCGGTTCCGTGGCGGCCGGCCTCGTCATGTTCGCCGTGGGGCTGTGCGTACGGGCTGCTCGTAAGTACGCCGGACGCTAGTGCCGAGCGCGGAGATGTCGGCGCCGTAGATGTGCAGCGAAATCGTGACCGATTCCGAGGAGTTCCGCACCAGGTGGTTATCGCCGGGCGGCGTCAGCGCACACACTTCGCCGGGACCGCTGGTTGTCTGCGCGGTGGGCACGAGATGGGACCTCTCGCCAGAGCCGCGCAACTCGTAGCGTTGCTCGTGCTCCTCGCCTTCGTAGACCCCCGTGACGCACCAGGACACATGCTCGTGGATCGGGGTGCTTTGGCCTGGCAGCCACACCAATGCCACGACGGAGAAGTTCCCGCCGCGTTCGGCGTGCATCACGTGCTGGGTGTAGTGATCCGGCGAGCCTTGACGGTATTGGCGTGGCAGCGGATGACCTTCGGAGAGGTATCCGGCCAGCCGCTGCGCGACCCGGCCTGCGGTGTCCTTTGTAGACAGATCGGGGCGGAGGACCGATCGGATCGACTCGACGAGGCTGTCCAGGGCGGATTCGGCAAGCTGCTCGGAATGCGGGGACATGTGTCCCAGCCTGCGCCGAGCGAGCACCACAGCGACAGAACGTTCTTGTTGGCGGAAGCCAAACTATTTCTTAGATGTCGCCTTTCCGCGCGGCCCAGCGCGCCCGGGTTGGAGCTGTGTCGCGGCAGCGCGCAGGGCATCCAGCATCGTCGCGGTGGCCGGAATCTGGACGTAATCCGTGAGCGTGCAGGCTGCCACCGAACGGTGCGCGGCCGGCCGCGAGGGACGGCCGATCAGGTGCGGGTGGCGCAGGAACGACAGCACCAGGCTGGGCATGACCGCCACCCCGATCCCCGAGACCACCAGGCTCTGGACCGCGAGAGTGTCGTCGGTGGTGAACGCGATCTCCGGCTCGAAACCAGCGGCCTCGCACGCCCACACGAAATGCGCCCGGCAACGTGGGCACCCCGCGATCCACGTCTCGTCGGAGAGGTCGGGCAAGGCGATCGTACGGCGGCGGGCAAGCGGGTGATCGACGGGGAGTACCGCGACCATCTCGTCGTCGAGCAGCGGCACGACGGTGCAGTGCTCGGGGTCGGCCTCCGGCATGCCGGGATAACTGAACCCGAGAGTGATGTCGCACTTCCCCGCCTGCAGCAGCGCGAGGGAATCCGGGGGCTCGGCTTCGAGCAGCTGGACCCGAATGCCGGGCTGGGTGGCGTTGAGTCGCGCGACCGCCGCCGCGACGATCGTCGCGCTGGCGCTGGGAAACGTGCACACCCGAACCCCTCCCGCCGCCAGCTTGCTGATCGCCGTGACCTGGTGCTCCGCCGCGGTCAGGTCCTCCAGGATCTCGGTGGCACGGCGAGCCAGGACCGCGCCGGCCTCGGTGAGCCGCAGGGTGCGGCCACAGCGCGTGAACAGCGGGGTGCCGACGCTGCGTTCCAGAGCACGCATCCGCTGGCTGACCGCCGGCTGGGTGTATCCGAGCGTGCGGGCCGCCGCGGAGTACGAGCCGGTCCGCACGACTTCGTGGAACATCTGGAGGTGCCGCGAGTCCAACATAGCCCGTTGATCCACCACAGCTATGTATAGGTCCCGCTATGCGGTCGCGTCACCTTCTTTGGTCGGAACGCGGCCCGGTGCTACCCCTCATTCCTGGACCAGGTCCGGCGGGAATCCACCGGTGGCGATCGGCCCCCAGCGCTCGATGTCGATACGGATCAGCGACTTGTTCTGCCGGGCCATCGCCTCCCGGTACTCGCTCCAGTCCGGGTGCTCGCCGGAGATGCAGCGGAAGTACTCGACGAGACCGTCGAGGGCCTCCGGCATGTCGAGCACCTCGGCCCGGCCGTCGACCTGCACGTACGGCCCGTCCCAGTCGTCGGAGAGGACGCAGATCGACACCCGGGGATCGCGGCGGGCGTTGGCCACCTTCGCGCGTTGCGGGTAGGTGGACACCACGATCCGATCGTCGCTGTCCACTCCGCAGGTCACCGGTGACAGCTGCGGGCGGCCGTCGGACCTGGTGGTCACCAGCAGTCCCCGGTGGCGGGGGCGCAGGAACTCCAGAACAGCGGTGCGGTCGACGCGGTTGGTGGTAGCGATCGCGGGCGCCATGGCGTGCATTCCTTTGCGGTGCGACTCTGTTGCGATCAACACCGTATTAGCTGGAGTGCACTCCAGCGCAACGAACGAGGTGGTGACTCACCCTCAAGGGGAGATGTCGTCCAGCGCGCGCACCCGCGTCCGCGGTGCGAACTGCACGATCAACGCCGCGATCACCAGGAAGCACGAGATCAGCAGCAGCGCGCCGAGCACCGACATCTCGCTGACGTAGGGCGCGATGACGAGGACGCCGATGCCACCTCCGAGGTGGCCGATCCCGTCGACGAGCGCGAAGCCGGTGGTCCGGGCGCGGGTGGGAAAGCTTTCGGCGGACAGCGCGTACGTGGGTGACACCCAGATGTTGAAGCCGAAGAAGATGATCGCCGAACCGAGGAAGGCCAGGTAGATCTGGGTCCCGGCGGTCGCGACCAGCAGCGCTCCCACGATCGTCACGGCCGCGCCGATGGGCAGCCAGTAGCGGCGGTCGAGTCTCTCGACGACGGCGGTGGCGACCAGCCCCTGCGCGATGAAACCGAAGGTCCCCACTGCCGTGATCACGCCCGCTTCTGGAGTCGGGTAGTGCAGGCTGGTCAACACCGACGTGAACCCGCTGGAGAAGCCGTACACGGTGACGTACGCCGTCAGCCACACCAGCAGGATGATCGCCGCGCGGCGCAGGTACAGCGGGTTGCCCAGCAACTCCCGGTAGGTCGCCCCCGACGGGGGCCGGACGGTGGTCTCCCCCCGGTCACTCTCGGTCTCGGCAGGCTCGGCCAGTTCGCCGTGCCGGCGGGCGCGGGTCTCCATCTGGGACACGATCTCGTCGGCTTCCTCGACGCGGCCTCGCGTGATCAGCCAGCGGGGCGACTCGGGCAGTTCGACCCGCAGCACGATGCCGACCAGGGCCAGCAGCGCGCCGATGCCGTACATCCAGCGCCAGCCGCTGGTGAAGGACGGACCGCCCAGGGCGAACGGCAGCCCCATCGGCCACGGGGTGGCCTCGGTGGTCAGCAGCAGTCCGAGCCAGATGCCGAGGAAGGCCCCGACAGCGGACAGCGTGAAGATCAACGCGGTGTACTTGGCTCGCCCGCCGCGCGGTGCGACCTCACCGATGTAGGTGTTCACGATGGCGAGATCGGCGCCGATACCGATACCGGTGAGGATCCGTGCCGCGTCGAAGTTGACCATGTCTGGCACGAAGGCGTTGTACAGCGAACCCGCGCCGGTGATCACCATGGTGATCAGCAGCATGTTCCGCCGGCCGATCTTGTCCGCGATCGGGCTCAGGATGAGCGTGCCGATGACGTAGCCGGCGAGGTTGAGGACCACCGGAGTGGGCAGCGAGCCGAACGCGTTGTGCGGCGTGCAGCCGGGTTGGATCTGGCCGCAGGTCTGCACGAACGAGACGTTGATGTCGAAGATGTCGAAGAACGTGAAGACGAAGCCGGTCCCGATGATGCCGATGAACAGGTAGGACAGCGCCCACACGTTGATCCGGTCCAGCCGAGCGATCACCGATGACGCTGACCGCTGACCGCTGTTGGCCGTGACGTCCACTCTCACCAGTCCTTACCGCACGCGGCCCGGCCTCCCCGGCGCCGGGGGCAAAGCATAGGTTTCCCGGCACGATGGCCGGCACCTCGCGTTGCGGCAGCATGGCAACAATCCGATCTCAGCCCGATCTCCGTTGGGACGTGAGGTGCGTCCCCCCGCTTGGCGCATAACCTACTCAGGAGTAGACTTACTGCTTAGTAGGTTTACTCGGCTTGCTGTAAGGGCGGCGATGACTCAACAGAACTCCAGCCCACCCCGGCCACCCATCGGCTACGCGCTGGCGGCGTTGAACCGCCTCGCCGGGAACCGGCTACTCGACCAACTGGGGCTGCGCAAGCCCACCGAACGCGTCATGTTCGAGGCCACCAAGGCCGGATTCCGCACGCTCGGAGCCGCCAACCGCTCGTTCAAGGCGGTCAGCAAGCTCGGCAAGCCGGCGCGGCTGCCTTCGGCACCCACCCACGAGCTGTTCGACCTCACCCCCGGTGACGAGCAGCAGATGATCCAGGAAACCGTCCGCGAGTTCGCGGCCGAGCAGTTGCGGCCGGTCGCGGCGGATGCCGACACCGCCTGCGCCCCGCCGGACGGCCTGCTGGCGAAGGCCACGGAACTCGGGGTCACCCTCATTGGCGTCCCCGACGAGCTGGGCGGCGTGGGCACCGAGCGCTCGGCGGTGACCGGCACCCTCGTCGCGGAAGCCATGGCGCATGGCGACATGGGACTGGCGGTGGCCTGCCTGGCCCCGTCCGCGGTCAGCACCGCCCTGGCCAACTGGGGCGACGCCGAGCAGCAGGCCACCTACCTGCCCGCGTTCGTCGGCGAGAACGTCCCCCCGGCGGCGTTCACGGTGACCGAACCACGTCCGCTGTTCGACCCGTTCCAGCTGACCACCACGGCCCGCCGATCCGGTGGCGGGTTCGTGCTGGACGGCGTGAAGTCGTTGGTGCCACGTGCGGCGGAGGCGGAGCTGTTCGTCGTCGCCGCCGAACTCGAAGGCACCGGGCCAGCGCTGTTCCTGCTCGAATCCGGGACCCAGGGCGTCACCATCGAGGCCGACCCGTCGATGGGCCTGCGCGCCGCGGCCATGGGACGCCTCGTGCTCGACGGCGTCCAGGTACCCGCCAACGCGCTGCTCGGGCAGGGCAATCGGGACGTCTACACCGAGTCCATCCGGTTGTCCCGGATCGGGTGGAGCGCCCTGGCGGTCGGCGCCGCCCAAGCCGTGCTCGACTACGTGATCCCCTACGTTAACGAGCGCGAAGCGTTCGGCGAGCCGATCAGCCACCGGCAGGGGGTCGCGTTCAAGGTGGCCGACATCGGCATCGAGCTGGAAGGGATGCGGCTGGCGACCTACCGCGCCGCGAGCCGGGCCGAGCAGGGCAAGTCCTGCGCCCGCGAGGTCGCGCTGGCCCGCCGGTTGTGCGTCGACAAGGGCATGGCCATCGGCAGTGACGGGGTGCAGCTGTTGGGCGGCCACGGGTTCGTCAAGGAACACCCTGTCGAGCGCTGGTACCGCGACCTGCGCGCGGTGGGCGTCGCAGAAGGCATCGTCCTGGTCTAGGACCTGGTTGAGGAGCAGCCGTGATCAACTTAGAAGTTCCGAAGAAGTTCGCGACGAGAGTCGACCAGGCTCGGCAGGCGGCGACGGAGTTCTTCCGGCCGAATTCCCGCAAGTACGACCACGCCGAGCACACGTACCCCACCGAGCTAGACATGCTGGCCTCCATCCTCGACGGGCTGAACTCCGGCGGTGAGGGGGCTTCCGGCGCCAGTGGTGTGCGACGGTCCAAAGAGGACACGGCACGGGGCGGCACGCGCAACGGCGCGAACATGTCCACCGCGCTGGGCACCATCGAGATGTGCTGGGGCGATGTGGGGCTGCTGCTGTCCTTGCCCCGCCAGGGCCTCGGCAATGCCGCGATCGCGTCGGTCGCCGATGACGAGCAGCTGAAGCGCTTCGACGGGAAGTGGGCCGCGATGGCCATCACCGAGCCGGAATGCGGCTCGGACTCCGCCGCCATCCGCACCACCGCCGTGCTCGACGGTGACGAGTACGTGCTCAACGGCTCGAAGATCTTCGTGACCTCCGGTGAGCGCGCCGACATGGTCGTCGTGTGGGCCACGCTGGACCCCTCCCTGGGCCGCGCGGCGATCAAGTCGTTCGTCGTGGAGAAGGGGACACCCGGCTTCGAACTGGTGCGGTTGGAGCACAAGCTTGGCATCCGCGCTTCCGACACCGCCGAGTTCCGTCTGGACAATGCCCGCGTTCCCAAGGAGAACCTGCTCGGCAGCCCGGAAATCAACACCGAGCGCGGGTTCGCGGGGGTCATGCAGACCTTCGACAACACCCGCCCACTGGTGGCCGCGATGGCGGTCGGTGTCGCCAAGGCGGCGCTGGAGGACACCCGCGAACTGCTGGCCGAGGCCGGCGCCGAGCCGGACTACGACCGGCCGGCACACACGCAGCCAGCCGCCGCGGCGAGGTTCCTGGAACTGGAAGCCGACTGGGAAGCGGCCTACCTGCTGACCCTGGAAGCCGCCTGGATGGCCGACAACAGCAAGCCGAACTCGCTGCAGGCGTCCATGGCGAAGGCCAAGGCCGGCCGTGCCGGCACGGAGATCACGCTGCGCTGCGTCGAGCTGGCCGGAACGGCGGGCTACTCCGAGCAGAGCCTGCTGGAGAAGTGGGGACGGGACGCGAAGATCCTGGACATCTTCGAAGGCACCCAGCAGATCCAGCAGCTCGTGGTCGCGCGGAGGCTCCTCGGCAAGTCCTCCAAGGAGCTGCGCTGACACGGGAACTCAGCTGACCGCACCCCGGCGCGGTCAGCCCCGGCCCCTCCCTCGTTGCGAGGGAGGGGCCTCCGTCGTGCTTGGAGCGTCCACTCAGGACGAGCGAAACCCGCACCACCGCAGGTCGAAACACATTGTCAACAATCGGAGCGTTGACAGTGTCCAGAACACGTCATAGTGTCTCACACCACTCAGCGGTGACGCACGCACTCCGAGGAGGCCCTGGCAATGGGCAGACCTGGTATTTCCCGACGTGAGCTGTTACGAGCCGGCGGCGCCGCGGCGTTGCTCGCACCGATAGCCGGGCTGGCGGCCGGATGTACGTTCACGCAACCCGGGACCGGACAACCACGATCGGCGCTGGACCAGATCCGGCAGCAGGGATTCGCGCGGATCGCGATCGGCAACGAACCGCCGTACACGAAACTCAACCCGGACGGCAGCGTCACCGGCGTCGAGCCGGACGTGGTGGGAGCGGTCCTCAAGTCCATGGGAGTGCCCAACATCCAGGGCGTCGTGACGCCGTACGAGTCGATGATCCCCGGGCTGAACGCGAACCGCTGGGACATCATCGCGGCCGGACTGTTCATGAAACAGTCCCGGTGCGGCCAGATCCTCTACTCCGAGCCCGACATCGTCTCCACGGAATCGTTCGCCGTGCCCGCTGGGAACCCCAAGAAACTCACCTCCGTCGCCAGCGTCAAGTCCGACCCGAGCCTGAAGATCGCGGTTCTGCCGGGCGGTTTCGAGGAAGGTGCGCTCAAGACCGCCAACGTGCCGGGCAGCCAGATGGTCAACGTGCCCGACGGCCGCAGCGGGGTCGAAGCGGTCCAGGCTGGTCGCGCGGACGCGTTCCTGCTGCCCACCCTGTCGCTGGGCGACCTCAAGACGGCCGGCATCGAGATCACTCCGGCGATCAAGGACATCCAGCAGACCGGCTCCGGCGCGGCATTCCGCAAGTCCGACACGGCGTTGCGCGACGCCTACGACCAGAAGCTTCAGGCGTTCAAGCAGACACCTGAGTACGCCCAGATCCTCAACAAGTGGGGCTTCTCGGCGGACGACGTCAAGGGCGTGACGCGGCAACAGCTGTGCGGCAACAGCGGCTGACCCTCGGCCGCTCCCCCGTGAGCGGGTGACCGTCCGCCGACCCGATTCCTGGAAAGGCCCGCACGATGTCCCAAGTCGCGCCGTACCTTCCGCTGCTGCTCGGCGGCCTGTGGATCACGCTGGCGCTGACGGTGGTCGGGATGGCGCTCGCGCTCGTGGTGGCCTTCGCGGCCGGCTTGAGCCGGATGTCACGGCGCCGGTGGCTGCGGTGGCCCGCCAGCGCCTTCATCGACGTGTTCCGCGGCACCTCGATGGTGGTGCAGCTGTTCTGGCTGTTCTTCGCGCTGCCGTTCTTCGGTATCCAGCTCACGCCGTTTGCTGCCGGCGTACTCGCCCTGGGCTTGAATGAGGGCGCGTACGCAGCCGAGATCGTGCGCGGGTCGATCAACTCGCTGCCGCGCGGACAGCGGGAGGCCGCCGTCGCCTTGAGCATGAGCCCGTATCAGCGGATGCGCCGGGTGATCCTGCCGCAGGCGATCCCGGTGATGATCCCGTCGTTCGGCAACGTGCTCATCGACCTGCTCAAGAACACCTCCCTGGTGTCCCTGGTGACCGTCTCCGATCTGACCTTTCGGGCGCAGATGGTGCGGTCCTCGACGGGCGCGACGACGGCGGTGTTCCTCACGATCCTGGTGCTGTACTTCGTCGTGGCTTATGCGCTGTCGCTGGGACGGGCCTGGCTGGAGCGGTGGATGTCACCGACGCGCGAGGTATCGACCGGAGGATGGCTACGCCGCGGTGGTCAGGTGGTGATGCGAGGATGATCTGGGACTGGTCCTTCGCGATCGGCATTGTCCCGGACCTGCTCCAGGGGCTGTGGGTCACGATCCAGATCACGCTCACCGGCACGGCGATCGCGCTGATGGTGGGCCTGTTGCTGGCGGTGGTGCGCTTTTCCCGGGTTCCGGTCCTCCGGCAGGTCTTCGGCTTCCTGATCGAGTTCATCCGGGGCACGCCGCTGCTGGTGCAGGCGTACTTCGCGTTCTACGTCCTGCCGCTGTACGGGGTGAAATTCTCCCCACTGATCACCGGGATCATCGTCATTGGGATCAACTACAGCGCCTACACCGCCGAGGTGTACCGTGCGGGGATCGAAAGTGTCCCACGTGGACAGTGGGAGGCGGCGATCGCGTTGGATCTTCCGCTGGTCCGGCGCTGGCAGTCGGTCATCCTCCCGCAGGCCGTCCGCAACGTCATCCCCGCACTGGGCAACTACCTGGTGCAGATGTTCAAGGATTCGGCGATACTGTCGGCCATCACGGTCTTCGAGTTGCTCGGGCACGCCACCGCCATCGGCTCCAGCAGCTACCGGTACCTGGAGCCCTACACGCTGGTCGGGCTGCTGTTCCTGGTGGTCAGTTATCCCGCGGCGAGACTGATCAGACGATTGGAGCTACGCCTTGCCCACCCCCATTGAGCAGGACGACGAAGTGACCTCGCAGGGCCAACCGTCCGCGGATCAGTCGATGATCTCCTTTCGTGGCGTCAGCAAGTCCTTCGGCGGCAACCAGGTGCTTCGCGACCTGGATCTGGACGTCGCCGCCGGGGAGAAGGTGTCCATCATCGGGCCGAGCGGCTCGGGCAAGACGACCATTCTGCGCATGCTCATGACGCTGGAGCAGCCCGATTCGGGAGTCATCACGGTCGACGGGGAGCCCCTGTTCGGCGGACGCGGCGTCGACACCAAGAAGACCAGGCTGGTGCGCCGCAAGATCGGAATGGTGTTCCAGCAGTTCAACCTCTTTCCGCACATGACCGTGCTACGCAACGTCACCGAGGCGCCGATCCACGTGCTGGGGCTGGACAGGCAGGCCGCCGAGGAGCGCGCACGCGAACTGCTGGGCATGGTCGGCCTGGACGAGCACCTCAATCACAAACCCGGGCAACTCTCCGGCGGGCAGCAACAACGTGTCGCGATCGCCCGCGCGATGGCCATGCGTCCCAAGGTGATGCTTTTCGACGAGGTCACCTCTGCCCTGGACCCGGAGCTGATCGGGGAGGTGCTGGGCGTCATCCGCGAGTTGGCGCACTCGACGGCGATGACGATGTTGCTGGTCACGCACGAGATGCGGTTCGCGGAGGACATCTCGGACCGGGTGCTGATGTTCGACTCGGGCGCGGTGGTTGAGGCAGGCGCCCCGTCTGTCATCTTCCACAAGCCGCAGAACGAACGCACGCAACGGTTTCTGAGCGCGGTGCTGGAACGGCGGTAGGCGCCCGAACCAGCGGCGTGGACGCCGTTGCCGGCAACCGCCACGAACGTGCGTACGGCGTCGAGGTCCACCCGGTGAACCTGTAACAATAGCGGCCGGGTTTTCGTCCCGGCGTGTCGGGTTGTTTGAGACGGGTCACTCGCGTTCGGTTGTCTACTACCCGGGCAACGTCGTGTTGTCACGATCGACGTGGGGGTGGGAGACGCACGTGCCGTTTGTGGCTGGCCTGGGCCGGCGTTTCGGTTGGCTGTGGGCCGCCTACGCGGTCAGCACCTACGGGACGTGGCTGGGGTTCGGCGCCTTCTCGTTCATCGCGATCAAGGTGTTGCACGCCAGTGCCGCTGAGGTGGCCGCGCTGTCGGCATCCGGGCTGGCCGTCGGGGCACTGGTGGCACTGCCGCTCGGCCCGTGGGTCGAGTTCCGGCGCAAGCGACCGGTGATGATCGCGATGGACCTGGTCCGATTCGGGGCCCAGGCATCGATCCCCATCGCCTACGCGCTGGGCGTGTTGAGCATCGGGCAGTTGATCTGCGTCTCCGTTGTCCTGGCGGCCGCCAACATCGCGTTCACCACCGCCAGCGGCGCGTTCCTCAAAGCCCTCGTCGAGCCGGCGGACCTGCTGGTGGCCAACTCCCGGTTCGAGTCCACGACCTGGTCAGCCAGCGTCGTAGGTCCGACGCTCGGCGGGGCCGCGATCGGACTGTTCGGCCCCGTCGTGACCGTCGCCGCCGACGCGGTCAGCTATCTCCTCTCGGTCCTGGGCATCACCGCGATCGGCGGAAGGGAGCCAGCTCCGACGGCCCCGCCCTCTCGTCTGACCCTCGCTGGCCTGGCGGAGGGGTGGCACTACATCCTGCGCCACCGCAAGCTCCGGCTGCTGTTCCTCAACGCGATGGTGGTCAACGGGCTGATCATGGCCGGCGAAGCACCACTCGCCGTGCTCATGCTCGGCCAGCTCGGATTTCAACCCTGGCAGTACGGTCTCGCTTTCGCCGTCCCCTGCGTCGGCGGCCTGATCGGCTCTCGGCTCGCCCGACCTCTCGCGGCGCGCTACGGCAACGCCACAGTCCTCGGCGTGTTCGGGCGATTGCGCGCCTGCTGGCCGCTCGGCCTCGTGCTGGTTCGCCCCGGTCTGCCGGGCCTGCTCATCGTGATGGTCACCGAGCTGGTCTTGATCACCTCCTGCGGCATCTTCAACCCGGTCCTGGCCACCTACCGGCTTCAGGCCACCGACAACGACCGCGTCTCCCGTGTCCTGGCAGCCTGGTCGGTGAGCAGCACCGCGAGCAGAGCCGCGCTCATCGCGCTGTGGGGACTTCTCGCCACCGCGACCAGCCCGCGATGGGCACTCGCCGCAGCCGGAGTGCTCCTGCTCGCCACACCCCTCCTGCTGCCCCGCACCGCCAGAGACACGATGGACACCACCTCCGGGCAACCACCGGCATGGCATACCAGCTCTCCCGTGCGCTAGCCGGCCACGTAGGGCTTACCGTCGGCGGCCGGTGGGCGTGCCCGACCGACGAGTCCCGCGACCGCCAGGATGGTGGCGACGTAGGGCACGGTCAGCAGCAGATTCGAGTCGATCGGTGCGCCTGCCTGCGAGAGAACGCTCTGCATCTGGTTGGCGAAGCCGAACAGCAGGGCCGCGGCGACCGCCCCGCTGGGTCGCCACCGGCCGAAGATCACTGCTGCGAGGGCGATGTAGCCGTTACCCGACGACATGTTCGTATCGAAGGTGCTCTGCGATCCGTTGCCCACCACCAGGAACGCGCCAGCCAGTCCCGCGAGTACGCCCGCCAGCAGCACCGCGCGGTACCGGGTGCTCAACACCTTGATGCCGACCGTGTCCGCGGCCCTCGGGTGTTCACCGACCGCCCGCACCCGCAAGCCCCACCGCGTGTGGAAGAGTCCGATGTGGACAGCTATGACGAGAACATACGTCAGATACAGGAAGATCGTGCCATCGAAGAACACCGGTCCGACGATGGGGACGTCCCCGAGCACCGGGATCTTGATCCGTCCCAAGTAGTCGGGCGCGTTGAACTGCTGGGGATAGCGCGTCAGCAGCTTGGTGTAGAGGAAGCTGGTGATCCCCAGCGCGAACACGTCCAGCACCACACCGATGATCACCTGGTCGACGAGGTACCGGATGGCCAGCACCGACAGCACGGCGGCGAGGGCGACGCCGGCGGCGGCACCGCCGATCACCCCAGCCCAGACGTTGCCGACCATCGTCGCCGCCATCGCGGCGACGAACGCGCCGAGCAGCATCTGGCCTTCCAGCGCGACGTTGACGACGCCCGACCGCTCGCCGATGACACCGGCCATCGCGCCGAGGATCAGCGGGATCGCGGACGGGAACAGTGAGCCCTGCAGCAACGACACGATGTTGACGCCGTTGGACGAACCGGCCACCGCCCACACGATGAACGCGGCGACCACGCCGAAGATGGCCAGGGCGGCGCACCACCGGTGCCCGAGCAGTCGCGCCATGCGCAGCACGCCGGCAAGGGCTGTGAGCAGGCACAGCACGAGCAGCACCGGTCGGGCGGTCCCGGTCCAGCTCCCGAGGTCGACGGCCGCTCCGGGCAGCGAGAACTGGAGCTTGGCCGGTAGCGCGGCACGCGCGGACAGGGCGAATCCCCACAGCGCGAGCAAGCCGGCCCCGACCTGGCCGCCGCCGACCGCGAGGTGTCGAGGCACGCGTGCCCTGCGTGCCGCGTTGACTGTCACGGCCAGGTTCGTGGTGGCCCCGGTCAGCAGGTTGCTGGCCCGGCCGCGCAACCGGAACATGGCTCGCACCAGGCGCGGAGCGGCGATGAAGATGACGATCAGCGCCTCGATCACGGTGACGATGTCGATCGGCACGCCGTTGCCCGGCTGACCGGCGACGGCCGCCTGCACCGCGGTGACCGACTGCATGTTGCGCCCGCCGGCCTGCAGTGCGCCGAGCAGCAGTCCGGCGCCGACCGTGCCCCACGGGGAGGTTCGGCCCAGCAGCGCGACGGTGATCGCGTCGAAACCGACGTTCGAGGAGATGTTCGGGGTGATCTCGTACGAGGTGGCCCCGCCCAGAGCGAGGACCGTGCCGGCCAGCCCGGACAGCGCGCCCGCGAGCAACATCGCCTGGATGATCGAGCCGCCTACGGTCATTCCAGCGGTGCGGGCCGCTGCGGGGTTGGTCCCTACGGCCCGCAACCGGAATCCGATGGTGCTGCGTGAGAGCAACCACCACACCCCGAAGGCGGCCAGCACGGCCAGGACGATCCCGAGATCGAACCGCAAGTCCAGTCCGCCCAGCGACGGCAGTTCGGCGTTGGCGTCGACCACCCTGCTGGCCTGCTCGTTCTGCGGGTTCTGCACGCCGGGTAGGTGAAGCAGGTACCGCAGGCCGTAGAGGGCGACGTAGTTCAGCATGATCGTGGTGATGACCTCGTGCGCGCCGGTGCGAGCCTTGAGGTAACCGGCGATCACGCCCCACAGCGCTCCGCCGCCCAGCCCGGCGAGGATGGCCACGACCAGGTGCAGCCCGGCCGGCAGGTGCCAGGCAAGACCGACGTAACCGGAAGCGAACGCGCCGGCGATGACCTGCCCCTCGGCGCCGATGTTGAACAGCCCGGAGCGAAACGCCAGTGAGATCCCCAGTCCGGCACAGATCAGCGGTCCGGCGGTGAACACGGTGTTGGAGATCGGCCCGAGGATGCCGGCCAGCGACCCGTCGTTGTCGACGTTGTAGACGGCGCCGGAGAACATCGCTTCGTACGCGGTGGACACCACGCGCCAGGAGTCGACGAAGAAGTCGCTCGGCGAGGTGAGCAGGTAGGTGAGGTCCTCGCGGACCTGGTCGTCGGAGAAGATCATCAGCACCGCGCCGGCAGCCAGTGCGACCAACACGGCGAGCGCGGTCACCAGCCAGGTGTCGGACCGTTTCGGGCGAGTCGGCGCGGAGGTGCCCGCCGGTGCCGACCGCTGGGCGGTGGTACTCGTCGTCGCGCTGCTCAACGGCCTGACTCCTGCTGCTCGACATGGTGATCGGCATCAACGCGGTGATCCGTGGTATCCGTGGCGCTCAGCGCGGTGGGGTGTCCCTCGGCCTCTGCGTGCGCCCGCTCGGCGGTGATACCGGCCATCATCAGTCCGACTTCGTCTCGGGCGGCACCGGCCGGGAGCACGCCGATGATCCGGCCCCGGTAGATCACGGCGATCCGGTCGGCCAGCGCGAGCACCTCGTCGAGCTCCGTGGACACGATCACGACGGGCGTTCCCCTGTCACGCTGGGCGACGATGCGGCGGTGGATGAACTCTTGGGCGCCGACATCCACTCCCCTGGTCGGTTGGGAAGCCACCAGCACCCGCAACTCGCGGGACATCTCGCGTGCCAGCACCACTTTCTGCTGGTTGCCGCCGGAGAGCGTCGCGGCCGGTGCGGTGCTGGAGGGGGTTCGGATGTCGAACTCGGTGATGCGGTCTTCGGCGTTACCCCGGATCTCGCCCAGCCGCAGCCCCAGCCCGGCGCTGAACGGCGGGCGGTCGTACATGTCGAGTACCAGGTTCTCGGCGACGGTGAACGGTCCGACGAGCCCGTCGCGGGTCCGGTCCTCGGGCACGAAGCCCATGCCGTCCCGCAACACCTCGCGCGGGCTGCGGCCGACCAGTTCCCGACCGTGGAGCGTGATCGAACCGGCGTCCGGGGAGCGCAGCCCGAAGAGTGCCTCGACGAGCTCCTCCTGGCCGTTGCCCTGCACTCCGGCCAGCGCGACGATCTCACCGGCGCGGACGTCGAGGTCCAGGCCGTGCACGGTGACCACGTCGCGGTCGTCCCGCACCGTGAGCCCCGCGATGCGCAGTGCCACCTCGCCGGACTCGGCGGCCGGTGACTTGTCCACGGCGAGCTCCACGTCGCGGCCCACCATCATGGTGGCGAGCTCGTGCTCCGAGACGTGCGGGGCCGCCGTGCCGACGACCGCACCCCGCCGGATCACGGTGATCCGGTCAGCGACCACCTTCACCTCGCGCAGCTTGTGCGTGATGAACACGATCGACGTGCCGGCATCCCGCAACTCCCCCATGATGCGGACCAGCTCGTCGACTTCCCGCGGGGTGAGCACCGCCGTCGGCTCGTCCAGGATGAGAACGTCCACTTCGGACACAAGTGCTCTCAGGATCTCCACCCGCTGTTGCACGCCCACCGGGAGGTCACCGACGACCGCGTCCGGGTCGACGTCCAGCCCGAACCGCTCGGACAGCTCGCGCACCTTGGCGCGGGCGGCGGGGCGGGACAGCATCCCGAACGGTCCACTCGTCCACTCTCGCCCGAGCATGACGTTCTCCGCGACGGTGAACACCGGGATGAGCATGAAATGCTGGTGCACCATGCCAATTCCGGCGGCGATGGCATCACCGGGGCCACGGAACCTCCGGGGGACGCCGTCGATCACGATCTCCCCGGCGTCCGGCTGGTAGAGACCGTAGAGCACGTTCATCAGGGTGGATTTACCCGCCCCGTTCTCCCCGAGCAGGGCGTGGATCTCGCCCGGCTCCACGACCAGATCGATCCCGTCGTTCGCGGTCAGCTCACCGAACCGCTTGGTGATTCCTCGAAGTTCCAGTCGCATCGGGCGCTCCTGTCTTCGCCAGCGGCCTGGCGCGCGGCACCACGGACCCCCGCGCCAGGCCGCAACCGATCAGCGCTTCGGCTGTGAGGGCGAGGTCATCGGGATCTGACCGGAGACGATCTGCTGCTTGAGCTGGTCCAGCTCGGACTTCAGGCCGGGGTCGACCTTGCCGTCGAACTGGTGCAGCGGTGACAACCCCACCCCGCCGTCGGCGAGCGTGCCGATGTAGTCGGTGGCCGCGAAGCTGCCGGTGGACGCGTTCTCCACGGCCTTCGTCACCGCGTCCGAGACGTTCTTGTACGCTGTGGACAGGAACTCACCGCAGTACTGCGGTGCGGTCTCGCACCCGTCGGTGTCGACCCAGATCGCCACGGCCTTGCCGCCGGAGGCTTGCGCCGCGGCCACACCACCGAGACCGGACCCACCGCCGGCTGGGAAGATCACATCGGCGCCCTGCTGGATGAAGTTGTTGGCCAGTTGCTGCCCCTTGGTCTGATCGGTGAACGATCCGGTGAAGCTGCCGTTCTGGGCCGGCTCACTCCAGCCGATCACCTGGACGTCCTTGTTCTTGACGTGGTTGTAGTACTGCACGCCCTCCCAGAAGCCGTCCATGTAGACCGTCACCGAGGGGATCTTCTGACCGCCGAGGGTGGCCACCTTCCCGGACTTGGAGTACCCGGCCGCCAGGTAGCCGGCGAGGAATCCCGCCTGTGCGGTGTTGAACTGCAACCCCTGCATGTTGCTGCCGTTACCGGCCGAGTCCACGATCGCGAAGTGCTGGCCGGGCGCCGCTTTCGCGGCGTCCGAGGCCGCCTGCGCCATGAGCGAGCCGACCGTGATGATCAGGCCGCACTTGCGCTGCTGCAGCGCGGTGATGTTCGGTGCGTAGTCGTTCTCGGCGTTGGACTGGAGATAGCTGACGTTGGCCTTGCCGTCCTTCTGTGCCTGCTGCATGCCGGCCCAGGCGGCTGCGTTGAACGAGCGGTCGTTGATCCCACCGGTGTCGGTGACCATGCAGGCGGTGAAGTTCGTCTTCGCGGGCGGGACCGATGCCTGACCACTCCCGGCCTGCTGCTGCGCGGGTTTCTGCCCACATCCGGCGAGGATCAGCCCGAGGGCGACAACCCCGGCGACCGCGGCAACGCTTCGTTTTCGGCGCACGCCGTTCTCCTTCCTGGGAATGTTCGGCCCGCCCGCGCGGCAGGCGCGCGGACAGGGTGGATACGCACGACGTCGCTACTTGTCTGACAATGTGTGTGAGATCACGGAAGGATGTATCGGCGCCGTGTCTCCCGTCAAGAGCCTTAGTACGCAACGTCCAGGAAACGCCCCGAATCGCAACACTCGCCCGGACTTGACCGTGAGACGGCCATGCGCCTTAACTTGTCTGACATCGAGACCGGATTCGGGGGACAGACGTGAAAGCCATCCCGCCCCGGCGACGACCGTTCGTCGCGCTCTACGAACGGATCGCCGATGCCATCCGCGACGGCACCTACCCGCCAGGATCGACGCTGCCGTCCGAGCCCGATCTCGCCGCGGCCCTCGGCGCCAGCCGCCCGGCGTTGCGCGAGGCGCTGATCCTGTTGCAAGAGGACGGCGTGATCACGGTGCGCCGGGGCGTCGGCCGGACCGTCAACGATCACCTGCCACGACGGGGATTCGAGCGGCTCCAACCGCTGGAGGACCTGTTTGGCCGGGAGCGCACGAAAGTACGCCCGCTGGTGGACGACATCGAGGAACCGACCGATCTCGTGTTGCAGCACCTGTGGGTGGCACCGACATGCTCGGTGCGCTTCTGGGAGAGCCTGGTCGATATCGACGGCGGTCCGGCGTGCCTGCTGCAGGAGTGGTGCGTGCCGGACGGCGACCTCGCCAAGCTCGCCCCGGTCCTGCCGGAAGCGATGGCAGCGGCGACGTCCCAGCCGCGCACCATGGTCGACGTACTCGTTACCACCGTGCCCACTCTCCCGCTGCGGGGTGCGAGCACGGTCGTCAGCACGGTTCTCGGCCGGCAGCGCGGCATCACGCTGGACCGGCCGGCGGACACCCCGGTCGTGCTGATCACGCAGGTGGTGTCGGCGAGCAGCTCTCCGATCCTGCTGATCAAGTACGTGTTGCCCAGCGGAGCACCAGCGCTGCCACTGGTGCACACGCACTGACCAGAACTGTCTACTGTGGAGTCCTCCAGTGCAGCGGCAGGTGGGTGATGCCGTTAATGAGCGCCCGGCCGTCGACCTCGGCCCGCGCGAGCGAGGTCATGAGCCGCGCACGACCTCGGCGCGTTCGAGATCTTGGTACCCGATCACCCGATTGGTCCGGCACAGCAGCAGCTCCCGGTCTGCGGCCGGCACACCGAGCGGATCCGCGAGATTGGCCAGCGGAAAGTCATCGGTGGCGTCGATGGGAAGATCGCATTCGCCACTCCCGGCCACGGCGTCGAGCAGGGCGCGAGCCCGAGCAGCGATCCGCTCGGCGGACCGTTCCAGCCGTCGGGTGACCACGGCCGACACCAGCCGCAGACGCAGATGCTCCGGCGGGTCCATGTTGAGCATCATGCGCCGGTTGACTTCCTCCCTACGCCTGACGACGGGGGATTCCAACCCTCGCGGGTTAGGCTTCCTGCTTCACAGACGATTGCCGTTCCGGCTACCGCCGGGCGGGTCTTACACCGTCTCCACAGGCTGCAACCGCCAGCCCGGCGGCCAAAATGTTACGCGCTGCGTTGATGTCACGATCATGGGACGCTCCACAACCAGCGCAGGTCCACGACCGAACGTTCAGCGGCATCGACTCAGCCAGCTTGCCGCACGCCGAGCAGGTCTTACTCGACGGGAACCACTGGTCAACCGCGATCACCTCACGGCCGTACCAGTGCACCTTGTACCCCAACATACCGCGAAACTCCGACCACGACGCATCAGAGATAGCACACCCCTTACGGGACTTGAAACGCGGATACCCCGCGCGTTTTTCGAAGAAGTTCGCAAACGCACCTTGCAGATGCCGCAAGCACTGTTGCAGCGGCACCGACGACACGTCGTTGAGGAACGACAGGTCGTCGGTCTTCTTCCACTCGGTGAGCATGGCCGACGTTTCGGCGTAGTTCACCCGACGCTTCTCGCGGTACCACGCTTGTGCACGTACTTGAAGCGCCCACTTCGCCATGTGAAGACGATCACGGGGTCACCGAAAGCCATCCGGGATCGCCTTACTCCTCACGACTCAAGCCGGGGATCTCCGCACCGATTGGAGTTGTGATGAACGGCAGATCCTCGGGCTGGGGATCACGGATCTGCGTGGCACCAAGCCACGAGGAGAACACCTCGGGCGTGCGCAGCACGTACTTGACGTCCTCGTACCGGGTGATCGCCCAGAAACCGGGACCGGCGGGCCAACCGTCGACCTCGTGCTCGTCCTGCCAGCTCACCGGAGCCACATCCCGTAGAAACCGGAAACTCGCATGCGGGACGCCGTGAGCGAAAACACGCGGATCGAAGACATCCGGCCGGTCGACCGGGCCCGTCATCGCCACACCGTCATCGCCGGACCGCCAGGAAGTCCTCGATCGCGGTGGCCAGCGCGACCGGGGCCTCATCGATCGCGTAATGCCCGACGTTGCCGAACTCCACCAACTCGAAGTTCGGGTACCACTTCCCGAATGTCGCACGCATGGTGTCCGCGCCCAGCGCCGGATCGTGCGCCCCGACGACCACCTTGACCGGAACCCGGCTGCCGGCGATCTCGGTGTGGAAGTCCGTCCGCGCCCACGCCTGGAGATACTCGGCGAAAGCCTGCCGGTCGCAATCCCGCACCGACTGCCGCACCATGGCGTCCAACCAGACCCCGGTGAGCCGCTTGCCGGTCGTGATGTCGATGATCGCGCGCCGGTTGTCCGGGTTGTCGGCCGCCGCGGTGAACAACTCCCACGTCTGGGCGTCGAACGGCACTCCGCTGGCCGGGACCGGCGACACCCCGACGAGGGCCCGCACGCGGTCGGGGGCGTCCGCGAGCACCCGTTGCATCACGCTGCCCCCCATCGAGTGTCCGACGAGCGAGAACGTCTCCAGCCGCTGCTCCTCCGCGAGCGCGAGGACATCGGCAGCGGCCTCCGCGATGGAATGCTCGCCCGGCACCGACTTCCGCTTGCCGTAGCCCCGGTATTCCGGGAAAAAGTAGCTGAACCGCCGGCTGTCCAGATGTCCCAGCAACGGGCGCCAACAGGCCGCGGACCCGAACCATCCGTGCAACGCGATGACGGCGTGCTCACCCGCCCCGAACCGCTGTACCTCGGCGACCACCCATGCCTCCAGCCAGGAGTGTGCTTCCTACGCACGCGATCATCGATCGTGACCCAACTCATACCAGAGGTCAACAACCGACCGGATCGTCCTCAAAGCCGGCAGCCCCCAGTCATCGCAGAAGGTCAAGCCTGCGTGGGAGATTCTCCAACGCCGTCACCCCGGCGGCTTACGCGTGCTGGGACAACCACTCGGCGGTGAACCGGTGCTCGTCGCTGAGCAGCGACGACACCTCGGTGACGAACAGCTCCTCCAGCTTGCCCCCGACGAACGGCATGCCCACCTTCACGCTGCCCTCGACCACGAACTCGCTGACCTCCGCGCCTTGCGTCGACGGCAGGTCCCGCAGCCACAGCGACGCGGTGATCGTGCCCGGCATCCCGGAGACACCCGCCCGCACTTCGCCGTGGTACTGGCCCTCCTCCTCGCGCCAGGTCTCGCGACGGTCGATCGTCAGGCCGCCGCCGACGACAGTGCGCGCGATCGGGGGCATCACCTCGGCGCGCACACCCTGACGCACCTCGAAACGCACCCCGTCGGCCGCGACCTCGTGATCGACGAGCTCGTTGTCGCCGCCGAGCACGCGCAACCGCTCGCGCAGGTAGTCGATATCAGCCAGCACCTGATACACCCGCTGGGCGGGCCACTCGTAGGTGGTGCGGTAGTCGATGCCGCGTGGCATGCCCAAAGATTACGGCACAACACTGACGACACGACGCTGACGACACGGCGACTACGACAGGCCCAGCGATGACTCCGGGAAGACCTTGCCCGGGTTGAACAGACCGTCTGGATCAAGAGCACGCTTGATGGCGTGGTGCATGCCGATGACCTCCGGGCCGACCTCGGCGTGCAGACCCTTGCGTTTGAGCAGGCCAACACCGTGCTCGCCGGTCACGGTGCCGCCGAGCGCGAGCGCGTCGTCCACGATGTCGTCGAAGGCGCGCTGCGCCCGGATCTTGGCGTCCTCGTCACCAGGTGGCGTGATGATCAGCGGGTGCAGGTTGCCGTCGCCGGCATGCGCGATGTTGGCGATGCGCGTGTCATGGCGACGGGCGATCTCCTCCACCCGGGCGAGCATCTCGGGCACGGACGCCCGGGGCACGCAGACATCCTCGGTGAGCAGCGGCCCCCACCTCTCCAGCGCCGGGTACGCCAGCCGGCGGGCGGCGAACAGCGCGTCCGCTTCGTGCTGGTCGGTCGACCGCGCGCTCCAGGTCGCACCCCCGTCGTCGAAACAGCGCAGGAGCGTCTCGACCTCCTGCTCCCCCGCCTCGCCGGGCGTGTCCGACCGGCCGAGCAGCAGCACCTCGCCGGTCGTGGTCAGCCCCATCTTCTTCCAGTCATCGACGGCTCGCAGGCACTGCCGGTCGAGCAGCTCCAACGCCGAGGGAACGACCCCGGAGGCTGCCACCGCGGCGACCGCCTCGCCCGCGTCCACCAGCGAACCGAACGAACCGACCACCGTGCGCTCGGCGGCTCGTACGCCAGGGACGAGCTTGACGGTGATCTCGGTGATGAGACCAAGCGTGCCCTCCGACCCGACGAACAGCCCGCACAGGTCGTATCCGGCGACGCCCTTGGCGGTGCGACGGCCTAATCGCACGACCTCACCCCGCCCGACGACAGCTTCCAGACCGATCACGTAGTCGCGGGTCACGCCGTACTTGACGCAACAGATCCCGCCCGCGTTGGTCGCCACGTTGCCGCCGATCGTCGACCACGGCGAGCTGGCCGGGTCCGGCGGGTACCACGCGCCGTGCTCGCGGCAGGCCGCGCGCAGATCGTCGTTGACCACGCCCGGCTGCACGATCGCCAGGTGCTCGCGCGTGTTGATCTCCGCGATCTCGTTCATGTCCTCGAACGACACCATCACGCAGCCGTCCACGGCGTTCGCGCCGCCGGACAGCCCGGTGCCCGCGCCGCGCGGTACGACCGCCACACCCGCCTGGGCACAGGCCCGGACGACGCTGACGACCTCGTCGGTCGTGGTCACCCGCGCGACGGCCAGCGGCTTGCCGTGCGGCGCCCATTCCGCCTCGTCGTGAGCGTAGCGAGCGACCGATTCGGGGTCCGTGAGCAGCCGCCGCGCCGGGAACTCCGCACGCAGCGCACCAAGGACGCCCTCCGCACCATCACCCGCCATCGTTGCCGTCCTCCGTCTCCGCCGTTGACTTTGCCGTCCGCGCCCACGTCGTATACAACCCTGCCATGGATTCATATCGCGCTCTGGTGGCTCGCGGCAGCGGGCCAGCGACCTTCGAGCAGTTGACCGACGCCGACCTCGCCGACGGGGACGTTACCGTCGACGTCGCCTGCTCGTCGCTGAACTACAAGGACGGCCTTGCCGTGACAGGCAAAGGCAAGATCGCTCGCCAGTTCCCGATGGTGTGCGGCATCGACCTGGCGGGGACCGTGGCCGCGTCGGACTCGCCGGAGTGGAAGCCCGGTGACGAGGTCGTGGTCACCGGGTGGGGGCTGTCGGAAACCCACCCCGGCGGCTACAGCCAGCGGGCACGCGTCTGGTCGCAATGGCTGGTCGCCAGGCCGGAGCCCCTCACACTGCACCAGACCATGGCCATCGGTACCGCCGGCCTGACCGCCATGCTGTGCGTCATGTCGTTGGAATCGGCTGATCTCACGGCGGACACCGAGGGCGAAGTGCTGGTCACCGGCGCGGCCGGTGGTGTGGGCAGTATCGCGGTGGCCATCCTGGCGAAGCTCGGATACCGCGTCACGGCCTCGACCGGACGTCCCGAGACCCACGACTACCTGCGCGGGCTCGGCGCGACCGACATCGTCGACCGGCAGGAGTTGTCCGCCGACAGCGGGCGCCCACTGGACAGGCAGCGCTGGATCGCCGCGGTCGACTCGGTCGGCAGCTCGACGCTGGCGACCGTCCTCAAGCAGATCCACTACGGCGGATCGGTGGCGGCCTGCGGGCTGGCCGGCGGCAACGACCTTCCCACCACCGTCCTGCCGTTCATCCTGCGGGGCGTGAACCTGCTGGGCGTCGACTCCGTGTACTGCCCGACCGCCACCCGCGCCGAGGCGTGGCGCCGGCTGGCGGCGGATCTGCCCGCCGAGCGGCTCGACGCGATCTCCACCGTGCACGGTTTCGACGAGGTTCCCGAACTCGCCGAACAGATCCTCGCCGGCGCCACCCGGGGCCGCGTCGTGATCGACCTGCGGGCCTGAGCCCCGGTCGGTGGGGCCGCGAGCTGTGATTTCCTCGCGGCCCCACCAGCGGCGGGGAGGCACGGCGCCGCTCGCATTCAGAACAATGCCCTGCTCCCTTCTTGACAATCCCCTGCCGAGGAGATTTGGTATACCGCATACCAAGTTCCATGCATTCGGCGCCTCCCCGGCGTGACCCCCCCGGCAGCACGCCGACATCGCGCTCGACCTGGCTGACTTCCGCGCTCTCCTCCTACCGGAACCGGAGGATTCGACGTGACCGAACGGCTCTCTCCCGGGAAAAGACCACCCACCACCCACGACAAGACCCGCACATCCGCCGCCCCCACCCGCGTGCGCTGGAAGATCTTCCTGCTGCTGCTCGGCATCGTGACGCTCAACTACGTCGACCGCGGGACGATCTCGGTGGCGATGCCGCTGATCAAGCACGAGTTCGGGCTGTCCAAGGAAATGACCGGTGTCCTCCTCTCGGCGTTCTTCTGGACCTACGCCCTCATGCAACTTCCCAGCGGGTGGCTCATCGACCGGTTCGGTCCGCGCCATCTGGTAGGCGGTTCGTGCGTCGCCTGGGGCGGCGCCACCGCCCTGACCGCCGCTGCTCCCGGCCCCGGCGGGCTGGTCGCATTGCGCGCCCTCCTGGGCACCGCCGAAGCCCCGGTCATGCCGGCCGGCGGCAAGCTCAACGCGATCTGGATGCCACCACACGAACGTGGTCGCGGCGCGGTCATCCTTGACGCGGGCGCCCCGCTGGGGGCTGGTATCGGCGGGATCGCGATCTCCTGGTTGATCGACACCACTGGCGGTTGGCGACCAGCATTCGTCACCGCCGGAATCTGCACGGCGCTCGTGGGCGCACTGGTGTGGTGGTATGTGCGCGACCATCCCGGCAGCCACCCGCGCGTCAATGACGCCGAGGCCACCACTATCGGGAACTCGCAGCGCGCCGAAGATATGTCCACTGAGGACTCGTCAGACAAGGGTGGTCGGCGCGGATTGCGCCCGTATCTGCGCTTCCGCTCGTTCTGGGCGATGTGCGTGGCGTGGCTGGGTTTCAACTGCGTCTTCTACGGCCTGCTCACCTGGGGTCCGCTCTACCTGTCCGAGACCAAGGGCTTCAACATCGCCACGATCGGCTGGTCGACGCTGGCCATCTTCGGTGCGGGTTTCGTCGGGGAGCTGGTGGGTGGCTGGCTCGCGGATGCGTGGCGTGCCAGAGGAACAAACGCCAACGTCGTACTGCGCACGCTGCTCGGCTTCGCTGGTGCCGGCGTCGTGCTGGGGCTCGTCGGGGTGACCGTCGTGCCGGGTCCGCTGGTGGCCGTCGCGCTGCTGGCGAGCGTGCTGTTCCTCCTGCGCTGGGTGGGTCTCATGTGGAGTGTGCCGGCCATTCTCGGAGGCCGTGCCGACGCTGGCATGCTAGGCGCCGCGATGAACCTCAGCGGAAACATCGCAGGTCTGGTCACGCCCATCCTCATCGGTCTCCTCGTCGCGGCCACCGGCGGTTACACCGCGACGTTGCTGTTCTTCGTGGCCTCGGGGCTGCTGATGACCGTCGCGGTCCTGGTTCTCGACTACACCAAGCGCCTGCCCGTGTAACGGCCACGGTCGCACGCGGAAAGGAGTTCCCACGTGGGCACACCACTGCGAATCGGGATGTTGACGCCCTCCTCGAACACGGTCCTGGAACCGATGACCTATCACCTGTTGCGGGACGCGGCAGACGTGTCGGTCCACTTCAGCAGGCTTCCAGTCACGACGATCTCATTGGACAACCATGCCAACGACCAGTTCTCGCACGAGCGCATACTCGTGGCCGCCACGCTGTTGCGGGACGCGGGCGTGGATGTCCTGGCTTGGAACGGAACGGCCGGGTCGTGGCTGGGCGTCGAGGCGGACCGGAGCCTGTGCGCTGCTCTGACCAGCGCGACCGGCGTCCCGAGCACCACATCCACGCTGGCGCTGCTGGACGCGTTCCGGGCCTTCGGCGTCACCCGGCTCGGCCTGGTCACGCCCTACACCAGCGACGTCACCGCCAAGATCGCCCGCGCCTACGCGGCTGAGGGCGTGGAGGTCACCAACGACGTGCACCTGGGCCTGACCGACAACCGCTCGTTCGGAGAGGTCGGCATCGACCGCATCGAGGACATGATCAGGGAGGCCGCCGCCGACGGCGTGCACGCGGTCGCACTCGTCTGCACCAACCTGCGAGGCGCGCTCGCCACCGGACTCGAAGCCAGACTGGGAATTCCGGTGCTGGACAGCGTTTCCGCGACGCTGTGGAAGACCCTCGACCAGATGGGCGTTGATCTCGCGGTCGCCGAGCACGGCAGTCTGCTGCGGACGGGCACGGTTCGCTCCCGGCTCCAGTCCATCTGCGGCGATCTGCTGGCCAGGACGACCGCGGACCGGACCACCATCCGCCTGGATCTTCCGGCCCAGCAGCTCGCCGTGGATCTGGCGGCGGCCGAAGCAACCCGCCCCGGCGTGCCGCCGATCCGCCACGACTCCGGGCTGGACCAGCGCAGGCTCAATACGGTCGCCTGGCTGGAACGCGAGCGCAGAACGCTCATACAGCCGCATTTCCGGGCTGATCCGCAACCGCCGAGTGCCTTGATCGACACGTATGGCGTACAAGCTCAGATGCTCGCTCCTGTGGTCTGGGAGAGCCAGCTGGCCGGGTGGCTGTCCGTGCACAGCAGTGCAGAACGGAAGTGGCAGGACGACGACGTCGCCGCGATCGAATCCGCCGCCGCCGAAGTCCGCACAATTCTGCGGACCACGCAAAGCTCGCCGTTCGGGGCGAAACAAGACGACGCGTGAAAGGACAAGCATGCCGAAGGACATCCAGATCTGTCTCGGGGTCGACGTGGACGCGGTCGCCGGCTGGCTCGGCTCATACGGCGGTGAGGACTCCCCCAACGACATCCAGCGCGGGGTGTTCGCCGGAGAGGTTGGCGTACCTCGCATGTTGGGCTTGTTCGCGCGGTACGACGTGCCCACAACGTGGTTCGTTCCCGGCCATTCGATCGAGACGTTCCCGTACCAGGTCCAGGCCGTCGTCGACGCCGGACACGAGATCGGCGCCCACGGCTACTCGCACGAGAACCCGGTGCAGATGTCACCGGCGCAGGAACGTGAGGTCCTGCTCAGGTGCATCGACCTGGTCGAGAAGGTCAGCGGTCGCCGGCCGGAGGGCTACGTCGCCCCGTGGTGGGAGATGTCCGAGCACACCGCCGCCCTGCTGATCGAGAACGGCTTCACCTATGACCACAGCCAGAACTACAACGACTTTCACCCCTTCTACGCCAGGGTCGGCGACGCCTGGACGAAGATCGACTTCTCGGGCCCGGCGGAGTCCTGGATGAAGCCGCTGCGACACGGTCACGAAGTGGACCTCGTGGAGTTCTGCGGCAACTGGTACGTCGACGATCTGCCCCCGATGATGTTCAACAAGCACGCGGCGAACTCGCACGGCTTCGTCAGCCCGAGGGCCATCGAGCAGCTGTGGCGCGACCAGTTCGACTGGGTTTACCGGGAGTTCGACTACGGTGTCTTTCCGGTCACCCTGCACCCGGACGTGTCGGGCAGGCCCCAGGTGCTGCTGATGCTGGAGCGACTACTGGAGTACTGGCGCGGCGTGGACGGCGTCCGGTTCGTCACCTTCGCCGATGCCGCTGCGGATTTCCGCCGACGCTACCCTTTCGAGCAGCAGGACCGGCCGTCCCCGGTCGGGACAGCCCAGTAACCGAACCCGAGGGAGACCCGTCATGGTGGCAGGCCCGCAGCCGGTGCCGTTGGGTGCGCGGGACCAGCCGCTGCGAGACCAGGTCTGCGACGAGATCCGACGTCGCATCATCGAGGGCGAGTACGCCCCTGGTGACCGGATCGTCGAGCGCGAGCTCGCCGCCGAGCTGGCAGTGTCGCGGGTCCCGGTGCGGGAGGCCCTTCGGACCCTGCGGGTCGAAGGCTTCCTGGACGACGTGGCCCGGCGCGGGGTGATCGTCCGGCGCCTGGATCGGCGGGACGTCGAGGAGCTCTTCGACGTGCGCGAATCGTTGGAAGTCCTGGCCTGCCGGCTGGCGGCGCAGCACGCGGACACACGCGGGCTGCGCCGCCTGCAGGGCACTCTCGGACGCGCCCGCAAAGCGCTGGACGCGGGCGACGTGCGCATGATCGGACGGGCGAACGAGGACTTCCACGACGAGATCATCGTGCTGGCTGACCATCAACTGCTGGCCAACCTGCTCGAACCGTTGCAAGGCCGGCTGCACTGGCTGTTCCGGCAGATCGACGACGTGCGAGCGCTGTGCGAGGAGCACGAGACGCTCTACGACGCGATCGCCTCCGGCTCACCGGAAACAGCGGGTGCGGAGGCGTTGCGTCACGTGCGGCACAACCGCGAGGTCGCGCTACACCTTCTGTTCGGCACTACACCGTGACCCGTGGGCTGGAGGTCGCGCTCTGCGACGATGTCAGCCTCGTTGAGCTCTTCGAGCTTCGGGTCGTCCCGAACAACAGTACGAGTGGCCTCGCGACTGGGTTCGAACTCACTTCGTTCGATACTGAAGCAATCACGGAAACTGATGTAGCCGATTGATCACCGTCTCTCTGGGTATGCCCTGGGTATCGCTGACGTCGTCAGGACGGGGAGGGAAGCGGCGATGAAGACTTTGACCGTTTCCGGGCTGGAGCAGGCGCCGACCACCCACGGGCAACTGCTGTCGTGGGTGCGCGAGGTGGCGGAGCGGACCACGCCGGATCGAGTGCTGTGGTGTGACGGTAGTGACGACGAGTGGCGGCGGCTGACCTCGGAGCTCGTCGATGCCGGCACGTTCGTCCGGTTACAGCGGAAGCCCAACTCGTTCTGGTGCGCCTCCGACCCGGCCGATGTCGCACGGGTCGAGGACCGGACGTTCATCTGCTCGCGGGAGGCCGGGGATGCCGGTCCGACGAACAACTGGGTGGCGCCCGACGAGATGAGAACGACCCTCGCCGATGCGTTCCGGGGCTGCATGCGGGGTCGCACGATGTACGTCATCCCCTTCTGCATGGGATCGCTGGCCGCCGAGGAACCCAAGATCGGCGTGGAGATCACCGACTCCGCCTATGTCGTCGTTTCCATGCGCATCATGACCCGCATGGGCCTGCCCGCCCTGCGCAAGTTCCACGATGCCGAGGGAAACGACCGCGATTTCGTGGCATGCCTGCACTCAGTGGGTGCGCCGCTGCGGCCAGGGGAGGAGGACGTTCCCTGGCCCTGCAACGACACGAAGTACATCGCGCACTTCCCCGAAACCCGGGAGATCCGCAGCTACGGCTCCGGCTACGGCGGGAACGCGCTGCTGGGAAAGAAATGCTACGCGCTGCGGATCGCCTCGGCGATCGCCCGGGACGAGGGCTGGCTTGCCGAGCACATGCTCATCCTCAAACTGACCTCACCCGAGCAGAAGGTCTACTACCTCGCCGCCGCGTTCCCCTCCTCCTGCGGCAAGACCAACCTCGCGATGCTGCAACCGACCTTGCCCGGCTGGAAGGCCGAGACGATCGGGGACGACATCGCCTGGATGCGTTTCGGGGACGACGGCCGGCTCTACGCGACGAACCCGGAGGCCGGGTTCTTCGGGGTCGCGCCCGGCACCGGATACGGCACCAACCCGATGGCCATGCGCACGATCGAGAAGGGGAACTCCCTGTTCACCAACGTCGCGCTCACCGACGACGGCGACGTCTGGTGGGAGGGCATGACCGACACTCCCCCACCGCACGCGACCGCGTGGACCGGTCGGGACTGGACACCGGAGTCCAAGGAGAAGGCCGCCCACCCGAACGCGCGGTTCTGCACGCCGATCCAGCAGTGCCCGATCGTGGCGCCCGAGTGGGATGATCCGCAGGGCGTGCCGATCTCGATTCTGCTGTTCGGTGGGCGTCGGGCCACCACCGTTCCGCTGGTCAACGAGGCCCGCGACTGGCAGCACGGCGTGTTCCTGGCCGCCACCCAGTCCAGCGAGACCACGGCTGCCGCGACGGGCCAGGTCGGGGTCGTTCGCCGGGACCCGATGGCGATGCGGCCGTTCCTCGGCTACCACGCCGGCGACTACCTGCGGCACTGGCTGACGATCGGCAAGGACCACGACGCTGCCCAGTTACCGAAGATCTGCTACGTCAACTGGTTCCGCCGGGACGACGAAGGCCGCATCGTGTGGCCGGGGTTCCGGGAGAACTCCCGGGTCCTGAAGTGGATCGTTGAGCGGATCGAGGGGCGCGCCCACGCGGTGGACACGCCGATCGGACTCGTGCCCACGGCCAACGACCTGGACCTCACCGGGCTGGACGCCCCGGTCGCGGACGTCAACGCCGCGCTGACCGTCGACCGCGACGAATGGCGGGCCGAGATCCCGCTGATCGAGGAATGGTTCGACACGATCGGCGACCGGCTCCCCGCCGAGCTGGGCGACGAGCTGGACACCTTGCGGCAGCGCCTGGAGCACGACTGACGGTCGACGGATAATCCACTATGGACAGTGTGATGTGGAGTTCCAGGTTCGCGGCATCGTCGCGGACCGCCAACCCGGGGAGCGGCCTGGCGAGGTGTAGGGATCGCCTGACCGGGTATCTCACTGATGTAAGAGCATGAGAACGAGAGGAGAGTCCACGGTGGGTATCCTCAGTTGGATCTTGTTTGGCCTGATCGTGGGAGCACTCGCGAAGTTCATCCTGCCCGGGCGGGATCCGGGCGGGATCATCGTGACCATCCTGATCGGGATCGCGGGCGGCCTGCTCGGAGGCTGGCTGGGAAGCTCCGTGTTCGGCAGCACCGGTGTCTCCGGCTTCAACCTGATGAGCTTCCTGTGGGCGGTGGTCGGTTCCTTGATCCTGTTGCTCCTGTACCGGCTCATCTTCCGCAGGGCACGCGTCTAGCAGGACGCGGCTCTAACCCCAGATGGCCGGGTGAACCGTACCGGGCACTTCGCCGAAGCCGATGCGGCAGCCGTCCGGCCCGGGCGCGGACGCCCGGAGGTCACGGTGTCACCGTCTTCGAGGAACGTGCGAGTGGCACCGTCGGGTAGTAGCAGTGGCTCGCGCCCACCCCAGGCCAGCTCGATCAACGAACCGCGCTGATCCCGCTGCGAACCGGACACCGTGCCCGACGCGTAAAGGTCAGCGGGGCGCAGCGTGGCGCCGTTGACCGTGGTCACGTGCTGGTCATCCTCTCTCGGTGCGCGGCGATGGCCAGAGGCCGAGGTCGTGGACTTCCTGGATCGGGGTGCTGGTACTGCACGATCCGTAAGCCACGAAAAGGGTTCTGGCCGCTTCGGCAACATCAAGCGGGAGCGCCCGTACCCGCGCCACCAGCGCCGCGCCGTCGTCGAGCAACAACGTCGACGCCGTGGCACGCTCGTCAGCTCCCGCGACGACGTCCGCGACCGCCAGCACCAGGTTCAGGAAACCGTGATGCGGGAATCCGGTGTCCGCGTCGCGGTAGCGCACCGCGTGGTGCAGACCGGCCGTCGCCTTCACCGGCCGTGACGCCGCGTGTGCGGCGACGAGGAAGTGCGCCAGCGCTTCGGCGCTGGGAAACAGCTCGGGACGCACGCCGCCACACCGCGCCTTGAGGCCGCACGGCTGCTCGGGAGCCGCTTCAGCGACCGCGCGGGCCACCGCGTCAGTGTCGCCGAACGCGGCCGGCTCCAGGAACAGCGGCCTGCCACCGGCCAGATCGGTGACCTTGTGCGCAACGGTGGTCGCGGCTGAGCCGGGATCGTCGATCCCGGCTCGGGCCAGCGGAAACTCGATCAACGCGAGTTCCAGATGCGGGTTCGCCGCGATCTCCCGCAGCGCGTCGGGCAGCCCGTCGAGCCCGGTGTCCGCGATCAGGCCGATACGGATGCGGTCGTCCGCGACCAGCTGGACGTCCAGTTCCGCCAGCCGGCTTGCCGGGCAAAGAAACCGGTGCGTGTGCATCGGATGGTCGGCACTCTGGTCACGCCGGTGGCGTGCGAGGGCGTCCGGCATGGCCAGCGCAGTGGGCGGGAACAGGCCCGCATCGTCGACCAGCCCAGCCAGCAGGGTGCGGGCCGGGCTGTCCGCGGAACTCACGCCGGCCCTCGCCCAGCCCACGTCCAGGCGTAACCCGGGTCCTCAGCCGCCAGGCCACCCTCACCGAACCGGAGGGGCTGGAAGGTGTCGATCATGACCGCGAGCTCGTCGAAGAACTCGGCACCCAGGCTCCGCTCGATCGCACCTGGTTGCGGTCCGTGCGAGTGACCGCCCGGGTGCAACGAGATCGAACCCTGGCCGATGCCCGATCCCTTGCGGGCTTCGTAGTCACCGCCGCAGTAGAACATGACCTCGTCGGAGTCCACATTGGAATGGTAGTAGGGAACCGGCACGGCGAGCGGGTGGTAGTCCACCTTGCGTGGCACGAAGTTGCAGATGACGAAGTTGTTCCCCTCGAACACCTGGTGCGCTGGCGGTGGCTGGTGCACGCGCCCGGTGATGGGTTCGAAGTCCGAGATGTTGAACGTGTAGGGATACAGGCAGCCATCCCAGCCCACCACGTCGAACGGATGCTCGGGGCAGGTGTACCGGGTGCCCACGATCCCTTCCGGGCCGCGATGCTTGACCAGCACGTCGACGTCGGTGCCCTCGGCGAGCAGCACCTCGGTCGGACCGTGCAGATCACGCTCACAGTAGGGTGCGTGCTCGAGCAGCTGCCCGAACTTCGACAGGTAGCGGCGCGCCGGGGTGATGTGCGAGTTGGCCTCGATGCAGTAGGCGCGCAGCGGCTCGTCGCCGTTCGGCAGCCAGCGATGGGTGGTCGCTCGCGGTATCAGCACGTAGTCCCCCTGACCCGCCGACAGCACCCCGAACACGGTTTCGACACGGGCGGAGCCCGATTCGACGTACACGCACTCGTCCCCGGTCGCGTTGCGATACAGCGGTGAGGTCTCGCCAGCGACCACGTACGAGATCCGCACGTCGGCGTTGCCGAGCACCAGACGCCGCGAGGTGACCATGTCGTGGCGCTTCCACTCGCGGTCGTCGAACAGGCTGTGCAGCTTGAGATGCCTCGGCTTCAGCGGGTGGTTCGTGGTCAGCGAGAGATCCGGCAGCTCCCACGGCGTGGCGTTGACGATGGCCGAAGGAACACCACGGTGGTACAGCAGGGAGGAGTCGGCGGAGAAGCCTTCCTCCCCCATCAGCTCCTCGTAGTACAGACTCCCGTCGGGACGCCGGTGCTGGGTGTGCCTCTTGGGCGGCACCTCACCCACCTGTCGGTAGTACGCCATGATCGCTCCCCTCACTGCTCCCGTGTGCTGTTGTTGTGGGTGCTGTTGTTATGGGTGCTGCTCGCACCCAACGATCGCCGGATCGCGCGCTCGACGTCGACGCGCTCCGGGTGATGCAGGACGGCCGCGACGTGGGCGTCCGGGCGAAGCACCCACAGCTCGTCCCGGCGTGCCGACAACGCGGCGCTGAGTGCGCCGGACTGATCGAGTTTCGCGATCGGCAGGACCCGAACCGGGGCCTTCGTAGCTCCCGCCCCCGCTGCCCGCGCCATGTCGAGATCCACGTCCTCACCTGCCAGCAGCAGTACGCCATCCCGCGCCAGCTCCCGCAACCGCGTACCGCCGCGCTCCTCGGCGACCGACACCCGCACATCGGGGATGAGCACACCCGGGCCGGGCTGGACGGACGCTCCCCGGGCAGGCCGCCCCGCAACGGGACGCATATGATCCAAAGTGGACAGTGGGGAGTCGACGTACCAGAACGGTTCGCTCAACCGCCCAGAATCGACCTCCACCCAGGCGCCCGGGTCCGTCACGGCACGTTCGAGGACCGAACGTCGCCGCCGCCATTGCGCTTCGCTGTGCGGGACCAGGAACTCCATGGTCGCCGTGGTCACGTCCCGATTCTCCCGCGCCGCCGCGTGCCGCTCGACGTGATAGCTGTGGAGCAGGTCAGGACCCGCCCACCCGTGCAGCACGAAGGCCAGCTTCCATGCGGCGTTCTCGGCGTCGGCGACACCGGAGTTCAGTCCGCGCGCACCGAACGGTGCCACCAGGTGGGCGCAGTCACCGGCGAGTAACACCCTGCCCACCCGCATCCGGTTGACCAGCCGAGAATGGAACCGGTACACCGAGTTCCACACGATCTCGTAGTCGCGCTCACCGATGATGGCGCGAATGCGCCGGTCCAGCGCACCCGAAGCGGTTTCGGCGTCGAGGTCGTAGTCGGCGGGGACCTGCCAGTCGATGCGGAAGGTCGAGTCCGGGCAGGGGTGGATGAGCACCTGGCGTCCGGGATTCCACTCGGGGTCGAAGTAGAACCGCCGCTCGCTGGCCCAGCCGGGCAGGTCGGCACGGATATCGCAGATCAGGAACTTGTCCGCGAAGGACTGCCCGTCGAAGCTCACGCCCAGCATCCGACGGACCGCCTCGCCGCGCGCCCCAGCACAGGCCACGGCGTACTCGGCCGCCAACTTGACCGTGCCGTCCGGGGTAGCGCACGTCAGCCGCACGCCGTCCTGAGCGTGTCGCAGGCCGACGACCTCGTGGTCCCAGCGTACGTCGATCAACGGCTGGGCGGCGATCCGCTCGTCGAGCAGCTCTTCGGTCCTTGCTTGCGAAATGTTGACGAACGGGGGGAAGTGGGCCCGACCCGGGTCGCTGAAAGTGATCTGGAACAGTTCCGTGTCCCGGTAGAACGTGCGCGCGGTCGTCCACGTGACTCCCTCGTCGGCGATCCGCTGGCCCACGCCCAGGCACGCCCACACATCGAGCACGTCGCGCTGCTGGCAGATGGACTTGGATCCCACGAGGTCCCGCTCCCGCCGCTGGTCCAGCAGCACGACCGGCACGCCCCAGCGGGCCAGGAGCAGCGCGGTCGTCTGCCCCACCGGTCCATTACCCAGCACAGCCACCCGGCCGGCGCCCTCGTTCGCGCTCATGATCGTGTCTTTCGGCGGTGGTCAGTCCTGCAACTGGTCCCACACCTCACGGTCGCGCTCAGCGGTCCAGATCACCGGCCGCTCGATCCCGGACAGCTCGTCCCACAGCCGCGACACGTTGAACGGCAGGCAGTGCTCGAAAATCGGCCACTGCCCGTACCGGTCAACCAGCGCGGCGTGGCTGGCGTCGAACGCCTCCTTGAGCGTGCCGCCGCGCCGCTGCACGGCACTGACCTCGTCGATCAGCACCGCCAGGAAGTGCCGGGTCTGGTCGATCGCGGCATGCACCGCGTCCTTGCCGCGTGCTACCGCGCCGCGCCCGCCGATCAGGGCCTCGGCCCCGAACGAACGCACGGCGTCCAATGTGGACGTTGACCACTCGCGGTGGAAGGCGTCCCCGGTGTACAGCGCCGCCTGCGCCTCCACCAGGTCACCGGCGTAGAGCACCCGCTGGCGGGGAAGCCAGGCCACGATGTCCCCCTCGGTGTGCCCGCGCCCGCAGTACCGCAGCACCAGGTCACCGCGGTCACCGCCGAGATCGATCGTGAGCCGGTCGGAGAACGTCAGGGTCGGCCAGGTCAGCCCCGGAATCGTGTCCGGTTCCTTGAAAAGCCGCGGCATCCGGCCGAATTCCGACTCCCAGTCCTGCTTGCCCCGCTCGGCGACCAGCGAGCGGGTGTTCTCGTGCGCGACGATCACCTCGGCGTCGAAGGCGCTGGCCCCCAGCACCCGCACCGCGTGGTAGTGCGACAGCACCAGGTACCGCACCGGCTTGTCGGTGTGCTCGCGCAGTCTCGCCAGCCAGTCACGGGCCGCGGCCGGCGTCGCCAGGGCCTCGAAGCACACCAGGAAGTCCTCACCTTCGATGGCCCCGACGTTGGGATCACCTTCCGCCGTCAGCGCGTAGACCCCGTCGGCCAGCACCTCCAGGGACTGCTCCTTCGCGCTCAGGTCGCTGGACGAGGCGAATGGCTTTGTCGCCATATTCGGACCTCCCCTAGTCAAAGCCTTTATCAAGTTCTTGTTACCTTACGCGCCGCTCAGCCCCTGCGGAAGAGATCGACCGGAATGTGCCGCCGCCCAAGACGCGAACCCGATTTTCGACGGAGTCGATCACGCGTCGCCGCACAACCCGGCGGGCGACCGATATTCGGACAATCAATCAAGCCTTTTATTATTTCCCTGACAACGCTAACTCACCGGCTCTGGCCGCCAGCGCTTGACCAGGAAGTATCCGACGCCGGTGGCCGCGGCGGCCGGCCACCCGATCACGTCGAACAGGGCCAGCGCACCGACACCGAGATACACCAGCGGCTCGTTGGCGGGCAGCACCTTCCGCGCGACATCCACTGGCAGCAGGACGGCTGAAGCGATCTGGTCCGCCAAGCCGGTCCGCTGCGCACTTTCCCCTGCGGCAACCTTGTTCGCATGTGCGGCCATAACAACCTCCAAGCACACAACATGCTACGCCGGGCGCCGGCGGCCCGGCACCACTTGAGGGAGGCATGTTCTTTCTCCGAATCCGCGCATCAGATCCGCACCGTGTGCCATGGTTCAGCATCGGGCTGACGATTTTCCGAAGGGAAACCCTGATGGCAGCGGACCCACATGTGACGGAGACCGCCGGTCACTCTGCCGGTCACGGCGATCACTTCGCATTGCGGCTGACCGGTTTAGGAAAGCGGTTCGACCGCAAAGTCGCGGTCGACCAGCTGAGCCTGTGCGTACCGAGGCAGTCTTTTTTCGGTCTGGTCGGGCCGAATGGCGCGGGGAAGACGACCACGCTGTCCATGGCGGTCGGGCTGCTGCGGCCGGACACCGGCAACGCGCACATTCTGGGCACCGACGTCTGGGATGATCCAGTGCGCGCCAAGGAACTCGTCGGGGTGCTGCCCGACGGGATGGCGTTTCCCGAACGGCTTACGGGACAAGAGCTGCTGACCTACACCGGTCTGCTGCGCGGCCTGGACAAGGGCACGGTGGCCCGGCGCTGCGAGGAGTTGCTCACGGTTCTGGAACTCACCGATGCCCGGCGCACCCTGGTCGTGGACTATTCGGCCGGCATGCGCAAGAAGATCGGCCTGGCAACGGCGCTGCTCCACGCCCCGAAACTGCTCGTCCTGGACGAACCGTTCGAGGCGGTCGATCCGGTGTCGGCGAGTACGATCCGCACGATTCTCCAGCGCTTCGTCGCGGCCGGGAACACGGTGGTCCTGTCCAGCCATGTCATGGCGCTGGTGGAACAGCTGTGCGACCACGTGGCGGTCATCTCGGCGGGCAGTGTGGTCGCTTCCGGCCCGGTCGACGAAGTCCGGGGTGCGAGTTCCCTGGAAGAGACGTTCGTACGCCTGGTCGGCGGTCGCACGGGCGGCGGAGAGGGGTTGTCATGGTTGGCGTCCTGATCCGGATGCGTCTGCGGTTGATGGCGCACTCGCTGTCCGGCACGACCCGCGTGATCGCGTTCGTCGCGGGGACCGTGATCGGGTTGGCGGCGGCGCTGGGAACCGTGTTCGTCACCGCGACGACCGAGCACCCGTTCTCGGTCGCGTCACTGCTGTTCACCGTGTGGACGCTGGGCTGGATTCTCGTCCCGGTGCTGACCGCCGGCAGCGATGAGACCCTGCAACCCGAGCACTTCAGCCTGCTTCCGATCCGCCCGCTGCGGCTGGCATTCGGCTTGGCGGTGGCGTCCGTGGTCGGCGTAGCACCGATCATGACGTTGATCGCGTTCGCCGGGCTGCTGGTGCCCGCGACCAGCCAGGGCCTCGCCGTCGTGCTGGTCGCGGCAGTCGGCATCATCCTGCAGCTGGCGCTCGCGGTCCTGGCCTCCCGGGTCGTGGTCGGCTGGCTCGGGTCGGTCCTGCGGTCGCGGCGCGGGCGCGATCTGGGTGTCCTGCTCACCGCTGGGGTGGGGCTGCTGACCGTTCCGATGCAGCTGCTCGTGCGGTCGATCGGCCCGGTTCTGCTGGGAATCAGCGATTCCCCGTTGGGCGCGACCCTGCATCTGTTACCGGTGAGCTGGAGTGTGTCCGCGGTTCGTGCCGCGGCGGACGGGAAGTGGCTGCTGACAGCGCTCCTGCTGGGCGCGCTGAGTGTCCTCATTGGACTTCTGGCTCTGTTGTGGTCGGCGCTGTTGCGACGACGACTGACGACCGCGGCACGGGACTCCACTGGATCGACCGGGAAAGGCGGTGGTGGCCTGCTGGAGCGGGTGCTGCCCACCACACCGACCGGAGCCGTGCTGGCCAAGGAGGTGCGCGTCTGGTGGCGGGACGTCCGGCGACGAGCGGTGCTCTTCCCCGCGTTGCTGATCGGCCTGGCGATGCCCCTGCTGATGGGTGCCGGTAACGGTTCGACTCGGTCGATCCTGCCTTACGGCGGGCTGATCGCAGCCGTACTCTCCATTGTGAACTGTGCGAACCTGTACGGGTTCGACGTCGCCGCGCTGCGGCAGATCCTCGTGTCCCCCGTCTCCCCGCACGCGGACATCCGTGGGCGTCAGCTTGGGTGGTGCGTCTATGTCGCGCCGGTTGCCGTCCTGGGCTCGCTCGCGCTTCCCGCGATCGCGGGCGCCACCGACGCCTATCCGTGGGTACTCAGCCTGACCCCGGTAGCGCTGGGTGCGGGAAGTGGTGCGGTGGTTCTGCTCTCGGTACTCGCGCCGTACCCGGCGCCCGAGCGGCGAGGCAATCCGTTCGCCAGCCGCTCGCGCCCGGGTTGCGCTGTGGCATTGAAACAGTGGGCCACCACGCTGATGCTCGTCCTTGTAGCGACACCGACGCTTGCCGTCCTGCTCGCGGGATCCCTGCTCGGACAGCCCGCGCTGCGGTGGTGGGCGCTCCCTGTCGGAGTGCTGACGGGAGTGGTGTTGGCGTGGTGGTGGGGCCGAATCGCGGCACGCCGGTTACACAACCGCGGACCCGAACTGCTATCCGGGTTGGCGCGGTAATCTCAGGCAGGCCCCGCCACAAGACGCACAGCGTCAGTGTCGTGCGGGTACGGCAACGACCTCCCGGAAGCAGTCCTGATACACCACGGGACGGTGGGCCACCTGCTTCGCACCGCCGCCGAAAATCTGGTCCACCTGCTTGGCCTCGTCCGGGCTGGGATTGGGGTTCTTGCAGGACACCGGCGCGCTGTGACCGGACATCAGATCCTCGCACCTGCCGGTGCGGTTGTCCGGGAGGCCAAGGATATGACCGAACTCGTGCGCCGCGATACGCAGCGGGTCAAACCCCTGGTTGACCGCCTGGCGGCCAATGATCACGTGACCGGTCCCGGGTTGGTCGGTTTCCGTACGCGGCCAACCGTCATCGACGGTGACCGTGACCGACGGGCTGTCTCCCGGCTCCAGCCGCACGTTCTGGACGCTGCTGTTCCAGATCTTCGCGGCCTGGTCGACGACGTCCTTGAACTCCCCGGCCTGGGTGGCATCGTAATGCACCACTTTCGGTTGCGGTGCCGCCGTGGCCATGGCGGGCGCGCCAAGTGCGCTCCCGACAAGCGCGCAGAGCAGAGCCATCATGCCGACCAGTCCACGGCGCATCACTCGTGACACCACGCTGATCCCCTCCCGACTAGACGATTCGGACCGGCCGGGAGTTTGCGGGACGGGCACCGCTGTCGCTAGCGGAGAAAGGCGGAGGCCGTACCACCATCGATGCGCCGACCACCGCCGTGCGCTGGCTGAAACTAGTCACATTGCGCATGATTCGCCGGCGCGGGTGGTACTTGTCTGGAACTCAAAGACTGCACTGAAAGCTCAAAGGCTCGCGAGAAGACCTGGGATGGAGCGTTCATGGCACGATCGATCACCGTTGCCGGTGGGAAACACCGGCAACGGCGACTGTCCCTTGTGGCCGGTCTTGCGCTGGTGGGTGCCACGGCACCGACTTCGGTCGCCGGCCCGGCCACCGCGCCGAACCATTTCGCCAGCCGCCCGGATCTCACCCCACCGCTGGTGAACGTGACCACGCCGGCCAACGGCACCGAGCCCGGATACATCCTCCTCGCGCCGCACGGCCCGGGAGCGCAGTCTGGACCGCTCATGGTGGATGACACCGGCCGACCGGTGTGGAGCATGCCCGTGGGGGATGGCAACCGGCTGTTCGCCATGGACACCAAGGAGCAGGTGTACCAGGGAAATCCCGTCCTGACCTGGTGGCAGGGCTCCCCGCAGGTCGGGTACGGCTCCGGTCAGTACGTCGTGATGGACCAGTCGTACCACCAGATCGCGACGATCCGCGCCGGCAACGGCCTCGACGCCGATTTTCACGACCTGGTCATCACGCCCCGCAACACGGCGGTCCTGCTCGCCTACCGCGCCGTGCAGCGGGATCGCCCGATCGTCGAAGGCGTGGTGCAGGAGGTCGACATCCCCACCGGCAAGGTGCTGTTCGAATGGCACAGCCTCGATCACGTGGGCGTGGAGGAGTCGACCGTGCCGGCACCGTCGAGTGGCCCGTACGACTACTTCCACATCAACTCCGTGGACCTGGACTCGCAGGGAAACCTGCTGGTCTCCGCACGGCACACCGACACGCTCTACAAAGTCGACCGGGCCACCGGAAACATCGACTGGCGGCTCGGGGGCAGGCACAGCGACTTCGCCGTCCCGCCGGAAGCGTCGTTCGCCCGCCAGCACGATGGGCGGTGGCGTTCCAACGGGGAGATCAGCGTGTTCGACAACGCCTCGGACGCCCCGGGACCGCCCTCGCGTGCGCTCGTGCTCGCCGTCGACGAGCGGGCCAAGAGCGTCCGGTTGCGGGCGGGATTCGCCAATCCCGATGGGGCCACCAGCGTGACGCAGGGCGACAACCAGCTTTTTCCCGATGGGCACGCGTTTGTCGGGTGGGGCTCGCAGCCGAGCTATAGCGAGTTCGACGCCACCGGAAAACCCATCCTGGGCGCCGACTTCGGCTCCAGCATGCAGTCCTACCGCGCATACCGGTTCGCCTGGCACGGGCAGCCGACCGACGCCCCCACCGTCGCCGTGCAACGGGGCCCGGACGGGCGACCCACCGCGTACATGAGCTGGAACGGGGCGACCGAAGTGACCACCTGGCGGCTGCTGGTGGGTCCAGTGCCGAACCAGCTCCATCCGTTCGCTGACGCCGGCCGGGACGGCTTCGAGACGGCCGTGCCGCTGCCCGGGGCCGACCCGTACGCGGCGGTCCAGGCGCTCGACCGGTCAGGCAACGTCCTCGGTACGTCACCCGCTGTGCGTACCAGCTGATCCGGCATTCGCGGACTGGGGTACAACTGTGGCATGCCCCAAGCCAGGGACAGCGCCCGCCTGGCCGTGGAAGACATCGATGCCGTCACCGACGCGGTGCTGACCGCCTCGCGCCTGCTGGTGGCGATCTCCGCCCGCTCGGTCGCCGCTGTCGACGAATCCTTGACCCTGCCGCAGTTCCGCCTGCTGGTCGTGCTGGCCGGCAGCGGCCCGCTGAAGCACGCCACGATGGCGGAACGGCTGGGCGTCAGCCCGTCCACGGTGACCCGCATGATCGATCGGTTGGTCGCCGCGGAGCTGGTCGACCGGCACGCAAACCCCAGCTCGCGCAGGGAGCAGGTGTTGTCCCTGACGACCATCGGGGCCGGGGTCGTCGAGAAGATCACCCAACGGCGCCGGACCGAGATCGCCCGGATCGTGGCGGCGATGCCGTCGTCGGCCCGCCATGGGCTGGTCGAGGCACTGACGGCCTTCGCCGAAGCCGGTGGGGAACCGCCGATGAAGAGTTCTCCCTACGACGCCGTCGACACCAACTGGCAGCAGGAACACCTCCCGCACGTTTCCCACGATCCGAGACACCAGTCCGCGTGATGACTCACAGTTGTCGCCGCGAACAGTTGCACTGTGCCACGATTCGGAGTCGTGGCTGACTCAGCTTTCCCAACGAACGCCCAAGCGGAGCGCCGACCGACGCACTTAGGCGACTTCACCCTCGCTCCCCGGGTCCTGCTCATCACCGCGTGGGCGGTGCCCATCGGCGCGGCCAGTGCCGTGGCAGCCTACGCGTTGCAGCTGCTCATCGGCCTGATCACGAACGCGGTCTTCGAACACCGGTTCGCGACGGCGATGGTCAATCCCGGCGCTCACCCGCACTCGTTCCTGCTGATCCTGCTGGCGCCGGTGGTGGGTGCGCTGGTCGTGGGGCTGATGGCCCGGTACGGCTCGGACAAGATCCGCGGGCACGGCATGCCGGAAGCCATCGAGGCGATCCTCACCGGCGGCAGCAAGGTCTCGCCGCGGGTAGCGATCCTCAAGCCGATATCCGCCGCGATCAGCATCGGAACGGGCGGTCCGTTCGGCGCTGAGGGCCCGATCATCATGACCGGTGGCGCGATCGGCTCGATCCTCGCGCAGACGCTGCGGCTGTCCGCCGACGAGCGCAAGACGCTGCTGGTCGCGGGCGCCGCCGGCGGGATGGCCGCGACCTTCAACGCCCCGCTCGCCTCCGTGCTGCTGGCCGTCGAGCTGCTGCTGTTCGAATGGCGCCCGCGCAGCCTCATACCGGTGAGCGCGGCGGTGTCGGTGAGTACGCTGCTTCGGATTCCGCTGCTTGGCACGGGGCCGGTGTTCGCCGTGGTGGACGCACACCCCCACCTGTCCGCCGAGGTCGAGATCCTGTGCGCGGTGATCGGCCTGCTGGGTGGGCTGGTGGCGATAGGCGCGACCGGCCTGGTCTACCTGGCCGAGGACACGTTCCAGCGCCTTCCCGTGCACTGGATGTGGTGGCCAGCCATCGGTGGTGTGCTCATCGGACTCGGCGGCCTCGCCGAGCCGCGTGCGCTGGGCGTGGGGTACGACGTCATCGGCGATCTGCTCACCGGCAGGGCGACCCTGGCGCTCATCGTGGGCATCCTGGTGGTCAAGACGCTCATCTGGTCGCTGTCACTGGGTTCGGGGACCTCCGGCGGGGTGCTGGCCCCGGTGTTCATGATCGGCGCCGCCGTGGGAGCGCTCGCGAGCTACGTCTTCCCGCCCGTCACGCCGGGTTTCTGGGCCATGGCCGGCCTGGCGGCGGTGCTCGGCGGCGTGATGCGGGTGCCGCTGACCGGTGTCGTGTTCACCCTGGAACTCACCCACGCCTGGAGTTCGCTCGTCCCGCTGCTCATCGCCGCGATCAGCGCCTACGCGTTGTCCGCGCTGCTGCTCAAACGATCCGTGCTGACCGAGAAGATCGCCCGGCGCGGCCTGCACCTCACGCGCGAGTACAGCGTCGATCCGCTGGAGGTCTTCTTCGTCGATGAGGTCATGGGACGCGCGGTCCACACCGTTGCAGCGGACCGACCAGCGGTCGAGGTATTGTCCACAATGGACCAAGACAGGGTCTCCGCGGACCATGATCCGTCCCGGCTGTGCACCGTGACGACCGCCAGCGGCAAGGTCGTCGGCGTCGTCACCCGCCGGATGCTGCTGGAAGCGCGAAGCCGGGGCGAGCTGGCGGGACCGGTCGCGGACGTGATGCGCACCGATCCGATCGTGGTCCACCCGGACAGCACGCTGCGGGAAGTGGTGTACGAGTTCGTGGAGCACGGCATCAGCAGGGCCCCGGTCGTGGAACGCGACGATTCAGCCCGACTCGTCGGAGTCGTCAGCCTCCGCCAGCTGTTGCACGGCCGCCGCTTCGACCTCGAGGAGGAGCGTCACCGGGAACGCCCGTTGCCGATTCTGCGTGCGCGGAAACCGAAATCGCGATCGTTGAGCGCCAGCCGAGGCTAGCGTCTCTGTCCCAGCCACCATCGCAGCCGGGACCACGTCCCGGCTGCGAGTGCCGTGCCCGAGATACCACCATGCCGTGGTGTCGTGGCCAGCCGGTCAAGGCCGGGCAGAGGAGCGCCCGGTGCGTGCGGTTCCGTCTGGTACCACCACGCCGTGGTGGCGATGTCAGCGCGCTCCAGTGGCAGGTATCGACCGCCGGACTGCCACCCGAGCGCCTGGATCGTCACGCGCAGATCCCGGTCAAAGCAGATGGGGTCACGGACGTGCCACCGGTACATGCCCATCCGCTGGTCTGGGCGGTAGATCTGGTCTGGCGGCAACACTTGGTGGAGCCCGAGGTACGGGGTGGAATACGGGATGTAGTGTCCGGCCATGTCGAAGTTCCAGGCGCCGCCGAAGTAGTCCTCCGTGCCGGTGCCGCAGATGGTCGGAAACTCCCCGTCGCCGTCGAGGTAGAACTTCAGCTCACCCTCGCCCCACCAGCCGGGATGGCCCGGTTCGATGGCCAGGTAGGTCCCCACATAGCGACCGTGGCCGCGAATGCCGTCGACGATCGTGTGCACGGCCGGGTGCCCTAGCGGCGAACTGCGCCGCCAAGCGGCGTGCAGATACCCGGTGCTCTCGGGCAGCTCTTGCTCGACGTAGCTCACCTGGTAGTACACCGGGACGCCGTGGTTGGCGAGGTTTTCGAGCGTGATGCGGCCCCGGCGGCGAAACGGCATCGGCCAGTAGCTGTTGAGCCCCCCGGCCGGCGCGACCACCACCAGTTCGGAGGTCAGCAAGGCCAGCTCACCCCACCCGTTGCAGAAGAAGTCACCCAGCGGGACCTCGACTGAGGGCTCGGACTCGTCATCCCAGTACATCCGCAACACCATGCGGCGCAACAAGCCCCGGTCGGTGGTCAGCCAGAAGTGTCGGATCACTGCCGGGCCGGCGATGTCCGCCAGCGTGGCGGTCGCGCCGGCGGCAAGGTCGATCGATGGCGACACCTTCCACCCCCGACCGAGTTCCCGCGCCGCCGCCGCACCCGTGCCCTCGGTGGCCATACCGCCGGCACCTTTCGCGCCGGTGAAGTTCTCGGGGCTCACCGACCGCGAGCGGGCGTGATCAAGCTGCCAGATCTCCGTCATGCCTGACAGCACAACGTCAACTCCTGGCGCACGCAAGCTACAACCTGGCACCCGAGGCGGTCATTGACGTGACCCGAAGCCTGCGAGCGGGCCTGCATGGTTACGTCACCCTCGCCCAGCAGGGCGCGTTCGCACTGGAACGCCGAGTCGAGGACAGCTTCGGTTGGCTGGTCGACAGCCTAGACACCGCAATCCGCAGCCACGAAAGGAATAACGTAGGCATCAACCGTCCATAGGGGACGCTGGCTCGACGACGGTCACACCCACTCCTACCGAAGCCGGACGGTTCATGTCCGCCAATGCGGCCGGGGCCTCCGCCAGGCCGATCCGGCGACCGACGAGGCTGCCCAGATCGATCCCGGAACGCTCGACGAACGCGAGCATGTCCGGGTACTCGTACGCCTGGATTCCGTGGCTGCCCAGGATTTCCAGCTCATCGGCGATCACGCGATGCATCGGGATCGGGGGTATACCCTGCTCCGGCGGCAGCAACCCCACCTGCACGTGCCGGCCCCGCTTACGCAGGCTCGCGACCGAGGTCGCGCACGTCTCAGGCAGGCCCACGCAATCCAGCGACAGGTGCGCTCCGCCTTGGGTGAGGTCCCGGACGGCGGCGGCCGGGTCGGACGCTTCCGTCGCGTTCACCGTCGCCTGCGCCCCCAGCCTCTTGGCTTGGGCAAGTGCCTGCTCGGAAACGTCCACGGCCACCACACGGGCGCCAGCGGCCACCGCGATCATGACCGCGGACATCCCGGCTCCGCCACAGCCGTGCACAGCCACCCACTGCCCCGCGGCGAGGCCGCCCTGCCGCAACACCGCGCGGAAGGCAGTGCCGAACCGGCAGCCCAGCGCGGCAGCGGTCACCGAGTCGAGTTCGTCCGGCAGGCGGACGAGGTTCACGTCGGCGTAGTCGAGCGCGACCATTTCCGCGAAGGAGCCCCACCCGGTGAACCCGGGTTGGCGCTGGTGCTCGCACACCTGCTGATTCCCGGATGCGCATTGCACGCAGGTGCCGCACGCGCAGACGAACGGAACGGTCACGCGGTCCCCGAGCCGCCAACGGCGAACCCGTTCGCCGACCGCCACCACCCGGCCAGCCAGCTCATGGCCGGGCACGTGCGGGACGGTCACGTCCGGGTCGTGCCCCCGCCAGCCGTGCCAGTCGCTCCGGCACACTCCGGTGGCCTCGACCTGAACCACGACCCCCTCGGCCGCCGGTTCGGGGTTGGCCACCTCGCGGACCTCCAGAGGCCCGCCGAACTGCTCGAACAGCACCGCGCGCATTCGGACCACGATACTTCTCCGCCGCCGGCCGTTAGCCGGTGATCGGAGTCACCAGGTGACCGGGAGTTCTTCCAAACCGCCGGTCAGGAGGTTGGTACGCCGGCGCAGCTGCTCGACGGGCACGGCCAGTTCCAGGGTGGGAAGTCGCTGGAACAGCCGCTCGAACACGGCTGTGAGCTCGATGCGAGCCAGCGCGGCGCCGATGCAGTACCGCGCGCCGTGCCCGAAGGCCAGGTGCGGCGCGGTACGACCGCGAGCGATGTCGAACAGGTCGGGATCGAGGAACGCCCGCTCGTCGTGATTCGCCGCATTGATCGACAGCAGCACGGCTTCGCCCGCGCGGATCGTGACCCCGCCGATCTCGATATCGGTGCGCGCGTAGCGCGGCAGGCCGCCCGCACCGCTGTTGCCCGTACCGCTGCGCAGGATCTCCTCCACGGCCCCGGGGACCCGGGTCGGGTCGGCGAGCAGCGCCTCCCGCTGTCGCGAGTTGGTGAGCAGGAGCAGGGTGCCGAAATCGATGCGTACCACCGTGGTCTCGTGCCCGGCGAACAGCACGACGGCGCCGAGAGCGGCGATGTCGTCGTCGGTGAGGTCGTCCTCGGCGGCGGCGAGGTCGGAGAGGATGTCGTCACTCGGTTCCGAGCGCTTGTGGGCGACCAGCCCGCGCATGTAGCTGACCATGGTGTCCATGGCCTCCATCGACCGCTGCCGGTCGCTGAGGTTGGCCATCTGGTCCGACCACTCACGAAACTTCTGGCGATCGGCATACGGCACCCCGAGAAGGTCGCAGATGACCAGGACGGGCAGCGGGAAGGACAGCGCCTCGTGGAGGTCGGCCGGAGCGCCGGCCGCGACGAGGTCGTCCAGGAGACCGTCGACGAGATCCTCGACGCGCGGCTTGAGCATCCGCATCCGTCGGGCGGAGAAGCAAGGCACCAGGAGCCTGCGCATTCGTGCGTGGTCGGTGTCCTCCGTGTCGTAGTTGTCGGTGGCACCGCCGAGTAATGCGGACTGGCTGACCCGCGCCGCGTTCGCCGGGTCCGGGTGCGCCCGTCCGAGCCGAGGGTCGCCGAACAGCGCCTTGGCCTCGTCGTAGCGGGTGACCAGCCATGCCTCGTCGCCGGCAGGAGTTCGAACGCGAGTGATCGGAGCCTGTTCTTGCAGCTCGCGCATCCCGGTCCCGATGCCGAACAGGCTAGGCGGGTCGAGCGGAAGGGTAGGCAGCTCGGTCATGCCGAAAACTATACACTCGTGTATATATGACTGTGTCTACATTTTTCGGGTGAGCGCGGATCACCTGGTAAGAATGGCGGCCATGACTGAGCAGGCGACACCGTCCCGGGACGCGGAAGCCTCCCCCCGGCCCACCGGGCGCCGGCTGCCGCGTGCGCAACGCCGTGAGCAGATCCTCGCGGCGGCGACGGAGGCGTTCGCCGGCTCCGGCTTCGCGGCGACCAGCCTGGAGGTTGTCGCCCGTCAAGCCGGCGTGACGCGGATGATCGTGTACACCCACTTCGAGTCCAAGACCGCGCTCTACCAGGCCGTTCTCGACCGGATGCGGGATCGCCTCGGGGAGGCCACCGGAGCGCCCGACTACGACGAGTTCAGCATCAGCCGCCTGCTGGAGGTCGCCGTAGCCGAACCCGCCGGGTTTCGGCTGCTGTTCCATCACGCCGTCCGGGAACCCGAATTCCGTGCCGAGGTCGAGCGGATGCGCGAGGACGGATTCGCGATCAGCTACAGCTACATCGGGCGGAAGATCCCCGATACGGCGTGGGCCCGCTGGGCCGCTTCGCTGGTGCCCACCTTCACAATCGAGGCGATCATCGCGTGGCTCGACGCCGGTCAACCCGACGCCCCCGAGCGTGCCGCCGTGCGGATCAACCAGGGCATTCGCGGCATCATCGACGCTGCCAAGTCGGCGGGCTAGTCGGACCCTACCGCTGTGCGTTCAGCCAGGCGGCCGACCTGCTCCGTGATGCCCGCGAGAGCCAGGCGTCCTGGATGACCTCGGTCAGCTCCCGCAGACTGAGTTCCCCGATGCGGCTCGCTCGCACCAGCACGGATGGGTGGCCGTCGAAGTGCGGTGTGGTGAAGAACGGCAACGCCTGGTCTTGAACCAGGGCCTGCTTGTCGGACTCGGAGGGAACCCAGAACACGATCACGTCCGGGTACCGCTCGCCGGTTTCGGGATCGACCGCGTCCGGGCGAGGGTTGCGGAAGAACACGAACGACTTGCGTCCGACCTGGTAGACGGGATTGCCCCGCGAGCCGTGTACGACCGTGACGTGGGGCATGCCCAGGGCGAGGTCGTGGACGTCCTCCACTCGCGCCCGACGCGATTTCACCGACATACGTGCAGAGTAGGCTGGTTTGCGACCCGCCGGCAGGTCGCGAACCGCGAACAATACGGATCTGTCCAATATGGACCGACGGAGATGTCCGCCTTGCGCTGAAAGGTCCCTGTCGGCGCCATCAGGCGGCCGTGCCCGGAAGAGCAAGAGCCTCCGTCCAGGCCGGGGGAAGAAACTGGACGGAGGCTCAGTCGGAGGCCGCCGGTCAGGCGACGGCGAGGGCCAGGCTCGGCTCGGCCTCCAGCTCAGGCTCCCGCGAGGGCTCGGGGATCATGGGGGTCACCTTCCGCTGGGGAGCCTTGGCCCGATCCAGCAGCCCGGACCATCCCGCGAAGCCCAGGCCGACCGCCGCCAGCAGCGCGCCCATCCAGCTCGGCGCCACGAGCCCGAAACCGGCGGCGATGATCACGCCGCCGAGGTGCGCACCCAGCGAGTTGGCGATGTTGAACGTGGACTGGATGCTGGCCGAGCCGAGCACCGGTGCCTCTTTCGCCTGCTCCATGATGCGCGCCTGGATGCTGGGGACAGCGGCCATCCCGGTCACTCCCACCAGGAACAGGTTGATCGCCGAGAGGACCATGCTGTGCGCGGTGAACACGAACATGCCCAGCGAGACCGCCAGCGCCGCCAGCACCACGTACACCGTGCGCATCGGGGCACGGTCGGCCAGGCGCCCGCCCGCCAGGCCACCCACAGTCAGGCCGACGCCGAACAGCGACAGCAACGGCGTCACCGCTGCCGGGCTGAATCCGGCCACGTTCGTCAGGAGCGGCGTGACGTAGCTGTAGAACGAGAAGGTCGCGGCGAAACCGAACACCACCACGGCGAACGCCAGCCACACCTGGGGGCGCCGGAAGGCCACCAGTTCCCGGCGCAGGCTGGCGTGCACTGGCCTCGGCTGCCGCGGAACCAGCGCGCTCACGGCCGCGAACGCGATCATTCCCAGTGCCGCGACCGCGACGAAGGTCCACCGCCACCCCAGGGCCTGCCCGAGCAGCGTGCCGGCGGGCACGCCGACGATGTTGGTGACCGTCAGACCGAGGAACATCATCGAGATCGCGCGGGCGCGCTTGTCCCGGTCGGCCAGGCTGGCGGCGACCACCGCCCCGACGCCGAAGAACGCACCGTGCGGGAGTCCGGCGACGAAGCGGGCCGCCAGTAACTGCCCGTGCGTCGCCGCGACGGCGCACAGCAGGTTCCCGCAGACGAACAACGCCAGCATGCTCAGCAACATCGTCTTGCGGCGCACCCGCATCCCGGCGGCGGTCAGCACCGGCGCTCCGATGACGACCCCGAGGGCGTAGAAGCAGACGTACCCGCCCGCGTCGGGAATAGATATGTGCAGGTCGTGGGCTACTTGCGGCAGCAGCCCCATCATCACGAATTCCGTCGTTCCAATACCGAAAGCAGCGATGGCCAATGCCAGTAGGGCAATGGGCAACAGAAACTCCTGGCCGTGTCGAGGCGGTCAGCGTGCACAAAAAAGGCGGATTCGGCGCTCGGGATGGCCGATGAACCCGCACCACGACCTTAATCGTTCGAGTACGCAGGTCAGCGCGATTATGAAGAGCGCCACGACCGAAGCGGACGTGTCCTCAACCACCTCTTGGGCGCATTCGACACGGCAGGAAAAATGATTGTGCGGACTGCCAAAATCACCAGTTCCGCAGCGAGTTCGTCAGAATATCGGCGATCTCGGACTCCCCCACTTCCCGGGGCGCGGTCGCCAGCAGGCGCTGTTGCTTCAGCGTGCCGGGCACCAGCTTGGGCACGTCGCTTTCGGAATAGCCCACCGCGCTGAGGCCGCGGGGAATTCCGATATCCCGCATCAGGTCGATCAGCGCACGCGGGAGCTGATCGGCCGGTTCAGCGGTCAGCTGTCCCTCGGGCGCCAGCAGCTGCGCGGCTCGCAGGTGCCGCTGCGGGTGGGACGGGAAGGTGAACCGGAACGCCTCCGGCGCGGTTAGCGACACCGCCTGCCCGTGCGGCACCAGCGGCTCGTCCGGCGGGTACCCGTCCGGCACGTACCCGCTCACCATCCCGGCGATCGGGTAGGCATTGGCGTGCGGAATGTGCACCCCGGCGTTCCCAAACCCCATTCCGGCGAACGTCGCGGCCATCATCATGTCCTGCCGCGCGGCGACGTCGGCCTCGCCATCGTGCACAGCACGCCGCAACGACCGGGCGATCAACGCCAACGCCTGCTCACACCACACGTCCGAGATCGGGTTCGCACCGCAATAGGTGACCCGCTGCTCCGGGCTCTTGCGCGGGAAGTTCTGGTACTCGCGTGCGGTGTAGGACTCCAGCGCGTGGCAGACCACGTCCATGCCGGCCGCCGCCGTGACGCCCGGCGGTACGGTCATGGTCAGCAGCGGGTCCACCACGGCCAGCGTGGGCCGGAGCCGCCAGTGGCTGATTCCGGTTTTGACCTTCATCGACAGCACGTCGAGGATGCACATCGCGGTGCTCTCCGACCCGGTGCCCGCCGTGGTCGGGACCGCGACCAGCGGCTTGACCGGCCCCGGCGGCGCCTTGGCCGCGCCCACCGGCTTGTTGACGTAGTCCATCAGCTCGCCGGGACAGCTGGTCAGGAGGTTGACCGCCTTGGCCGTGTCGATCGCCGAGCCGCCTCCGACCGCGACGAACGCGTCCCACGGCCCGAGTTCGGTGGCGTAGCCGATCGCCTGGGAGAAGCTCGCGTCGGTGGGCTCGACGTGCACGCCGTCGAAGATCTCGACGGTGATGCCGTAGCCCTTGAGGGTGTCCGCGATGCGCTGCGGGATGCCGGTCGCGGCGACACCGGCGTCCGTGATCACCAGGGCCCGGCGCACGTCGTACTGGGCGAGGTCGAAGCCGATCTCGTCGGCGGCGCCCGCACCGAACTTCAGCGGTGGCGCGCCCCAGGTGAAGATCGTCTCCTCGCCTGCGTCCACCCTGTCCGTGCCTGCCCGCGGCTTGTCCGGCGTCGTCATGGCAGCGTGCCTCCGTCGTCGCCTCGGCTGAATGGCTCAATCTAGAGTCCGCCAGCGAAACCGATCAAGCGCGGGTTTGGCGACAATCGACCGTTCCGGTACTAGGCCGTCTCCCTACTCTGCATTAGCCTCACGCAAGTGACGTCGATCACCTAGCCAACGCCGAGGGGGCTGGCCGATGCGCGTCGAGACGTTCCGGCGCTCGTTTCCCGCGTGCTGCGATCTCGCCTGTTCGTATTGCGGGCTTGCGGTGTGGTTGACCGACGAGCGCCCGGACCACCCTGGTCGCGGCGTCGTCGAGCAGCTGCTGGGTGCCCCCGTGCTGGGTACGCCGTACTCCGGCGGGCCGCTCGGGCTCCAGCTGATGCACCGGTTCTGTGCGCAGACCGTGCGAGTGACGAGCAGGCGCCGTGCCATGCGTTGCGGGCTGGCCGCCCGACGCGCGCGGCTGGGCCGAGCGACCGAACGCTACGACGCGGGGATGCCTCCCGAGCAGCACGACCTGCTCGGGCTGCGGTCCACCACGCTGGCCAACGTCGAGCTGTACCGGAAGTACTGGCACGTACGGAGGATGCAGTACGCCTCCAAGGCATGGCGTTACTACGCGGGTAGATCTCGACGGTGGTGGCAAGGGTCGCGTCCACTGCGGACGTTGCCGTCAGCTGGTACGGAGGATTCGTGCTCATTCGACTGATTTTGGGGCTGCTGTTCACCATTGCCGGCCTGGCCGTCGCCGGCCACCGCGCGTGGTGGCTGGCCCGGTTGATCCGTTCCGGCCAGCGGGCATCGGGACGAACCGAACAGCTGGTGCCCCGGCTCCGGGCCCAGCTGGCCGAGGTTTTCGGCCAGCGCCGGTTGTTGAAGTGGTCGCTGCCGGGCGTCGCGCACTTCTTCACCTTCTGGGGCTTCCTGATCCTGATGGTCACCGTGGTGGAGGCGTGGGGCGCGCTGTTCGACCGGGACTTCGCGTTCTGGTGGATCGGCCACCAGCAGTGGCTTGGCTTCCTCGAGGACTTCTTCACCGTCGCGGTACTGGCCGCGGTGGTCACGTTCGCCGTGATCCGGGTGCGGAACGCGCCGGAGCGAGCGCAACGGCAATCGCGCTTCTATGGCTCGCACACCGGTCCGGCGTGGCTGGTGCTGGCGCTGATCAGCGGCGTGATGGTGACCCTGCTGCTGTACCGTGCGGCGCAGTTCAACACCGGGCACTTCCCGTTCGGGCACAGCGCCTGGCCGTTCGCGTCCTGGCTTGTCGCGCACGCGCTCGCACCACTCGGCCCGGCGGCGAACTCGGTGCTGGAGACCGTGTTCGTCCTCGGCAACGTCGGCGTGATCATGGCCTTCCTGGTGTTCGTGGTGCATTCCAAGCACCTGCACATCTTTCTCGCGCCACTGAACGTCGCGACCAAGCGGCTGCCGAACGCGCTGGGTCCGTTGCCGCCGATGGAGTCCGACGGCAAGCCGATCGACTTCGAGGACCCGAGCGAGGACGACACCTTCGGGCGCGGCAAGGTCGAGGACTTCACGTGGAAGGGCATGCTCGACTTCGCCACCTGCACCGAGTGCGGTCGCTGCCAGAGCCAGTGCCCGGCGTGGAACACGGGGAAACCGTTGTCCCCCAAGCTGCTCGTGATGGATCTGCGCGATCACCTCATGGCGAAGGCGCCCTACCTCCTCGACGGCCAGCAGGCCCCAGAAGAAGGCAGCCCAGGAAACGGCAGCACAAAGGAAGCGACGGAGGCCGCGCGCCCGCTGGTGGGATCGGCGGATGCCGGCGGGGTGATCGACCCGGACGTGCTCTGGTCGTGCACCACGTGCGGCGCGTGCGTCGAGCAGTGCCCTGTCGACATCGAGCACGTCGATCACATCGTGGACATGCGCCGGTACCAGGTGTTGATGGAGTCGGAGTTCCCCACCGAGCTGGGCACGCTCTTCCGTAACCTGGAGAACAAGGGCAATCCGTGGGGGCAGAACAACTCCGAACGGCTGGACTGGACCAAGGACCTCGACTTCGAGGTCCCGGTCTTCGACGGCGAACTCGCCGACGACGTCGAGTACGTGTACTGGGTCGGGTGCGCGGGCGCCTTCGACGAGAACGCCAGGAAGACCGCTCGTGCGACGGCGGAACTGCTGCACCTCGCGGGAGTGAACTACGTCGTGCTCGGCACGGAGGAGACCTGCACCGGCGACCCGGCGCGCCGCTCGGGCAACGAGTTCCTCTTCCAGATGATGGCGCAGCAGACGGCGGAGACCCTCAACGCCGTGTTCTCCGGCCGCGAGCCCGCCCGCCGCAAGATCGTGACCACCTGCCCGCACTGCATGAACACCCTCGGCCGCGAATACCCGCAGCTCGACGGCCATTACGAGGTCGTGCACCACACACAGTTGCTCAACAGGCTGGTCCGCGAGGGCAAGCTCACCCCGGTCAAACCGGTCGATGGCAACGGCTCCCCCGTCACCTACCACGACCCGTGCTACCTGGGACGCCACAACAAGGTCTACGACCCCCCGCGCGAACTGATCGAGACCACCGGGATGACCCGCACGGAAATGCCCCGGCATGCGGATCGCTCACTGTGCTGCGGCGCCGGCGGAGCACGGATGTGGATGGAGGAGAAGATCGGCAAGCGGGTCAACCTCGAACGAGTCGACGAAGCCATCGACACCCTCGATGCCGGAGCATCCGGGGCCGGAGCATCCGGCACCGAGGCGTCCGGGGCCGGCACCATCGCCACCGGCTGCCCGTTCTGCCGGGTCATGATCAACGACGGGCTGGTGCAACGCCAGGACGAGCACAAGGGCACGAACATGGCGGTTCAAGACGTCTCCCAGATGCTCCTGGACTCCGTCAAGCGCGGATCGCCGGACACTCGGCGGGAGGGCGCCGAACCCAAGCCGTAGCACCCGAACAAGCCCCGGCAGAGGAGTCGGCGGGCTGATCGACGCGGTGGCTGTTACCCACCGGCCATGCCCTGGTCAGGTCAACCGCGCCCTGCTCGCGCTCATACCCAGCGGGTCACGGAAGCTCATACCCAGCGGGTCACGGAAGGAGCCCGGCGTCGACGATCGCGCGGCTGAGCGGGCGTGCGAGTTCGCGCAGCCGGGTGCAGCCGTCCACGCCGAGCACCTCATAGGCGCCCGCCGCGAGTTCGTCCGTGCGATCTTCGATCCACTGGCGTTGCTCGCGCCCGGAGTCGGTGAGGGTCAACGCATCACCGGAGGTGAGCAGACCACGTTCGCGCACCCGCTGGGCGGCCGAGTCCCAGTCCTCGTCACCCCATCCTCGACTGTTGCGCAGGAAGTCGACCGAAATGTCGCCGGTGGCCGCGTGCAGCACAAGTGCTTCCAGACCCGTCAGGCCTGCGGCCAGTAGCGCCGCGATGTGGCCGTCACCGCGAAACTCCCGCAGCAACGTCTGGGCGTGCCAGAGCACCAGGTGTGGCTGTTCGGGCCAGGGCAGCGCGGCGTGGGCGGCGAACAGCGGGCGCCCTTCGGGGTGCTGCCCGGCAGCCTCGGCGGCCTCCCGTGCCAGCTTCGCGGCTTCCTCGACGGCGGGTGTCTCCAGTTCCGCGCCCAGTACACGCTTGAGCACGCGGTCAGCTGCTTCCAGCCGGGTCGTGAGGATCTCCTGCGGGCTGGCGAGTTCCCAGGCAGCGGGGATCGCCCGGCGCACGAGCGTCGCGGGGAAGTTGAAGAAGGTCGCGACCACCACTTCCGCCGGTACCGGCCCCAGCGCCGCGGCCCGGGATGCGAAGTAGCCCATTCGCTGGCCGCGAAGCCCCAGGGCCGCATAAACTTCCTGCGCCTCGGGCGCGAAATAGATCATCGTGTGTACGGGCTCAAGGCTCCGCCACGCCTTGCGGGCCAGGGTCGGGTCGACTGCCATCTTCGCCTCCAGGTGATACCAACCGGTCGGTACGGACACGCTACCGGGCCTCCCGCATTGGGCGGTAGCGGCGGTGGATATCAGTCGCCGGTCTGCCGCCACACCGCCCGGTACCGCTCGGCCGCGGCTTCGTCCTGCCGGCGGCGGAAGGTCGAACCGTAGCCGGACGGGTAGCCGTGGCGGGCCAGCCGGACGTCCGTGCTGTCCACTGAGCTGGTCAGTGTGATCCGGGTGACGACGAGAACACCGAGCAGGACCGACCCGAGGGCAAGTGGCCATGACCCGCTGGCCAGGTAGAGACCGATGACGAGCGCGACGGCGAAAGGCCCGATCTGGATGAGTCCCCGAACGCATACCCGCAAGACCCACGTCTTGCAGGTCGCGTCATGCAGAACCCACTCGCGATAGGCGTCCGGCAGCCTGCCGCCGAACTGGTAGAACAGCCACAGCGCCGGATTGGGTCGCTTGCTCGCCACCCTGGGAGCGTACTGGGCCGGAGGCACCCACATCGAAGCCCGCCGACCGCAGGTCCACGCGGGGTCGGCGGGCTCCTCGGTCACCACGTGCGCTCATAGCGATGGTATGTGCATTGCGCCCTCTAGACAGAGATTCCGCGACGAAGAGCCGACATGCAGGGTGTAGCTGCCGGGCTCGGTGTTCCACCGTCGGTCCTGCCAGTGCTGGAAGGCACGTGCCGGGATACGGAGTTCGGCGGCGGCGTGGTTCCCTGGCCCAGCTTCGACGACGGCGAACCCGGCGAGCCACCGGACCGGCCTCTCGACCGCGCTGTCCTCGCGCGAGAGGTACGCCTGCACCACCTCACGTCCCGGCCGGTCACCGGTGTTACGAACCCTGACCTCAACGACCGCGTCCGCTCCCGGCCGCACACGCTCCGGGGTCTCGATGCGCTCGTACTCCCACGTCGTGTAGCCGAGCCCATGACCAAGGCAGAACGCCGGGTCCACGCCCTCCCGGTCGTAGCCGCGGTGTCCAATGTGGATGGACTCGCCGTAGCGGAGAACGCCGTTGTGTGGCTGGGTCGCGGGCATCGGGTCGTCGGCACTGGCGGGCCAGGTCATGGGCAGCCGCCCGCCGGGCTCGACCGCGCCGGTGAGCACGTCAGCCAGCGCGTTGCCGTATTCCTGCCCAGCGAACCACGACAGCAGGACGGCCGGAACCTCGTCGGCCCAGGGCAGCAGGACCGGAGCGCCGGAGTTGACCACGACGACCGTGCGCGGATTGGCCGAGGCGACCCGGCGTACCAGCTCATCCTGCCTCCCCGGTAGCGCCAGGGTGTCGCGGTCGAAACCTTCGCTCTCGGTTTCCTCGGACGTTCCCACGACCACCACAGCGGCGTCAGCGGAAGCGGCAAGCGCGACGGCCCGTTCTAGCTCGTCGTCCTCGGCCAGCGACGGAGGCTCGACTTCAAGGCGGAACGATGTGCTGATCGCAGCAGGATCGACCTGATGCCGCAACACGACTCCGATCTCGTCGCCGGCTCGCAGGGTGACCGAGCCGGTTCGCTCCGGCGGTCGGGCCATGGCGTCGATCAGGTCCCCGCCGGGAGGCAGCGTCCACTCGCCGTCGATGAGCACCTCGTCACCCGCAGCGAGCAGGAACCGCCCGACGCCCGCGCATCCGAGGTGGTACTCGCCGGACTCCGCCGCCCGCAGGCGCGCACGCACCTCGACCGTGGCCACCGCGTCGAGCGGAACGTTCGGGTCGAAGGAACCCATCCAGATCAGCCGGCCGCTGGTGCGGTGCTGCTTTCCGACGAGGGCATCATCGGCGTCCAGAAAACGCACGCTGACCCCAGGTTCCCCCGTGTCGGGGTTGGTGAGCAGTTCCGGTGTGGCCGGCGCCAGACGCGTGCTCGCCCGGACACCGACCGAGTGTGTGATCTCGCTGTGCGGGCCGAGTGCCGAGCGCAACCCTTCCAGCGGCGAGACGGTGTAGGGCGGGAAGACCGTCGCGCTGCCGCCGCCCAGCGTGCGCGCGGTGGCGGCGTTCGGCCCGAGCACCGCCACCTTCCGTAGCTTCGTCGCGTCCAGCGGGAGCACCGGCCCGTCGTTGCGCGCCAGTACGAATCCAGCGGCGGCAGCGCGCCGGAGTTCGACGGCGGTCGCGGGCTGCTCGGGTTGCGGTGGCTGAGCGCCGTCCAGCGCTCCGACACGATCCGCCAGCCGGAGCAACCGCAGCACTTTCTTGTCGACGGCGGATTCCGGGACGTGCCCGGCACGAACCGCGGCAAGCAATGCAGCGCCCCACGGTCCGTCCGGCCCTGGCATCACCAGGTCCAACCCGCCGCATCCAGAGTCCACTGTGGAACGCGTCGCGTACCAGTCGGACACGACAACGCCGTCAAATCCCCATTCCCGCTTGAGTACGTCGTTGAGCATCGGGTGCTCGGTCATGATGCTGCCGTTGACGCCGTTGTAGGCCGCCATCACCGCCCACGGCTCGGCCTCGGTCACGATGGTCTCGAACGGCGCGAGATACACCTCACGCAGTGCGCGCTCGTCCACCCGAGCGTCCAGCGTCATCCGCTCCGTTTCCGAGTCGTTGGCGACGAAGTGCTTCACCGTGGCGCCGACGCCACCGGACTGCACCCCACGCACATACGCCGCCGCGATCCGCCCGGTCACCAGCGGATCTTCACTGAAGCATTCGAAATGCCGGCCGCCGTACGGGGTTCGGTGCAGGTTGACAGTCGGTGCCAGCAGCACGTCGACTCCCTTGCGGCGGGCTTCGGCGGCGAGCAACCGCCCGACCCGGTGGGCCTGAGCCTCGTCCCACGACGCGGCCACGGCGGTCGGGCAGGGCACGTTGGCCGACGGGTCGCGCTCGTCAAAGGTCTCCCCGCGCACCCCGGCAGGGCCGTCCGAGAGGACGACCCTGCGCAGTCCCGCGTCGGGCTCGGGATGAAGCGACCAGAAATCGGCGCCGGTGAGCAGCCGGACCTTCTGCTCCAGCGACAGCGCTCGCACCCGCTCGCGCAGTTCAGCACTGGATGTCAACGGACCCTCCTACGAGTGCGAGGTCGACGGCGCGACAGCTGCCCTACCCAGCCCGTCACCGCCATGCCCACCAGGAAAGCGGAGAACGAGCCAGCCCGAAACCAGGTTGCGTTGATCTCGGCATCCTGAAGGCTGCTGGCCCCCGACCGGATCGAGATGGCGTCGCTGTTCCGCCAGTACACGAAACGGCTCCGCGACGCCATCTCGACTGATCCGGGTCCACGATCACCCTGACAGTCGGCAGGCACCCTGACAGTCGGCAGGCACCCTGAGAAAGGGACGTCACTCTGAGAGCTGGAACGGCGGATAGATGTCCGTGGCCAGCAGGAACGCGTACCCGGCCACCCGGTTGTTCCAGCGCGTCACGCCGACGACGAAATCGAACAGGTTCCGCGGGTAGTGGCCGGTGAACAGGATGGCGAACCACGCGATGATGACGGCGACCAGCTTGCCGATATTGAGGAAGATCAGCACCACGTAGTGCGGGATCGCCAGGAACCACTTCACCAGCGGTAGCCACCTGTTCAGGTCCCCGCCGGGATACTCGATCTCCAGGTGTACCGCCTGTTCCTCGTCGGTGGACGGGTATTCGTCCCGCGCCAGCGCCAGGTACATGCCGACCCGGTTCTCGAACCGCAGCAGGGCGAGATTCCAGTCGAACCACCAGCGCGGGTACTTCCGGCGGAACAGGATCATCAGCAGCGGACCGAAGAACAGCAGTCCACCCGCGACCGCCGTCGTCCACATCTGATGCCGCCCACCCGAACCAGTGAAGACGCCGCCGGAGACGGCCACGAGCACGAGGAAGATGGGGATCGCCATGAACAGGCGGAAGAACGTCGTCACTCGATTCAGCGGCCGGTCGGGATAATCGACGGTGAAGCTCACCGGGTAGCCGGTTCGCGGCTGGTCACCACCAGGAACGCCGGTCATCGCGTCCTCCCGCTGTTGGCATGTGATCGTCGTTGGGCGCCCAGGGAACCAGGCATGTGTGAACGTGCGGGAACGTTCCGGCACCGATCGGATAGCACGGAACCGAGCACGGTCAGCATCGTCCACATAGTACGGTTCCGCCGCATAGTACAGTGCCCCGCGCGGTCCTCACGAGCGCAGGAGATCCGACAAGCCGGTGTTCAGGTGTTCGATCGCTTCCGAGACCCAAGGCAAGCCGAGCGCGTCGTCGCAGGCCAAGGCGCGTTCTCGCTGCTCGTCCGTTGCTCCGGTGAGCATCCCGGTGCAGACCCTGAGAGTCAGCGACCGAGCCGGCTCGCCGAAAGTACTCCCGGGCAACACCGCGATTGCGTACCGCTCCAGCAGCAGTGAGCTGAGTTCCGTGCCGGTACGGACTGAATGCCGGGCCGCCAGACGCTCCCGAAATGCATCGAGGTCGGGGTAGGCGTAGAAGGCGGCTTGCGGTGCGGCTACAGCAGCTCCGGCGTTCTCAAACACTTCACCCACCGCAACGGTGATCCGCTCGTAGAATGCGCGACCACAGTCCACGTGCGCCACCAGCTCGGCCGGTTCGGAGAACGCCTGCGCCGCGGCGAACTGCACCGGCTGGGCGACACTGGACCAGATCTCGCTGGCAGCCGACAGCACGTGCGCCCGCAGCTGTTCTCCCAGGTCGCTGGCGGGAAACCGGGCGACGCCGATCCGCCAGCCGCCGAGTGCCAGGCTCTTGCTCAACCCGCTGGTGACCACGACCCGTTCCGGCGCGAACCGCGCCGGGCTGGCGACCTCACCGCGATAGGCGAGATCGCGGTAGATCTCGTCGGAGACGACCACCAGGTCCAGCTCGCGGGCGACCGCGCAGACCGCGCGGATCGTCTCGGCAGAGGCCAACGTGCCGGTCGGGTTGTCCGGCACGGTCAGTACCACCGCCCGGACGTTCCGCCCCTCGGCCCGCGCCTGCCGGACGGCGCCGGCCAGCAAACCGGGCGCTGGCACTCCGCCCTCGCCAGGCACCGTCGGCACGTACCGGGGCTCCGCCCCGACGAGCGCCGCCTGGGCCGCGTAGCTGACCCAGCTCGGCTGCGGGACCACGACCCCGCCGCCGAGCGCTTGCAGCACGGCGTACAGGAGGGCCTTGCTCCCCGGACCGGCCACGACCTGGTCAGGGGCGGTGTCCAGGCCACGGCGACACCAGTATCCGGCAGCTGCCGCACGCAGCTCGGCGGAGCCGGCGACCGAGCCGTAGGCATTGCGACAAGCGGCTTCGGCCAGTGCACGGCGTGCCAGCGGGTGCACGGGAAGTCCGGCCTGGCCGAACGCCAGCGGCAGTACTCGCCCCCCTTCCGCCTGCTTGCGGCGTACCAGCTCGTCCGCTGCCAGGGTCGCGGAAACCGCCATTGTTGGGCTCCTCTCGTCTGTCCCCCAACCCAGCATCTGCGTGGCCGAGCAACGGCACAAGCGCGGCTTTCTGGCGGTAAAGCGTAAGCTGACCCTATGCTCGATCTGCGGCGGCTGCGCGTACTGCACGAGTTCGCCCAGTGCGGCAGCATCGCGGCGACGGCGGTCGCACTGGGTTACAGCGCGTCGGCTGTTTCGCAGCAGCTCGCCGTGCTCGAACGCGAGGCGGGCGCGGCTCTGCTCATCCGCACGGCACGCAGCGCCGAGCTCACCGACGCCGGCCACCGGTTGGCCGCGCACGCGGGACGCATCCTCGGCGAGCTGGAGGCCGCCGAGGCGGATATCGCCGCACATGCCGGAATTCCCAGCGGTCGGGTGGTGATGTCGGTATTCCCGACCGCCGCGCTCGCGCTCGCCCCGCTGGCCGCGAGCCGCCTGCGCCGGTACCCGGACCTCAGGCTCGTCGTGCGGCAGGCGGCACCCGGGCTCGGCATGGAGCGATTGCGCGCGGGTGAGGTGGAGTTGGCGTTGGTCGACGACTGGACCGCCGAACGGACACCCCCGAAACAGAGCCGAGACACGCTCACGTTCGTCGAGTTGGTGGACGATCCGCTGGCGCTGGTGCTTCCGTGCGGTCATCCTGCGTGCACCGGACCGATCGACCTAGCCGGGCTCGCGGATCAGCCGTGGATCGCCGCGCCGCCGGACGAGCCGTCCCGGCGAGCGCTCGACACGCTGTTCACCGAGGTGGGCAGCCATCCACGGATCGCCTGGGAGTTCCAGGGACTGGACACTGTGGTCGGCCTGGTCGCTCAAGGCCTCGGCATCGCGGTCGCGCCCCGCATGGCGCTCGCCTCGCGCGAACGTGACGTGGTGATCCGCGAACTGCCTTCATCCGCACCATCACGCACCGTGTACGCGGCGATCCGGCGGACCAGCATCAACCGTCCCGCGGTCGCGGCCGTGCTGAACGCCCTGCGGGAAGCGGCATCCGAACACATGACGTCACGCGTGGGGTCGCGCTGCTCGCGCGCCTAGGAGCGCGAGCAGCGCGATTCCCGTTAGGACATAGATGTTGTCGGCAAGGTGATCCCACGGTGTCCAATGCACAACGTCCTTGGTCCGCACATGATTCAGCCCGAGCGCACCGAGTTCGGCCAAGCCGAACGTGCCTACCGCCAGCCATACCCACTGCCTGCTGCGCTCGCGCACGGCGTAGCCGGCCATCAGCAGCAGGCCCGGCGCAACCCACACCCAGTGATCGGACCAGGATGTCGGGGACACCAGCAGCGCGACCAGCCCTGTCGCGAGCAGCGCAAGCGAAAGGGTGACGCGGCGCAGCGCATAGCCGACGATCACGACCAGGGTCAGCGACAGCAGTATCCAGATCCCGTACGTCAGGGATTCGGAAAGGCCGAGCCGGCCGAGTGCACCCATGATCGACTGGTTGCGGTAGTACACCGACCCGCTCACGCCGGTGGCCGGTCCCTGCCGGAACCAGTAGTTCCACGAGTCCTGGGAGGACAGGACGAATCCGAGCGCGGTGGCGGCCAGAGCCGTCACACACGCGGTCAGCGCCGCCCGGAGATCCCTCCGCGCGACGAACAGCAGGAGGAACGCACCCGGCGTCAGCTTGATCGCCATCGCCAGTCCGACCAGCGTTCCGCGCGTCCGGCGCCCGAGGGTCAGGCAGTCGAGCGCGACCAGCGCCATCAGCACGATGTTGATCTGCCCGAGTTCGAACGACGTCCCCACCGGCTCCAGCAGCAGCGCCATCGGGAGCCCGGCGATGGCCACGGCCACCAGGGTGAGCGTGCTTTCCGCCGGCCAGACCTGGCCGGCGACCAGGTAGAACGTCGTGCCGAGCGCGACCAGGTCGATGGCGTGCAGCAGGAGCGCGCCCGGCACGGTGGGGAGCAACCCGAACGGCGTCAGGGGCAGGAGCGCGACCGGCGGATACACCCACGGCAGTCGTGAGCCGTCGTCGATGGTCGGGACGACGTTCATGATGTTGCCGCCGGACCACCAGGTCTGGACCGCCCAGCGGTACACCTGGAAGTCCAGCAGGTCCGGCCCGTGCCCGCTCCACATCGCGCACATTCGACACGCGAGGACGGCGAGCGCGACGATGATCACCGATCGCGGCCGGCGGCGGACGAATGCCCCCAGGCTGCCCGGTCCGCGGCACCGCAGCGCCGCCCGCCACGAGCGGAACCTGCCGGGCGGGTGTGGTGCGGGAACGGCGACAGCTGGCATAGCAGCCAGTTTCGACGGCTCGAACGCGAGGTGCCGCACGACACGGCCGGCTGTCCACCGGACGAGTGGCCGGGCGTCTGCCGCGTCAGCAGGTCCGCGGCAATCCATCAACATGCGCGCAGCAACCTCTGCAGGACGCGCACCGAGAACCGCAGAGACTCCAGCGGAACGCGCTCATCGACGCCGTGGAACAACCGCCGGTACGGCAGGTCCGGCGGGATGCGCAGGGCCTTGAACCCGAACCCTCTGATCCCGATCGTGCTGAACGTCTTGTTGTCCGTGCCGCCGGGGTTGCAGTGCGGCGTAGGATGCCCGTCCGGGTCCTCGGCCCGGATCGCCGCGCACATCGCGTCGACCAGCGGTCCGTCAAAGCTGGTCCGCATCGCCACGGCGTGGTGCAGGAACTCGCGGCGCACCGACGGCAGTAGCAGGTCGTCGATGGTGTCCAGCAGTTCCTGCTCGTAGCCCGGCAGGAACCGACCGTCGATGGACGCGGTGGCCCGACCCGGGATCACGTTGGTCTTGTAGCCACCCTCCAGCCCGGTCGGGTTGGCGGAGTTGCGCAGGATGACCTCGACCAGTCCGCGCACCGGCTCCATCCTCGCCAAGCTGGCGTCCACATCGGACGGATCGAACTCCACCCCGAGAAGGTCCGCGGCTCGCTCCAGCAGCTCGCGCACCGGTTCGATCAGCCTGGTCGGGAAACGGTGCCGTCCGATCCTGGCGACCGTCTCCGCCAGGTCCGTCACCGCGTTCTGGTCGTTCGGCGACGATCCGTGCCCGGCCCGCCCGGTCGCGACCAGCCGTAACCACGCTTGGCCGCGTTGGGCGTTCTCGATCGGATACAGCCGGCTGCCGTTGCCCAGGTCGGTGGACACCCCGCCGCCCTCGCTGATCGCCTCCGTCACGCCCGCAAGCAGGTCCCGACGGTTGCGCACCACCCAGTGCGCGCCGAAGCTGCCGCCGTTCTCCTCGTCGGCCAGGAACCCGAAGACCACGTCACGCGACGGCGTCTCGCCCGTCCGGGCGAAGTGGCGAGCCACCGCGAGGATCGCGGCGTCGAAGTCCTTCATGTCGATCGCGCCACGACCCCACACGTAGCCGTCGCGGATCTCCCCGCAGAACGGGGGAAGCGTCCACTCCGAGGCGTCGGCGGGCACCACATCCAGATGGCCGTGCAGGAACAGGGCTCCTCGCGTTGGATCGGTCCCCGGAACGCGGGCGAGCACGCTGGCTCGGCCCGGCGCACTCTCGACCAGGGTCGGCTGGATACCGACCTCGGCGAGCCTCTCGGCGACGTACTCCGCTGCCGGACGCTCGCCTCTGCCCGGGTTGGACGTGTCGAAGCGGATCAGATCCTGGCAGAACTGGACCACCTCATCCTCGGGGATGCTGCTCACGGCTCCTGCCCTCCCGGTGCGGACTCCGCGACGATGCTCCCACCGACCGGCGGGACAGCGACACCGAGCAACAACCGGGCGCGACACAAACGGCAGTTAGGCAAACGACGTGGCGGTGCTCGGGCCGCCGGCCGCGACCGCCCCTAGCCCTGGCAGTTTCAGAAGGTCAACACGACCGGTGCCCCAGCGGCTATCTCGCGTATCAATCGTCCGATATGGACACTCTTTCGGCTGGAGCCAGCCACCGCGCATACCCCCGCCGGCCGGCTACTCGCTCGTCACTTCGCCAAGTCGCTCCGCTGCTGACGCGCGGACACGCTCAATGCCCGCGAGATTCCCCTGGCGGCCGTTCGCACGAGCGGTGCCAGAGCCGATGGTTGCGCGCCCTCTACGTGCACCACGAGGGACACCGCGGCGACGACCGCGCCGTCCGGCCCGACGATCGGCGCCGCCACCGACACGGCGTCGGTGGTGACCTGCCCGTCACTCACGGCGTAGCCGGCCTTGCGCACCCCCGCGAGCCACTCCCGCAACACGACCGGGTCGGTGACCGTCTGATCCGTATACCGCTCCAGCGGAGACTTCAGGACCTGCTCCTGGATCTCGGCAGGTGCGTGCGCGAGCAGCACGAGCCCCACCCCGGTGGCGTGCAGCGCGAAGCGCGCTCCCACGCGGGTGAGAACCGGAACCGCGTGCCGTCCGGCGATCCGTTCGACGAAGATCAGCTGGGCGCCCTCGCGCACTGCAAGCTGGACGTTCTCGTGCGTGACCTCGTAGAGGTCTTCGAGAAACGGCATCGCGGCCTCCCGCAGACCAAGCCCGCGCGGAGCGAGTGAGGCGACCTCCCACAGGCGCAGCCCGATCTGGAACCGCCCGTCCGGGCCGCGCTCCAGCGCGCCCCATTCGAGCAGCTCAGCGGCGCGCCGGTGCGCGGTCGGCAGCGACAGCCCGGCCCGTCTCGCCAGCTCACTGAGGCTCAGCTCGGGGGTCTCCGGCGTGAACGCCGCAAGCAGGGCGAGGACCTTGCTGGTGACAGACCGGTCAGAACGGCCCGGCATGGCGCCTCCTCTCTCCGCAGCGTACGAACCACCAACTGGCACCAGCGGCGAGGCACAGTGGAAGCATGGAACGCGGTGGCGTGACGTTGTTCCTGTGCGGCGATGTGATGCCGGGCCGGGGTGTGGACCAGATCCTCGCGCACCCGGGCGACCCCCGGCTGCAGGAGGATTACATCCGCGACGCCCGCTGGTACGTGCGGGCCGCCGAGGCGGTCAACGGGCGGATTCACCGCCCGGTCGACTTCGCGTGGCCGTGGGGAAGCGCCGTGGAGACGATCGACGATTTCGCGCCGGACGTTCGCGTGATCAACCTGGAATCCAGCGTCACCCGCAGTGATGCGTTCGCCCCCGAGAAGCCGGTGCACTACCGCATGAACCCGCGCAACGTGTCCTGCTTGACCGCGGTACGGCCGGACGTGTGCGGGCTGGCGAACAACCACACGCTCGACTTCGGGCGCCAAGGGCTCACGGACACCCTTGACGCGCTCTCCAGCGCGGGCCTTCGCTGGGTCGGAGCCGGGCGCGACGTGCACGAAGCGTGCCACCACGCGACCGTCCCCGTGTACGACGGCAGGCGTGTGGTGGTCTTCGCGTTCGGTATGGCCTCCAGCGGCATCCCGCCGCAATGGGCCGCCACCCCGGATCGGCCGGGTGTCAACTTCACGGGTGATCTCTGCGCGCGCACGGCCCGCGAGGTCGCTGACCAGGTGCGGTCGGTGAAGCGGCCGGGGGACGTCGCGGTCGCGTCCCTGCACTGGGGCTCCAACTGGGGATACGGCGTTTCGCCGGCACAGGTCGACTTCGCGCACCTGCTGGTCGACGGCGGCGTGGACGTCGTCCACGGCCACTCCTCGCACCATCCCCGGCCGATCGAGGTGTACCGGCGCAAGCTCATCCTCTACGGCTGCGGTGACTGCATCGACGACTACGAGGGCATTTCCGGGTACGAAGAGTATCGAGACGATCTGCGGGTGCTGTACTTCGCGACGATCGACCCGAGCACCGGTACGCTCGCCCGGCTACGCATGGTGCCGATGCAGGCACGGCGGATGCGGCTGCAGCCCGTGTGCAGCGGGGACGCGGCATGGCTGCGGGCCGTTCTCACGCGCATCAGCGAGCACTTCCACTCCCGTGTCGATCTCGAACAGGACGGGACTCTCGTGCTGCGCCAGCGCGAGCATTGAGCCCCTCAGCGCCGTCACAGCGGAGCGACGTGACCACCGGCGGCCAGACGCGCCCGGTTGTGACGTTCCAGGTCGGCCATGTAACGAGCCATGCTGGCCTGCGCGTGCAACCCCGCGACCAGCTCACGGGACTCCACCCCGAGGTCGTAGCGGCTCGCGGTGATCTGGTCAGCGGCATGGTCGAGCTCGGTGGCCAGCCGAGCCAGCAGCGCGGCCCGCTCGGCGTGATCTTGCGTGGCCCCACAGCGGCGCAGCAACTCGCGCACCCTCGCAGCGCCCGGCTGCCCCTCGTAGCTGGGAACCTGTCCCGGCAGTTCAGCCACGCTCGTTCACCCCCTGTCCCGTGATCATGACGTTGGACCTGATGAATACCGCATTCTGGGCACCGGGGCAGCGCAGCCCAGACCGGTCACCACCGACGGCGCGGGGTGGCCGCCGGCGGTGAGCTGCACGCACGGGGTCTCTCACCCCACTGAGTAGTCTTTGGGCAGCTCAGCACCGCCGCTGGTCCATGCCCGGTGACCACCCCCGGCGCCCAGGGCTGTGACCAGCGCGGATACCGGGTGGCGGGCACGCGCGGATTCCCCGTCCCGACATCGACGAGCGCGGGGCGATGGCGGCGTTTTGCCCGCGCAACGACAGCCCGTGACCCGATCGTGAAGATCACCACGGGTCAGCCCGGCTCGCGCTCCGACGCCGCCAGCGTGTCCGCGCAGCGCCGGGCGAAGCCTGCCAGGCCCTCGCCCAACGCGGGGTAGTCGAGCCCTTCCCGCAGTTGAGCCGCCCAATGCTCCAGCAGCGCCACCTCGTAGCGCGCCCAGGAACGTTCGCCAGGTTCGTCCAGGTCGACCTGCTCCAGCCGCCGCCGCACCTCAGCGGCTGACTCGATCGCCGCGACGACTTCGACGGGAAGGACCGCACCTGACATATCCCCAGCCTACGTCCCTGGGTGCCGGCCAGTCCCTGGGCCGCCCCAAGGATGGCCCATTTCACCGGCGCACCAGCATCCCGGGGCAGGATGAGCAGCGCGGTCCGGTCGGACGCGAACGCCACGATCATGAAGGACTGGTGCTCGGGAGCACGGCCTGACACTCCACTATGGACAGTCGTGTCTCTGGGCAGCTCTAGGAAAGACCGAGGATCGTAGCGAGTCCGCGCGCCGCGGCGCCGCCGGATTCGATCGCCAGTTGAAGGGCTGTCGGCACGTTGAGATCGTCGGCAAGGATGCGGCGAACCTCGTTGACCGCGGCTGACGACGACGGGGTGGACCGGCCAGCGGCCCGGTAAAGCTCGTCGAGGCGAGTGCCCGCAACCTCAAGCAGCGCCGGCGAGTAGTCCCAGGCTTCGCCCCAGGGCCGGTCGAGGATCATCAGCCGCACGACCTCCGCTGGCCAGTCCGCGAGCAGGTCACCGAGCAGGACGAGATTTCCCGCCGACTTCGCCATCTTCGTGCCACCCACCGTGACGGTGCCGGCATGCAACCACGCCCGGGCGTACGGGGTCACGCCGGTGAAGGCTTCGGCCATCGCCGCGTGGTACGCGTGGTGCGGAAACCGCAGGTCGGCGCCCCCGGCATGGACGTCGACACCCACCCCCAGCACGGACAGTGCCATCCCGGCGCATTCCGCGTGCCAGCCGGGCCGCCCCGGTCCCCACGGCGAGTCCCATGCGGGGTGGTCGGGCTCGCTGGCCTGCCACACCGACACGTCGAGCGGATCGTCCTTGGCCGGGTCGTCCGGCCGACCGCCGTATTCGACGGCCAGCCGGAGTGCCTCGGCCCGATCCACACCGGCGCGCTCGGGGACCGCGTGGCCCCGGAAGTAGACGCTGCCGTCGCGGGCGTACGCGGCCCCCGCTTGCAGCAGGCCGGAGGCGAGCCGGATCACCTGTTCGACGTAGCGGCGGGCACGCGGCTCGGACTGCGGTGGCCGCACGCTCAGGGCCGCCATGTCGCTGTCGAACTGGAACTCCTGGATGGCCGCGAACCGGTCGTAGGGCGTGCCAGCGCGCCCGGCGGCGGCGTCGAGGACGTCGTCCACGTCGGTGACGTTGCGGCAGACGTCGGGCTCGACGCCGAGCGAGTGCAGCACGCGTGCGAGCGCGTCGACCCAGACGAACGTCGCCGCATGCCCGAGATGGGTGACGTCATACGGCGTGATACCGCACGCGTAGATGCGCGCCTTGTCCAGCATCGCCACCCTTCGGCCGGCGATCACGACTTCGGTGGGCTCGGCGGTCGTCGCGATTGTCGTCATAGCGTCCAGTGTCGCGCCATGAAACGTTTTGCCGCGTCAAGCTCCGGTCCCGAATCCCGTGTGATGTCATCGGCACCACTCACGATCGTGCTGGCCCGCGCGAAGGCGGGTCGTGGGGCCTATCGTCTGGTTGTGGAGCAGGTGGGGGTCGATCTGCCGTTCGGGCGCATCGCCGCGTGGCGGGTCTCCGGTTCGGCACCTGCCGTGGTCTGCGTCCACGGCGCGGGCGTATCCAGCCGGGAGTTGCTGCCTCTGCTGACCGCCTTGGAAGGCACCCGCGAAACGTGGTCGGTGGACCTCCCCGGTTTCGGCGCGAGTGCGGGGCCGCGCCGCCCGCTGTCGCTTCCCGAGCTTCGGCAGGCGGTTTCCTGCTGGTTGGACGCGGTCGGACCAGCGAGGGTCGTGTTGCTGGGATGTTCCTTCGGCTGCCAGGTCGCGACCGCGGTGGCGCTCGCCCGTCCGGACCTGATCGCCGGACTCCTCCTGGTCGGACCCACCACCGACCCCCACGCGCGGTCGTGGCCACGGCAACTGGGCAGGTGGTTGCGCAACGCCCGGCACGAACCCGGGAGGCTCGGCTCTCTGACATTCCGGGACTACCGCGATGCGGGCGCGCGGCAGGTGCTGAGCGCCTTCTCCGAGTCGCTCACCGACCGCCTGGACGACCGGTTGCCGCACGTCGACGTGCCGGCGCTGGTGGTGCGCGGCGAACACGACGCGCTGGTCCCCCAATCCTGGGCGGAGGAGGTGACTCGGCTGCTCCCGCATGGCCGCCTCGTCGTGTTCCCGGGGACAGCGCACATGGTGCCGTTCGCCGAGCCCGGCCGATGTGGTCGCGCGGTGGACCGCTTCGTCTCCGAGTTCGTCGCCGAGGAGGCACCATGAGGCGGGCAGGATCACGAAACCGGGCGGGATCATGAAACCGGGCAGGATCGTCGCCTCGTTCGACTCGATGACCGGGATGTTGCGCGCCCTGGCGCGGTTCCTCTCCGGTCGCGACAGCCCGCTCATCGGCCAACTCCCCGGAACACTCGAACCTCTGTTCACGGCGTTGCTGGCCGGCGTGAACCACCTTCCCAGCCAGGCGGCCGACCCGATCTACGCCGCCAGCGGCGTCGCGGAAGCCGTCCCACCGCAGCGCATCCATGAGATCCGGTCCGAAGACCTGGCTTCGTGGGTGGTCGACCACTACCCGCGTCAGCGGTATCCGGCCGTCTTCATCGGGTCGTCGAACGGCGCGCTGATCCATCTGGCCGCCGCGCTCGGCGTTCCGTGGCTGCCGCAGACCCTGCTGATCCCGGTCCGCCGCCGGGACGTGGACCGCGACGACGCCGAAGGCGAGCTGCGAGCGGGTCTACGCCCGGGAACCTCCCTGCTGGAGAACAATCCAGATCTGCGGTTGCACCACATGCATGACCCCAACCAGGACCGGCTCATGATCGCCGGCATGTCGTACTTCCGGGTCAAGTGGCGCAGGCTGCCGGCGGCGTACCGCGCGTTCCTCGAGCACTGCCTGCAACCGGGCGGCACCGTGATCAGTGTCGAATGTGGACTGACATGGCCGACCACAAGGGTCGCCGACCGGCACGTGTTCCAGTTCGGAGCCCTCGGCGGCGCCACCGCCAGCGAATACCATGGCGGTGGGGATCGGGTGGCCGACCTGCTCGCACGGTATGGGTCGCGGTGGGGGGCCTGGCGACCGCCTGCCGTGGACACCGACAGCCCGGAAGCGGAGTGGGGGTTTGACCCGGAGCTTCTCACCGACCTGTACGACATCGCTCAGCGGAAGCATGTCCGGCTTGGCCGACTGCGCTTCGACCACCCCGAACGACTAAGCGCAGCGGTCGCCGACCTGTACCGGCAGTGGTACGCCGAGCGGGGGCTGCCGAGCAGCCGCCTGCTCGGCGAGTGCTTCCTCCTGCTGGAGCCCTGGTGGACCCTCCGCACCGGCTCCGTACCGTTCTGGTCGGTGTTCAACACCGAAGGCTCCGTGCGAGCGTTGAACGCCTACCTCGATCGATCCGAGCCGTTCGACGAGATCCGCCTGATGCTGTTCTCCCACGGCGCCGAGTCGATCGGACTTGCCGGAATCCCGGACTGGCAAGGACTTTCCGATCGTGCGCGGAAGGTCGGCACCCTGCTGGGCGTCGATCGGCATGCGTACCCACGAGACTTCGCCAGTCTCGCACGCGGGCACCGCGAGCTCACCCGTGTCCGGCACCTCCTTCCCATGCCGCAACCGCTGAGCCTGTCCCGGGCCGAGGAACTCCTGCGCAACCGGTCCGAAGTGCAGTGGTCCATTGTGGAGTAGCCTCGGCACGGACCGGACCGGTGCGGTTCCAGCGCCTGCTCGCCAGGTGCGGCAACCAGCGGGACCGTGAATCCGAGATCGGTGCGCGACGACCTGGCGTGCGACAAACCAGGCATTCAGGGTCTTTTGGCCCGATGACCGGCGAATCGCGGGCGCGCATCCTGACGCTATGCCGGAGAGGGAGTACTGCCACTGGTGCGGCCACGCGTTGGAGGACGAGACGCTGCTGTGGCTGCCTTGGGGCATCGCGACCGACCCGGTCACCCGACGCCCGGTGGTCCTGACGGCCTGCTCGGAGGAACACCTGCGCGAACTCCAAGCCGAGTACCGGGCAGAGTCCCGCCGGTGGGTTCGTTAGCCTCGGCCGCCGCGTTGGCGAATCATGTGACGTGTCAACGCCTACAATTACGCGCGTGCCGATGGGCGTGATCCGTCCGCTATCGCCCGCCCCCTTGGCATTCTGACGCCAAGGATGGAGAATCGTGCGCTTGTTGCCGGTAGCCAACCGTGATCCACGGCTCGATCGTCACTGCCCGGTCGCCACTGGGAGCCCGTCATGTCCTCAGGTCCGGTCCCTCCGCTCGGCAGTTCGAATGCCTCGACGACCACCGAAGCCGCCTTCCACCGCTCGTGGCGCAGCGTCGTTCTCGGCGCGGGCGCGGGCAACATGCTGGAGTGGTACGACTGGAACGTCTACGTCATCTTCACCCCGTTCTTCGCGTCCCAGTTCTTCACCTCCCACAACCCGGTCTCGGCTGTGCTGTCCAGCCTCGCCGTGTTCGCGGTCGGATTCCTGATGCGCCCGCTCGGCGGCATCTTCTTCGGCTGGATGGCCGACCGGCGGGGCCGCCGCGCTGCCCTCGTGTCCTGCATGGTGGTGACCGCCGCCGGCAGCCTGCTGATCGCCGTGGGACCGACGTACTCCCGGGTCGGCGTGCTCGCGTCCCTCGTCCTGCTGGTCGCCCGGCTGGCGCAGGGCTTCGGCGTCGGCGGGGAGATCGGCGCGTCGCACACCTTCCTGGCCGAGAGCGCTCCGCCGGCGCGGCGTGGCTTGTGGTCGTCGAGCATGTACGTCTCGATCACGACCGGGACGCTGCTGGCGACGCTCGAAGCCGCCGCGCTGCAGAGCGTGCTCAGCCACGCGCAGATGTCGTCGTGGGGTTGGCGCATCCCGTTCATCGTCGGCGCACTGCTGTCGCTGTATGCGCTGTGGCTTCGCAGCAGTCTGGCCGAGACGCTGGCTTTTCGCGCCCAGCGGGAGGCGGGTCCCGAGCGCGAGTCGATTCTGCGTGGAGTGTGGGCACATCGCCGTGCGGCGCTGCAAGTCGTCGGCCTGACCGTGGGCGGTACGGTGCTTTACTACACGTGGGCGGTCAACGCCACCAGCTACGCGATCAGCGTCCACAAGATCAACGCCACCGGTGCGCTATGGGCGGGGGTGATCGCGAACCTGGTGTTCATCGCGGCACTGCCGGTGTGGGGCGCGCTCTCGGACCGCTGGGGACGCAGGCCGAACCTGATCTTCTACTGCGTCGCTCTCGGGGTGTTGAGCTTCCCGCTCAACGCGATGATCCGGGATGCGGCATGGCAACTCGCCGTGGCGATGTCGATCGCCCTGATCGTGCAGGCGGCGGCGGTGTCGATCCTTCCCGCGCTCTACGCCGAGCTGTTTCCCACCCGGGTGCGCGCGTCCGGCATGGCCTTCCCGTATTCGGTGGCGGTGGCGCTCTTCGGAGGCACCGCACCCTACCTGCAGACCTACTTCTCCAGCAGCGGCGCGCCCGGGATGTTCACTGTCTACAGTGTCCTGTTACTCGCCGTGACGCTCGCGGTCGTGCTGAAGACGCCGGAAACCAGAGGCACAACCTTGTAAGAACGGGCGATGCGACTCGCGGACGTCCTCGAACCAGCCGGCGGCAGCGTGGAAGCCCTGGCCATCACATGGTCACGAACCATGTTCACGGCCGATTTCGTCGGCATGGCCAGGTCTTCCACGCAGGTGCGAACCGGACATCGCCGCGCACGCCGAGCTGTTACGCAAGGCATCCCCTACGGCGGAGCCGTTCCTCGCGCCGACGTCACCGCTTCGCTGAGCCGGTCAGTCGACGCCCTCGGGGTTCGCGCCCTCGATGGAAATCGCGTCGGCAGTGAGGCGCTCGATCTCGGCGAGATCGGCTTCCGACAGCTGGAAGTCCGCTGCCGCGAGGCTGTTCTCGATGTTGCGGCTGCTGCGCGCGCCCACGATCGCGACATGCACGCCTGGCTGTGCCAGCACCCAGGCGATGGCCAGCTGGCTGACACTCGCGCCACGCTGCCGTGCGAACTCCGACAGCCGCTCGACGACGTCGAGGTTCTGGCGCAGCGTCTCGCCTTGGAACGCCGACGAGTGCGCCCGCCAGTCGCTGTCCTCGAACGTCGTGTCCTCGGACATCCTGCCGGTGAGCAGGCCACTTGCCAGCGGGCTGTAGGCGAGGATGCCGATGTCCTGTACGCGCGTGTAGGGCAGCACCTCCTGCTCGATGCCGCGCCGGAAGAGGTGATACGGGGGCTGAAGCGTTTCCACCGGCCGGGTGCGTTCGAAGGCCGTCAGTTGCGCGACGTCGTAGTTGGACACGCCGACATGGCGGATCTTGCCCTCGTCGACCATTTCCTGGAGTGCGCCAGCGGTCTCCTCAGCCGGAGTCCGCGGATCGGGCCAGTGGACCTGGTAGAGGTCGATGTAGTCGATGCCCAGCGCACGCAGGCTCTGCTCCACACCGGAACGCAGGAACTCCCGACCCGCATCGCGGCTGCGCTCGGCACCGGGGTTGATGCCGCCCTTGGTGGCGATCACCAGCGCGTCCCGGTCCCGCTTGAGCTCCTCGCGCAGCGCGTTGCCGAGCACTTCTTCGGACCGGCCGAAGCCGTAGCCCTGGGCCGTGTCGAAGAGGTTCACCCCGAGTTCGCGCGCGTGGCGGATCGCTGCGACCGCGGCGTCCTCATCGAAAGAACCCCAGTCCCCGCCAAGCTGCCAGGTGCCGAACGCGATGCGGGAGACCTCCAACCCGGTCCGTCCTAACGTGATCGTCCGCATCAATATCTCCTTCGCCGGTCGGATATCCATGCCGGTGCGGTGTCACCTTGATCGATCGAGCCCCATAGTAGGTCCCGCTTTTCCGATGAGATCAGAGAGATGATCGATCGCAAAGGAAGAACGTCTTTACATAAGATTGACAGGATGACCTGTGTTCTTTACTCTTTGGGCTCTGCGATGGACTCCTCCCCCGAGGATCTGATGACCATGACACGGCTGACCTTCTCCCACCTCCGCTACGCAGCACTCAGCGCGGTGCACCAAGACCAGGTGCGGTACCACACCGGGGTAGACGGCCCAGCCCTCGGTTACACATGGTCCGAGGACGTGGGCGGGCAGATGTTCGACAACCTGCGGCAGATCCTGTCCGAGCTGTGGGCGGCCGACCTCATCGAGGTCGAAACGCACCGGATTTTCGCCGAGCGTGGCCACCGCGTTTCCACGACGACGCGCGGCTACCTCGTCCTCCGCGAATGGGAGGAAGCCACGCACGGCCACACGCCGCGGGAAGCGACCGCTCGCGCGGCAGCCTGACCCCTTCCTCACACGCGGTTCGGCGAGCGCGTTGGCTGGCTCTCCAGGATCGCGCGGAACTGCTGCGCCGGGACCGGGCGGGAGAACAGCCAGCCCTGGCAGGCATCCACGCCCACGCTCGAGAGGATGTGGAACTGCGTGGCGGTCTCGACGCCCTCGGCGACGCATTGCCGGCCCATCGCACGCGCCATGTCCGCCACCGCCCGCGCAACCGCGAAGTCACACGGGTCCGTGCCCACTCCGGCCGCGAACCGGCGGTCGGCCTTGATGATCTGGGCCGGGAGGTCCTTGAGACGGGCCAGCGAGGAGTAACCCGTCCCGAAGTCGTCCACGGCGAAGCGCACTCCCCGCTCGGTGAGTTTCTCCATAGCCTGTCGGGGTCGGGACGGTAGGTCGATCAGGCAGCTTTCCACCAGTTCGAGGATGACCCGGTGCCATGCGATGCCGGTTTCGCGGATGATCTCGGAGATGTCGTGCACGAAATGCGACTTGTCCGGGATCAGCCCGGCCAGGTTGACGGCGATCCCCACGCCCCGGCCGTGCACCGACGGCCAGGTCGCCGCCTCCCGTAGGGCGGTGCGCAGCACCCACCGATCCAGCTCGTCCAGCAGGTCGCCCTGCTCGGCGACCGGGAGGAACGCGTCGGGCAGAAGCAGGCCACGCTCGGGGTGCGGCCACCGCACGAGTGCCTCGGCGGTGACCACGGTCCCGTCGGAGGCCACCACCGGCTGGTAGTGCAGGGTCAAGCCGTCGTTGTCGATGGCCTCCCGGAGCTGGCCTTCGAGCTGCAGTTGCCGGTCGGCGGAGGCCACCAACGCCGGGTTCGCCAGCGACACCCGACCCGTACCCCGGCGCTTTGCTTCGAACATGGCGGCGTCCGCGAAGCGCAGCAGGTCCTCCCCCGCAGCCGTCGCGCTGCCGGACCCACCGACCTCCGAACCCCCGGGACTCGCGGCGCCGACCGCCGCGGACACCCGCACGATCTGGTTCCGCAGCGGAACGGCGGTGCGCAGCAACGCCGCGACGCTTGCGGACAGCGCTTCAATCCCGCCGACGGCATCGGTGTCCGGGCAGATCACCACGAACTCGTCGCCAGAGAGTCGGGCAGCCTGACACCCTTCAGGCAGCCGGCGCTGCAACCGCCTGGCCAGGGCGACCAGCAGCTCGTCGCCCGCGTCGTGGCCCAGTGAGTCGTTGACTCGCTTGAAGTTGTCGATGTCGCAGAACAGCACGGCCACCCGCTCGGCATCCGGGCTGGCCAGCAGCTCACTGAGCCGATCATTGACCGCCCTGCGGTTGGGCAGGCCGGTCAGCGCGTCGTGCATTGCCTGGTGGCGCAGCGCCTCTGCCTGCTGATGCCGCTCGGTGACGTCCTGGAACACCACCAACCAGAACAGGCTCCCGTCGTCCTGCACCGACACTTCGCGACGCAGATCGCAGTACAACGGTTGGCCGTCGGAACGGATCAGGACCCGATGCGACACATTCGCTTCGCCAGACTGATCCACCGGCTCGCCGACTGCGGGGAGGAAGTCCTCGGCGCGGTCCCGCGGGTGGAGCAGTTCGGTGGCGGGCATGCCGTCGAGGTCGCGCCGGGAGTAACCGACCAGCCCGCACAGCGCGCTGTTCGCGTCGACCAGCCGCCCGGCCTGGTCGAACAGGCCGATCCCCACCGGGGTGAGCGCGAACAGGTCGGTGAACCGCTGGCTGGACCGCTCCAACCGGGTATGGGCCTCGGTCTCGTCCCGGACCACCTTGGCGAAGCCGCGCAGGGCCCCATTCGAGTCCCGCAGTGCGGTGATGACGACCGCGGCCCAGAAGCGCGTGCCGTCCTTGCGAACCCGCCAGCCCTGGCCGATGTGGCTGCCGGCCGCGGCGGCCCGCTCCAACTCCCGCTGCGGAGCGCCGGCGGCGACCTGCTCCGGCGTGTGGAACGCGGAGAAGTGCCGCCCGACGATCTCCTCGGCGCGGTAGCCCTTGATCCGTTCCGCGCCCGGATTCCAGCTGGTCACATAGCCGTGCGGATCAAGAACGAATATCGCGTACTCGCGCACCGCAGCGGCCAGCAACCCGAACCGATCTACGTTGTCCCCCTCAGGCCCCCTGGTGGGCCCAGCCTGCCCCAGGCGAGGCAAGCTTTCACCGTATGTCGAGTCGATCGTGTCTCCTCGGTGCGAAAGCCACGCCCTGTCTTGGACCATTCAGACTAGCGCACTCAACCGAGGAAACAGATTGCCGACTACGCACTGTATCGAGCCAGTGACTCCTGGCCGGTATCACGCCCGCCTGCCACATCGTTGAGCCGCTCCAGATCGCGCATACCGGTGCGCGGGCCGAACGCCGCGACCGTGATCGCCACGACGGCCCAACACGCCGCGATGTAGACGAACACCGGCTGGTACCCGAACGTACCGAAGATCGTGGCCACGATCGGCGGACCGGCGATGTTGGCCAGCCGTCCGGTGCCGTACACCAGGCCGTTGCCCGAGTTGCGCTGCTCGGTCGGGAACAGTTCCGGCGTGTAGGCGTAGAGCAGGGCAGCGAAGGTCTGGATCAACGCGTTGACGCAGAACCCGAACACGACGATCGCCACCACGTTGAAGGTCAGTCCGTAGGCCAGGCCGCACACGCCGATCGCCACCGACACCCACACGATCGGCATCTTGCGGCCGAACCGGTCGGAAATCGGCCAGGCCAGCAGGGCACCCGGCACGGCGCCCAGCGTCGTCAGGGCGGAGAACGTCAGGCTGTGCACGAGGCTGAAGCCGTGCTGAGCCAGCAGGGTGGGCACCCAGGACGTGAATCCGTAGAAGCCGAGGGTCTGGAAGATCCAGACAACCCCGAGCATGAGCGTGCGGCGGCCGACCGGGCCACGGAGCAACTCGGCATAGGCCACCTTCCGGGTGGGCGGGTTCCCCGCGCTCGCGGCATACGCCGGCTCCGGCAGCGAGCCGTGCTCGGCGGCTGCCGCGTCCTCGATCGAGGCGACGACCTGCTCCGCGCGCTCCGCGCGGCCCTGCCGGGCCAGCCAGCGGGGACTCTCCGGCAGCCGGAGGATCAACGGCAGGCTCAGCAACCCGACCGCGCCGAACACGAACACCAGCCGCCAGCTCCAGTCGTTGATCGGGATCAGCCCTCGGGCGGTGAACGACATGATCGGGATACCGAACAGGCCGATCGACATCACGCCCGCCTGCATCCGTCCCCGGCGCGCCGCCGGCATGGTCTCGGACAGGTACGTGGTGGCGATGACGGTCATGGCGGACAACCCGATGCCGGTCAGAAGCCGCATGCAGGACAGCGTGGGTACGGACGACGCTGCCGCGTTGGCCAGGGAGGACAGCGAGAAGAACGCGATGGCCAGCAGCAAGGCGGGACGCCTTCCCACGCGATCCGCGAACCGACCGCCGATGGTCGCACCGAGGAACATGCCCAGGAACGAGGCGGACGTGACGAACGCGATCTCGCTGACGGACAGGTGTAGGTGTCGCTGCAGTGCCGGTGCGACGTACGCGAACGTGTTGAGGTCGCCGAACTCGAACACGAACGCGACAGCCAGCGCGACCAGCACGCGCCGGTGGAACCGGCCGATCGGGAGGCGATCCAGCCGGGCCGCCAAATCCGTGGTGGGCATGCTTTCCGTCCTCCTTGACGGTGATGTGGTCTACCTCGACGTACTGGCGGCCCTACCGGCGCGCCGCCCGAAAACCGATCCCGCGGTCAGCCCGGAACCTCCTGGGTAGTTGAACGCGAACAACCCGCCCACCAGCTCACCTGCGGCATAAAGACCGGGAATGGGACTTCCGCTGGTGTTCAACACCCGGGCGGACACATCGATCCGCAGACCTCCGAAGGTGAACGTGATCCCGCATGTAACCGGGAATCCCAGAAATGGCGGGGTATCCAGCGGCTGCGCCCAGTTCGACTTGGGCGGGGTGATGCCGTCCGTGCGTCTGCCGTCCTTGACGGTCGGATCGAACGTCCCGCCGACAATCGAGTCGTTGAACTCGGCGACGGTGCGCACGAGACCGGCCTCGTCGATGCCCAACTCCTTGGCCAGACCTTCCCACGTGTCCGAGATCGCCTTGGTGCCACCCGGTGCGCGGTACTCCTCGGGGCGCAGGAGGGGTTCGGTCTTCGCGTCGAAGATCTGGACCGCGTATCCGCCCGGCTGCTTGAGGATCTCCGCCCCGTACATGGCGTACGTGTAGTTGCGGAAGTCCGCGCCTTCGTCCAGGAAACGCTGGCCGCCGGAGTTCACCACAATGCCGAAGGGGTAACCGCCACGGGTGAGCTGGTTGGTCAGTTCCCAGTCGCCCGTGGCCGGTGCCCCCGCGTCCCAGGCGACCGAGTGGCACCCACTCCAGTGCCCGTAGGGTTGCGCGCCGATGTCGAGGGCCGCGCACAGGCCGTCACCCGTGTTGTACGCAGTACCACGAACACGCGCCAGATCCCAACCGGGACCGAGGTAAGCGGCCCGCAGTCGCGGGTTGGCTTCGAAGCCGCCGCTGGCCAGCACGACGCTGCGCGCGTCCACCTGACACACTCCATCCACAGTGGATACCTCGACTGCCGATACCGCGCCATCGTCATCGCGTACCAAGCGCGTAACCGTTGCGTCGAACCAGATTTCCACGCCGTCCCGGATCGCCCGGGAAAGGTGCTGCGCGATCAGTCCTTTGCCACCTCCGACGACGCCGAGCGCCAGCCCACCCCAAAAGCGGAATCTGCCGTCGACCTCGTACGCCTGCCGGTGGAACATCAACTCGAACCGGATTCCCTTGCCGTGCAGCCAGTTGATCGTCTCGCGCGATTCCTCGACCAGGATCGCGGCCAACTCGTCGTCGGTCCGACCGCGTGTCACGCGACGCAGGTCAGCGAGAAAGTCCTCTGCGCTGTAGGGATCCAGGTCTACGTTGTGCCTGGTGTCGGAATCCAGGCCCTCGATCACACCGTCCAGGTCGTCGAGTCCACAGTGGGCGGTTCGCATCGCGCCGGCGGTGAAGTACGAGTTGCCACCGGCCCGCGCCTGGGGCGCCTTCTCCAGCAACAACACCCGCGCGCCACTCTCCCGCGCCGCATGTGCCACACTGAACCCGGCATTTCCGGCGCCAACCACGACGACGTCGTACTGCTCGGTCATCCGCATCCCTTGCGTTGTCGTGTTCAAGCGGTGGTGCTCAGCAGCGACGTGCGCTGTTCGCGGCGCGGAGGTGCGTCCGGCAGCGGAACGAACACGTCGGCCACGGCGATTCGCCTGGCGGCGCGGAACAGCGTGACCGCTGCCGGGAAGCCGGAATCGCCGACCTCCGCCCGAGTTTCCACCACGCCGGCCGCCGTGCCAATGCGAAGCATGGGCGAATTGGCGGGCGCCAGTTCAGCAACCAGGCTGCCGGGAACGGTCGCCGCCATGGCGAGTGCGACCGCCGAGGTCAGGCCGATGGCCGGATGCGGTGCGTGCATCGAGACCATTCGTGCGGAGACGTCGTAATCGCCGGCTTCGATCAATCGGCCGCTGGTACTGCGGTAGGCATGGGCAGGCCCGACCACACCGACCTTGGGCACCGCGTAGCTGATCGGATCATGGGGCGCCACCAGGCCCATCGCGACGGCCGCCTCTCGCCGCAGTGTCGCGAGTCCCGGAACTGCCCCGGAGATCGTGGAAAGGGGCTCCGAGCCGGTCAGGCCGAACGCGGCGGCGTCCACCAGCGCCGCCGGAGCGCCCGCGTCCACCAGCGTGGCCCGAGCGGCCCGCTCCGGTCCTTCCAGCAGATCGACCGCGTGGCCGGTGGGAAGCAAGGCCCCGGTGGTTCGCCCGGCCGGGTCGACGAAGGTGAGCGCCACGGGCACACCGGCCGCTTCCACCCCGGGCACCGTCGCCGGGCCGGTCTCGGGAATCCGGCCATGTGGAGTATCGATCGTCGTCGTGACCCGCGTTCCCGTGTTGGTGTTGTGCAGCCGAACCGTCGTGCGCTCGTCCCGCACGTCCACCAACCCGGCCTGCACGGCGTACAGCCCGGCCGCCGTGGCGCAGTTGCCGCAGTTGCTCCCCCACTCGACGCTTCGGCTTCCTATGCCTACCTGCGCGAACGTGTAGTCCACGTCGGCGTCCGCCCGGCTTGATCTCCGTACCAGCAGCGCCTTGGAGGTCGTCGAGGTCGCTCCGCCGACGCCGTCGATCTGCAACGGGTCCGCGGCACCGAAGGCGGCCAGCAGCACCGACTCCACATCCACCGGAAGCCCCGCGACCTCGTCGGCGTCGAACACCCAGCACTTGCTGGTACCACCCCGCATCAGCGTTCCACGCAGGTGCAACACGGCTCGTCCTCTCCTCACCACGATGTCGATATCCACAATCGGACGAGCCAGCCTTCAGTACAATCTCGATTGTCTACAGTCCGCTTTAGTGCAACTTAAGGCTGCCGATGAGCTTCGATGTGCGCCGGATGCTGCTGCTGGCCGAGGTCGCGCGCCGCGGCTCGATCACGGGCGCGGCCGAAACCCTGACCTACACCCCCTCCGCGGTGTCCCAGCAGATCAGCAAACTGGAAGCGGAGACCGGCCATGCCCTGCTGGAACGCACCGCCAGGGGGATCACGCTGACCGATGCGGGCCACGCGCTCATCCGGCACGCGGAACGCATCGACCGCCAGCTGCGAGCGGCCCGCGCCGAACTGGACGACATCGCGGAACTGCGCGCTGGAACCTTGCGCCTCGGTTCCTTTCCAACCGTCGGCTCTTCCCTGCTGCCGCTCGTCGTTCGGCGGTTCGCCGCCGAACACCCGGGTGTGCGGTTGACCGTGCGCAGCGCGCTGCTCGCCGGCCTGCGTGGGATGCTCGAAAGTCGCGCCGTCGACCTCGCCCTGATGTGGGACTACGAATGGTGCCGGATCGACGAGGATGCGCTGGCGGTCAGTCACCTGCTCGACGATCCGACCGCGCTGCTGGTCGCGGCCACTCACCCGCTAGCCGGCCGGACGTCAGTCCGTCTCGGCGAAGTCGCCGGCGAGGACTGGATCACCCGCGCGGACGGCCACCCGGTGACCGAAGTACTCGCCCGCAGCTGTCATAGAGCCGGGTTCGCACCCAAGATCTCCTTCGAGGCCCACGACTACCAGGAGGCACAGGCGATGGTCGGCGTCGGCCTCGGCGTAGCACTCGCACCCCGACTCGCGCTGACCAACCTCCGTCACGACGTCCGCGTCCTGCCACTCACGCCAGCGGTACCGGCCCGTCGCATCCTGCTCGCCAGGCTGGCGGAACGCCGCCCGAGCCCCGCGGAAACCGCGATCAGTGCGCTGTTCGCGGAGGTTTCCGCCTCGTTGAGCGAAGATTTTGATAGTCCATAAGAAAGTACGGCGAGCATCACGCACCCGCTTGAGCGATTCGAACGCTTGTTCCCTTATTGGGTGATGACGGTGGGTTGTGACCCCGTCATGCTGGGATCATGAGCGTGGATGTGCGGCCCGTGTTGGGGCTGCTCCGTGAGATGGCGGAGCAGCCCGACGGCACGCGCTCGACGACACCGGGGTTGGCGACACGAACGGAATCCAGCCTGCTAACCCGGCAACGGAACCGGCGGATAGGGCGCGAGGATCTTCGTCATCGCGTCGTACCACGTGCGCGCCGGGACCTTGCCACCGTAGATGTTTCCGTTGTCACCACACAGGAACGGTGGAGCGTTGCCCGCCCCATCGCAGATGCCTTCGGGCTGGTTCCCGTCCGCATAAGTGAGCACCGCTCCGGCCAACTGCGGCGTAGCGCCGAGGAAACCCGCCGACTCGCTCTGCTCAGTCGTTCCGGTCTTCGCCATCAGCGGCCGGTTCCAGTGCGCGGCTTGGGCCGCCGCCTTCGACGTGCCGTCCGAGGCGTCCTTGCTCATCCCCTGCCCGAGCGCGGTCGCCACCTGCGGCGAGACCGCCTGCTCGCACGGCTGCGCCTTCAGCGGCACGAGATTGCCGTGCCGGTCATGGACCTCTTCGATCGGGTTCGGCGGGCAATAGGTCCCACCGCTCATGATAGTGGCGGCCACATTGGACAGTTCCAGCACGCTGGTCGGCGTGAAGCCAAGGGTGAACGCGCCGTTGTTGTTGTTCTTGATGGTGTCGCCCAGCGACGGCCCGTTGGAGCCGTCCGGCGACAGGGGCTGGCCACTGGCGTTCACACCCTGGATGCTGGTACGCAGTCCCAGGCGGTAGGCCATGTTGACCGCGTTCTTGAGCCCGACCCTTTCCTCCAACTTGACGAACCCGGTGTTCGGCGAGGTCGCCAGCGCCATCTGGAGAGTCCGGGGACCGGGCGTGACGCCTTCGGCGTTGATGACGTTGTAGGGCGCCAGACCGTTCTTGTATATGGACGAGGTGTACGAGGGCGGGACGTCGATGACCTCGTTGATGCTCATGCCCTGCTCGATCGCCGCCGCCGCGGTGAACACCTTGTAGATCGACCCTGCGCCGAAGGGCTGCACCTTGCTCACGACGTCGTAAGCGGTCTGGCCTCGGCCCGCATCGTTGCCGTAGTCGCGGTTGGCGACCAGCGCCCGCACCTTGTGCTGGTCCTTGCCCGGCTCCACGATCGCCATCGCGTTCGCGATCCCGTCGGTTCTCGGCGGCACTTGGGCCTTCGCCGCCGCCGCGGCCGTGGCCGTGGCCTTGCGATCCATCGTGGTGCGGATCGTGTAGCCGCCGGTTTTCAGCTGGTCGATGTCGAGCCCGGCCTGCTCAAGGTAGTTCGTGGCGTAGTTGCAGAAAAAGCCACTCGTCGCGCTGTCGCCGAGACCGACGCACCCGTTCGGCGGACGCCCTAACGGGGAGAGCACGCCCAGAGGTTCCCGCTTGGCGGCGTCGGCCTGCTCCTTGGTGATGCGGAGCGTGTTGTGCGGATCGGTCATCAAATCGATCACCAGGTCACGCCGGGCAAGGGCGCCGGCCGGATCGACTTCCGGGTTGAGCGCGCCAGGCTGGTTGACCAGTGCCGCCAGCAGCGCGGACTGGGCGATGGTCAACTTGTCCGGGGTGGTGCCGAAATATGTCTGCGCTGCCGCACCAACGCCGAAACTCTGGTTACCGAACGGCACCACGTTGAGATAGCCGGCGAGGATCTGGTCTTTGGACATATTGCGCTCAAGCTCAACCGCGATCCGCGCCTCGCGTAACTTCCGCGCGATCGTCTCCTCGTCCGCCCGCTGGGCCTGCGCGGGAGTCTGGGCGACCACGTGGACCAGGTAGTTCTTGACGTACTGCTGGGTGATCGTGGACGCGCCCTGCATGGTCCCGCCCCCGCCGACATCGGCGGCCATCGCACGCAGAGTGCCCTGCAGGTCGACCGGACCATGATCCCAGAAACGCTTGTCCTCGACGGCGGTGATCGCGGCCTTCATCGTGTCCGGAATCTGACTCGGCGGGGTTTCCACCCGGTAGTCCTTGTACAGATAAGCGAGCGGGGCGCCGTCTTTGTCAAGAATTGTCGAGACTTCCGGCATGTCCTGCTTTGCCAGCGAATCAGACATCTGGGACACGACATTCGTGCTCTGATTCACCACTTCGCCGGCGCCTAACGCAACCGGCATCATCAGACCGGATACGAGCACGCCCGCCAGAACGCATAACCCGAACATGCGTAACAACGCGCCGCGCATCCTGACCCCCGGCATGATCTGGCCACTTGCTTACAGTCAACCATACCGTAGTGCGCTATACCCCTCGGTAAACGGCCACCGCACCTAGGAGTTCCAGACCTGAACTCCTCGTAACCTTCGCAAAAAACACACCGCGTTGTTAGCGATTTGTGACTTTACTCCGCGCCACTGTCATCTCGTGATCACGGAAGGGCTCGACGGTTCCACGGCGCGAATCCAGCGTTCTCCGCTTCTTCCGCGGAACGGAACCACACACCCGCTTTGGTCCGGCTGAAATACGGCGATTCGTCCGTATGATACAGCAGGGAACGGCTGTTGCCTTTCACGATGTAGTCGCGGTGTGGCGCGCTGCCGTCAGCGGCGGGCAGCGCCGATCCCGGATAAGGGCCGGCGACCACTCCGGCCGTCTCGCCTTCCGCGACATTTTCGCCATCCGCGTCATTTGCCCTGTCCGAGACATCCGCCCTGTCCGAGCCATTGACCCTGGCCGAGCCATCCGCGCCGTCCAGGACACTTGCGCCGTCCGAGCCATTCACCCTGGCCGAGCCATCCGCGCCGTCCAGGACACTTGCGCCGTCCGAGCCATTCACCCTGGCCGAGCCATCCGCGCCGTCCACGACCTCTGCACTGTCCAGGCTCTCGCGGTCGGTAACGTCCTCGATCTCGATCATGCCGGGGGCGCCGTCGGCCGGGTCGGGCATCCGCTCCTTCCCGGAGATCAGCACCACGATCTCCAACATCTTGCCGTCGTCATGGGATGACGCGAACGCGACGCCCGGATGTGTAATCCGCCCGTTCACGGACCGCGCGGGTGCGCTCGGGGTGGCACGACCGCCCGAAACGAGCGCCGGTGCGGGAATCGCGGGAGCACGACTCGGGCGCTGCTGCGCCTGAGGTGCCAGGAACCGCATGCTGGACGCCGAACCCGCGAAGAACGAGACCAGGGCCAGCAGGAACGTCTGGGTCATGACCCAGGTCCAGGAGACCCACATCCAGGACACCTCGGCCAGCATGGCGGCCAGCACGAACGGCACCAGGACACCAGTGAGTGTCCAGGCGATCCAGCGTCGCTGGCGGGCGGTCATCGCCACCCGTCGATGTTTCGGCTTCGGCACGCAGCACCCCGAGTCCCGATCATGGATGGTCTTCGCCGCGCTTTCTAGCCACCCACCAGCGGTTCGGCCAGTCGAGTCACGCGACCGTGTAACACCCGATCAGCCACTATGTGGACGGGAAGCGTGGCGGACGTTTCTCCCGGAGTGCCGCGGCGCCCTCCACGACGTCCGGCCCCATGAAGCACAACATCTCGTACGCGGCGGACTGGTCGAAGACGGGTCCGGCGGCGCGCAGCCAGTTGTTGAGCGCGCGCTTGGTCCAGCGGATCGCCAGCTGTGACCCGGTGGCCAGGGTCTGCGCGATGTCGAGCGCCTCGTCGAGGACTCTCTCGCGGGGCAGGGCCTTGGTGACCATGCCGATGCGTTCGGCCTCCGCACCGGTGAGCATCTCGCCGGTGAGCAGGTAGTAGCGGGCCTTGGCCATGCCCGCCAGCAGCGGCCAGATGAGGGCCGCGTGGTCGCCGGCGGCCACCCCCAGCTTGACGTGCCCGTCCCCGAGCCGGGCGTCCTCCGCACAGATCGAGATGTCCGCCAGCAGCGCCACGACCAGGCCGGCTCCGACCGCGACACCGTTGATCGCGGAGACCACCGGTTTCGTGCAGTCGACCATGTTGTAGACGAGGTCGCTCATCTCGGAGAGCATGTTCGCCACGCGGTCGTGGTCTCCGGCCATGCGTTCCACCATCGCCAGGTCACCGCCGGCGGAGAACGCCTTGCCCGCGCCGGTGACCACGGCCACCCGGATCTCCGGGTCGGCGGCGATGTCCTTCCAGACTCGCGCCAGTTCGCCGTGCATCACCTCATCGGCCGCGTTGTACTTCTCCGGGCGGTCGAGGGTGATGAGCACGACGCCGTTGTCGTGCTGCGTGAACGTCAGCTGCTCGTAGTCGGCATACCTCATCGCGCCTGTTCTCCTCCCGATGATCCCTACTCTGCCGTGATCCCTGCATGCGCATGATCGCCGGATTCGCATGATCCCTGCATTCGCGTGATCCCCGCATTCGCATGATCGCCGCTCTCCAGGGAATTCCCAGCGAAGCCAAAGCACGCCTTCAGCCATCGGCAGCGCCCCCGCGGGACGATGGCCTCAGGATCTCGCAGGACTCCCCGCGGACAAGCTCTCCACGCAGGAACCGGCTCCACACAGACAGGGGAAAGCGCGTGGTTATCGACGCTCCAACCGCCGTGCTCGACACCGTGCGCTACCGGACCGACCGCGCGCCACGCCGGTGGCCCCTGCTGGGTGCGCTGCTGCGGAAGCTGAGCTGGTACACGGCCGGCTCGATCGTGGCGACCGTGGTCAGTGAACTGGTGTTCCTGGGTGTCTACGAGCTCGGGAGCGGCCCGGTGCTGTCGAGTGTGGCGGCGTTCGTTCCCGGTGCGATCCTGAACTACGTGCTCAACCGTCGCTGGGCGTGGAACCAGCCGACGGCCACGCACACGCGCCGGCAGATGCTGCTCTACGGGGTCATCGTGGTCAGCACCGCGCTCGTCGCGGTAGGGATGACCAGCGCGACTGATTCCTGGTCCCGGATGGCGGTCAGCTCGCACACCGTGCAGGCGCTGCTGGATGGGGCGGCTTACCTGCTGACCTACGGCGTGATGTTCTTCGTCAAGTTCGTCCTCTTCGACCGTCTCGTCTTCGTCTCCTCGGACCTGGTCTCCTCCGACCTGGCCGCCGCCGGTGACGGTAGTCGACCTGGGTCGGCTTCCTGACCAGGCAAGACATGTTTGGGGCGGGTCAGCGCGGTCATCGCAAGCGCGCCCGCGACCGGGAAGAAGACCAGGCCGGGCAGCTGGTACCGCCAGGAGAACTCGTAGACGGCAGCGGTGACTAGCGCGGTCAAGCCGAGACCGACGGTGAGCAGACAGGCTGCCCGCATTTTCGAGAAACGCGCCCGGCCGACGCCCGTCGCCGCGACCAGCGCTGCCAGCGCGCAACAGCCCAACAGTGCGCCTGAGGTGCTCCCGACACGGAGTTGGTAGTCCCGCAGCAACGTCGCCAGCGCAACATTGACGCGGGGTGGGTTTTCGCCGAACCGCGCCAGCATCGCGTTGCTGTCCAGGCCGGACCACGTCGGGTAGCCGAGCTGGAACTGCCAACGGTCGACCGGGACGTCGTTCGGCGCGGTGGTCTTCGTCGGCGCGAAGCCTTTGGCGAAGTCACGCAGGATCGACCAGGTCATCTCCAACGGCTGGTCGCGCAGCACGCGCAAGGCGAAGGCGTTGCGGGCCGATCCGCCGTTACCGCCGGTCAGCGCGTCCGCTTGCTGCCGCAGGGCCGTGCTGTGCGCGTAGTCGTCGATGCTCAGCCGTCCGCCCGGCTGCTCGGCCGGGCACAGGCCGCGCAGTGGCGGCGTGATCTTCGAGCAGTCGGCGATCTGGGCGGCTCGGGCGTAGAGCACGCTGTCGCTGGCCGAAGTGATGCCCCAATGCCCGGACTCCGCCCGAAAGTAGCCCGCATAGCCGACCACGCCGGCGCCGACGCAGCCGATCAGCACGGCGGTGGCGATGAGCCGGCGCCGCCATTGCCGATCGCTCGCGTGCGCCAGCAGCACGTACAGCACGGCCGGTACTACCAGGGCTATGCCGACCGATCGCACCATGACCGCGACCACGAGGAGCAGTCCAACCGCCGCCGCCAAGGGCCACGATGTCGCCCCACGCCGCCACAGGAGTACGGCCAGGATCGTCGCCAGCACCGCTTCGAAGAGCAGGTCGGACATGATGTTGTGTTCGATCTGCAACTGGTAGGCGTCCAGCAGGAGGGGCGCGCTGGCCAGTGCCGCCAACCACGGCCGTACCTCCCAGCGCAGCATCACGAGGTACAGCAGCACGGCGATTCCCAGGCCAAGCACGTGCTGTACCGCCGCGACCACGGCGAGCGAGCCGGACACCTTCAGCAGCGGGGCGAGCAGCAACAGTGGGTAACCGACCGGGTCGGACGCGGTCGGGCTGAGCGGGCCGACGTTGTCGAGGTAGGAGAACGAGTCGATGTAGAGCAGAGCCGGCTGGTAGGCGAGCATCACCATGAGCCGGAGTACGGCTCCTGCCGTCACGAGCGACGCGATCACCCAGTGTCGGCGCAGCATCCGTGCTGGCCGCGGAATGGTCGTCGGCAGCATCATCGCCGTAGGTCCCCTGGTCAACGGCCCCAGGCTACGGGCCGAAGATGAGAGTTTCCTGGACACGACGGCTGCCCAGGGCGGCACGATAGTGACAAATCCGACAGCACGCCTGTGTGGCGTCTGGAGGTTGGCTGGGAAGTCCCGTCAGCGCTTCAAACCTGCCGGCTACGCTGCGAAGCTGTTGATGTGAACCGGCTACTCCCCCTGGCGGTCGGCGCGTTGCTGGGTTGCGCGGTCGCCGCCGCAAGCACCGTGGCAGTGACCCCAGCAACCGGGCCGCCCACTGTCCGGCCCACAGCCGATCACCACACGCGGCTCAAACCGGCCCCGACGAACCGGTCCGTCCCCGCGATGGCTCGTCCCGCGCCGCCGTCGGGCGACCAGGGCGCGTCGACCAAGGTCCAGCAGGCCGTGCAGTCGGTGGTCCCCGACGCGCAGATCGGGCTGGAGGTCTTCGACCGGCAGGCCGGCCAGGTCGTCACCAGCTCCGGCTCGGACCAGCAGTTCCCGTGCATGTCCGTGGTGAAGTTACTGATCGCGCTGGACGCCCTGGACGATGGCAACGGCGGCTGGGGGATGCCGTCCGATGCCACCCAGCAGCAGATCCAGCAGATGCTGTCCACCAGCGACGACACGATCGCGGACAACCTGTGGAGCGCCGATGGTGGCTCGGCACTGGTGACCCGGATGGTCAACCGGTTCGGACTCACCGGCACCCAGCCCCCCGATGACCCCAACGAGTGGGGTGACACCCTGACCACCCCGAATGACCTGGTGAAGGTCTACCGCTACGTCACCGAGCAGCTGCCGGGACAGGAGCGGGACCTGCTGGTCAACGCGCTGTCGAACACGCCGCGGGTCGCCTCCGACGGCTTCGACCAGTACTTCGGCATCCCCGATGGTCTGCCGCACACCACGTGGGCGATCAAGCAGGGGTGGGGAACCAGCGGTAACCAGGCGGTGTTCAACACAACGGGCCTGCTCGGATCGGACCAGCGGTACGTGGTGGTGCTGCTGACCTCCGAATCCGCCGACGTCTACGGCTCCGCCCCGCAAGCGGTCACCGCCGGCGTCGGCGCGCTGTCCGGTCTGGTGGGGTCGGCTTCGTAGCCGACCGGCTCCCGAGGCGATCAAGCATTCCCTGCCCACCCCGCCGAGTCAGCGGACAATGGCGGTTGTGGAGGGCGAGCGAATCGCATTCGTGCTGGCCGGAGGCGGTGCGCGTGGCGCGTATGAGGCGGGCGTGCTGTCCGTGCTCGGCCCCGAGCTGGAGCGCCTCGGACATCGCCCCTCGATGTTCCTCGGCACCAGCGTGGGCGCGCTCAACGCCACCTACCTCGCCGCCAACCGGCACCGCAGTGCCGACGAGGTGGCCAGCGGTCTCATCGAGAACTGGCGGGCGATCGCGCAGGGCGGCGGCGTGGTGGGGCCGCTGTTCCGCCAGTTACCTGTCGCCATGGTGCGCTACACCGGCCAGGTGTTGTCCGTGCCAGGTTTCCGGCTGCCGAGCCTGCTCCAGCCGCAGCAGCTGCACCACACCGTCGAGCACTGGATCGACCTCGCCGACCTGCATCACAACGTGGCCTCCGGCGCGGTAGACGTGCTGGCCGTGGTCGCGACCGCGGTACGCAGCGGTCGCACGGTCGTCTTCGTCGAGGGAGCGCACAGCCGTGCGCGGCATCGCTCGCACGTGATCGACTACGTCCCGACCGAGATCGAGAAGGTGCATCTGCGGGCGTCCGAGGCCATCCCGGTGCTCTTCCCCCCGGTCTACGTGGACACCCCGCCCGAGGCGCGCGGCTGGTACCTCGATGGTGGCACGCGCCTGAACACGCCGATCAAGCCCGCGCTGGATCTCGGCGCGGAGCGGGTGGTGGTGATCGGCACCGACACGGTGGGGGTCAGCTCGCACGAGCCCGGACGGCACGAGGGCGACACGCCCGATGTCACCGATGGAGCGCTGCATCTGCTGGCTGGCGCGCTCGTGGACCCGCTCGCCGAGGACATCGTCATGCTCGGCAACGTCAACCAGTTCTTCTCCGGCGGGGAGATCACCTCACCGACCACCCGCTACCGCCAGGCACGCGGCAAACCGCCGTACCGCAGGGTTCCTTACGTGTTCGTCGCGCCGGAGCAGCAGGGGCAGATCGGGGCGCTGGCGCTGGAGATCTTCCGCGCCCGCTCGCGCGGGCTGAACAGCCTGCGGACGCCCACCGTGCGGCTGCTGGGCCAGTTGCTCGGCGGGGACAGCCCGACCCGTGGCGAGCTGCTGAGCTACCTGCTGTTCGACCGGGAGTTCCTGGAAGAGCTGATCGAGTTGGGCCAGCGCGACGCCCGTCGCAGGCTGCGAAGCGACGACCCGTGGCAGATCGGCCCACCTGCCATCCTCACCAACGGTGCCCCTGACGCGCGGACCCCTGACGCGCACACCCCTGACACGCAGACCACTGGCCCCGGGGACGTGCCCGGTCACGATGACACCCGGCAAGAGGCGTCCGGGACGTGACGCTCAAGCTGGCGCTTGTTCGCGCAGGACCGCGTGCGCGGCCTTCACGATCGCGTCCGCGTCGATCCCGGCCTGCCGCAGCAGTTCCGCCGGTGTGCCCGAGGCCGGCATGCCGGCTACGGCGAGCTTGCGCACCGGCACGCGGACGCCGCCAGCGGCCAGCGCGCTGAGCACCGCCTCGCCGAGCCCCCCTTCGGGCCAGTGGTCTTCGGCGGTGACGATGCCACCGGTTTCCTCGGCCGCCCTCCGCAGCGCGTCGGCGTCGATCGGCTTGATCGAGTACGCGTCGATGACCCGCGCTCGTACACCGCCGTCGGCGAGCAGGTCGGCGGCGCGCAGCGCCTCGTGCACGGTGACCCCGGCTGCGACGACGGTGACGTCGTTGCCGTCCCGGACGGTCCGGGAGCCACCGATGTCGAACTGCTCGTCCGGGTCGTAGATCACCGGAGCGGCGCCGCGGGTGGTGCGCAGGTAGCTGATCCCGGGCTCGTCAGCCATGCGTTCGACCAGCCGGACGGTCTGGTTCGCGTCACACGGGTACAGCACCGTGCTGCCGTGGACCGCGCGGAACGCGGCGAGGTCTTCCAGCGCCATCTGCGACGGCCCGTCCTCACCGATGGCGACGCCCGCGTGCGAACCCACCAGCCGCAGGTTGGCTCGGCTGATCGCGGCCATGCGGATGAAGTCATAGGCACGGGTGAGGAAGGCGGCGAAAGTCGAGGCGAACGGGAGCCACCGCCGCACCTGCATGCCGACCGCCGCGGCGACCATCTGCTGCTCGGCGATGAACATCTCGAAGAAGCGGTCCGGGAAGGAGTCGCGGAACAGCTCGGAACGGGTGGAGTTGGAGACCTCCCCGTCCAGCGCGACCACGTCGTCCCGCATCGCGCCCAGTCCCTGGAGCGCTTCGCCGTACGCCTGACGTGTCGCGACCTCGATACCACGGTCGAAGCGTGGCAACCTCCCGCGCGGGACGGGAAAAGCGTGTGGGGCGGCGGTCCCTTCGGGCTTGGCGACGTCCACCCGCAGATCTCGTGGGCCACCCAGCTCCTCGATCGCCGCAGTGGGATGCTTGAGCGGTTTGCCGTGCATCCCCAGCGCGTCTTCGACTTCCCGGACTCCCCGGCCTTTCTTCGTGCGCGCCAGCACGACCGTGGGCCGGTCGCCGCCGGAGGTGGCTTCGTCGAAGGCGGCCCGCACCTGTTCCAGGTCGTGGCCATCGATCTGGATCGCGCGCCATCCGGTGGCCTCCGCGCGTTGGGCGTACCAGCCGAGGTCCCAGCCGTGCATGGTTTCCCCGGTCTGCCCGAGCCGGTTCACGTCGACGATCGCGATCAGGTTGTTGAGCCTCTCGTACCCGGCGTGTTCGAACGCTTCCCAGATCGAGCCTTCCGCCAACTCGCTGTCCCCGCACACCACCCACACGCGGTAGGGCAGGCGGTCGAGCCGCTTGCCGGCCAGGGCAAGGCCGACGCCGATCGGCAGCCCCTGGCCCAGCGACCCGGTGGCGACGTCAACCCACGGCAGGGCGGGGGTGGGATGGCCTTCCAGGCGGCTGCCGAACGCGCGGAACGTCAACAGTTCCGCGTCGTCGATCCCGCCCGCCGCCTTGAAGCACGCGTACAGCAGCGGTGAAGCGTGCCCCTTGGAGAAGATCAGGTGGTCGTTGCGGGGATCGTCGGGGTGTTCGAAGTCCAGCCGGAGATAGCCGTCCAGCAGGACGGCCAGCAGGTCGGCGGCGGACATCGAGGAAGTGGGGTGCCCCGAGCCACCCGCGTCGGCCGCCCTGATCGAGTCGACGCGCAGTTGTTGCGCCAGTTCGTGCCGGAAGCTCTTCCGTTCGGTGTCCGCGCGGCGTTCCATGCCCACGCGGGGTGCCCAACCGGTCGGAGTCGGAAACCACCCGTGCGAATGAGCCACCCATGCGTATGAGCTTGTCAGCCCATCCGCGCTACTGCCGTTAGCCTTCGAGACGACGACCTTGATCGGCGGGAGAGCTCGTGACGGACGAACCACCGCGCCGTGTCCTGCTGGTCAGCGCGACCATCGGTGAGGGACACAACGCGACCGCACGCGCGGTCGAGGAGGCAGTGCGGGATCTGTGGCCGCACTGCGAGGTTTCGTGGCTGGACAGTCTGGAGGTCATGGGTCGCTGGGTGCCGCCGACGTTCCGATGGATCTACGTCACCAATGTCGAGACCACGCCGTGGCTGTACAACTTCTTCTACGACGCGCTGTGGCGCTACCGGTGGTTCGCGGACTCCGCACGCCGGTTCGTCGGCGCCTGGAGCGGGCGGCGCCTGCGCCCGCTGATCGCCGCCGGCCAGCCGGACCTGATCGTGTCCACCTACCCCCTGGGCACGGCGGGGCTGAACTGGTTGCGGCGGCGCGGCGAGTTGCCGGCGAGGACGGCGGCCGTGGTGTCGGACTTCTCGCCCCACCCGTTCTGGGTGTATCCCGAGATCGACCAGCACTACGTGATGAGCGAGGCCAGCCTGCGGGAGCTACACCGGGCGCAGCCGGACGCGGCCGGTGCGGTGTGCGTGCCGCCCGTGGTGTCGGCCTTCCGGCCGCTGGGCAAGCCGGAGGCCCGCCGCGCTGTCGGCTTGCCAGAGCACGGGTTCCAGGTGCTGGTCTCGTGCGGATCGTTCGGTTTCGGGTCGGTCGAACGGGCCGTAGACGCAGCACTGCGGATCAGCGGTGTTGGCCGGGTCGTGGTGGTCTGCGGGCGCAATGAGGTGCTCCGCGAGCGGCTGGCCGCTCGCGCCGCCGATGATCCGAGGCTGGTCCCACTGGGCTGGGTGCGGGACATGGCATCTGTCACCGCCAGCGCCGACGTCGTGGTGACCAACGCAGGCGGCGCTACCGCTCTGGAAGCCCTCGCGTGCGGCCGTGCCGTGGTGATGTTCGAACCGATCGCGGGGCACGGGCGCGGGAATGCCGCGTTGATGGCGAAATCCGGGCTCGCCCACCTATGTCCACATGAGACTGATCTGTCCACCGTGCTGCGGTCCCTGGTCGCTGATCCCCAGCGGCTGGGCAGCGCGGAACAGCGCGCCCTGCGGCATGCCCAGGCCAGCGAGTTCCGCCACCAGGTTCGCGCGCTCGCTGGCTTGCCCCGACATCGCGGTCAGCGCGCGTTGCGCCCGCAGGACGCCTTTTTCGTGTATGCCACGACTCCCGAGGTTCCCCAGCAGATCGGGGCGGTCGTCCGGCTGGCAGGCGCAAGCACCGACATGTCCACCGAGGACTGGTTCGCGCACCTCACCGGACTGATCAAGCGTCGGTCGGCGACGCTGCCGATGCTGCACCGCCGCTTGGTTCGGCGACGCGGGCGACGGCCGGTGTGGATGCCCTGTGATGACGTCAATCCGGCCGAGCACGTGGACGTTCGGGAGCTCCCGCCGGGAAATGTCGACCGGTGGCACGAGGTGTGGGAGGAGTTCTTCACGTCGTCGGTACGCACCGACCGCCCGCCGTGGCAACTGCTGCTCGTGCGCGATCTGGCTGCGGAAAGCACCACATTGCTGGTGAAGATGCACCATGCACTGGGCGACGGGATCGCGATGGCGAGCAACCTCTTGCGCCTGCTGCAGGACGATTTCGAGGACTCGCCGACCACCCGCCAGACCACGGCAGCTGGGCAGCCGTGGCGGCAACGCATCCGCGAGATCGGCCGTGGCCTGATTGGTCTCGCCGGCGCGGGCACCGCTCCGGTGACCGGGCCGACGGGGCACAGCACGGTCGGCCGGCGGTTCGAGTTCGTCGAGCTGCCCGCCGCGGCCGTCCGCGAGCACGCTCGCGCCCGGCGCATGGGCACCAGCGTCCTGTTGCTGGGCGTCGTGGCCGAGGCGTTGCATCGGCTGCTCGACGGGTGCGGCGGCACCAGCCCCGGTCAGCGGTTCCGGGCCATGGTCCCGATGACGACCCGCACGCGGGACGGTGGAGCCGGTGCCGACAAGCCGGGTAACCACACGGTCGCGGTGTCGGTCGACCTTCCGGTCGGCCCCATGCCCCCGGCGCAGCGCGTCGCCGAGGTCGCGACCCTGCTCGCCGACCCGAGGCGCGACAGCCAGCCGGCTGCCGCCGGCGCGGTGCTGGCCGCGCTCGGGCTGCTGCCGGCGCCGGTGCACGCCTGGCTGGTCCGGCGCGTCTACCACCGCAGGTTCCTCAACGCGATCGTCTCGATCCTTCCGGGACGGCGACGTCCCCCACGCGTGGCCGGGGCGCTGATGACGGCGGTGTTCCCGGTGCTGCCGCTGGCGGAGGGGGTCGGTCTCGCGGTCGGGGCCCTCAACTGGCACGACTCGGTCGCGTTCGGCATCACGATGGATACTGGGTTGGTGCCGGTCCCGGACAAGCTCGCAGACCACCTGCGCAGCGCTTTCGGTGACATCCAGGCCAGCGAGACCGCACCCGAGACCAGGGACGACCGTTGACGTCGAACAGCGCCGTGTTTGCCGTGGCCGTACCCGCGGCGATCGCCGGAGCTGCCTCCTTCGGGCTGGCTAGCGCGATGCAGCAGCGTGTCGCGCAGCAGGTGCCCCGGCATCAGGCGCTCAATCCCCGGTTGCTGGTGGAGCTCGTGCGCCGGCCGGTCTGGGTGGTGAGCCTGGCCACGGTGACCCTGGGACTGTCGCTGCAGGTGGTGGCGTTGGCGTTCGGTCCGCTGGTGCTGGTGCAACCGCTGCTGGTGACCGGCGTCCTGTTCGGTGCCGTGTTCGCGGCGTGGATCGGTGGGCGGCAGCTGGACCGGATCGTCGCGCTGGGCGCGCTGGGATGTGCTGGTGGGCTGGCCGCCTTCCTGCTGCTGGCTCAGCCCAGCGGTGCCGCCGCCGAGTTCAACGGACGGTCCGTGCTGCCCCTGGCGTCGATCCTCGGGCTGCTGCTGGTGGCCTGCCTGGTGGCGGCGAAGTCGTTTCCCGGCGAGATCGGCGCCATCGCGCTCGCCACGGCCACCGGCGTGCTGTACGGGGTGACAGCCGGGCTGATGAAGGTGGTGGCCGGCCACGTGCGGCTGGGTGGCCTCGGCGAACCGTTCCACCACTGGGCGCTGTACGTGGTGTGCGTCGTCGGCCCGACCGGCTTCCTGCTCAGCCAGAACACCTTCCAGCACGGCAAGTTGATCTCGCCCGCGTTGGCGGTGATCACGACGGTCGACCCGCTGGTCGGGATCGCGATCGGGATGAGCTGGTTGGGCGAAGCGATCGTGACCACCACGCCCGCTCTCGCCGGCGAGGTGGCGTCCGGTGTGGTGATCGTGGCCTCCATCGCGGTGCTGACCCACCGCGCCGAGCACCTGCGCCGGGCGGCGGAGCGCGCACGGGAGCGCGGTCCCGGCGAGGAGGCGACATGGGGATGACCGTGTCGGGCAGTACGGCGCTGGTCACCGGAGCGACGTCGGGGATCGGCGCGGCGACGGCGGAAGCCCTGGCCGCCGCGGGGTGCCGGCTGACACTGGTGGGGCGGGACGAGGCTCGGCTGGCCGCGGTGGCCGCCCGCACCGATGGTCACCCCGTGCTGGCCAACCTCGCCACGACGGCAGGCATCCAGCGCGCGGCGGAGGCGGGCCAGGACGCCGACCTGCTGATCAACAACGCTGGCATCGGGTGGATGGGTGCCCTCGATGCGATGGCCAGCGATGACCTGTCCCATCTCGTCAGCGTGAACCTCACCGCGCCCATGGAACTCACGCGGGCAGTGGTGCCAATGATGCTACGGAGGCGGCGGGGCCACGTGGTGTTCGTGTCCTCCGTCGCCGCGATCGGCGTGCGTCACGAGGCCGTGTATGCGGCGACAAAGGCTGGCCTGCGGACGTTCGCGGCAAGTGTCCGTTACGAAACCGCTGGTCACGGCGTTGGTGTGAGTACCGTGCTCCCGGGCGCGGTCCGCACGCCCTTCTTCCACACGCGCGGGAAACCCTACGACCGCCGGTTCCCCCACCCAGTCCGCCCCGAGGCGGTCGCGGACGCGCTCCTGCGAGCCGTCGAACGGGGCCAGTTCGAGGTGTTCGTGCCGCGTTGGCTGACCATCCCGGCACGGCTACAGGGCGCGCTCCCGGAGGCGTTTCACCGGCTGTCCCGCCGCTTCGGTCAGTGAAGTTCAGGCGGCGAGGTTCAGGCGGCCAAGCTCACGCGGCAGCCGGTCGGCGGCCGAAGCTGAGCTTGATCCCCTCGCCACGCAGTTCCCGCCGGAACCACAGCAACGAGGCCGCCGCAGCGAGGGCGATCAGCGTGAACGAGCCTCCAGTGGTCACCACGACGAAGTCCGCGAGCGTGGCCTGGGCCAGGGCCCACAACGTGGTCAGGCCGTTGACGGTGAACACCACGGCCCACAGCAACGACACCCGCCGGAAGAAGCGCTGCACGCGCGCGTTGCGCGTGAGGGTCGGCGGGAAGGCGCAGAAGTCGTCAGCGAGCTTGGCGAGGAACGACCGCTCGAACGGCAGGGTTGCCAGCAGCACGGCCGCGAACAGGAAGTTCTGCAGGCTCGGCTCCAGGAAGTACAGGAACGAGCTTCCGGTCATGAAGCCGACGACGGTGCGGACCACCAGCAGGCCGGTCGTGATCAGGAGAATGCCGGGAATCGGCGCGCGACGCACCAGGCGCCACGCCAGGGCCGCGACCGCCCAGCCCAGCGCGGCCAACAGGCCGCCGGTGAGGCCGGTCAGGCTGAACAGCAGGTAGAACAGCAGCAGCGGCGCGACCGCGGTCTCGACGAGATGCTTGCACGCGTGCCAGAGATGCGCTGGGAGCGCTTCGAGGTGAATTGTTCGCACGTGTTGGGCTGCTCTGGAAGGGTTCGGCATGGGGTACGAGGTGGGCCTGCCGACCGGCGAACCGGTGGCCTGGCGCCGGGCTCGGTATCGAGCCCCAGGTAAGCAAAGCTGTACCACCGTAGCTGAACACCCCCGCATTCGTCTCCCCCTTCGGTCGTCGAATGTGACGCATTCCGCTGGTCAGGATGCGGCCGCAGGCCGGGTCAGCCGCGAAGCGCCCGCAGGGACTCGCGAAGCGACCCCAGCGTGGCGAACACCGCTGTGGGTTCGTATCCGCAGTGCGCCATGCAGTTGGCGCACCGGGCGTCCCGACCCCGCCCGTAGGCTTCCCAGTCGGTGTCGTCGAGCAACTCCTGGTAGCTGCCCGCGTAGCCGTCGGCCATCAGGTAGCAGGGCCGCTGCCAGCCGAACAGCGAGTAGGACGGGATCGCCCACGCCGTGCAGCTGAAGTCGACCGTGCCTTCGAGGAAGTCCAGGAACAGCGGCGAGTGGTTCAGCCGCCACCGCTTGCGGCGGCCTTCCGCGAACACCTTGCGGAACAGCTCACGCGTCTCGGTCACGCCGAGGAAGTGCTCCTGGTCCGGTGCCTTCTCGTAGGCGTAGGCCGGCGACAGCATCATCTGGTCCACGCGCAGCTCGTTGTTCAGGTAGTCCAGCACGTCGATCACCGCTTTCGGGGTGTCGGTGCTGAAGAACGTGCTGTTCGTGGTGACCCGGAAGCCGCGCCGCTGCGCGTCCCGGATGTTCTCGACCGCCTGGTCGAACACGCCGGACTTGCACACCGACGCGTCGTGCCGGTCGCGCAACCCGTCGATGTGCACCGCCCAGGCGAAGTACGGCGACGGGCGCAACTTGTCGATCTTGCGGGGCATCAGCAGCGCGTTGGTGCACAGGTAGACGAACTTCTTCCGCTTGATCAGCTCGTCGACGAGGACGTCGATCTCGGGGTGCATCAGCGGCTCACCGCCGGCGATCGACACGACCGGCGCGCCGCACTCCTCGACCGCCGCCACCGCCTGCTCCACCGGCATCCGTTGCTTGAGCACGCTCGCCGGGTGCTGGATCTTGCCGCAGCCCGCGCACGCGAGGTTGCAGGCGAACAGCGGTTCCAGCTCCAGCGTCAGCGCGAATTTCTTGCGGCGCAGCACCTTCTGCTTGAGCAGGTAGGCGCCGACGCGGACCGACTGGCGCATCGGGATCGCCATCAGCGCACCTCCTTCCACGGGTGCCCTGCATTCCAGGACTGGCCTGCATTCCAAGGCTGGCCTGCATTCCACGGGCGCCCTGCGTTCCATCGCACCAGCACCGGCCCGACGCGGCGCAAGCGCCGCAGCGCCTTGAGCACCCGGTGCGGTGTACGGATATCCACCAACGGTGTACCGGGTGTATCCACGACCACGCGCACTACGGCGAGTGGCCGGTCCCCGGCCGCCACCGCCAGCACCGCCGACTCCATGTCCACCGCGAGCGCGCCGGTGCGCGCCAATGCGGCGCGCTCGGCCCCCCGCACCACGTGATCCGTGGTGACGATCGGGCCGCAGTGCACCGGCAGGCCGTGCGCACGGAGGTCGTCGGCCAGGGCTTGAGCCGAGGGGCACGGCACCGCGCCGGCGCCGCCTCGGATTTCGCTGCCCACGACGACCTCCCCGCTGTGCACGGCGGGGCTGAGGCCACCGGCGAGGCCCGCGATCGCCAGCACGTCGAAGTCCGGCAGTTTCGTACGGCCACTGCGACGCGGCCCATACCCCGTTCGGTAGACGACCTCCGGCGGCAGCCCCCGCCGCGCCGCGCGGGCTTCGCACCGCAGCGGAGCGCAGACAACCAGCTTCCCCGGCATCTCACTCGCCTGCCCGTGCCGCGATGGCCTGCTGGTACCGGCCGAGCGCGTTCAGCGGGAAGATCAGCCGGTAGAGGTGGTAGTTGAGGTAGAAGTCGCCCGGGAACCCGGTACCGGTGAACTGCGGTTCGTCCCAGGTTCCGTCGCCGCGCTGGGTACTGGCGAGGTAGTCGATCCCGCGCCGGACCGCGTCAGTGTCGTGGCGGTCGACGGCGAGAAGCGCCAGCAAGGCCCACGCGGTTTGGGACGCGGTCGAGGTTCCCCGGCCGATCCAGGACGGATCGTCGTAGGAGCGCATGTCTTCGCCCCAGCCACCGTCGCCGTTCTGGTGCTCCTCCAGCCAGCGCACCGCACGCCGCAGCGCGGGGTGTTCGGGCACGAGACCGGCACGGACCAACGCCGGCACCGTCGCACCGGTGCCGTAGACGTGGTTCGCGCCCCAGCGCCCGTACCAGGAACCGGACGCCTCCTGGTTGACCAGCAACCACGCCACTCCCCTGCGCACGGCCAGGTGACGCTGATACCCGAGCACGCACAGCGCCTCGATCACGTGGGCGGTGACATCGGCCGACGGCGGGTCGATCACCGCACCGAAGTCGCAGAACGGGAGCTTGGTCACCAGCCACTGGGTGTTGTCCGCGTCGAAGGCACCCCACCCGCCGTCGGCGGACTGCATGCCACGGAGCCAGCGCACGCCCCGCTGGATCGCGGCATCCCTCGCCGCCGGGTCGGTGTGGTCAACCCTGTTCAGGGCGAGTAGCACCTCGGCCGTGTCGTCCACGTCCGGGTACCCGTCGTTGTCGAATTCGAACGCCCAGCCACCACCGGACGGAACCTCCGGGCGGCGGACAGCCCAGTCGCCACGGACCCGGATCTCCTCGCCGAGCACGAAATCGGTGGCGCGACGCAGCGCGGGGTGATCAGCGGGCAGGCCCGCGTCGAGCAACGCCTGCATGCCGAGCACTGTGTCCCATACCGGGGACTGGCACGCTTCCAGCCTGCGGACCGTCCCCGTGTCAGTCTGCTCGCGGATCAGGAAGCGCTCCAGACCTTCCAGTCCTTTCCGCATCACCGGGTGGTCCAGCGGGTAGTCGAGCAGGTGCAACGCGAGCAACGAATACACCCAGGGCGGTTGGATACCACCCCACGAGCCGTCGGCTTCCTGGCGCGCGACGATCCACTCGGCGGCACGCCGCATCGCGTTCCTGCGCAACCACCGGATCGGTCGCCGGTGGTAAAGATGCAGCGCACGGTCCAGTGTTTGGAAGGCGCGCTCCCAGGACAGCGCCGGGTGTTGCGTCCGTGCCGGGACGTGGCCGGTGCGTAGCTCCCCGATGTCGATACCGAGGTCACGGTACGGCCGTAGGGTGCACACGACCGTCAGCGGCACGATGGTCTGCCGCGCCCAGCATCCCCAGTCCGCGAGGTTCAGCGGGACCGACGGTGGCAGCAGCACCAACTCCGGCGGCATGGCGGGCAGGTCGTCCCACGGCCACTGGCCGAACAGGGCCATCCAGATTCGCGTGAACACCCGAGTCGCTTCCAGCCCGCCTTGTTCCAGTATCCACTGTCGGGCGGCGACCATGTGCGAGCTGTCCACGTCGTCACCGGCCAGCTTGAGCGCCACATACGCCTCGACGGTGGTGGAGAGGTCGCCCGGGCCTCCGTAGAAGTTCGCCCAGGTGCCGTCGGCGCGCTGTTTCGTTCTGATCCAGCGGGCGGCTTCGGCGGTTTCGGTGCTGGTGCGGATGCCGAGGAACTGCCGGAGCAGCAGATCCTCGGCGTCCATGGTCACGTTGGTTTCCAGCTCCCCTTTCCACCAACCGGCGGGGTCCTGCAACCCGAGCAGGTGCTCGCGCGCCGCCACCATCGCCTCCGCGCCGCGCCTGACGACGCCGGCAGTGCGATCCGGCTGGAGTTCGGACCTTTCCTGTACTGGGACGCCCGTCTCCTCGGGTACTCCGATGACGGTGTGATCGGTGAGTGCTTCTTCGGTCACCGTTGCCTCCGCACGATGAACTCGGCCAGTTCAGTCAACGATTCGATCGTGGTGCCGTCGCAGGCGCTCCGGGACAGATGCCGCTGGGCCGAGGTGAGCCGGCGTTCACACTCAGCCAGTGCCCATTCCCGGGACCCGGCCTGGCACACCATCTCGGCCGCCTGCTCCAACTGCTTTTCGGAAAGCGGGTCGGGTTGCCCGTACAGCGCGCGCAACCGCTGCCCTGCTGGCGTACCGGACGTCAGCGCATGCACGACCGGTAAGGACTTCTTGCGGGCGCGCAGGTCGGACAGCACCGGCTTGCCCGTGATCTCCGAATCTCCCCACAAGCCCAGGAAATCGTCGACGACCTGGTAGGCCATGCCCAGCTCGGCGCCAAACGCGTGCAGCCGCGCGACGGTGTCTCGCGGAGCGCCGACGTAGAGCGCACCGATCGATGCCGAGCAGGCCAGCAGTGCCGCCGTCTTCCCGGCCACCATGCGCAGGCACTCGTCGAGCGTGACGTCCAGCCGGTGCTCGAAGTCCAGATCGGCGGACTGGCCGGCGATGAGCTGGGTCACCGTGGCCGACAGCGACCTCGCCGCCGCCGGTCCGTAGGGCGAGGTCGTGTCCAGCAGCACGTCGGTGGCCAGGGTGAGCAGGGCGTCTCCGGCGAGCAACGCGGCGGAACGCCCGAAGACCGTCCACGCTGTCGGTCGGTGCCGACGCGAGGTGTCGCCGTCCATCACGTCGTCGTGCAGCAGCGAGAAGTTGTGCACCAGTTCGACGGCAGCCGCCGCCGGGACGGCCTGCCCGGCCTCTCCGGTGACGGCCTGAGCGGAGAGCAGGACCAGCGCGGGCCGCAAAGCCTTGCCGACACCCTCGCCGGGTGATCCGTCGGCCTGTGTCCAGCCCAGGTGGTATTCGCTGACCCGCCGACTGCCGTCATCGAGTCGGCTGACGGCCTTGCGCAGTTCCGGGTCGACGTACTCGCGTGCGGTCAGCAGGGCAGAGGGAAGGGTGGACGACGTCATGCGGTCACCTCCACGCCACGGTCACTGCAGGTGCGATCTACTACCTCGGCGGCGCGAATTCCGCTCGCCACCGCTGACTCGATCGTGTCGGGCCATCCCGTGCCCGTCCATGCTCCGGCGAGCACCAGGCCGGGGATACCGGTGCTGGCGGACGGGCGCAACGCTCTGGTGCCTGGCGCCTGGAGGAAGGTGGCCCGTGGCTCGCGGGTCACGAAGAAGTCGAGTACGCGAGCATGACGCGCACGCGGGAAAGCCTCTTGCAGTGCGGGAAGGAACCGCTGCCGGAGATCCTCGGTGCGGGCGTTGATGTACGCGTCCGCCGCTGACAGTGACACCGCCAGATACTGCCCCCGCGAAGCCCCGGCGACCGTGGTGCGGTCGAAGACCCACTGCAGAGGCGAGTCGATCACGGCGGCCATCGGCAGGTCGGTCACCTGCCGGTCGTACACCACGTGCACGTTGACGATGGGCGACGCCGACAACCCAGACCACCGGCGGCTTTGCTCCGGCAGGTGTTCGGACAGCAGCGTGCTGGCCGCCTGGTGCGGAACAGCGACCACGACGGCATCGGCCTCCAGCTGCGCGTCCGACCCACCATTGTGGACGATCATCTGCAGGGCGTTCGGATTTCGGCGTATCGCGCGAACCTTGCTTTGCAGGCGGACCACAGCACCGGCGCCGGTCAGCGCTTGCTGCGCGGCAGTGCCGTGCAGCTCGCCGAGCGGGCGCTGGGGCATGCCGATATCCCCACCGTCGGCGGTGTCCAGCATTCCTTTCTGGAACACCTTCGCCGCCAGCGCGAGCGAGGACTGGTACGGGTCGGCGTTGAGCGCGGCGACGGACACCAGTCCCCACAGCACCTGAACACCGCGGCGAGATTCGCGCTGCGCATCCAGCCAGTCACCGAAGCTCATCCGATCCAGTTCGGGGTTCTCGGGATCCAGCTGGCGCAACGCCATGACCGTGCGCACCACCCGGGCGCGTTGCCGAACCGTCAGCGCACGGTGACCAGTCAACACGGGCGCGAGGTGCGCGGGTGCGGGAAGCTGGCACCGCCGCAGCGCGAACGGCCGCCCATACGGGACAACGATCGGGGCGTGAAACCTGGACTGAACGCAAACGCCACCCAGAACACCCATCCTCCGCAAGAGATCGGTGTAATCGCCGTAACAGCGCAGGAAAACGTGCTGTCCATTGTCGACCGTCAGGTCACCCCGACGAAAGGAGCACGTCGCACCACCCAGTCGCGGGCGCGCCTCCAACACCGTCACGCCGAAACCCGCGTCGGCGCAGCGCAACGCGGCCGTGATGCCGGCGAGCCCGCCCCCGACGACAGCGACATGACCTCGACTCATGGCATTTTCCCTACGAGCGAACGGGCCGCGACGCCGGCTTTCGCCCAGCCCGAGAGCGAGGCGCGGTCGCGCACGACGATGGCAGGATGGGCGGCGATCCGCTGGAGAAGCTCGTGATAGATACCGGCCATCGACGCGCAGCACGCGCGACTGCGGCGGTCGAGCATCGGAAGCAGTCGGAACCCGTCCGCGTACCACCGATCGGCGCGCCGAGCCTGGAAGTGGATCAGACCGCTCAGCTTCTCCGTGCTGTCCGCCAGCGCGCCCTCCGTGGTCAGGTCCAGGTGAACCCCGAACCTCTCCAGGTCCTCCGCGGGTAGGTAAATGCGACCGTTGAGCCGATCCTCTCGGAGATCCCGGAGAATGTTGGTGAGCTGCAAGGCGACTCCCAGCGCATCCGCATGAGGCTGGGACGTGGCCTGATCGGCCGCGCCGAACACCCCCAGCGACAGCCGACCAATCGAGCCCGCCACGTTTCGGCAGTAGAGCAGCAGCTCGTCGAACGTGCGGTAGCGCACTCCCCGCACATCGGCCTCGCACCCGTCGATGAGCTCGTCGAACGCGCCCAGCGGAATCGGCAGCCTGCTCGCGGCATCCGCGAGTCCCACGAGCACCGGATCGAAGGAATCCAGGCCGACCGAGCGAATGTCGTTCCTGGCCCGGTCGAGCTCGCTGAGTTTCCGCTCGACCGGCAGATCACCGTCCCCGATGTCATCCACGCGGCGAGCGAACGCGTAGACCGCCGAGAGAGCTCGGCGTTTGGTCGGTGCGAGCAACCGGATACCGTACGAGAAGTTGGCGGCGCGCGTCCGGGTGATCCGCTCACACTCCCGGTATGCCTCCCGCACCTGCGTCGACGAAGTCACCAAGATCCCCCCGAAACGCACAATCGGACCCACTCGGCCACGGTCCGCGACCGGGCCGGTCGCACGTCCGTGCGCAGTGGGTCGTACCCGGCGCCGGCGAAGGCCGCCGCCGTGGCCCGGCCGCCGGCCACGTACCCGGCCACTGTCAACCGGGCCAGCCCGGACAGCCGGCCGACCAGCGGAGCGCCGTCGTCGAGCATCCGCCGCGCTCGGCCGATCTCGAACTGGACCAACCTGCGCAACCGGGGAGGTGCGCTCCCAGCGGCGAGGTCCATCTCCTGGCAGTCGAACCGCCGCAGATCCTCCAGCGGCAGGTACACGCGGTCGTGCTGGAAGTCCTCCCCGATGTCCTGCCAGTGCTCCAGAAGCTGGAGGGCGGTGCACACCTGGTTCGACAGCGCGATGAGCTCGGCGCGGGCACAGCCGAACACGTACAGGACCGACTCGCCCACGGGGTTCGCCGACAGCGCGCAGTAATCGAGCAGCTCGGCGTACGTGTCATAGCGGCGCACGCGCTGGTCCCGCCGGTTCGCGTCGATCAGCCGGACCAGGAGTTCGCGCGGGATGCCGCACTGGCGCACGGTCGGCGCCAGTGCCCGCAGCAGCGGGACACGCGGAGTGCCGCGGTACGCCCGCGTGAGGTCGTGCTCCAACAGTTCGAGCAGCGACTCCCGATCACCGGGAGCCTCGTCACCGGCGTAGTCGACCAGCCGGAAGAAGCCGTACAGGGCGAGCAGGTGCTGGCGCAGCCCGCGCGGGAGAATCCGCGAGGCTACCGGGAAGTTCTCGAAGTGGGCGCGTGCGAGCACGGCCTGAGCGCTGGGCAGCTCACCGGGCGCGGGCACCGTGGGGTGGGAATCCCCAGCCCGGTGCCCGGAACGTGCACGACCCGGAGGCGACGCCACTCTTGCCCCCCTCCAACCCACTACCGGCGGCGCGCGGAAGCGCCTCATCAGGGATCGTATGGCCGCGATCTCTCGCCCGCAGTTCGAGCGCGACCGCGGCGCCGGTCCGGTTTGGACCGATTGATCTCGCGCCACCGAATCCGACGCGCTGCCCAGGAAAGACCGCGACCGGTCAGCTACCGGACACGCGTTCGAGCCCGCGCTCAGGGACGAAAGCGCGGGACAGCAGGGCACACGGGTGGTAGTCCCTCAGGCAGCCTCGGAGCGGGCGTGCTGATCGGCGCCGTCCATGTGCTCGCGCTTCCAGCGCATGTAGGCGCCCATGCGCTGGTCGGTGGGATTGTCAGTGTCCTGCCAGCCGCAGGTGCACCCAGCGACATGGGCAGCCGCCTGCGGGCCGGTAACGTCGTACAGCCGAAAGCGGTGTTCGGAGTGTTCGCTCATCGCGCCCTCGCTGGCTCCATGTGAAGCGGTAGTCCCTTCCCATATCGGTGTCGCACGGGAGCTGTTTGAGGAGCCACCGACGATCGAGAAGCGGCAGCAGTCGGATCGTTACCGGGAGGTGACAGAGCACGTCACCGCCTCCGGGCCGTCCATTGCGGACCGTCCATCACGTCACACGAATGGGGGGTACACGCGGTGCTTCGATTACTGTCCGGTGTTCGCCAGTGTGCGAGCCTCCTGTTCGGACTCGACCGACGGGGTCGAGCCTTCCAGGGGCTGCTTCGCCGACTCCTTCGTGAACGCCAGCGCCAGCGCACCCACCACGCCGGCCGCCGCCAGGTAGTAGCCCGGCCAGGTCAGGTTGCCGGTCGCGCTGATCAACGCGGTCATCACGGTCGCGACCGTGCCGCCGAACAACGCGACCGAGACGTTGTACCCGATCGACAGTCCGCCCTGCCGGATGCTGGTCGGGAACAGCGCCGGCAGGGTGGACGGCATGGTGGCGCTGAACAGCACCAGCATCAGCCCCATCAGCAGCAGCCCGACGAAGACACCCGCCGTGCTGTGCAGCTGGATCAGCAGCGCTGAAGGCACCGACAACACGACCAGGGCCACGCAGCCGGTGAACGCCACCGGTTTCCGGCCCACCCGGTCGGACAACCGCCCGACGAACGTGATGACCAGCATCATCACCAGCATCACCGCGATCTGGAGCAGGTACGACTCGGTGTCGCCCATCATCCGCCCGCCGTGCGCTGGCACGACCTCGGTGAGGTAGGTCGGCATGTAGGAGGTGAGCATGTAGTTCGTCACGTTGAACACCAGCACCAGCCCGACACACACCAGCAGTGCGTGCCAGTGCCGGCCGATGCCCTTGAACTCGTCCCGGAGCCGGTTGCCCCGGTACCGTTCGGACCTGCCCCGGTGCTCTTCGGACCCGGTCAGGCGCGCGAAGGCCGGCGTTTCCTCCAGCTTCAGCCGCAGGTACAGGCCGGTGACGCCGAGCGGACCGGCGATCAGGAACGGGACCCGCCAACCCCAGGCCAGCAGCGCCGGCCCGGGCAGCGTCGCGCTGAGGACCGTGACGATGGCCGCCCCCAGCACGTAACCGGTGAGCGTGCCGAACTCCAGCCAGCTTCCCAGGAATCCGCGACGCCGGTCCGGCGCGTACTCCGCGATGAAGGTCATCGCGCCGCCGTACTCACCGCCGGTGGAGAATCCCTGCGTCAGCCGCGCCAGCAGCAACAGGACCGGTGCCGCGATGCCGATCGAGGCGTATCCGGGAATCACGCCGATCACGAACGTGCCCAGCGCCATCATGATCATGGTCAGCGCCAGTACCCGGGTCCGACCGATCCGGTCGCCCAGCGGCCCGAAGAACAGCCCACCGAGTGGGCGCACGACGAAAGCGGCGGCGAACGTCCCGAACGCGGCCAGCAACTGCACCGTCGAATTGGACTGCGGGTAGAACACCTTGCCGATCGTGGTCGCCACGTAGGCGAACACTCCGAAGTCGAACCACTCGGTGACGTTCCCGATCGCTGCCGCTGCCACGGCCCGCCTGATGACCCGAGGGTCCACCACGGTGATGTCGCTGCGCTTCCACGCACCTTCCGCGTGCTCGTGCGACGCGGAGCCGTCGCCGGCCACCCGGGCCACCTCCTCGGCACGGGTACACATGTTCGTTGTCTTGGCGGTACCCGTACCGGGCCGGAATCATGCATCTCCACCCGAATCCGCTCCGACAGCCGCTGAGCGCGGGTTCAGGAACGCTTGCGCAGCAACCGACGGCCGAACGCGGCGGTCCCCGCGGCCGCCAGCGCCAGCGCGCCGTGGTGCCGGGAGGCCCAGGGCTGCACGCCCCGCGCGTGGGCGAACCGGTCGAACACACCGTGGGCGCCGTAGTCCTCCCGGACGTCAGCCGGTTTCCACAGGTTCTCGGCGCGTCGCGGGTCGTCCACCTGGTCGGTCTGCTGCACCTGATACCCCACTCGGGCCAGGTAACGATCCAGTAACCCAGGTGCGAGCGCGTCGGCGATCAACGTCACGACGGTGCTGCCGCCGACCCAGTGCTCCCGGCGCCGGGGATGATCTCCGGCGTGCAGTATCGCGCGGGCGGCCATTTCCGGCTGGTAGATCGGGGGCATCGGCTGCGGGTGCTGGGTGAGTCGAGACCGCCCCCACGAGAACTGCGGGGTGTTGACCGCGGGGAGCTGCACCATGGTCGTATGGACGCCGCTGCGCTCGTGGAGCAGTTCGCAGCGAAGGGACTCGTGGAACCCCTGGATGGCGTGCTTGGCGCCGCAATACGCTGACTGCAACGGAACCCCGCGATACGCCAGGGCGGAACCGACCTGCACGATCGTTCCTCGGTCGCGGGGCCGCATCCGCTTCAGCGCCGCCATGGTGCCGTGCACGAAACCGAGGTAACAGACCTCGGTCACCCGCCGGTACTCCTCCGGGGTGAGCTCCTGGAACGGGGAGAAGACCGTGGTGAACGCGGCGTTGACCCAGATGTCCACCGGACCCAGGGTGGCTTCGGTCTGCCTCGCCGCGTCCTCGACCGCATGCGCATCGGCCACGTCGACCGGGATCACCAGTGGCGTGCCTCCGGCTTCCGCGACGTCCGCGGCGGCGGCCTCCAGCCCCCGATACCCGCGCGCTAGCAAGGCCACCTTGGCGCCACGGCGACCGTAGGCGGTGGCGGTCGCTCGCCCTATCCCGGCGCTGGCACCGGTCACCACCACAACGCGCGAACCGGCCATCGTCCGCCCCCAATCGTCTCTTGTGGACGGTTAATGCGAATTGGAGCGTCCGGGGAGATAATCCTGCGCTTTGGCCCGCACACCCTCCTTGACGACCTGCCAGGCCGCCGGGTCGCCTCGAAGCAGCGCGCTGGCCACCTTCTCCATCTGGTCCAGCTCGGTTCTGGGCGGGATCGGCGGGATGGACGGATCGGTGACGAACTCCAGCACGCACGGGCGGTCCGCCGACAGTGCGTGCTGCCACGCGCCCTCGACCTGTCCCGGGTCGTCCAGCCGGTGCCCCGCCAAGCCGAGCGACTCGGCATAGCGGGCGTAGCCGAAGTCGGGCAGCCGCTGGGAGGGCAGGAACTGGGGCGCGCCACCCATGGCCCGCATCTCCCACGTCACTTGATTGAGGTCCTGGTTGTTGAGCACGGCCACGATCAGTCTCGGGTCTGTCCACTCCTGCCAGTAGTAGGCGATCGTGATCAGCTCGTTGATGCCGTTCATCTGCATGGCACCGTCACCCACCAGTGCGATCACCGGCCGGTCCGGGTGCGCGAACTTCGCGCCGCTGGCGTAGGGAACGCCGGGTCCCATGGTCGCCAGCGTTCCCGACAGCGAGCCCCGCATTCCCGCACGCATCCGCAGGTGGCGGGCGTACCAGTTGGCCGCGGAACCCGAATCCGACGTCAGGATCACGTTGTCGGGCAGTTGCGGCGAGAGCTCGTGGAACACCCGTTCCGGGTTGATCGGCTCCGCGTCCACGTGCGCGCGTCGATCCATGATGTTCCACCACTCCCGCACGTTGCGTTCGACGAGTTCGCGCCAGGACCGGTCGGTCTTCCGCCGCAGTTTCGGCAGCAGCGCTCGCAGGGTGTCCCGGGCGTCACCGACCAGGTTGACCTCGAACGGGTACCGCATGCCGATCAGGTTCGGATCGATGTCGATCTGGACCGCCCGCGCCTGGTCGAACTCGGGCAGAAACTGGCTGTAGGGAAAGCTGGAGCCCACCACCAGCAGCGCGTCGCAGTCGCGCATCAGTTCGTAGGACGGCTTGGTTCCCAGCAGCCCGGCGGCACCGGCGACGAACGGTAGGTCGTCCGGCAGGACATCCTTGCCCAGCAGTGCCTTCGCCACGCCCGCACCCAGCACGTCGGCGGTCTCGACCACCTCGTCGACCGCGTCCCGGGCGCCCTGCCCGACCAGCATCGCGACCCGGGACCCGGAGTTCAGCACGTCGGCTGCCCGGTCCAGATCCGCCGCCGAAGGTACCGGCGCGGACCGGGACATCCCCAGGCTCGACGGCACCATCTTGAACTCGTGACGTGGCGGTGCGTACTCCAGATCCTGGACGTCATTGGGGATGATCACGGCCGTCACGGTGCGCCGTCCCTGGGCGGTCCGCATCGCGCGATCGAGGACGTTCGGCAACTGCTCGGCAACCGTGACCATCTCCAGGTAGTCGCTGGCGACGTCCTTGTACAACGACATCAGGTCGACTTCCTGCTGGTAGGAGCCACCCAGCGAGCTTCGGCTGACCTGCCCTATGATCGCGACCACCGGCACGTGGTCCAGCTTCGCGTCGTAGAGGCCGTTGAGCAGATGGATCGCGCCCGGGCCGCCCGTGGCGGCGCACACCCCGACGCGCCCGGAGAACTTCGCGTATCCGACGGCTTCGAACGCGGCCAGCTCCTCGTGCCGCGCCTGCACGAAACGCGGGTCGTTGCCGGCCCTCCCCCAAGCCCCCAGCAACCCGTTGATCCCGTCGCCCGGGTACGAGAAGACCTTCTCCACACCCCACTCGCGCAGGCGTTTGAGCACGTAATCGGACACCAACTGAGCCATAACAGGAACCTCGATCACACGGATAGGCGGCCAGGTGCGTCAGCACCCGCTCTACCCGGCACACCGAAGCCGCAAACGCTTCAGCTCATGGCCCACCTGCGGGACCCGGTGACCACGCCGAGCTGCCGCCTCCCGCCGCCAGGCTTAGCGTGTTGCGTGGCGTGTCGGACCTCGTTCGCTAAGCCCGCGTTTGCTCAAGCCCGCCTCGAAACCCCGCCTCGAACCCGTCTGGAAACCCCGTCTTGAAACCGAGGAGCGCATGGCCACACCCGCGTCCTCTCCCCCAGCCAGTCGCCCGTTCCCGCCGCCGGGTCAGGGGCCGACCGGCTATGCGCTGCGTTGGTTGCACACCACTGACCCGAAGGAGATCGGTGTGCTCTACACCGTGACCGCGTTCGGGTTCTTCCTGGTCGGCGGCGCGATGGCGCTGCTGATGCGCGGTGAACTCGCGTCGCCGGGGCTGCAGTTCCTGTCCCAGGAACAGTACAACCAGCTGTTCACCATGCACGGCACGATCATGTTGCTGCTGTTCGCGACCCCGATCCTGTTCGGATTCGCCAACTGCGTGCTGCCGTTGCAGATCGGCGCCCCCGACGTCGCCTTCCCCCGCCTGAACGCCTTCTCGTACTGGCTGTTCCTGTTCGGCGGGCTGATCGTGCTCAGCGGTTTCGTCATGCCCGGCGGGGCCGCCGACTTCGGCTGGACCGCTTACGCGCCGCTGTCGCGCGCGACGAACTCGATCGGTTTCGGCGGCGACCTGTGGATCACGGGTCTGATCGTCTCCGGTCTGGGCACGATCCTCGGCGGGGTCAACATGCTCACGACGATCATCTGCCTGCGCGCGCCCGGCATGACGATGTTTCGGATGCCGATCTTCACCTGGAACATCCTGCTCACCAGCGTGCTGGTGTTGCAGGCGTTTCCGGTGCTGACCGCCGCGCTGTTCGCGCTGCTGGCTGACCGGCACCTCGGCTCGCACGCATTCGACCCGGCCAACGGGGGCGCGATCTTCTGGCAACACGCGTTCTGGTTCTTCGGCCATCCCGAGGTCTACATCGTCGCGCTGCCGTTCTTCGGGATCATCACCGAGATCATCCCGGTGTTCTCCCGCAAGCCGCTGTTCGGCTACACCGGCCTGGTGTTCGCCACCCTGACCATCAGCATGTTGTCGGTGGTGGTGTGGGCCCATCACATGTTCGCCACCGGCGCCGTGCTCCTGCCGTTCTTTTCCTTCACGACCTTCCTCATCGCGGTACCGACCGGGATCAAGTTCTTCAACTGGATCGGCACCAT